>NZ_JBYOJT010000006.1:0-532524 GCF_057798875.1 Cupriavidus sp. 94F1
GGGTACTGTCGCTGGCGAAGTCGAGCTGCAGGGCGGCGTTGTTGGCCACAGCGCCGGTTCCCATGGCACTGCCGCTGGTGGCAATCAGCGTGCCGTCGGAGAGGGTGGTGCCGCCGGTATAGGTGTTGGTGCCCGAGAGCGTGAGCGCGCCGGTCCCCGTCTTGGTGAGTTGACCGGCGCCGCCGATCACGCCGGAGAAGGTGGTGTCGCTGGTGTTGTTGGCCGTCAGCACTGTTGTGTCGAGGGATCCCAGGCTGACTGTGCCGGCGCCGGACAGATTGTTGGCGGTCTGGCTGAAGTCGTTCATGGCCAGCGTGGCGCCGCTGGCGATGGAGACCGCGCCGCTGCTGGCGAAGGCATCGGCGATGCCAGTGGCCAGCGTGCCGGCGCTGACGGTGGTGAGCCCCGTATAGGTGTTCTTGGCCGACAGGGTCAGCGTACCGTTGCCGGCCTTGGTCAGATCGTGGCCGTTCCATTCCGTTGCCGACGCGGTCTGATCGGCGAGTACGACATCGACGTTGAAGGCGTCGGCGGTATTGGTCAGCGTGAAGAGTCCATTACCGAGCGTGGCGCCAGCCTGCCAGGTGAGGCCGAAGCCGACGTTGTAGTCGAGGTTGTCGGCGCTCTTGCGTCCGGCCAGCGTCAGGTAGTCGACGGCACTGGCGGCCCCCCCGAGGTTGACGGTGGTGAAGTCGCCGGTGATGCCGCCGGTGGTGTGGATGACCCTGAACAGGGTGCTGGTCAACGCGCTGGCGGTGTTGGGCGCACTGGCGGAGAAACCGGTGATGTTCAGCGTGCCGGCCAGTGCGGCACTGGCGGCGGTGATGGCAGTGTTGTTGTTCGCACCCAGGGCGACCCCGAGCGTGGAGTCTGCGTCCTGCGTGAGGGCGTTGGCTACGTTGAGCTGCGCATTGCCGTCAATGGCGGTGGTGGCGCCGCTGGCGGTGGTGAGGCTGTCGGCGGTGAAGACGCCATCTTGCGCAAAATACAGCGTACCGGCATTGACCGCGACGGTACCCTGCGTGCCGCCGCCGGTCAGCGTGGCGGTGCCGGTGCCGGTCTTGGTCAGGCTGCCAGTGCCGGAGAGGGCGTTGGCCAGGGTGCTGTCGCTGGCGAAGGCAAGTTGCAGGGCGGCGGTGTTGGCAATGGTGCCGGTTCCCATGGCACTGCCGCTGGTGGCAATCAGCGTGCCGTCGGAGAGGGTGGTGCCGCCGGTATAGGTGTTGGTGCCCGAGAGCGTGAGCGCACCCGTCCCCGTCTTGGTGAGCTGGCCGGCGCCGCCGATGATCCCCGAGAACTCCGTGTCGCTGGTGTTGTTGGCCGTCAGCACCGTGGTGTCGAGCGTGCCGGTGCCGATGGTACCGGCGCCGGACAGGTTCCTGGCCGTCTGGCTGAAGTCGTTCATGGCCAGGGTGGCGCCACTGGCGATGGAGACCGCGCTGCTCGTGGCAAACGCATCGGCGATGCCGGCGGCGAGTGTGCCGGCGTTGACGGTGGTCAGTCCGGTATAGGTGTTCTTGGCCGACAGGGTCAGTGTGCCGGCGCCAGCCTTGGTCAGATCGTGGCCGTTCCATTCCGTTGCCGACGCGGCCTGATCGGCCAGCACGACATCGACGTTGAAGGCGTCGGCGGTATTGGTCAGCGTGAAGAGTCCATTGCCGAGCGCCGTGCCGGCCTGCCAGGTGAGGCCGAAGCCGACGTTGTAGTCGAGGTTGTCGGCGCTCTTGCGTCCGGCCAGCGTCAGGTAGTCGACGGCACTGGCGGCGCCGCCGAGGTTGACGGTGGTGAAGTCGCCGGTGATGCCGTCGGTGGTGTGGATGACCCTGAACAAGGTGCTGGTCAACGCGCTGGCGGTGTCGGGTGCACTGGCGGAGAAGCCGGTGATGTTCAGCGTACCGGCCAGGGTGGCGCTGGCGGCGGTGATGGCAGTGTTGTTGTTCGCACCCAAGGCGACCCCGAGCGTGGAGTCTGCGTCCTGCGTGAGGGCGTTGGCTACGTTGAGCTGCGCGTTGCCGTCGATGGCGGTGGTGGCGCCGCTGGCGGTGGTGAGGCTGTCGGCGGTGAAGACGCCATCTTGCGCAAAATTCAGCGTACCGGCATCGACCGCGACGGTACCCTGCGTGCCGCCGCCGGTCAGCGTGGCGGTGCCGGCACCGGTCTTGGTGAGGCTGCCGGTGCCGGACAGGGCGTTGGCCAGGGTGCTGTCGTCGGCGAAATCGAGCTGTAGGGCGGCGGTGTTGGCCACGGCGCCGGTTCCCATGGCGCTGCCGCGGGTGGCAATCAGCGTGCCGTCGGAAAGGGTGGTGCCGCCGGTATAGGTGTTGGAGCCAGAGAGCGTGAGCGCGCCGGTCCCCGTCTTGGTGAGTTGACCGGCGCCGCCGATGATGCCGGAGAAGGCCGTGTCGCTGGTGTTGTTGGCCGTCAGCACGGTGGTGTCCAGCGTGCCGGTGGCGATGGTACCGGCGCCGGTCAGATTGTTGGCGGTCTGGCTGAAGTCGTTCATGGCCAGGGTCGCGCCCGCGTTGACCGTGACCGCGCTGCTCGTGGCAAACGCATCGGCGATGCCGGCGGCCAGTGTGCCGGCGCTGACGGTGGTCAGTCCGGTATAGGTGTTCTTGGCCGACAGGGTCAGTGTGCCGGCGCCAGCCTTGGTCAGATCGTGGCCGTTCCATTCCGTTGCCGACGCGGCCTGATCGGCCAGCACGACATCGACGTTGAAGGCGTCGGCGGTATTGGTCAGCGTGAAGAGTCCATTGCCGAGCGTGGCGCCAGCCTGCCACGTAAGCCCGAAGCCGACGTTGTAGTCGAGGTTGTCGGCGCTCTTGCGTCCGGCCAGTGTCAGGTAATCCACGGCACTGGCGGCGCCCCCGAGATTGACGGTGGTGAAGTCGCCGGTGATGCCGTCGGTGGTGTGGAGTACCGTGAAATGCGTGCCGGTCAGTGCGCTGGCCGTGGTCGGGGCTGCCGTGGTGTATCCGCTGAGGCTCAAGGTGCCGGCCAGGGCCGCGCTCTTGGCGGTAATGACCGGCTGGCTGCTGGCGAGCAGCGCGTTGCGTTCGGCGGTAGCGGCATTGCTGCCGGCATCGATCGCGACGCTGAGCGTGGAGCCGGAGGTCTGCGTGAAGGCATCGGCCACGTTGAGCTGCGCGGTGGCATCGATGGCGGTGGTGGCACCGCTGGCGGTGGAGAGGCTCTCGGCATTGAATATCCCGGTCTGCCCGAAGCGCAGCGTACCGGCATCGACCGCGACGGTACCCTGCGTGCCGCCGCCGGTCAGCGTGGCGGTGCCGGCACCGGTCTTGGTGAGGCTGCCGGTGCCGGACAGGGCGTTGGCCAGGGTACTGTCGTCGGCGAAGGCGAGTTGCAGGGCGGCGTTGTTGGTGACCGAACCCGTGCCCATGGCACTGCCGCTGGTGGCCACCAGTCTGCCGTCGGAGAGGGTGGTGCCGCCGGTGTACGTGTTGGAGCCAGAGAGCGTGAGGGCACCGGTCCCCGTCTTGGTGAACGTGCCGGCGCCGCCGATGATCCCCGAGAACTCCGTGTCGCTGGTGTTGTTGGCCGTCAGCACCGTGGTGTCGAGCGTGCCGGTGCCGATGGTACCGGCGCCGGTCAGATTGTTGGCGGTTTGGCTGAAGTCATTGAGCGCGAGGGTGGCACCGCTGGCGATTGAGACCGCGCCGCTGCTGGCGAAGGCATCGGCGATGCCAGTGGCCAGCGTGCCGGCGCTGACGGTGGTGAGCCCCGTATAGGTGTTCTTTGCCGACAGGGTCAGCGTGCCGTCCCCCGCCTTGGTCAGGTCCTTGCCGTTCCATCCGGTGGCCGATGAGGCCTGGTCTGCGAGTACGACATCGACGTTGAAGGCGTCGGGTGGGCCGGTGAGCGTGAACGCGCCGTTCCCCATCGTGGGGCCAGCCTGCCAGGTGAGGCCGAAGCCGACGTTGTAGTCGAGGTTGTCGGCGCTCTTGCGTCCGGCCAGCGTCAGGTAATCCACGGCGCTGGCGGCGCCGCCGAGGTTGACGGTGGTGAAGTCGCCGGTGATGCCGCCGGTGGTATGGATGACCCTGAACAGGGTATCGGCCAATGCGCTGGCGGTGGCAGGTGCCGCGGTCGTGTATCCGCTGATGTTCAGCGTGCCGGCCAGGGTGGCGCTGGCGGCGGTGATGGCAGGGTCGTTGTTCGCACCCAGGGCGACCCCGAGCGTGGAGCCAGTCGCCTGGGTGAGTGCGTTGGCCACATTGAGCTGCGCGTTGCCGTCGATGGCCGTGGTGGCGCCGCCGGCGGTGGTGAGGCTGTCGGCATTGAATATCCCGGTCTGCCCGAAGCGCAGCGTACCGGCATCGACCGCGACGGTACCCTGCGTGCCGCCGCCGGTCAGCGTGGCGGTGCCGGTGCCGGACTTGGTGAGGCTGCCGGTGCCGGAGAGGGCATTGGCCAGGGTACTGTCGCTGGCGAAGGCGAGTTGCAGGGCGGCTTTGTTGGCCACGGCGCCGGCTCCCATGGCGCTGCCGCTGGTGGCAATCAGCGTGCCGCCCGATATGGTGGTGCCGCCGATGTACGTATTAGTACCGGTGAGTGTGGCGGTGCCGTCATCGGTCTTGGAGACGCTGCCGGTGCCGGAAATGGTGTTGGCCAGGGTGCTGTCGCTGGCGAAGGCGAGCTGCAGGGCGGCGTTGTTGGTCACCGAACCCGTGCCCATGGCACTGCCGCTGGTGGCGACCAGCGTGCCGCCCGAGATGGTGGTGCCGCCGGTGTAGGTATTGGCACCGGCCAGCGTGAGCGCGCCCGTTCCCGTCTTGGTGAGCTTGCCGGCGCCGCCGATCACACCGGAGAAGGCCGTGTCGCTGGTGCTGTTGGCCGTCAGCACCGTGGTGTCGAGCGTGCCCGTGGCGATGGTACCGGCGCCTGACAGGTTCCTGGCGGTCTGGCTGAAGTCGTTCATGGCCAGCGTGGCGCCGCTGGCGATGGAGACCGCGCCGCTGCTGGCAAACGCATCGGCGATGCCGGCGGCCAGCGTGCCGGCGCTGACGGTGGTGCGTCCCGTATAGGTGTTCTGGGCCGACAGGGTCAGCGTACCGTCGCCGGCCTTGGTCAGGTCCTTGCCGTTCCATTTGGTGGCCGATGCGGCCTGGTCGGCGAGTACGACGTCGACGTTGAAGGCGTCGGTGGCATCGGCCAGCGTGAAGACGCCGTTGCCGAGCGTTTTCCCGGCCTGCCAGGTGAGGCCATATCCGACGCTGTAGTCGAGGTTGTCGGTGCTCTTGCTGGCGGCAATGGTCAGGTAGTCCACGGCGCTGGCGGCGTCCCCGAGGTTGACGGTGGCGAAGTCACCGGTAATGCCGTCGGTGGTGTGAAGTATCGTGAAGTGCGTGCCCGCCAGCGCACTGGCCGAGACGGGGGCCGCGACGGTGTATCCGCTGACGTTCAGCGTGCCGGCCAGGGTGGCGGAGCCTGCAGTGACAGCGGGATCGTTGCTGGCACCCAGGGCGACAGTGAGCGTGGAATCGGAGGCTTGCGTGAAGGCATTCGACACGTTCAGCTGTGCCTTGCTGTCGATGGCCGTGGTGGCGCCACTGGCGGTGGTGACAGTGCCGGCGGTGAAGGTGCCGGTCTGGCCGAAACGCAAGGTGCCGGCGTTAACGGCAATGGCGCCCTGGGTACCCACCGCGCCCAGGGTGGCCGCGCCGGTACCCGTCTTGATGAGGCTGCCAGTGCCGGACAGGGTGTTGGCCAGGGCGCCGTCGCTGGCGAAATCGAGTTGCAGTGCCGCATTGTTGGCCACGGCGCCGGTGCCTATGGCGCTGGCATTGGTGGCCACCAGCCTGCCATCGGAGACCGTGGTGCCGCCGGTATAAGTGTTGGAGCCAGAGAGAGTCAGCGTGCCTGTGCCGGTCTTGGCCAGCTGGCCGGCCCCGCCGATGATCCCGGAGACGGCCGTGTTGCTGGTGTTGTTGGCGGTCAGCACTGTTGTGTCGAGGGAACCCAGGCTGATTGTGCCGGCGCCGGACAGGTTCCTGGCCGTCTGGCTGAAGTCATTGAGCGCGAGGGTGGCGCCACTGGCGACAGAGACCGCGCCGCTGCTGGCGAAGGCATCGGCGATGCCGGCCGTCAGCGTGCCGGCGCTGACGGTAGTCAGCCCGGTATAGGTGTTCTTGGCCGACAGGGTCAGCGTACCGGCGCCGGCTTTGGTCAGATTCTTGCCATTCCATCCCGTGGCCGACGCGGCGTGGTCGGCAAGCACGACATCGGCGTTGAAATTGTCGGTGGCATTGGTCAGCGTGAAGACGCCGTTGCCGCGCGTGGCGCCGGCCTGCCATGTCAGGCCGAAGCCGACGTTGTAGTCGAGGTTGTCGGCGCTCTTGCGTCCAGACAGCGTCAGGTAGTCGACCGTGCTAGCCGCCCCGCCGAGGTCCACGGCACTGAAGTCGCCGGTGATGCCATCGGTGGTGTGGAGCACGGTGTACCGGATGTCGGCCAGCGCGCTGGCCGAGGTTGGGGCCGGGGTGGTGTATCCGGTGATGTTCAGGGTGCCGGCCAGCGCGGCGGACCCTGCGGTGACGGCAGGGTTGTTGCCGGTGCCGACCGCAACGTTGAGGATGGAACCGGATGCCTGCGTGAAGGCATTCGCCACGCTGAGCTGTGCCCTGTTGTCGAGGGTGGTGGTGGCGCCGCTGGCGGTGGTGAGGCTGTCGGCATTGAATATCCCGGTCTGCGCGAAGCGCAGCGTACCGCCATCGACCGCGACGGTACCCTGCGTGCCGCCACCGGTCAGGGTGGTGGTGCCCGTGCCGGTCTTGGTGAGGCTGCCCGTGCCGGAGAGGGCGTTGGCCACGGTGCCGTCGCTGGCGAAGTCGAGTTGCAGGGCCGCATTGTTGGCCACGGCACCGGTGCCCATGGCGCTGCCGCTGGTGGCAATCAGCGTGCCGTCGGAGACGGTGGTGCCGCCGGTGTAGGTGTTGGTACCCGAGAGCGTGAGCGCACCCGTTCCCGTCTTGGTGAGCTTGCCGGCACCGCCGATGATCCCGGAGAACTCCGTGTCGCTGGCGTTGCTGGCGGTCAGCACGGTAGTGGCGAGGGAGCCCAGGGTGATCGTGCCGGCGCCTGACAGGTTGTTGGCGGTCTGGCTGAAATTGTTCAGCGCGAGCGTGGCGCCACTGTCCACGGAGACCGCGCTGCTGCTGGCAAAGGCATCGGCGATGCCGGCCGACAGCGTGCCGGCGCTGACGGTGGTGAGTCCCGTATAGGTGTTCTTGGCCGACAGCGTCAGCGTACCGGCGCCGGCCTTGGTCAGATCGTGGCCATTCCATCCCGTGGCCGACGCGGTCTGGTCGGCGAGCACGACATCGGCGTTGAACTTGTCGGCGGTATTGGTCAGCGTGAAGAGCCCATTGCCGAGCGTCGTGCCGGCCTGCCACGTGAGCCCGTAGCCGACGTCGTAGTCGAGGTTGTCGGCGCTCTTGCGTCCGGCGAAGGTCAGATAGTCGACGGCACTGGTAGTGTCGCCCAGATCGACGGCAGTGAAATCGCCGGTGATGCCACCGGTGGTATGGATCACCCTGAACAGGGTATTGGCCAGCGCACTGGCGGTGGCAGGTGCCGCGGTGGTGTATCCGCTGATGTTCAGGGTGCCGGCCAGTGTGGCGGACCCCGCGGTGACGGCAGGGTTGTTGCCGGTGCCGACAGCAACGTCGAGGCTGGAACCGGATGCCTGGGTGAAGGCATTCGCCACGCTCAGCTGCGCCTTGTTGTCGATGGCCGTGGTGGCGCCGCTGGCGGTAGCGAAGCTGGCGGCGTTGAACGCCCCAGTCTGGCCGAAACGCAATGTGCCGGCTTCGACAGAGACAGCACCCTGGTTACCCGGGGTACTCAGGGTGGCCGTACCGGTACCGGTCTTTGTGAGGCTACCGGTACCCGACAGGGCGTTGGCCAAGGTGCTGTCGCTGGAGAAGTCGAGTTGCAGGGTGGCGTTGTTGGCGATGGCGCCGGTACCGAGGCTGTTGCCGCCCGTGGCCACCAGCCTGCCGCCCGAGACGGTGGTGCCGCCACTGTAGGTGTTGGTGCCGGATAGTGTCAGCGCACCGGTTCCGGTCTTGGTGAGCTTGCCGACGCCGCCGATCACGCCGGAGAACGCCGTGTCACCGCTGTTGCTGGCCGTCAGCGTTGTCGTGTCCAGTGTTCCCAGGTTGATCGTGCCGGCGCCTGACAGGTTCTTGGCCGTCTGGCTGAAGTTGTTTAGCGCGAGAGTGGCGCCGCTGGCAACGGAGACCGCGCTGCTCGTGGCGAACGCATCGGCGATGCCGGCGCTCAGCGTCCCCGCGTTGACGGCTGTCTGACCCGTATAGGTATTCTTGGCCGACAGGGTCAGTGTGCCGGCGCCCGCCTTGGTCAGATTCTTGCCGTTCCAGCCGGTCGTTGACGCCGACTGATCGGACAGCGCGGTATCGACATCGAACGTATCGGATGCCGCAGTCAGTGTGAACGCTCCGTTGCCAAGCGACGTGCCGGCGTACCAGGCAAGGCCGAAGCCGAGGTTGTAGTCGAGGTTGTCGGCGCTCTTGTGGGCGGAGAGGACCAGGTAGTCCCTCGCGCCGGACGCCCCACTGAGGTCGATGGCGGAGAACGTTCCGGTGATGCCATCGGTGGTGTGGAGGATCGTGTACTGCGAGGTATCCAGCTCGCTCGCTGAGTCTGGCGGTGTGCCGCTGAAGCCGGCAACGTGCAGCGAGCCACTGACCGCGGCGGACTTTGCGGTGATCAGGGGCGAGTTCGCCGAGCCGACATCCACATTCAGCGTGGACCCGGCTGCCTGTGTGAATGTCTGACCAATCTGCAGCTGTGCGTTGGAACCCAGCGTCGTGGTTGCATCGCTGGCGGTGGTCATATTGTTCGCAACGGCAAAAATACCCTCCTGGTCGAAATGCAGGGTGCCGCCGTTGACGTTGACGGTTCCCGCGCCAGAATCCACCGAGGTCAGGGTCGCGGTGCCCGCGCCGGTCTTCAGCAGGGTGCCGGAGCCGGAGATCCGGTTGGCCAGCGTATTGGCATCGGCAAAATCGAATTGCAGGGTGCCGTTATTTGTGAGCGCGCCCGTGCCGATGGCGCCGCTGTTGCTGGCGCGCAGTGTTCCGGCCGAAATCATTGTGCCGCCGCCGTAACTGTTGGACGTGCCCGAAAGTGTCAAGGTACCCGTGCCAGACTTCGTCAGGGAGCCGGTGCCGGTGATGTCCCCTGAATAGGTCGTGCTGGTGCTGCCGCTGGCGGTCAGTGTTGCCGAACCAAGGAGTATGGAACCCGCGCCGGAAAGATTCTGCGCAGTCTGGTTGAGATTATCTGCGCTCATGTCGAGGGTGCCATCCACCACGACATTCCCGCTGCTTGCAAATGCATTGGCCACGGTTCCGGCAAGGGTGGAGCCCGTGTTGATATTCGTCGTTCCGGTATAGCTGTTCCCGGATGATGACAGCTGCAGTGTTCCACCGCCCTGGATATTGAGGCCGCCCGTGCCGGCCAGCCGGCCGCTCACGTTCAGTGCGGAGCCGGTAGCGATATTGGCGAGAACCGTACCGATGAGGTTGATGTTGCCAGATGAAGCCAGTGTGCCGCTGCCGGAAAATTGCGCGCCGCTCTGGAAGTTGATGTTCGTGGCATCGAGCGTGAAAAGACCGTTGTTGATCTGGACTTGCCCCCCATTCTGGACTGTCAGGTTCAAGGCCCTGAGGCTGGTATTGTCGTTGCCCTGGAGCGTGCCAGCGGCAACAGTAAATGTTCCTGACGACGTGTTGCCGTATTTCACGCCATCGGCCAGGATGAAATTGCCGTCCTGCACTGTGGTATTGGCTGTGATATTAGAGTCGTAATTGGACGTGGTGCCGTTGTCTCCATAAAAGACAACATCGCCGGCCCCCGTCTTGTTGACCGTCACGGTGGAACCGGCAACGGAAGATATCGGATCGCGAAGCTGAATCTGATAACCGGCGCTGGCACTCAGGTTAAATGTGCCCGACGACCCGAGATAAATGCCGTTGGGGGTCCCGGTTCCAGTGATGGGGTTGTAGGCCCCATCCACCTGGACACCGTGCCGGTTGCCCTGGAACAGGATATTTTCGGTGGCTGCATTCAGTGAGATGGTTCCGGACTGCAAGTAGATTGCCCCACCGTTTCCCGTAGCCGAATTGTTGAGAAACTGTGTGCCTGACGACAGGCTTAGCAGTGCGCCGGAAGCGTCATAGTAAATCGCGCCGCCATTTGCCGAGCCGCTTCCCGATCCGGTTTTCGCGACGACGTTGTTCTGGAATAGCGCCGGGCCGCCAAAAATATACCGGTAATTGTAGGAATTCCCATTTCCAAATGCGCTGATTGCGCCGCCGTATGCGGACCCCCCCGAGCCAGTGGACGCCACGTAGTTGCCGTCGAATGTGACCGGTCCATTGAACCTGACGACCGATGCGCCGGAGCCCGGGCTCGTGTAGCCGATGTTGATGGCCCCTCCGCGAGGATTTCCAGAGCCGGTGGAAGACGACTCGACATAGTTTCTCGTGAAGCTGGCGCTGTCGTTGAAGGTGAGTGTCGAGGCGCCACCCCATATATCGATGGCTCCCCCGAAATACCTGACTGCATAATTTCTGTTGAATGTCGTTTTTCCATTGAAAGTCAGCTCTCCGTTGTTCTGGTACATGGCGATCGCACCGCCATAATTCGCGGTCGAGTTGGAATTGAATACATATTCACCATTAAAAACCATGGTGCCAGCGCGCATGGAAAGAACCCCGGCGCCGTCACCCGTGGAAGTGTTGTTGCTGAAAGTCACCTTGTTGTCGCCTGTGCCGGCGGTAACATTCACTACCGTGCTGCCGGTTGTGCCGTCCAGATAGAATACATTGCCGAACGCGCCGGTTAATCCGTCGAATGTGACGTTATTCACGAATATATTGGAGGTTCGTGTGCCGCCGGTATTATAGAATATTGCCTGGTCGTCATTTGCCGTTTGTCCGAATTTCAGGTTGGATAGCGTGACGGAGTTGTTGTTGATGCTGGATGAGTTGTAGTTCAGAACATTATTGGCGGCGCGCGTGATGGTATTCCCGTTCCCGTCAATCGACAGTATCGAGTGCCCCGCGGTATTTACGGATACTGAGTTATTCCAGGTTGCCCCGGAAGTGATCTGAAAGGAATTGCTGGTGTCGGACCGGTTGGGGGTTCCCGAAGTGCTGCCATTCAGATAACTGCCGGTATCCGTTGCGACAGGTATGGGAGTCTGTGCTTCTGCAGAAGAAGACAGTGCCGGATTGAATAATTGCCCGATCAGCATGGCGAGAGCGAGATTATTGTGCCTCGGGGTGATCTGCGAGGCGGATTTTTTGCCGTTCCTCATTCTTGCGGCAGCACTTCCCCTGCAATTGCGCGGTTGACCGGCAACTGTTTTTGCGGAGTCAGTCAGTGTCATGGTTTTTATCAACCTCGGTTATTATGACGTGGTCTGATTGGCTGCTTTACGAGAATAAGGATATGGATTTCCGTGCGTTGCAAATTCTGTCGCATTTGGCGGGTATTAAAAACCGATGCGACGGATCGGTCATGCTGAGTGTATATGGTGATAATAATAAATCCAGTTCGTTGTCTGTATATATGGATCGATTATCGTGATGATCAGAAATCCTTGCTGTGAGAGGGATTTGCGATTTTGGCTGCGAGCGACTATATATAGGCCAGTAGCGGGGCGCCGGCGATGCCAGCAAGGGCGGTTCGCTACTGAAAATGAGGAAAATCTGGATAATCAAGAAAATCAGGCGATTTTCCGGATTTGAATACTGACCATGTGGAAATCTGAAGCCACCCGAATGGGGAACCCGTAAGGCGGAACTGTTCGGGAGAGGAGGGAGGAGAGCGTGGACAGTGAGGAGTGGAGCGGAGAGCGCTTGCAGCGTGCCGAGGTGAATTGCTGCAACGCTTCCTTACATTTCAGACATGTGTCTTGGTCCTGTGATGGTCTAGCCTGTGCTCATTGTGTCAATGCAGTTTGTACTGGCGAAACATCGACGAATGACGTGGCGAGACATACTTCTGATCGGCTCTGGATGGGTGGGAGCCTGCCTGGCGGCAGGCTGGTTTCTGACGTCGGTGGTCAAGGTGATGGGCTGAGTGGCATCCGTTATTTCCCCTTGGACACCAGCATCGGTTCATTCCGGTACACGTCCGGAAACATCGTCTTCAGGTTGCCGATCTTTGGCAGGTCATTGATGACGATGTATGGATAGTTCGGGTTGTTGGCCAGAAAGTCCTGATGGTAGGGCTCGGCGGGATAGAACCCCTTGTAGTCCTCGACACGCGTCACGATCGGCGCCTTGAATGACTTGGCCGCGCCGAGCTGCGTGATGTAGGACGATGCCACCGAGCGTTGCTCGGGCGAGAGCGGGAAGATCGCCGAACGGTACTGTGTGCCGTAGTCCGGTCCCTGACGATTCAGTTGTGTCGGATCGTGGGCGACGGAGAAGAAGACCTGCAGCAGCTTGCCATAGCTGATTTGGGTCGGGTCGTAGCGGATCTCGACGGATTCCGCATGGCCCGTCATCCCGGTGCCGACTTGCTCATATTGCGCAGTGCCCGCGGCGCCGCCGGCGTAACCGGACACCACCCGTGTCACGCCGCGGACATGCTGAAACACGCCTTGCACACCCCAGAAGCAGCCGCCGGCGAATACCGCGGTTTCGCTGTGGCTGGTGCCCGGTTTCTCGTCGACCGTTGGCGCGGGAATCTTCACCGCGGCTTCCGCCGAGACGGCAGGCAGCTTCCACGTTACCGCCACGGCTGCCAGCAAGGCCAGGCCGGTGAGCTTGAGTGCGGTGGGGCGGGTCCAGTGTTGCAGGATGGCGGTGGGTTTCATGATCTGCTTTCTCCGAAATGGATGGATCAGCCGAACGTGAAGGCGTAGGCCTGCACGCCGGCGTCAAGGAATTCGATGGTGAACGTGCGATCGCGGATGTCGCCGCGCTGCCGCACAAGCTGGTACAGCCGCTGGCCGGTGACCTTGCCGCTGCCATCGGCTGCCACGTCGGTGCCGTGGGAGGCGCCTGGAGCGTGGCCATCGATCGTCACGCGAAAGCGCACCGGCTTGCCGTCCGTACCGGGGCCCAGCACAAGATGCAGGTCGCGGGCATGGAAGCGGTAGACGATGCGCCCGTTGGCACGTTCCAGCGATGCCTGTTCCTGCCCCACCTTCCAGCCGCCAGCCAGACCCCATTCGTTGAGCGAGAGACTGGCCGGGGTGGTGTAGTCCCGGGTCTGGTCCTGCTGCGCGCCGCCGGGCGACACGAAGTGCTCGGCGCGCGCATAGCCGACGTAGGTTTCCGCCGAGCGCATCGTGTCGTTGTCGGCGGGCATCTCCACACCCTGCATGGCGGTGCCGCCGGTCGTCGCGACCTTGGTCACGTCCGTGTGGCCGGCTTCGGCCAGCAGTTGCCGGATCACGGCTTCTGACTTGGCATAGTCGCCTTCGCCGAAATGGTGGAAGCGCACGCGTCCCTGGGCGTCGATGAAGTAATGCGCCGGCCAGTAGTTGTTCTGGAACGCGCGCCAGATGGCGTAGTTGTTGTCGATCGCGACCGGGTAGGTCACGCCCAGGTCCTTCGCGGCCTTGCGGACGTTGTCGACATTGCGCTCGAAGGCGAACTCGGGCGCATGCACGCCGATCACCACCAGCCCCTGGTCGCGATACTTCTCCGCCCATGCCTTCACGTACGGCAGCGAGCGCAGGCAGTTGATGCACGAATACGTCCAGAAATCGACCAGCACGACCTTGCCACGCAGGGCCTCTGCCGTGAGCGGCGGCGAATTCAGCCACGCCACCGCGCCATCGACACCGGGAAACTTGCCTTCGACCGGCAGATCCGATGCGGGGCCGGCCGCGGCGCGCATCATCATCGACCCGCCGGATGCCTCGGGCGTGGCCGACATCGCCATGGTGTTCTGTGCCATCGCCTGGGGCTTGGCCTGCATCATCATCGCGCCGCCACCGCCGTTGCCGGCGTCCTTGCGGCCCGCGAACGCATCGACCAGCCGCTGTTCCAGCCCGCCGGTGGCCACCGTGGAAATGCGCGTGAGGATGCCGGTATCGAGCCCGAGCGCGATGGCGCCCACACCCACAAGCATGGCGGCGCCGATGCCGCGCCGGATCCATTCGCCCGCGCCGAGCGACCGCTTCATGGCGGCGAACACGCGGCCGCCCACCAGCAGTGCCACGGCCAGCGAGGTGGCGGCCCCGGCGGCATAGGCGAGCAGCAGCAGGGTGGTGCCGATGCTGGCCCCTTGCAGGGCGGCGCCTGTCAGCACCAGGCCCAGGATCGGTCCCGCGCAGGGCGCCCAGAGCAGGCCGGTGGCGATGCCGAGCAGGAACGACGACGCCGGGCTGGCCGGGCGTCCGTCGGCCTGGGCGAAGTTTGTCAGGCGGCTGCCGGCACGCACCAGCGGCTGGGTCAGCCGTTCGGCCAGGCTCGGCAGCAGCAGCGTCACGCCGAACACGGCTAATAGTGCGATGGCCAGCCAGCGGCCGAGTTCATTGGCCTGCGCCACCCAGCCGCCGCCCACGGCGGCCAGCGTGGCCACGCCGGCGAACGTGATGCCCATGCCGGCCAGCAGGGGCAGCCCGCTGCGCACGAACGGCTGGTCGGCCCGCGCGAAGACGAAGGGCAGGACGGGCAGGATGCAGGGGCTCAGGATCGTCAGGACCCCGCCCAGGTAGGCAAGTATCAGCAGCAGCATGGCGTAGTGCTCGTGGTCAGTGGCCAGGGGTGTCGGCCGGTCAGTCAGGCGGCCGCCGGCCGGAAGGTCATCGCCACGCCGTTCATGCAGTAGCGCAGGCCGGTGGGCTTGGGGCCGTCATCGAAGACATGGCCCAGGTGACCGCCGCAGCGGCGGCAATGCACGGCGGTGCGAATCATCCCGAACGTCACGTCCTGGGTGGTGCCCACCGCATTGGCCAGTGGGGCCCAGAAGCTGGGCCAGCCGGTGCCGCTGTCGAACTTGGTATGCGACGAGAACAGGTCGAGCTGGCATCCCGCGCAGGCAAACACGCCCTTGCGGTGCTCGTCGTTGAGCGGGCTGCTGAACGGCCGTTCCGTGCCTTCCTGCCGCAGCACGTTGTACTGGGCAGCGGTCAGCTTCTTGCGCCAGTCCGCGTCGCTCATGGTCACTTCGAATGTCTCGGGGGCCTGCGGGCCAGTGCCGGCGCTGGCCGGGCCAGCCAGCAGGCGCCAGCCGCCCAGGGCGGCCACCGCGGCGGTCAGGGTGCCGCCGGACAGCAGAAAGCGTCGGGTGATGCGCATGGTGGACTCCGTGCTCGGGAAGGGGTGATCGGATGGTAGGCAACGGGGCGTATCGGAGTCCTCGCCGAACCTTAAACAATTCGTGATAACTGCCTCGGGCGGATTTCTGCACAATAGCGACACATTGCCGATTTCTTGACTCCCGATCTCCCGATCTTTCCCGCGCCCCTGCCCACCCGGTACAACATGGAACACCCGAAACGGATCCTGCTGGTCGAAGACGATGCCGGCATTGCCAACGTGCTGGCCATGCATCTGCGCGACGAACGCTACGAGGTCGTCCACAGTGCCGACGGCGCCGAAGGCCTGCGCCTGCTGGAGCAGGGTGGCTGGGACGCGCTGGTGCTGGACCTGATGCTGCCCGGCGTGGACGGGTTGGAAATCTGCCGGCGGGCGCGCGCGATGACGCGCTACACGCCGATCATCATCACCAGCGCGCGGTCCAGCGAGGTGCACCGCATCCTGGGCCTGGAACTGGGCGCCGACGACTACCTGGCCAAGCCGTTCTCGGTGCTGGAACTGGTGGCACGTGTCAAGGCGCTGCTGCGGCGCGTGGAGGCGATGGCCCGCGATGTGCGTGCCGATGCCGGCAGCCTGGAACTGGCGGGCCTGGCCATCGACCCGCTGGCGCGCCAGGCCTCGGTGGACGGCCGGCGGCTCGATCTCACGCCGCGCGAGTTCGACCTGCTGTACTTCTTCGCGCGCCATCCCGACAAGGTGTTCTCGCGCATGGACCTGCTCAACGCGGTCTGGGGCTATCAGCACGAAGGCTACGAACACACCGTGAACACGCATATCAACCGGCTGCGCACCAAGATCGAGGCGGATCCTGCGCGGCCAATGCGCATCCTGACGGTCTGGCGCCGGGGTTACCGTTTCGTGGCCGACCCGGCAGCCGCGCCATTGGGGGAAGAAGGGGAGCCATCGTGAAGCTGTCGCTGACCCAGCGCCTGTCCGCCGTGTTCGCGGCGCTGCTGCTGGCCTGCTGCGGGGCGTCGGCCTGGCTGCAGGTGCGCGCCAACGCGATGCACGAGAAAGAGGTGATCCAGAGCCTGTCGCGCGGCCTGGCCGCCTACATCGCGCGCAATGCCTTGCTGGAGGACCAGAGTGCCATTGCGCCGCAGGCGCTACGCCAGCTGTTCGGTCAACTGATGGTGGTGAACCCGAGCGTGGAGGTCTATCTGCTGGACGACCAGGGCCATATTCGCGGCCACGATGCGCCCAGCGGCCACCTGATCCGCGATCGGGTCGATCTGGCGCCGATAAGGAAGCTGATCGACGGCGGCGCGCTGCCGATCCTGGGCGACGACCCGCGCAGCGCCTCCGGGCGCAAGGTGTTCAGCGCCGCGCCGTTGCGGCAGGGCGGCTATATCTATGTGGTGCTGATGGGCGAGACGCACGACCGGCTGGCCGCGCGGGCGTCGCAGGATTCGGTCATGCGCACCACATTGTGGTCGATGGCGCTGGTGGCCTCGCTGGGCCTGATCGCCGGCCTGGTGGCGTTTGCGCTGATCACCCGGCCGCTGCGCCGGCTGACCAACGAAATCCGGCAGTTCGATTCCGGCGATGCCTACACCGCCGGCAACCCGCAGGCGACGCCGGCAGAGCCCGTGCCGCGCGACGAAATGGCGGCGCTGGAATCGGCGTTTCGCCAGATGTCGGACCGCATCGACAGCCAGTGGCGCGCGCTCAAGCAGCAGGATCAGGAGCGGCGCGAGATGGTGGCCAATATCTCGCACGATCTGCGCACGCCGCTGACGTCGTTGCACGGCTACCTGGAAACCTTGTCGGTGAAGGCCGACAGCCTGAGCGCGGACGAACGCCAGCGCTATCTGGCGATTGCGCTGGCGCAGAGCGCCAAGGTCGGCGGCCTGGCGCAGGCGCTGTTCGAGCTGGCGCGGCTGGAGCATGGCATGGTGCAGGCCGTACCCGAGGATTTTTCGATGGCTGACCTGACGCAGGACGTGCTCGAAAAATTTGCCTTGCCCGCCGAGGCCAAGCACCTGCAACTGCGCGCCGGGGTGCCCCCCGCGCTGCCGGCCGTGTCGGCCGACCTGGGCATGATCGAACGGGTGCTGACCAATCTGCTGGACAACGCGATCCGGCACACGCCGGCCGGCGGTACGGTGGAAATCGACCTGGCCAGCCAGGACGGCAGGGTGGCGGTTACCGTCAGCGATACGGGGCCGGGCATTCCGCCGGCACTGCGCGAGTCGATCTTCCAGCGGCCGTTTCCGTCGGGCGGCGCGCATCGGGGCGGCGGCCTGGGCTTGCTGATCGTGCAGCGCATGCTGCAGTTGAATGGCAGTCAGGTGAAGCTGGTGGACCGGCAGGGCGGTACGACGCTGACGTTTGCGCTGCGGGCGGCGGCGCGCTAGCGGTCAGGGCTGGCATGGGATGTCCGGCAGCCCTTGGCGGGCCTTTCCTTCGTCATGGCAGGGGCAGCCTGTGACCGCCATCCGGCCCCTCCACGATCTGGCCGCCCAAGCGTACCCTTAGCCAGCCGACGAATGCCGCGATATCGGCGTGAACGCCGGCGCGGATCTGACGCTCGGCCGGCACTGCCATCAGCCCGCCGTCGAACGCCGTGAAGCCATACGGCGCCACCAGCGCGCCCGCATCCAGTTCGCCGCGAATCAGCCGCTGCTCCACCAGCGCCACGCCCAGCCCCGCCAGCGCCGCCTGGATGCACAGATGAGTGTGCGGGAACGTGAGCCCGCCATGGGGCGCGATACGCTTGCCGGTCTTGGCTTCCCATTGATCCCATGCGCTCGACGTGAAATCGTGGGTGATCCGCACGCCCGTGGCGATCTGCCTGGCGTGGGCCGGCGTGCAAACCGGGCCGAACAGGACTGGGGCCAGCGGCATCGCACGCTGCCGATCGGCGGCCGGGTACGACGATAGATCCCACGCGATCACCACATCGGCGCCTTCGGTGCGCATCTCGCGCGCGGAAGTCATCGACAGCCGGATCCGGATATCGGGCCGGACGCGATAAAAATCCGCCAGTTCAGGCACCAGCCAGCGCATCGCGAACGTCGCGCTGCAGGCCACATGCAGTGTAGGACCGCGCGACTGGTCCAGAACGCGGTCGTAGCCTTGCTCCAGCTGGTCGAACACCGCGCGCACCACATCGTAGAACGCACGGCCATGGTCGTTGAGCCGTACGCCGGTGCCGTCACGCTCGAACAGTTCGACGCCCGCATGCTCCTGCAACAGCCGCAACTGCCGGCTGACCGCGCCATGGGTGCGGCACAGTTCCTCGGCGGCGCGCGTGACGGAACCCGTGCGGGCCGTGGCCTCGAACGCGCGCAGCGTGGACATCGGGGGCAGGGTGCGCATGGTGGCTCTGTGAGAAAAACTGACGAATTGAAGAAAATAACGCGATATTCGCCGGGCAGGAAGGTGTCTACGATCCATCCATCGATATTTTTTTCACGAAATCTCACTGGGGGAAGTTGGCATGGCGCGAATCGTGGCGGTGGCGGGACTGGAGGTGCTGGACAGCCGGGGCAACCCGACCGTCGAAGTGGAAGTGACGCTGGACGATGGCGCAAGCGGCCGCGCCATCGTGCCGTCGGGGGCGTCCACCGGCGCGCGCGAGGCGCTGGAACTGCGCGATGGCGATCCGCGCCGTTTTCTGGGGCGGGGCGTGTCGCGGGCCGTGCGGGGGGTCGACACCACCCTGCGCGACGCCCTGCGGGAATGCGACGCCCTGGAACAGGCGCAGGTCGACACCATCATGATCGACGTCGATGGCACGCCCGACAAAAGCCGGCTCGGCGCCAACGCCATGCTTGGCGTGTCACTGGCCGTGGCGCGTGCCGCGGCCTCTTCGAGGCGTCAGCCGCTGTTCGCCAGCCTTGGCGGCGACCGCGCCACGCTGTTGCCGCTGCCGTTGATCAACGTGATCAATGGCGGCGCGCATGCCGATAACGCGCTCGATTTTCAGGAATTTATGATTGCCCCGGTGGGCGCGGCCACATTTACCGATGCGGTGCGCGGCAGTGCCGAGGTATTCCATACGCTGCGCGGCCTGCTCAAGGCCGACGGCCACAACACGAACGTGGGCGACGAGGGCGGCTTCGCGCCTGCGCTGCGCACAGCCGAATCGGCACTGGACTTCCTGGTCGAAGCGATTGGGCGCGCCGGATACCGGGCGGGGCAGGACATCGCGCTGGCCCTGGACCCCGCCGCAAGCGAGCTGTACGCGGACGGGCAGTATTGTTACCCAGGCGAAGGCGTCACGCGTTCGCGCGTCGAGCAGGTGGACTATCTGGTCGGACTGGCAACGCGCTACCCGATCGTGTCGATCGAAGACGGCATGGCCGAGGACGATGCGGAAGGCTGGCAGTTGCTGACGCAGCGGCTGGGCCAGCGTTGCCAGCTGGTGGGCGACGATGTGTTCTGCACCCATCCCACGCTGCTGCGCGAAGGCGTGGATCGGCATATCGCCAACGCCATTCTGGTCAAGCCCAACCAGATCGGCACCCTCAGCGAAATGCTGGCGACGGTACGCGTTGCCCATGGCCATGGCTATGCCGCGGTGATGTCGCATCGCTCGGGCGAGACCGAGGATGTCACGATTGCCGACCTGGCCGTGGCCACGCGCTGCGGGCAGATCAAGACCGGGTCGTTGTCGCGCGCGGATCGTACGGCCAAGTACAACCAGTTGCTGCGCATCGAGCGCATGCTGGGTAGCCGGGGGCGCTATGCGGGCGGCGAGGCCTTGCGGCGCTGATGCCCGGCGACGCCAGGGGACGCCCCCAGCCCGGCCACCTATAGCAGCGCGAAGCGGGCGGCCTGCGGCCCCACCACCGCCGGCCGGCTGACCGGGTACCGATGATGGTCGCCGCCGGCCTCGAACGACAGGTAGTCGGGCGTCCAGCGCAGGCCGCGCAGGAAACGGGTTTCCAGGCCATCGACAACAATGGCGCCGCCCTGCACGGTGACGCTGTCACAAGGCAGGCGCAGCAACTCGGCGTCGTCGCCGAAGTAATGGGCTTCCAGCAGGATCGAAGCGGCTTGGTAGGCGGGCATGATGGTCGTCGGTGCGGCGAATCGAATACTGTATAAACATACAGTAGTATAGCGGCCTTGCTGCCCGGCTGCACGTGCCTGATTCTCAATTTTCGCGGCCGATCTCGGATTCAGAAAAGTCTTGCTTCGGCGACACCGCATTGCGCCGGGGCACATCCACGGCCGCGATCCTGCCCCATCGCCAGATTGGTATAAC
The DNA here is from genome assembly GCF_057798875.1 of Cupriavidus sp. 94F1. NCBI lineage: Bacteria > Pseudomonadati > Pseudomonadota > Betaproteobacteria > Burkholderiales > Burkholderiaceae > Cupriavidus > Cupriavidus sp. 94F1. Next base: position 20,551 of record NZ_JBYOJT010000006.1, read on the forward strand.
CTGCAATGCAGGAACCTCCGATCTTCCGGCGTCTCTCGACATCGGAGAAACGTCTCGAAGCGGGAGGCTGCGGATGTTGGAAAGGGAAAGCAGGACGTGCTGGTTTGCTGCGGGATTGCTGACGGGGGCCATCACGGCGGGCATATGTGCATGGCTGGGCGTTCAGCGCGCGCGGCACGACAGGTTGCCAGGCGGAACGCCGGGCCCGGCCGATGCCGGTGATGCCGAAGCGCCGGCCGGAGCCGCTGCCGGGCCGGTACCTTCGGTGGCCGCCTCGCACCAGACCGACGGTGGGTCCGACATGTTCGAGTACCGTGGGTTTGTCGTGCATCTGTTCTGGCAGGCCCTGGCGCCGGAGCGTTATCGCGCGTGGTGCGATATCTGGGAGGCCGGGGCCGTGGTGCAGGAAGCGGGCGGTCCGCCGGCCACGTTCCTGACCGCGGCCGAAGCGCGGCTGGCTGCCGGGGCATGGGCACGCCACTGGGTGCAGAACAATGGCTAGGCCAGTCACGCCATCCCGCCGACGTGGGGCGTGAATCATGCGGATGCGCGGTGTGACGCGCGATGGCTGCGTGATACGATGACTCGCTTCATTTGGAGTTCATGATGTTTGTCTGCCAGAACCAGCCTTGCGGCGCACAGTGGTCGCCCGACGAGGTGGAGATCCGGAACGAAGGGCAGGGCCCGCTGTTTCGCTGCCCGCTATGTGGCGCGCGCAATCACCTGGAGGCCCGCAGAGGGCCGGACGGCGCGCCAGGATACCGCCAGGTTCCTCGCGCTCCCGCCGCCGCCGCGCCGGAGCGTCTGTCCAGGCCGGCGCCTCACCGTGGAAAACGGCACTGATTGCGCCGCGCAAGAGGGGGGCCTTCCATCGCGATAGCGATGCCTCCTCAAGGCGGCGCGGTCTCGTACCGTTAAGACACCCATGGACATTAGCGATATCTCTCACGATGCCGCCTCCAATGCCGAAATCATTGGATGGTCGGGTGCATCCCCACAGGTCATTGCCAGAGTGCTGAACACCGCGCTGGCCGCGCAGGATCTCTCGGGCTTTGCCGCGCTGCTGTCTGACATCGCACGAGACCGCGGCCTCAAGGGGGCGCGCGGCACGCATCAGTCGATCTACGACATGCCGTATGCGAGCCTGCTGCCGCGCCAGAAGCATATGCTGGCCGATGCGTTCGACCTGTTCCTGCGCCTGGGGCTTGAATTCCGTGCGCGTGGCGACGGGGCGGACGACGATCTGACCGATGATGGCGACGACGCGCCGCCGCTGCGGGACATGGACGACGACGACGTGATCGACGACGACTGAAGCCGCCGCACCGGACCCTTCCCTTCATACGACGGTTCATACGACCGTTCATACGACTGTTTGACCACCCCATCTTCCGGCCCGCCAAGCGCGGGCCGTTTCCATTTGCGGTGCGGGTCAACGCGTGCGCCCGCGTCAGGCACGTTCCAGCAGGCCGATCTCCCTGACCGCCACCGACAGCATCGACAGTGCCGCCGCGCCCGACACACCCGACGCGCGCTGGTCGGTCAGCATCTGCGCGTAGCGGTCCAGCGCCACCTGGCGGCTGGCCCGCCAGCTATGGATCATTGCCGCCGCATCGTCGCTGTCCCGGGCCTGCGCCAGCACGCTGGTGGTCAGCGCGCGCTTGAGCCGGCCCAGGTCTTCCAGCGTAGTGGTGCGCGCGAGCAGGTCCCAGTGCGTATCGGCCGGCAGCGACAGCGCGCGTTCGCGCAGCCAGCCGAAGTTGAGTTCGGTGTCGAGCGCGAAGTAGACCGCCGCCACCGCGCCCAGGCTGCGTTGGCAGGCCCCGGCCACTTCGGCAATGTCCAGTGCGGCGGCAGCGTTGTCGCTGGCCGCCACGCGCAGGGCCAGGTCGTCGTCGACACCCGCCTCGGTCAGCGACAGGGCCGCATCGGCCATGGCCTGCGACGTCTCGGGCGGCAGCAGCACGGCCAGTTGCGGCGTCAGCCACTGCGCGGCCTCCACGAAACGGGTTGCCCCCGGCTCGACGGTGCCACCGCCCCGCAGGTAGCGCACGAACCATAGCGTCGCGCGTTCCAGCAGCCGGCCCAGCGCGCCGAACATGCGCGCCTGGATGGCATCGTCCACGCGGTTGTCCAGGGCGTCGATGCGTTGCCACAGCCCGGTCAGCCCGAATACGTCGCGCGCCAGCAGGCAGGCGCGCACGATGTCGGCGGGCCGGGCGTCGGTTTCTTCCATCAGCCGATGGACGAAGGTGGCGCCGATGCGGTTCACCAGCATGTTGGTCAGGTGCGTGGCCAGGATCTCGCGCCGCAGCGGGTGTCGCTGCATGGCCGCCGCATGCTGCTGTTGCAGCGGCTTCGGGAAGTAGTCGATCAGCAGGCCCGCCACCAGTGGGTCTTCGGGCAGGTCGGACACCAGCAGTTCGTCGTAGAGCCACATCTTGCTGTAGGCCAGCAGCACCGCGCGCTCGGGCGATGTCAGGCCCTGGCCCAGCGACTTGCGTTCGGCGATGTCGGTGTCGGACGGCAGGAATTCCAGCGGACGGTTGAGGCGGCCCGCGCGCTCCAGCCATCGGATCAGCCGGCCCTCGGCATCGACCAGCACCGGCGCCTCGCGCCCCGCCACCGACAGCGCCTGGGTCTGGTAGTAGTTGTCCTCCAGCACCAGCCGGCCCACCTCGTCGGTCATCTCGGCCAGCAGCTTGTTGCGCTGCTTGCCGGTCATCTCGCCATCGGCCACCACCAGGCCGAGCAGGATCTTGATGTTGACCTCGTGGTCGGAGCAATCGACGCCGGCCGAGTTGTCGATGGCATCGGTATTGATGCGGCCGCCATTGCGCGCGAATTCGATGCGGCCCAGTTGCGTGAAGCCCAGGTTGCCGCCTTCGCCCACCACCTTGCAGCGCAGCTCGTTGCCGTTCACGCGGATCGCGTCGTTGGACCGGTCGCCGGCCTGCAGGTGCGTCTCGGTGCTGGCCTTGACGTAGGTGCCGATGCCGCCGTTGTAGAGCAGGTCCACCGGCGCGGTCAGGATCGCGTGCATCAGTTCGTTCGGCGACAGCGCCGACGCCTGGATGCCCAGCGCGGCCTGCACCTGCGGCGACAGCGCGATCGTCTTGGCCGTGCGCGGGAACACGCCGCCGCCGGCCGATATCAGCGCCTTGTCGTAGTCGGCCCAGCTGGAGCGGGGCAGGTCGAACAGGCGCTGGCGCTCGGCCAGGGCCTTCGCGCAATCGGGGTCCGGGTCCAGGAAGATATGCCGATGGTCGAACGCGGCCAGCAGCTTGATATGGGGCGACAGCAGCATGCCATTGCCGAACACGTCGCCGGACATATCGCCCACGCCCACCACGGTGAACGGCGTGCTCTGGATATCGACGCCCATTTCGCGGAAGTGCCGCTTGACGCTTTCCCACGCGCCGCGTGCCGTGATGCCCATCTTCTTGTGGTCATAGCCCACCGAGCCGCCCGACGCGAAGGCGTCGTCGAGCCAGAAGCCGTATTCGGCCGAAATGGCGTTGGCATAGTCCGAGAACGTGGCTGTGCCCTTGTCGGCCGCCACCACCAGGTAGGGGTCGTTCTCGTCGTGGCGCACCACGTCGGGCGGCGGCACCGGCTGGCCCGATACCAGGTTGTCGGTCAGGTCCAGCAGGCCGCGCAGGAAGGTCTGGTAGCAGGCCACGCCTTCGGCCAGGAAGGCATCGCGATCGGTGGCCGGCGGCGGGCGCTTGACCACGAAGCCGCCCTTGGAGCCCACCGGCACGATCACGGTGTTCTTGACCATCTGGGCCTTCATCAGGCCCAGCACCTCGGTACGGAAGTCCTCGCGGCGGTCCGACCAGCGCAGGCCGCCGCGTGCCACCCGCCCGCCGCGCAGGTGCACGCCTTCGACGCGCGGCGAGTAGACCCAGATCTCGAACATCGGGCGCGGCTCGGGCAGGCCCTGCACCAGCGCCGGATTGAACTTGAACGACACGTACGGGCGCGGCTGCCCGTCCGTACCGCGATGGAAATAGTTGGTGCGCACCGTGGCGTCGATCAGGTTCAGGAACAGCCGCAGGATGCGGTCCTCGTCCAGGTTGGGCACCTGGTCGAGCGCGGCATCGATGTCGGCCAGCCACTTGCGGGTGCGCGGGTCGTCGGTCTTTTCGGCATGATCGGGGGCGGGCGCGGCCGCCGTGGCCGGGTCGAAGCGCGCCAGGAACAGCGACACCAGCATCGACGCGATGTTGGGATTGGCCGTCAGCGCCCGTTCGATATACGCATTGCTGAACGTGGAGCCCACCTGGCGCAGGTACTTGGTGTAGGCGCGCAGGATGGTCACGTCGCGCGCGGCCAGGCCCGCGCGCAGCACCAGCCGGTTGAAGTCGTCGTTCTCGATCTCGCCATTCCAGGCGCGCGCGAAGGCATCCTCGAACAGCGGCTTGATCTTCTCGATATCGATGTCCAGCGGCTTGCCGTCGGGGTCGGCCACGATTTCGAGCCCGAAGTCGTGAATCCACACCGGCTCGCAGCCGTCGGGCTCGATCAGGTAGGGGCGCTCTTCGTCCACGCGCACGCCCAGGTGTTCCAGCATCGGCAGGCTCAGCGACAGCGCGATGGGTTCGCCGGCGCGGTACACCTTGAAGCGGAACACGCCCGATGGCGCCTCGATCGGCCGGTACAGGTTCATCGCGAGCTTGCTGGGATGCTGGCGCGCGTGTTCCATCAGCTCGATATCGCGCACGGCGGTGCGGGCGGCGTAGTCTTCACGAAAGCCGGCCGGGAACGAGTCGCCGTAGCGGCGCAGCAGCCGGTTGCCCTGTTCCTCGCCGCGGCTGTCGTGCAGCGCCTGCGCCAGGTCGTCCTGCCAGCGGCGCGTGGCCTGCACGATCTTTTCTTCCAGCTCGCGCGTGTCCACCTCGGGCATCGTGCCCGGTTGGCCGCGTACCGTCAGCTGGATGCGCGCCAGCGGCGATTCCGACAGCTGCGGCGTGAACTCGCAACTGGTGCCGTTGAACGACTGCACCAGCAGCTTCTGGATGCGCTGGCGCAGGTCGGTGTTGTACTTGTCGCGCGGCACGAAAACCAGGCACGAGATAAAGCGGTCGAAGCGGTCGCGCCGCACGAACAGCCGCGTACGCTGGTGTTCCTGCAGGCGCAGGATGCCCAGCGTGATGTCGAACAGTTCGTCCTCGTCGGCCTGGAACAGTTCGTCGCGCGGATACTGCTCCAGGATCGTCACCAGCGACTTGTACAGGTGGCCCTTGGTCAGGAAGCCGGCCCGCTGCAGGATATTGGCGCACTTGCGGCGCACCAGCGGAATCTCGCTGGTACTGACCATGTAGGCCGTGGACGTATACAGGCCCACGTAGCGGCGCTCGCCGAACAGGTTGCCATGGGCGTCGAGCAGCTTCACGCCCACGTAGTCGAGATAACCGGGCCGATGCACGGTGGATCGCGAGTTGGCCTTGGTGATGAAGATCGGCGATGCGCCTTCGATGATGGCACGTGCGGCGGGCGGCAGGGGGGTGACATCGTCCGTGCCCGGGTCGCGCAGCGCCTCGCGCAGGATGCCCGCGCCCGAGCCCGCCACACCGCGCAGGAAGTACTGGCCGTCACGCGACACCAGTTCATAGTCGCGCTGGCCCAGGAACGTGAAATGGTCGTCGAGCATCCATTCCAGGAACGCCCGCGCCTCGGTCGACTCCGGCGTGCCCGCATCGGCCGCGTGGGCCATGCCGGCCACGGTTTCCTGGGCGATCTGGCGCATGCGCGGCCAGTCTTCCACGGCCGCGCGCACATCGCCAAGCGCGGCGCCGATGCCCACGCGCAGTGCGTCGAGCCGGGTGGCCTCGCCGGTTCGATCCACTTCGAAATGGATGAACGATTCGAGCCGGCAACGATCGGTGCTGGCTTCGGTGCCGCCCAGGCCGATGCTCTCGATCGCGCCGCGTGCGTCGCGGCAGACGCGGAATACCGGGTGGATGGCCGAATGCAGGGTCAGGCCGTGACGGTTGATCTCCATCGTCACGGAGTCCACCAGGAACGGCATGTCGTCGTTCACGATCTCGATGATCGTATGGTCGGAATGCCAGCCGTGTTCTTCCAGGTTGGGGTTGTACACGCGCAGTCGCGCGGCACCCGGGACGAACTTCTGGGCTGTCTGCCAGTGCGCCATCACGGCGCCGTACAGATCCGCCACGTCGCGCGCCAGCAGGTCTTCGGCATCGGCCAGGTCGTAGTAATGCCGGAACAATGGCTCGACGATGGCAAACGTGGCCGCGGGCAGGCGTTCACGCGCGAATGCAACCAGGTCATCGAGCAGTTGCGCAACCTTTTCTTCGTTCTCGGGGGGCATGGCCTCTCCTCGCTGTTCTCGGTGGTGTGCCGGTGCATGCTCACACTGTAGGAAAGATTTACGAGGCCGGGGCGACAAAACGACGACGCCCCGCAGGGCGGGGCGTCAGGATCGTGGCCGGCGGGCGCAGGGCCGAAGCCCCGGCACGGGTCAGGCGGCCAGCGCGTGTTGTGCGGCGCGGCTGGCGTGCTCGGCGACCACCAGCGATAACTCGGCGGTGTTGCGGGCGGTCTGGCGGCTGTGGCGTTCGGCGTGATGGTCCAGCGTGGCGGTCATGCGATGCAGCAGACTGGTCAACGCGGTGCGTTCCGCCGGCGCCAGATGCGAGATCGAGACCGAATGCAGCGCACGCACGGCCAGCGCCGCGCGCTCCAGGCGCGGACAGGCTTCGAATGCGATCTGCGGCGTGCCGTCGCTGGGGAACTCCAGCCAGCCATCGGCATGGAGTTCGCGCAACAGCCGCTCGGTCTGGGGCACGTCGAGGAAGATCGCGCCCTGGCACGGTTGGCCGCGGGTAAATTCGCCGGCGCGGATGGCGCGCAGCAGCAGCCATTTCGGATAGGACAGCCCGGAGACACTTAGCGTCTGTTCCAGGGCGCTTTGCCATGCGGTGACGGCGTCGACAAGCGAGAGCACGACAGGCTCGTGAACTTCGAGTGCTTTGGGCTGCATTTGCTCAGGTCTCCCATAACAGGGTTTTCTTGCCGCCTGGACACTTCTTGGGCCGGTGCTTGGCCGGCCCGGACGGCTGGCGCCTGCCTCTCGTTCGGGCCGGTCGCTCTTCATTGAAAATCGGTAGGGAGGAACACTATCAGCAATGTTGGGACATTTGCGTGACAGCTCGGGTATGTCCTAGTCAGTCTTTTGGCTGAGCCCTGGCTGAGGCGGCTTCGTTGTCGCTTGACGCTGCAGGGCAGACCGGGGTCTGACGTCTGATGAGCAGGCAGGGACGTGCCATCCTGTGCAAATGAAAAAGCCCCTGCGCGAGTGGCAGGGGCCTCGAGGCGGTGGCAGCGGGTTGTCCGCTCGCCGCCGATCATCTTGCTGGAGGTTACTGCTTCTTGGCGCCGTCGGTGTACGGATCGGCCTTGCCGGACTTTGCGCCGTCCAGGTACGGATCGGGCTTGCCGCTCTTCGCGCCGTCCAGGTACGGGTCCGGCTTGCCGGACTTGGCGCCGTCGGTGTACGGGTCAGCCTTCTTGTTCGGGGCCAGGTCGGCGCGCGTCGATTTCTTGGCGCCATCGGTGTACGGATCGAACTTGCCGGACTTGGCCGGATTCTGGTTCGGATTTGCCTTGTTCTTGGTGTGGCTGCCGCTGTAGAGATCGCCGCCATCCGTGTAGTTCTTCTGGGCGTGGGCCAGCTGCACGGCGCCCAGGGCAGTCAGGGCGGCAACGATCAGCGTCGGTACGGTCTTCTTCAGCATCATTATCCTCTCGAGTGAGGGCCGGTCGGTGCGGCCGGCCAAAAACAGAAATTTGTAGAAAATGCCTGTATCGATAATCACACTGTACCGCTATTTGTGACGGCCTGCCGCCAGAGTCGTAGTAACAACGCTCGGGCGACGGGCACGTCACGTGACTGTCAAGCCTTCATCCCGCTGTCATTCGAGCGTGATGTTCTGGTCGGTCGCAATCTTCTTGCGCAGTTCCAGTTCGCGCTTGATCTGCGCGGCATATTGCTGCTGCGTATTGCCGTCAGGGTAGGCGCCGGCGTCGTGCAGGCGCTTCTTCACGTTCGGGTCCTGCAGTGCCTTGACCGCGGCATCGTGCACCTTGGTCAGGATCGCGGCCGGCGTGCCTGCCGGTGCCACCAGGCCGTACCAGGCCATGTTGTTCATGTCCTTCATGCCTTCCTCGGCGAAGGTCGGCACGTTGGGCAGGCCTTCCACGCGCTTGGGCGCGGCCACGGCCAGCGCACGCAGCTTGTCGCTCTGGATGAACGGCATCGACGACGGCAGGTTGTCGAACTGAGCATTCACCTGGCCGGCCAGCGTGTCGTTCAGTGCCGGGCCCGATCCACGATAGGGGATGTGGACCATGTCGGTCTTGGTGATGTACTTGAACAGTTCGCCGTCCAGATGCGAGATGCTGCCCTTGCCGGCCGACGCATAGCTGTACTTGCCGGGGTTGGACTTGAGCAGGGCGACGAATTCCTTGAGGTTCTTCGCCGGCACCTTGGGGTTCACCGTCAGCACGTTCGGCACGTTCACGAGGTTCGTGATCGGTGCGAAATCCTTGATCGGATCGTAGGGGTTCTTGGCGTTCGTGGCCGGGTTGGTGGCCATCGTGCTGACGGTGGCAATGCCCAGCGTGTAGCCGTCCGGTGCGGACTTGGCCAGCGCGTCGGCACCAATCGCACCGCCGCCGCCGCCACGGTTCTCCACCACCACCGGCTGACCCAGTTCGCGGCCCAGCGCGTCGGAAACGGCGCGGCCAACGATATCGGTGGTGCCGCCTGCCGCGAACGGCACGATCAGGCGAATCGGCTTGGTCGGATACGACTGCGCGTGTGCGGCGGTTGCGACCAGACCCAATGCGGCGAGGGCGCCCGCAGCGCCCACTTTCAGAACAGCTTTCAAGAGATGCCTCCCAACATATTGCTTGTATTGCCCGGGTACGGACTCGGGTTCCGCAATACGGAACTGCGTTCCGTGATATGCGGCGAAGAGCATTCAACCGCGAAAGGCGAGGCGTGGGATATAGGGAGGAACCCGTGGAGGTCAGACCTCTTGGGGGCCGTACGGGAGCGGACGTGCGCGGTTCTGGCCGGGAAGCGGCGGGCCGGCAAAGTGTGGGCCAGGAATGCAAAAAGCCCGAAGCGGACAGCTTCGGGCTTTTCTGGAATTCGCTGGTGGGGCGTGAGTGACTCGAACACTCGACCTACGGATTAAGAGTCCGCTGCTCTACCAACTGAGCTAACGCCCCAACGAAGAAAAAGATTGTAGCAAGGGGGTTTGTATCGCGCAAGCCCCTTTCAACAGTTTTTTGAAGAAATTGCTGCGCCGTACAATGCGCAGATTCCCGAGCCGACCCTTTTCCGTCCTTCGCCCATGCATGCACGCGTTCTCCGCTATCTCGACGAGGTTGTTCGCCGTGGTTCGATCCGGCGCGCGGCGGAAACCCTGCACGTGGCGCCCACGGCGATCAATCGCCAGATCCTTGAACTCGAAGCCGAGCTTGGTGCGCCGCTGTTCGACCGCATCCACAAGCGACTGCACCTGACGCCGCTGGGTGAGGCCGTGCTGGCGCATGTCCGGCAGACGCTGCGCGAACACGAGGCGCTGCAGGCGCGCGTGGCGGAGATCAAGGGCGCGCGGCGCGGCATGGTGACCGTTGCCACCACATCGGGGCTGGCCGGCGCGTTGATGCCGTCGCTGGTGCATGACTTCCGGCAGCATCAGCCGGGCATCGTCGTGCGCGTGGCCGACCTGCCGGTCAGCGGCATCGTCACGGCGGTGGAGCAGGGCGATGCCGACCTGGGGCTTGGTTACGACCTGCCGGAAGTGGCGGCGTTTCGCGTGGTGGCCAGTCGCGACTGGTCGATCGGCGCCGTGGTGGCGCCCGGCCATCCGCTGGCAGCCCAGACTTCGGCCACGCTGGCCGAATGCGCCGGGTACCCGCTGATCCTGCCGGCGCCGTCGCTGTCCATCCGCGCGCTGGTCGACGATGCCTTTGCCCGCCAGTCGATCGAGTTGATGCCGGTGGTGGAATCCACCTCGGTGGTGCTGATCCAGCGCCTGGTGGCGACGGGCGCCGGGGTGGCGCTGCTGAATCCGCTCGATGTGATGGAGGAGCGGGCGCGCGGCGCGGTGGTGTTCGTGCCGCTGCGCGACAACGGCCTGCAGCGCCAGACGCTGCGGCTCGTGGCGCGCGGCCGCAGTCCGCTGTCGCCCGCTGCGGGCTTGATGGCCGACGCCATGGCCGAGACGCTGGCAGGCCTGTTCCGATAATCCGCCAGATAGCCGTCTGTCCACAAATTGTGGACACCCCGCGCGAAATTCTGCGCTTGGGGTGGCGTGCCGGCGATGCGTAGACTCCGGGCATTGCCAATCCGGATACACGACTGCCATGACCCTGATCCTCCAGCACGCCGACGTACTGGTCACCATGGACGCCCAGCGCCGCGAGATCGCCGACGGCGCCCTGGTGGCCAACGGCCCCGCCATCGAATGGGTGGGCGCCACCGCGGATCTGCCCGAGACCTATCGCCGCATGATCGACGACGGCAGTGCCGAAGTGGTGAACATGCGCGGCCATGTGGTGATGCCCGGCCTGGTCAACACGCACCATCACATGTACCAGAGCCTGACGCGCGCCGTGCCGGCGGCGCAGGACGCCGAGCTGTTTGGCTGGCTCACCAACCTGTACATGATCTGGTCGCACCTGACACCCGAGATGATCCGCGTGTCGACGCAGACGGCGATGGCCGAGCTGATGCTGTCAGGTTGCACGACCACCAGCGACCACCTGTACCTGTATCCGAACGGCGCGAAGCTCGACGATTCGATCGACGCGGCGCGGCAGATCGGCATGCGCTTTCACGCGGCGCGCGGCTCGATGAGCGTGGGCCGCAGCCAGGGCGGCCTGCCGCCTGACGTGGTGGTCGAGCGCGAGGCCGACATCCTGCGCGACAGCCAGCGGCTGGTGGAGCAGTACCACGATGCCTCGCGCCACGCGATGCTGCGCGTGGTGCTGGCGCCGTGCTCGCCGTTTTCGGTGTCGCGCGACCTGATGCGCGAATCGGCGACGATGGCGCGCCACTATGGCGTGTCGCTGCACACGCACCTGGCCGAGAACGACAACGATATCGCCTACTCGCGCGAGAAGTTCGGCATGACGCCGGCGCAATACGCCGAGGACCTGGGCTGGGTGGGGCACGATGTCTGGCACGCGCACTGCGTGAAACTCGATGACGAGGGCGTGGCGCTGTTTGCGCGCACCGGCACGGGCGTGGCGCATTGCCCGTGCTCGAACATGCGGCTGGCGTCGGGCATCGCGCCCATTCGGCGCATGCGCGATGCGGGCGTGCCGGTGGGGCTGGGGGTCGATGGCAGCGCGTCGAACGACGGCGCGCACATGCTGGGCGAGGCGCGCCAGGCCATGCTGCTGCAGCGCGTGGGGTTCGGCCCCGCCGCGATGAGTGCGCGCGAGGCGCTGGAGATTGCCACGCTCGGCGGTGCCCGGGTGCTGAATCGCGACGATATCGGCGCGCTCGTGCCGGGCATGTCGGCCGACATCGTGTCGTTCGACATGTCCGCCGTAGGCTTTGCCGGCGGTGGCCATGACCCGGTGGCGGCGCTGGTGTTCTGTACGCCGGCCAATGTGTCGACCAGCATCATCAACGGCCGCGTGGTCGTGCGCGACGGCCAGTTGCGCACGGTAGACCTGCCAGGCGTGCTGTCCGACCATCGCCGGCTGGCGCGCGTCCTGTTCGAGAGTGCCAGGGTCTGATGCGGCAGGGGTGGGCGCTTTGATGAGCGGTTCGGCTTTGCGTGGCGGTATCGCCAGAAAGCGCATCGCCAGAAAGCAAAAGGCCGGAAGCATTGCTGCTTCCGGCCTTTCTTGTGTCTGGTGGGGCGTGAGTGACTCGAACACTCGACCTACGGATTAAGAGTCCGCTGCTCTACCAACTGAGCTAACGCCCCGACGAAGACCGAGATTCTAGCAGCATTTTCAGCTTTGTCAAACGCTAAATGCGTGCCGGGAATAAATCGGTCCGGCGGCCCCCAAGCATGCGCGCTGCAAGCTGCCGCGTGACCGGACCGATCGGCTGACCGATCGGCTGCCCGGTCGGCACATCACACTGACACACACGCATGGCACGCTGCGCGGTTGCGGTGGCGGCGTCACGAGGCGAAACATTCGACAAGTGACGGAACTTGCCGTACCCGCCGCCGGTCATTGGGACGAATCCTATTCTGCTGATGGCGTGCAGGGGATCGAAGACGATTTCCGCAAAGCCATGTTAGGATTCTTTTCCACTTGCATATGGAGGGCTGTGATGATGGAAATCAAATTCCAGGAGCAAGACCGCTACGACATCAACAACGAGGGTTTGCTGTTCCACGCGCTTGTCGATGGTGAGCAAGTGACATGCGTGGTAACACGCGAAGCACTCTGGGAAGGCTTCAGCGCCGATCAGGTGCTGTCGCTGGAAGAGGCGTTCCGCGCCGGTCGTGACACGATCGAACGCGCGGCCGTGGTACTGATCGAGCAGGGTGTCCCCCAGCCGGTCGTGGTCAAGCGGGCACACGTGGCGCCGGTCTGAAAGCCGGCCGACGGTAGCAACCCTCCGCCCGCCGGCTTCGGCCCTGCTTCACCGCAGGCCGGCCGGCGCGCCAGACGCCAGAAGGTTCAGGGCGCCTTTCGAGAAGTTCTCAGCAGTTTTTTCAAAGTCTGGTTGTCTGCATTGCCATTCAGGCAGGATCCGCCGTGTCCAGTGTTTCGCCATGCCGTGGCGCGGCCTGAACGGTGGTGTCCTGTTCCTGCGGGCTTGCCGGGCCGCCGGGCCGCTGTGCGCATTCCTCGAAGATGCGCGCCTGGCATTGCGCGCAGATTTCGGGCGATAGCCGCGCGATGATCGTGTGAAGTGCCTGCCGCTTGGTCGGGAAGATATGGTCGCTGCCCAGCTTGGCGGTGAATCCGGTCTGCTTCCACGTTTCCAGCACCTGCGTACGTGGGCGATGGAAGTAGAGGTCGCCACCGGCCGCGCGCCGTTCGCTCAGTTCGGCTTCCCACATCTCCGCGCCAGCCAGGTCGATGAAGTTCATGCTCTTCGTCATCGCCAGCAGATGCTTCTGGTCGGCATCGACGGTACGCAGCCAGTGCAGGCGATCGGTCACGTATTGCACCGCGCCGAAGTAGATCGCGCCTTCCATGCGCAGCAGCTTCAGCTGCGGGCATTCGGGCTGCGGGCGTCGCAGTTCGTCCAGCGGCGTGAAGCGCCGGCCCGGGTCGTCGGCGTCAGGCACCAGGCTGCGGACGGCGGGGCGCGATGTGCGATAGAGATAGGCCACCAGCGACAGCACCGTACCTAGCAATACGGCCATTTCCAGCCGGATCACCAGCGTGGCGGCGAACGTGCCCACCGCGATGGCGAATTCCGTCCGCGAAAGCTGCGCGATGCGGCGCATCCGCTGGAAATCGAACAGGCCCCAGGCCACCAGCATCAGCATGGCCGCGATGGCGGCCAGCGGAATCTGGGCCAGCAGCGGGGCGCTGACGGTGACCAGCACCACGAGCAGCAGGGCCGAAAATACGCTGGCCAGCGGCGTTTGGGCCCCGGCCTCGAAGTTCGGCATCGAACGGTTCAGCGAACCGCACGAGATATAGCCCGAAAACAGCCCGCCAGCGATGTTCGACAGACCCTGGCCAATGAATTCGCGGTTGGCGTCGATGTGCTGCCCCGACCGCAGCGCCACGGCCTTGGCGATCGAGATCGACTGCCCCAGCGCCACAATGGTCAGCGCCGCGGCGATGCCGAGCAGGTCGGGCACCGTGCGCCAGTTGATGTCGGGCACATGGAACGGTGGAATGGCCGACGGAATCGGTCCCACCACGTTCACCTGCGGGGCGCCACCCCAGCCGCTATGGTTCAGCATCATCGCCACGCTGTAGCCGGCCAGCAGGCCCAGCAGCATGAACGGCAGCCGCCGCGACACCCGCTTGAGGGCGATGGTGACCACCAGCGTCACCGCGCCGACGATCAGCGCGCTGCCATTGACGGTGTCGAGGTTCTCGAACAGAAAACGCACCACGCCGAACGCGCTGGTGCCCGTGGGCACTGCCAGGCCGAACAGGTCCTTGAGCGCGTAAAGGCCGATCAGCGTGGCCGCACCGCAGGTGAAGCCGAGCAATACCGACGGCGAGATGAAGTTGGCCAGCGAGCCCAGCCGCAGCGCCCCGACCGCCAGTTGCAGCAGGCCCACCAGTATCGTCACGGCAAGGGCCAGCGCAATATAGGCCGGGCTGCCCGCGAATGCGACCGGGCTGAGCATGGCGAACAGCGCCAGCGAATTGGCATTGGTCGGCCCGGACATCACATGCCAGCTCGACCCGAACAGCGCGGCCACGATGCACGGAATCACGGCCGTGTAGATGCCGTATTGCGGCGGCAGCCCGGCCAGCGTGGCAAAGGCCACGCCCTGCGGCAGAACCAGGACCGCGCCGAGCAGGCCGGCGATGACGTCCGCGCGCAGCGTCAGCGGGGTGACGCGTCGCAGCCAGGGGAACCACCGTTGCAGAGGCGGGGTGTTGGCGCGGGCGGTGGCGCTCATTGGCTCAGTCGAGCTTGAGCGAGGCCACGACCGGCGTGTGGTCCGACGGCTGGTCCCAGCGGCGCGGTTCCTTGTCGATCAGGCAGGTCGTGCAGTGCGGCGCCAGGCCGGGCGACAGCAGGATGTGGTCGATGCGCAGGCCCGCGTTGCGGCGGAAGCCCATCATGCGGTAGTCCCACCACGAGAACATCTTGTCGGGCTGCTCGAACATGCGGAACGAATCGACCAGGCCCATCGCGATCAGCGCCTTGAACGCATCGCGTTCCTGCGGGGATACCAGGTTCTGGCCTTCCCACTTGGCCGGGTCGTGCACGTCGCGGTCTTCCGGGGCGATATTGAAATCGCCCAGCAGCGCCAGCTTCGGATACTTGATCATTTCGGCGCGCAGCCAGTCGGTCATGGCGCGCAGCCAGTCGAGCTTGTAGACGAACTTGTCAGAATCCAGCGCCTGGCCGTTCGGGAAGTACGCGCTGATCAGCCGCACGTCGCCGTAGGTGCCGGCCACCACGCGCTGCTGGGCGTCCTCATAGCCGGGGATGTTGCGCACCACGTCGGTCGGCGCCGGCATGGCGCCGTCGCGCGCCACGATCGCCACGCCGTTGTACGTCTTCTGGCCCGTGAAGATGCTGTGGAAGCCGGCGGCCTCCAGTTCGGCCAGCGGATATTTGTCGTCGGGCAGCTTCAGTTCCTGCAGGCACAGCGCGTCGATCGGGGTGCCCGCGGCGTCCTGCGCGGCCAGCCATTGCAGCACCTGGGGCAGGCGGACCTTCAGGGAATTGACGTTCCAGCTGGCGATTCTCATATGTCGTTATTCTTCGGGGTTGGCACTTTCGCCAAAAAGGTTGCGGCTGCCGCCCAGCAGATCGCGCTGATCGAGGATTTCGAACGCGATGTCGGGATGGGTTTCCATGCTGCGCCGGATGGCGGCGGGAATCGCCTGCCGGGTCTTGCGGCACAGGCCGGGCTGGTCGGCCAGTTCGATGCGGAAGCCGCGCGTGGTGCGCACCACGTTGTCACTGGGCGTGATCGTGATCGTGATGCCCAGCAGCGCGTGCATCCGTTCCTGCATGCGGTTCAGCTCGGCCAGCGTGGCGATGTTCTCTAGTCGTTCTACGAGTTTCTTTTCTTCCTGCTGCGTGAGTTGCAGGATGCGCCGGTCGGCGTGCGGGTTTTCCAGCAGCGCCTCGCGGTTGCAGACGCAGGCGCCCGGCGGACATTCCTTGCGGATCGGGAAAGGCATGTCCATGAGCCGGGGCGCCTGGCCGGGGTGACGCGATCAGGCTGCCGCCGCCGTTTCGGCCATGCCGCCGTGCCGCAGCAGCGCGTCGATCTGCGGGGTGCGGCCGCGGAAGGCGACGAACGATTCCATGGCCGGCCGGCTGCCGCCCACCGACAGGATCTCCTGCCGGTAACGCTCGCCGGTTGCCGCATCCAGCACGCTGCCCGACAGCCTGGCGGCTTCCTCGAACGCCGCATACACGTCGGCCGAGAGCACTTCGGCCCACTTGTAGCTGTAGTAGCCGGCCGCGTAGCCGCCCGCGAAGATATGGCTGAACGTGTTCGGCCAGCGCGACAGCGGCGACTGCGGCACCACGTGCTTCGCGTCGTTGATCTGGCGCGACAGTTCCAGCACCGACACGGGGCCCTGCGGGTCGTAGTCGGTATGCAGGTGCATGTCGAACGACGAGAACACGATCTGGCGCAGCGTCATCATGCCGTTCTGGAAGTTCTTCGCCGCCAGCATGCGGTCGAACAGCGCGCGGGGCAGCGGGGCGCCGGTATCCACGTGGGCCGTCATCGTCGACAGCACCTCGTATTCCCAGCAGAAGTTCTCCATGAACTGCGACGGCAGTTCCACGGCATCCCATTCCACGCCGTTGATGCCCGAGACGCCCAGGTCGCCCACCTGCGTGAGCATATGGTGCAGGCCGTGGCCGAACTCGTGGAACAGCGTGATGACCTCGTCATGCGTGAACTGTGCCGGCTTGCCGCCCACCGGCGCCGTGAAGTTGCAGGTCAGGTAGGCCACCGGCGTCTGCACGGTGCCGTTGTCGCGCTCCTTGCGGCCGCGGGCGTCGTCCATCCAGGCGCCGCCGCGCTTGCCTTCGCGCGCGTAGAGGTCGATGTAGAACTGGGCCAGCAGCGCGCCCTGCGGCGACACCACGCGGAAGAAGCGCACATCCTTGTGCCAGGTCTGGGCGTTGTCCGGCTCGATCTTCACCGAGAACAGCTTTTCGACCACGCCGAACAGGCCTTTGAGCACCTGCGGCTCCTGGAAGTACTGCTTGACCTCGTCGTCGGAGAAAGCATAGCGCTTCTGGCGCAGCTTTTCCGACGCATAGGCCACGTCCCACGGCTCGATGGTGTCCAGGCCCAGTTCGGCGGCTGCGAATTCGCGCAGTTCCTTCCAGTCGGCTTCGGCGAAGCGGCGCGCGCGGACGGCCAGTTCGTCCAGGAACTTCAGCACGTCGGCCGGCGTTTCGGCCATTTTCGGCACCAGCGAGACTTCGCCGTAGTTGTTGTAGCCGAGCATCTGCGCCTCTTCCCGGCGCAGCGTCAGCTGCTCGCGCATGTTCGCCGTGTTGTCCCAGTCGGGCTGGCCGTTGTTGTACTGCGGGCCCAGTTCCGAGGCGCGCGTGACGCTGGCCTGGTACATGGTCTGGCGCAGCGCGCGGTCATCGGCGTACTGGAGCACCGGGAAGTACGACGGGAAGTGCAGCGTGAATTTCCAGCCGGCCTTGCCGTCCTTTTCGGCGGCCAGCCGTGCGGCTTCCTGCGCGTCGGCCGGGATGCCGGCCAGGCGCTTCTCGTCATCGATGTAGAGCGCATAGGCGTTCGTCGCGTCGAGCACATGATCGGAAAACGCCTTCGACAGTTGGGCCTGCTGCTCCTGGATCTCGGCAAAACGCGGCTTCTTGTCCTCGGGCAGCTCGGCGCCGCCCAGGCGGAAGCCGCGCAGCTCGTTTTCGAGCAGTTGCTTGCGGGCCGGCGACAGGCCGGCGAATTCCGGGCCGGCCGCCACGGCCTTGTATTTCTCGTACAGGGCCAGGCTCTGGCCCAGCGACGACCAGAATTCGGTCATGCGCGGCAGGTTGTCTGCGTGAGCCTTGCGCAACTCGGGCGTATCGGCCACGGCGCTCAGGTGGCCCACCACGCCCCAGGCACGGCCCAGCGGTTCGGTGGCGGCTTCCAGTGCCTCGACGGCGGTCTTCCAGGAAGCCGGCGTCTCCGGGGCTTCGGCACGGGCGACGGCGGCCTGCGCCTGGGCCAGCAGCACGTCCAGCGCGGGGCTGATGTGCTCGGGGCGGATTTCGGCAAAGCGCGGCAGGTCGGTGAAGTCCAGCAGCGGATTGGCGGCGCGGTCGGTGGTATCAGTCATGACAATTCCCGGTTGGCGTGCCGCCGTCGAAAAGGCCATGCGGGCATGGCGGCACGATTACCCCTGCAAGATGAGGCCTTTGAGGCCAAATATCCAGTACGACTTAGCTATCAGGATGATTGAGGCGCGGCGGGCGCGCCATCGGGACCCATCCGGATCCTGTCTCAGGCCAGGCCGGCCCGGCGCTCGGCCGCTTCGAGCGTGTTGATCAGCAGCATCGTGATCGTCATCGGCCCGACGCCACCCGGCACCGGCGTGATATGGCCGGCTACCTCGCGCACGCCGGCAAAGTCCACATCGCCGCACAGCTTGCCGGCATCGTCGCGGTTCATGCCCACGTCGATGACCACGGCGCCGGGCTTGACCATGTTGGCGGTAATGATGTTGCGGCGGCCCACGGCGGCCACGATGACGTCGGCGTCACGGGTGTGGGCGGCCAGGTCGCGCGTCTTGCTGTTGCAGATCGTCACGGTTGCGCCAGCCTGCAGCAGCAGCATCGCCATCGGCTTGCCCACGATGTTCGAGGCGCCCACCACCACGGCACGGGCGCCGCGCAGCGGGTACTGGATCGATTCCAGCATCTTCATGCAGCCGTACGGGGTGCAGGGGCGGAACAGCGGGGCGCCGGTCATCAGCGCGCCGGCATTGGCCACGTGAAAGCCGTCCACGTCCTTCTCGGGGGCGATGGCTTCGAGCACCTTGTGGCTGTCGATATGCCTGGGCAGCGGCAGCTGCACCAGGATGCCGTGGATCTTCGGGTCGTTGTTCAGCGCGTCGATGCGGGCCAGCAGGTCGGCTTCGGACAGGTCGGCCGGATAGCGGTCCAGGGACGAGTAGAAACCGTTGTCCTCGCAGGCCTTGACCTTGTTGCGCACATAGACCTGGCTGGCGGGATCCTCGCCCACCAGCACCACGGCGAGCCCGGGCTGGTGACCGGCGGCGGTCAGGCGGGCAGCGCGCTGGGCGGCTTCGGCACGGATTTGTTTGGCAAGGGCGTTACCGTCGATCAATTGGGCGGACATGGGCGTACGTGACTGGAAAGGCTGGGAGGAAGGGCCGCGCGCCGCGCGGAAGGGCCGGCGCGCGCAAAACCCGGATTATAAAGGCTTGGCACGATTCGGCGCCGCCTTGACCGCATGCAAGCGGAGACAAGCTGGCGACTGCTAGCATCCGCCGATGGACATCGACGAATCTTCAATTCCGGAACTGCTGGCGACCTGGCCGCTGCCGACCCTGGCCGTGGCGGTGCTGGCCTGGGCGATCTCGCAACGGCCGTGGCTGGTGCTGCGCCGCGAGCCGATCCAGCATGCCTGGCTGGGCACGCTGGTGTTCCTGGCGCTGCTCTGGACGGCGCGCGCGACGCTGGGCGGTGGGGTCGTGATCCAACTGATGGGCGCGACCCTGGCCGTGACGATGTTCGGCCTGCCGATGGCGCTGGTGACGCTGGCTATCGCCAACGTGATCTCGCTGATCGGGCTTGCCTACCTGGCCGGGCAGGCGTGGCAGGACATCCACTGGATTTCGCTGGCGCCGCGCTTTATCTGGATGGCTGCGGTGCCCGGGCTGGTCACGGCCGGCCTGCAGGCCACCTTGCGGCACTGGCTGCCCCGGCACCTGTTCATCTTCATCCTGGGCCACGGCTATTTTGCCGCGCTGGTGGCGGCCATCGTGGCGGGGGTGCTGCGGCTGGCGTGGCTCATGCTGGTCGGGCAGGCGGGCGAGGCCGGGCTGACCGTGGGCGACTGGCTGACCGGCGTGGTGATCATCGCCTTCGGCGAGGCCTTCCTGACCGGCATGCTGGTGGCCATCTTCGTCATCTACCGCCCACAATGGGTGGTGACGTTCGCCGACGCCGAATATCTGGACGGAAAGTAGGGGGCGCCGGGCTGGGCCGTGGCGATGCACGGGCAGCCGGCGCGTCGGGGAATGCAGCCCGGTCAGCTGTTGCGCGACAGTGCCAGGCGCAGCAGGTCGGCCACCGTGTTGACGTTGAGCTTTTCCATGATGTTGGCGCGGTGCGCCTCCACGGTCTTGATGGAAATCCCCAGGTCGTCGGCGATCTGCTTGTTCAGGCGGCCGGCCACGATGCGTTCCAGCACCTGCTGCTCGCGCGTGGTCAGCTTGGACAGCAGATCCTTGGCGGCGCGCTGCTCGCGGGCGGCGGAATGGTCGGTGCGGGCCTTCTGCAGCATCCGTTCCACCAGCGCGCGCAGTTCGGACTCGTCGAACGGCTTTTCGATGAAATCGATCGCGCCGCGCTTCATGGTCGACACCGCCATCGGCACGTCGCCATGGCCGGTGATGAAGACGATGGGGATGTCGATGTTCTCGGCGATCATGCGTTCCTGCAGTTCCGGACCGCTCATGCCGGGCATGCGCACGTCCAGGATCAGGCAGGCCACCGAACTGGTGTCGTAGGCGGACAGGAACTGCTCGGCGCTGTTGAAGCTGCGCACCTGGTAGCCGTTGCCCTCTAGCAGCCAGGTCAGCGAGTCGCGCATCGCTTCATCGTCGTCGACGATGAAGACGGTCTCGCCACGATGCGGCGTTGGGCTGGGCGTTGCGGTCATGAAGTCTCCTGGGGCAAAGTCGTTTGCAACGAAGTGTAACTGCATGCGGCGGCGCGCAACACCCCCAGGCAAATCGTCCGGACGGCCTCCCGATGCCCCGCGGCAGAGGGTCGTCCGGCATGCCCGGGGGCGCTCCGGAGCTTATTGCTCGGGTAGCGCGGGCTGCAGCGGCAAGGTGATTTTAAACGTACAACCGATGCCGTCCACATTGTTTTCCACCCAGAGACGGCCCTGGTGGGATTCAATGATCGACCGGCAGATGTTCAGGCCCATGCCCATGCCGTCCGATTTGGTGCTGAAGAACGGCTCGAACAGGCGCTCCTTGGTGGCTTCGTCCACGCCCGGGCCCTGGTCGATCACGTCGATGCAGACCGATTGGCCGAACTCGACGTTTTCGATCCGCGCGTGGAGCCGGACCACGCCGGCCGCGCGCATTGCCGGCAGGCCGGCCATGGCTTCCACGGCGTTCTTGAGCAGGTTGACCAGCACCTGCTCGATCAGCACCGGGTCCACATACAGCATCGTCGGCGGGGCGGGCAGGCGCGTCAGGATGGTCACGCGGCGCCGCGTGGCTTCCAGGTCCGCCAGGCCCACGGCGTCGGCCACGATGTCGTGCAGGGCGGCCTCGCGCCGCTGGGGCTGGCTGCGCTTCACGAAGCCGCGGATGCGGCTGATGATGGTGCCGGCCCGCACGGCCTGCGCCGACGTCTTTTCCAGCACCGGGATCAGGTCTTCCGGCGTGCTGCGGCCCGAATGCAGGCGCGCCACGGCGCCCATGCAGTAGTTATTGATGGCGGCCAGCGGCTGGTTCAGCTCGTGCGCCAGCGACGACGCCATCTCGCCCATGGTGGTCAGGCGGCTGGTGAACTGCAGGCGTTCTTCGTGCTGGCGCGCCATTTCCTCGGCGGCCTTGCGGACCGTGATGTCGGTGGCGATCTGCATCTGCGCCAGGTGGCCGTCCACCCACTGGATATAGCGGCGGCGCACTTCGAACCATTTCTGCATGTCCGGTACGAACACTTCCCGGGCGTCGGACGCGTACGGCATCAGCTCCGAGGCGGGCAGGCCGGCGTACGCGTCGACGAAGTCGGTGTTGTCACTCGACATCTGTTCCTTGTCGAAGTCGTCGCCGGCCAGTTTCAGGTGCCCCTCTGCCTCCCAGCCGAACAGCTGGCGGTAATAGCGGTTGGCGAACAGCAGTTCGGCCTTGTCGGTGGCCAGCACCGACACCGCGGCGTCCAGGCTTTCCAGCACCGTCGTGAAGCGGTCGTGCGCGGCGGCCAGTTCCTCGCGGGCGCGCTTGGGCTCGGTGATGTCCGTCATCGAGCTCATCCAGCCCGTATGACGGCCGCGGCTGTCCACCAGCGGCGACACGTACATCCGCGCGAAGAAGCTGCTGCCGTCGCGGCGCATCACGCGCATTTCGTAGCCGGTGGCCGGCGACTTGCCCTGCAGCGTCAGGTCGATCTGCTTCTGCATTTCCTGCTGGTCGTTGGGTGGCCAGTAGGGGAAGGGCGGGATGCGGCCCACCAGTTCGGGCTCGGTCCAGCCGGTCATGCGGCAGAACGCCGGATTCACGTAGGTGATGCGGCCATTCAGGTCAAGCGCCCGCAGTCCGATCAGCATCGAGTTTTCCATCGCGCGCCGGAACGATGTCTCGGCCAGCAGCGCGCGCTGCGCCTCGGAGCGCCGGCTGGTGTGCCGCCACATGCTCCACAGGCTCCAGAGCAGGAAGCATGACAGCCCCACCACCAGCCACAGCAGCATGTTGTTGGGCAGGTTCGATGGCGGCGGATAGGCGTCGGCGCGCAGCGATAGCGAATGGCCCGGCGGGTCGAGCAGCACCTCGTAGGACAGCGCATTGCCTGGCACCGGCCGCACCGACGTGCTGGCGCGCGTCTGGTTGTTCTTGTCGATCAGCGAAAAGCGGTACCGCTCGGTCAGCTCGGGCGGCAGCAGGTGGGTCAGGATGCCGTTGATCGAATAGAGCGCCCCGAGCGTGCCCAGGAACTCGTTGTCGCGCACGATCGGCACTTCCATCAGCATGAAGCTGTCGCCGCGGTCGTTGGTCAGCGGGCGGGAATAGACCACGCGCTGGGTCTCCCGCGCGGCGTCGAAGGTGTCCAGCACCTCGGGTTCCAGCGGCTGGTCGACAGTTTCACGTAGCCGTCCAGCGAATTCGGACGTCGACGGCAGCGACCAGCGGCCCCGCTTGGTGGCGTCGAGCCAGTTGATGAAGACGATTTCGGGGTTTTCGCGCAGGATTTCCTGGGCGGCGGTGCGGTAGGCGCCCTGGTCCAGCTGCGCGGCGGCGATGTCGCGCGCCAGCGAGGCCATCTGGTCCTGGTTGCTCAGCAGGGATAGCCGCACACGCTGCTGGGCCCAGGCGGCGTCGCGGTACAGCGAGTCGCGTTGCTGCTGGCGCTCGGTCTCGTGCAGCGACCACAGGATGACGCCCATCGCCACGGTGAACAGCACGATGGCCACCAGCGGAATGAACATGAACCAGTTGGTCGCCACCAGATTGCGCCAGCGCATGATCCACAGGCGGCGCGGCGGTGCGGCCAGCGGCTCCATGACGTCGGCGTGATCGGCGTGTTCGGGGTGTTCGGCGTGACCGCCATGCGGGTCGCCATGGCCCCCGCGCGCCACGCCGGGCGCAACGCCCTGGGCGGAATCGCTGACGGTACCGGCGGAATTCGGTGGCAGGATGGCCGTTCGCAGGCCAGAGAGGATTCGGTCGAAGAACTGCATAGGGGATTGACGGTCAGCCAACCAGTGTATCGGCTTTATTGCGGTGCGTCGCTTGGGGAAAGCGCCTATCCGGCACAGGCAGATTCGCAAATCCGCCAGGCCGTTTGACGGCGCCGGCATGCGGTTTCTGGTGCACTGCCGCAATATTTCACATTATAAGAAATGACTTCGTAATCTGAAAATTTAGCTTGTCAGTCGTTGCTGTGCTTCCATAGAATCGCTTCGACCGAACAATGCGGGCGGAGCCATGTGCTTGAGCCGATGAGGATCCGGGCGACGCGACCCGATGCGAAAGATCCCGGTCCTGGCCAGTGAACCGATGCCAGGGCCATGCGGCAAGGGCTCCGCTGCGACGTCAACACCGTCAGACCGGCCAACCGAGATCCGCCATACCGGGCGGGCGCCGGGGCAGGAATTTACCCAGGAGACAGTCATGTCCGCTGTACCAGAGCAGATCCTCGGCGCCAGCAGCGCCAACGACGCAGATCCCCAGGAAACGCATGAATGGCTTGACGCCCTGCAGGGCGTCCTGAACGCGGAAGGCTCCGACCGCGCCGCCTTCCTGATCGACAAGCAGATCGAATACGCACGCGTGAACGGCGTGACGCAGCCGTTCCACGCCGAAACGCCGTATATCAACACCATTCCGGTGGAGCAGCAGGCACGCATTCCGGGCGACCAGGACATCGAGCACCGCATCCGCTCGTACACGCGCTGGAACGCGATGGCCATGGTGCTGCGCGCCAACAAGAACACCAACGTCGGCGGCCATATCTCGTCGTTCGCCTCGGCGGCCACGCTCTATGACGTGGGCTACAACCACTTCTGGCGCGCCCCGTCGGAACAGAGCGGCGGCGACCTGGTCTTCGTGCAGGGCCACTCGGCTCCGGGCGTGTACTCGCGCGCCTTCCTGCTGGGCCGCCTGACGGTCGAACAGCTCGACAACTTCCGCCAGGAAGTGGACGGCAAGGGCATCTCGTCGTACCCGCACCCGTGGCTGATGCCGGATTTCTGGCAGTTCCCGACCGTGTCGATGGGCCTCGGCCCGATCATGGCCATCTACCAGGCCCGCTTCATGAAGTACCTGGGCAGCCGTGGCCTGGTGAACACCGAAGGCCGCAAGGTCTGGGCCTTCCTGGGCGACGGCGAGACCGACGAGCCGGAGTCGCTGGGCGCGATCGGCATGGCCGGCCGTGAAAAGCTGGACAACCTGGTCTTCGTGATCAACTGCAACCTGCAACGCCTGGACGGCCCGGTGCGCGGCAACGGCAAGATCATCCAGGAACTGGAATCGGAATTCCGCGGTTCGGGCTGGAACGTGATCAAGGTGGTGTGGGGCAGCCGCTGGGACCAGCTGCTGCAGCGCGACACCAAGGGCCTGCTGATGAAGCGCATGATGGACTGCGTGGATGGCGAGTACCAGACGTTCAAGGCCAAGGACGGCGCGTACGTGCGCGAGCACTTCTTCAACACGCCGGAACTGAAGGCCATGGTGGCCGACTGGTCCGACGACGACATCTGGCGCCTGAACCGTGGCGGCCATGATCCGCACAAGGTGTACGCGGCCTACAAGGCGGCCAGCGAGCACAAGGGCCAGCCGACGCTGATCCTGGCCAAGACCATCAAGGGCTATGGCATGGGCGATGCCGGCCAGGCCATGAACGTGGCCCACCAGCAGAAGAAGATGCCGGTGGACGCCATCCGCGCGTTCCGCGACCAGTTCAACATCCCGGTGCCGGACGACAAGCTGGAGGAAGTCCCGTACCTGACCTTCGAGGAAGGCTCGAAGGAACTGGAATACATGCGCCAGGCGCGCATGAACCTGGGCGGCTATCTGCCGGCCCGCCGCCAGAAGGCCGACGCGCTGAAGGTGCCCGAACTGTCGGCGTTCGACGCGCTGCTGAAGGCCACCGGCGAAGGCCGCGAAGTGTCCACCACGATGGCCTTCGTACGGATCCTGAACACGCTGCTCAAGGACAAGCAGATCGGCAAGCACGTGGTGCCCATCGTGCCGGACGAATCGCGCACGTTCGGCATGGAAGGCCTGTTCCGCCAGGTAGGGATCTGGAACCAGGAAGGCCAGAAGTACGTGCCGGAAGACCATGACCAGCTGATGTTCTACAAGGAATCGCAGACTGGCCAGGTGCTGCAGGAAGGCATCAACGAAGCCGGCGCCATGTGCGACTGGATCGCCGCCGCCACGTCGTATTCGACGCACGGCGTGCAGATGATCCCGTTCTACATCTACTACTCGATGTTCGGAATCCAGCGTATCGGCGACCTGTGCTGGGCCGCGGCCGACATGCGCTCGCGCGGTTTCCTGCTGGGCGGCACGTCGGGCCGGACCACGCTGAACGGCGAAGGCCTGCAGCACGAGGACGGCCACTCGCACGTGTTCCATGCCGTGATCCCGAACTGCATCTCGTACGACCCGACGTTCCAGTACGAACTGGCCGTGATCATGCAGGACGGCCTGCGTCGCATGTATGCCGAACAGGAAGACGTGTATTACTACCTGACGGTGATGAACGAGAACTACGAACATCCGGAAATGCCGGCTGGCGTGGAAAAGGACATCGTCAAGGGCATGTATCAGTTCCGCAAGGGCGTGGAAAACAGCAATGCGCCGCGCGTGCAGCTGCTGGGTTCGGGCACGATCTTCCGCGAGGTGATCGCCGCCGCCGACATGCTCAAGAAGGACTGGGGCGTGGAATCGGACATCTGGAGCTGCCCGAGCTTCACCGAACTGGCCCGCGAAGGCCAGGCCGTGGAGCGCCACAACCTGCTGCATCCGACGGAAGCGCCGCGCGAGTCGTTCGTGGCCCAGAAGCTGAAGGGCGTGCGTGGCCCGGTCATCGCATCGACCGACTACATCCGCGCGTTCGCCGAGCAGATCCGTCCGTTCGTGCCGCGCCGCTACGTGGTGCTGGGCACCGACGGCTTCGGCCGCTCGGATACCCGCGAGAAGCTGCGTCACTTCTTCGAAGTGGACCGCAACTGGGTGACGGTGGCCGCGCTGAAGGCGCTGGCTGACGAAGGTGCGATCGGTCACGAAAAGGTGGCGGAAGCCATCAAGAAGTACAACCTCGACCCGAACAAGCCGAACCCGATGTCGGTCTGATTCCCCGGACTTGCACGACTGAACCCCCGCAGCGCGGCCACCCGCCGCGCCGCGGGCGCCCCCGGCTGGCCCGGCGGTGCCCCGCGGCGCCGGTGATGCGCGGCAGCGTGACAGATGCGTGCGGCGAGAGTAACCTCGCCGATTGCGTTTGTCGTGTTGACCGTAACGAACCAGGGTGCCGGCTGCCCAGGAGAGACACTGAATGAGTCAAGCGATTGAAATCAAGGTGCCGGACATCGGCGACTACGACGCCGTTCCCGTCATCGAAGTGCATGTGAAGCCGGGCGACCAGATCAACGCGGAAGACGCGCTGGTCACGCTGGAATCGGACAAGGCCACGATGGACGTACCGTCGCCGCAGGCCGGCACGGTCAAGGAAGTCAAGATCAAGGTGGGCGACAACGTGACCGAGGGCACCGTCCTGGTCATGCTGGAGCCTGCCGGCGCCGCCGCAGCGGCGCCTGCTCCGGCTCCGGCCGCCGCCCCGGCGCCTGCCGCCGCGGCCCCGGCGCCTGCTCCCGCTCCCGCAGCCGCGCCGGCTGGCGGTGGCACGGTCGAGGTCAAGGTGCCGGACATCGGCGACTACGACGCCGTTCCCGTCATCGAAGTGCACGTGAAGCCGGGCGACCAGATCAACGCCGAAGACGCACTGGTGACGCTGGAGTCCGACAAGGCCACGATGGACGTGCCGGCCCCGCAGGGTGGCACCGTCAAGGAAGTCAAGGTCAAGGTGGGCGACAACGTGTCCGAAGGCACGCTGATCCTGATCCTGGAAGCTGCTGGCGGCGCCGCCGCAGCCCCGGCGCCGGCCGCAGCACCCGCTGCCGCCCCGGCTGCGGCTGCACCGGCACCCGCGCCGGCTGCCGCCGCCCCCGCTCCGGCCCCGGCCCCGGCCCCGGCCGCTGCGCCGGCCCAGGGCGTGACCGGCAAGGCCGCCCACGCCAGCCCGTCCGTGCGCAAGTTCGCACGTGAACTGGGTGTGGACGTGGCACGCGTACCGGGCACCGGTCCGAAGGGCCGTATCACCCAGCAGGACGTGCAGACCTTCGTCAAGGGCGTGATGTCGGGCCAGACCGCTGCCCCGGCGGTGGCTGCCGGCGGCGGCTCCGGCGTCGGCCTGGACCTGCTGCCGTGGCCGAAGGTCGATTTCACGCGCTTCGGCGAAGTGGAATCGAAGCCGCTGTCGCGCATCAAGAAGATCTCGGGCGCCAACCTGCACCGCAACTGGGTGATGATCCCCCACGTCACGAACTGCGACGAGGCGGATATCACGGACCTGGAAGCGTTCCGCGTGCAGCTGAACAAGGAAAACGAGAAGGCTGGCATCAAGGTCACGATGCTCGCGTTCATGATCAAGGCCACCGTGGCGGCGCTGAAGAAGTTCCCGAACTTCAACGCATCGCTGGACGGCGACAACCTGGTGCTGAAGAAGTACTTCAACATCGGTTTCGCCGCCGACACGCCGAACGGCCTGGTCGTGCCGGTGATCAAGGACGCCGACAAGAAGGGCGTGATCGAGATCAGCCAGGAAATGGGCGAGCTGGCCAAGCTGGCGCGCGACGGCAAGCTGAAGCCGGACCAGATGCAGGGCGGCTGCTTCTCGATCTCGTCGCTGGGTGGCATTGGCGGCACCTACTTCACGCCGATCATCAACGCGCCGGAAGTGGCCATCATGGGCGTGTGCAAGTCGTACATGAAGCCGGTCTGGGACGGCAAGCAGTTCGCGCCGCGCCTGACGCTGCCGCTGTCGCTGTCGTGGGATCACCGCGTGATCGACGGCGCCGAGGCCGCGCGCTTCAATACGTACTTTGCGGCACTGCTGGCGGATTTCCGCCGGATCCTTCTCTAAGTACCGAAGCAACCCGCCGGCGGGTCCGGCGGGATTGTCCGCACAGATTCAAAGGGGCGAGCCATGACTACCTGCGTTGTCGTACGCAAGGGTGACGAGGTGGCGATCGCGGCCGATGCGCTGGTGACGTTCGGCGATACGCGGCTGTCGCGTGCCTACGAGCGCAACCAGAAGGTGATTCCCGTGGGCGAGAGTTTCGTCGCGCTGGCGGGCACCACCGCGCATTTCCCGGTCATGCGCGCGCTGTTGACGGGCATGGGCGACGAATGCCGCCTGATGACCCGCGACGACGTGTTCCGGACCTTCCTCAAGGTGCATGAAAAGCTCAAGAACGAGTACTTCATCAACACCAAGGAAGACGAGGACGACCCTTACGAGTCATCGCAGATCGTTTGCCTGATCGCAAATCCGGGCGGGATCTTTGGCGTGTATTCCTACCGCGAGGTGTTTTCGTTCGACCGTTTCTGGGGCATCGGCTCGGGCCGCAACTATGCGCTCGGGGCCATGCACGCGGTGTACGACCGGCCCGAACTGGGCGCCGGCGATATTGCGCGGATCGGGGTCGACGCGGGAATCGAATTCGACAAGAGCTCGGCTGGCCCGATCGACGTGCACACGGTGAAGATTCTTGCGGCACCCCATGAGACGCCCCAGCAGCCCGGCGGCGCGGCAACCAACAAAGACGACGCGGCCTGAGCCCGGAGCGGGCAGGGCGCGCATCCCAGGAGGAAAAGCATGAGTGTGATCGAAGTCAAGGTGCCGGATATCGGCGATTTCGACGCGGTGGAAGTGATCGAGGTGCTGGTCAAGGCCGGCGACACGGTCGAGGAAGAGCAGTCGCTGATCGTGCTGGAAAGCGACAAGGCCAGCATGGAAGTGCCGTCGTCGGCCGCCGGCAAGGTGGTGGACGTCAAGGTGAAGGTGGGCGACAAGGTGGCCAAGGGCACGGTGATCTGCACGGTGGAAGGCGGCGCGGCCGCCGCCCCGGCGCCGGCACCCGCCGCGGCACCTGCCCCGGCCCCCGCTGCGGCCGCTGCGCCGGCGGCAGCCCCCACGGCCGCCAAACACAGCGGCAGCGCCGACATCCAGTGCGACATGCTGGTGCTGGGCGCCGGCCCCGGCGGCTACTCGGCCGCCTTCCGTTCGGCCGATCTGGGCATGAACACGGTGCTGGTCGAGCGTTACGGCTCGCTGGGCGGCGTCTGCCTGAACGTGGGCTGCATCCCGTCGAAGGCACTGCTGCACAACGCGGCCGTGATCGACGAGGCCAAGGCCCTGGCCGCGCACGGCATCCTGTTCGGCGAAGCCAAGATCGACCTGGATGGCCTGCGGCACTACAAGGAATCGGTGGTCAGCAAGCTGACCGGCGGGCTGGCCGGCATGGCCAAGTCGCGCAAGGTTCAGGTGGTGCGTGGTATCGGCACGTTCCTGGACCCGCATCACCTCGAAGTGCAGGAAACCGAAGGTGACGCCAAGGCCACCACGGGCAAGAAGACCGTGATCCGCTTCGAGAAGGCGATCATCGCGGCCGGCAGCCAGGCCGTGAAGCTGCCGTTCATCCCCGAAGACCCGCGTATCTTCGATTCGACCGGCGCGCTGGAACTGCGCGACATCCCGAACAAGATGCTCGTGATCGGCGGCGGCATCATCGGCCTGGAAATGGCCACCGTCTACAGCACGCTGGGCGCGCGCATCGACGTGGTGGAAATGCTCGACGGGCTGATGCAGGGCGCCGACCGCGACCTGGTCAAGGTCTGGGACAAGATGAACAAGCATCGCTTCGACAACGTGATGCTGAAGACCAAGACGGTCGGCGTGGAAGCCAGGCCGGACGGCATCTACGTCAAGTTCGAAGGCGAGGGTGCCCCGGCCGAACCGGTGCGCTACGACGCCGTGCTGGTGTCGGTGGGCCGGACGCCGAACGGCAAGAAGATTGGCGCCGAGAAGGCAGGCGTGGCCGTGACCGACCGTGGCTTCATCGACGTCGACAAGCAGCTGCGTACCAATGTGCCGCACATCTTCGCGATTGGCGACATCGTTGGCCAGCCGATGCTGGCGCACAAGGCCGTGCACGAGGCGCACGTGGCCGCCGAGGCGGCCCATGGCGAGAAGGCATACTTCGACGTCAAGCAGATTCCATCGGTGGCCTATACCGATCCGGAAGTGGCCTGGGCCGGCCTGACCGAAGACCAGTGCAAGGCGCAGGGCATCAAGTACGGCAAGGGCGTGTTCCCGTGGGCCGCGTCGGGCCGTGCCATCGCCAATGGGCGTGACGAGGGCTTCACCAAGCTGATTTTCGACGAGGAAACCCATCGCATCATCGGTGGCGGCATCGTCGGCACCCATGCGGGCGACCTGATCAGCGAAGTGTGCCTGGCCATCGAGATGGGCGCCGATGCCGTGGATATCGGCAAGACGATCCACCCGCACCCGACGTTGGGCGAATCGATCGGCATGGCCGCCGAGATCTACGAAGGCGTCTGCACGGACGTGCCGCCGCCGCGCAAGCGTTGATCGGCCTTGCCCGCACCGAAGAAGCCCGCCCATCGGCGGGTTTCTTTTTTTTGCCTGATTATTCAATTAACCGCCAAGCCATCCTTGCGGCAGCGAGCGGGCAAAAAAACGCCCGGCTACCTGCTTGCAGGGCCGGGCCGAACGATACCTTTTGGAATCGGTACCGAGGAGACATCGGTACAGGGCGATAGACGGTGCGGGGGGCGATGGCACCGCGTCTTGTCTACGCTTGCCGTTGGCAAAGCACCCATGCTGGAGGCGCAAAGCGAGGATGCTTTGCCAACGGACCGGCCGAAGCCGGTACGCTGGAGCTACGGTGCTTAGGCAGCAGCCGTCGGCTTCTTGGCGGCGGTGCGGGCCGTGGCGCTGGCTTGCTGGGCAGCCTTGGTCGCGGCGGTTGCAGCAGCCTGGAAGTTGCTTTCGGCCATTTCAACAGCCTGCTTGGTGGCCTTCTGGACCGATTCGTAGGCGTTGTTGGCAGCCGAGATGGCCGACTTCACGATGGCAACGGTCGATTCCGAACCGGCCGGGGCATTCTTGGCGAAGTTGTCGACCAGGGTCTGCACGTTCTTCGTGCCTTCGGCCAGCTGGGCTTCGGCAACCTTCGTGAACTCGCTTTGGGTTTCCGAAGCGATTTCGTACAGGTGACGGGTGTAGGCCAGGGTCTTTTCGGCAACCGGCTGCACCAGCGAAGCCTGGATGGCCAGCAGTTCCTGTGCATCCTTGGCGCCAAGGGCCTTCTTGGCGTTGTCGACGTTCTCGGCGAACGTGGCCTTGACCACTTGCAGGTTCAGCTCAACGAGCTTCTCGACGCCTTCGAAGGCCTTCGAGGTCAGACCGAACAGGGTCTCGAGGTTGGCTTTTTGTGCAGCTGCAACTTGTTCCGGGGTCAGGATCATTGCTGGTCTCCAGTGGTGAACTTCAAGGTCAAGCAAAAGTAAAATTAAGCCGCCCAGATGTCAGAGCCATGACTTCAGTGTCTGGCCAGCCCGAGCGTACCTTCGTATGTCTGTCGGCGTTTTCCGAGATTCTTTCGGTCTTTGATGCGCCGCAACAATTCCAATTCTAAGCAAGACAGATTGGGTGTCAAGCGGTTTTTGTGCGGCGCACCAAAAATACTGGCGGAATGCGCCAGGGAAGGGCATCGCGGGCCACTATCCCGCCATGGATAAGGGTTTTTCCCGATCCGGAAGGATGTCGCGGAGGTGGTGCGATGCGAGAAAAACGGGCGTTTCACACGCCTGCGTCATCGGCACGGGCCGGGCGCTGGAGACGGTGCTACCATCGCTGACTGTCCGGTCGGGAAATGACTGCAACGCGTCACTTGTCGACCATGCCTCCAGCGCCCCGACCCCCAAGCGCCCAGATGTTTGCCTTCTACGCCGACCACTTCGTCCTGCCGTTGCCCCCTGGGCATCGCTTTCCCATGCGCAAGTACAGCATGCTGCGCGATGCCGTGGTGCGCCAGGTGCCGGGGCTTGAACTGCATGAAGCACCGCGCGCGGATGACGATGCCTTGGCGCTGGCCCATTCGGCCGACTACATCGCCGATGTGTCGGCAGGGCGGCTGGACCCGGCGCGGCAGCGCGAAATTGGCTTCCCCTGGTCGCACGACATGGTGGAGCGTTCGCGCCGGTCCGCCGGCGCCACGATTGCTGCGTGCCGCACCGCGCTGACGCAGGGCATCGCGGTCAACCTGGCTGGCGGCACGCACCACGCCTACGCCGACAAGGGGGGTGGCTTCTGCGTGTTCAACGACGCTGCCATCGCCGCGCGCCAGTTGCAGTGCGATGGCCAGGTGCGGCGCGTGGCCGTGATCGATCTCGATGTCCACCAGGGCAACGGCACGGCGTCGATCCTGCGCGACGACCCGACGGTGTTCACGCTGTCGCTCCACGGCGAGAAGAACTACCCGTTCCGCAAGGAAGCCAGCGATCTCGATGTCGGGCTGCCCGATGGCTGCGACGACGACACCTATGCCGCAGCGCTGGCCGGTGCGCTCGAAACGCTGCAGGCGCGCTTTGCTCCCGATCTGCTGATCTACCTGGCTGGTGCCGATCCGCATGAAGACGACCGGCTGGGACGCCTGCGGCTGACAATGGCAGGCCTGGCCCGGCGCGACAGCATGGTGTTCGACTTTGCCTTGTCGCAGCGGCTGCCGATCGCCGTCGCGATGGCGGGCGGCTATGGCAACCAGATCGAAAACACCGTGGCTGTGCACACGCAAACCGTCGCGCTGGCAGCGGCCTGTCACACCCGGTACGGCGCAGGGGATGCCGGTCTTGCGTCGCCCATGTCGGCAGCGGCCGCATGACGCGCTTCGTTGCATCGTAAAAAATTTGGAACCTTGTGACATACCGTGCGCTCATACGGTCCTTGCATGTGGCTGTTACGGCGCTGATCCCGTTTCGCTCAACGATGTCCCGAACCGATTCCGATGAAGCCTGAACCCGATCGCCGTCGTGCGTACGCGCACTTCCAGCCCATCACGACGCGTTGGATGGATAACGATGTGTATGGCCACGTGAACAACGTTGTCTACTACAGTTACTTTGATACCGTCGTGAATGCGTACCTGATCCGGGAAGGCGTGCTCGACATCGAAGCCGGTGCGACGATTGGCCTCGTCATCGAAACGCAGTGCAACTACTTCTCGTCGCTGAGCTTTCCCGACACGGTTATGGCGGGCCTGCGCGTGGCGAAGCTGGGCAATTCCAGCGTGCGCTACGAAGTGGGGCTGTTCCGCAACGATGAGGATGTGGCGGCGGCGCAGGGGCATTTCGTGCACGTGTACGTGGATCGCGAAACGCGCAGGCCGGTGGCGTTGCCGCCGGCGCTGCGCCAGGCATTGCAGGCGCTGGCCGTTGGCCAGCCAGAATGAACAAGACTTGAGGAGACCCCAGAGCATGTCGCACGCAGATGACGCCGCGATTGTAGATCGCGCCATCACGACACGCCGTTCGGTTCGCGCGTTCCTGGATACACCGGTGCCGCGCGAGACCATCGAGGACATTCTTGCGGTCGCCAGTCGGGCGCCGTCGGGCACGAATACGCAGCCCTGGAAGGTCTACGTACTGGCGGGCGATGCCAAGGCGCGCTTCTGCGCAGATGTGCTGGCCGCTTACGACGACCCCGAGCGCGACGCCAAGTACCGCGAAGAATATCCATACTATCCGCGCGAGTGGGTCGACCCGTACCTGTCGCGCCGCCGCAAGGTCGGCTGGGATCTGTACAGCCTGCTGGAGATCAAGCGCGAGGACAAGGCGCGCATGCACGAGCAGCACGCCCGCAACTTCCGCTTCTTCGATGCGCCGGTCGGCCTGATTTTCACGATCGACCGGATCATGGAGCAGGGCAGCTGGCTTGATTACGGCATGTTCCTGCAAAGCATCATGGTGGCTGCGCGCGCACGCGGGCTCGATACCTGCCCCCAGGCGGCGTTCACGCAGTTCCACGCAATCATCAAGCAGCACCTGTTGCTGACCGAGGAGGAAATGGTGGTGTGCGGCATGTCGCTGGGGTATGCAGACCCGGGGGCGACAGCCAATCAATTGACAACCGAACGTGAACCGGTCAGTGGGTTCGTGCGTTTCCTCTCCTGAATTGCCCTGACAGATATCAGGATTCCGCCATGCAGACCGTTATCGACAGGAGCCGGCACGATACAAGGCGTCTTGACGTGCCCCGTGGCCGACGACGACGGCGTGACGCCTGAGACGCAGCAAGTCAAAAACTGTTGTATTTGCGTTAGCAGTGATGTGATTTATCTGGCTCTTTTACCGCAATGCGGAAATGTTTGCGAATGAAGCTTTAAAGAGCCGCTGTAAGTCATTAATCTTGCTAAGAATTTCTTAATTTCCTACACTAGCGCCATTCCGTATTCGCGCTGAACAGATCATGTTCCGGACCGATTCCTTCATGTCCCGACTCTTTGGCCTTCCCCAACTGACCGCTATCGCCACTTCGGCGCTGGTGTCCGTTGCCCTGCTGGCCGCGCCGGCAGCGTACGCATCGACGAAGTCGACTGCGACGAAAACTTCCTCCAAAAAGACCGAAAAGTCCGCAAAACCCATCAAAAAGGTGGCTTCTGCGAAGGCGGAGGCGTCTCCCCGAAAGGTGATTGTCGTCAGGAACGGCAAGCGCACCGTGGTGGCCAGCCGTGCGGCGCCGGTGCGCGCCGCGTTCGTGCCGGCCAAACCGTCGTTGGGCGAGGCGATGGGCCTGCGCGATACCGAGGACGCGCTGTCGCTGCGTTCGTCGGTGGCGCTGGTCATGGACCAGAACACCAACGAGGTGCTGTTCCAGAAAAATCCGACCGCGGTGCTGCCGATTGCCTCGATCACCAAGCTGATGACCGCGCTGGTGGTGATGGATTCGCACCTGCCGATGGATGAAATGCTGACGGTGACCGAGGACGACCGCGACAACGAGAAGCACAGCAGCTCGCGCCTGCGCTTCGGCACGACGCTGACGCGCCACGAGATGCTGCTGCTGGCGCTGATGTCTTCGGAAAACCGCGCCGCGTCGGTGCTGGGCCGCAGCTACCCGGGCGGCCTGCCGGCCTTCGTCGGGGCGATGAACAAGAAGGCGCGCGAACTGGGCATGAACGACAGTCACTTCGTCGATTCCAGCGGCCTGTCCAGCAGCAATGTGTCGAGCGCGATGGACCTGGCCCGCCTGGTCAACGCCGCTTACCGCAACCCGACCATCCGCGAATTCTCGACGCAGCCGGAGCACGAGGTCAGCGTGTCGGGCCGGACGATGCACTATGTCAGCACCAACCGTCTCGTCCGTGGCGGCAGCTGGGATATCGGCCTGCAGAAGACCGGGTATATCTCCGAAGCCGGCCAGTGCCTGGTCATGCAGACCCGTGTGAACGATCGCAACGTGGTGATGGTGTTCCTGGATTCGGTGGGCAAGCTGTCGCGCTTTGCCGACGCCACGCGCGTGCGCAACTGGCTTGAGCACCAACCTCCGTCGGCAGGGGGCCAGCAGCGCCCTTTCCCGTCAACGCCCAATCTTACGCAGGGTCCTAGATCCCCTGCGGCGGTCCTGGTATCGCAGCAGTCGCATGGCACCTGAACGGTAGCCATTGCGCCATGGAAAACGCGCCGTGGGGTTCAGACCCCCGGCGCGTTCTTTTTTGCCAGGCCGACGTGGCCCACGTGGCCGTCTGGCCGACGATGGCGGTGCAGGTCAGGCGGCGGGCTCGGGCACGTAGCCCATGCCGCGCGAAATCTGCAGCGCGGTCTCCTTGAGATTCTGCAGCCAGCTGTCCTGCAGCCGATCGGCCGGGGCCGACAGCGACAGGCCGGCGACGAGCCGGCGGGAATCGTCATAGATGCCCGCGGCAATGCAGCGCACGCCCAGTTCCAGTTCCTCGTTGTCACGCGCATAGCCGTTCGAGCGCACCCAGCTCAGTTCGCGTTCGAGCTTGGCCAGCTCCGTGATCGAAGTGCGCGTATGGCCAGCCAGGCCGGTGCGCGTGGCATAGGTGCGCACCCGCGTGGCTTCGTCGGCGGCCAGGAACAGCTTGCCTACCGATGTCAGGTGCAGCGGGGCGCGGCCACCGATCGCGCGCACGACCTGCATGCCGGAGCGTTCGCTGTAGGCGCGTTCGATGTAGACGATCTCGTCGCCCTGGCGCACCGACAGGTTCACGGTCTGCCCCGTCACGCGGTGCAGCGCGCGCATCGGCGCCAGCGCCGCATCACGTACCGAAAGCCGTGCCTTGACCAGGTTGCCCAGCTCCAGCAGCCGCATGCCAAGCCGGTAGCTGCCGGGATCGGACCGGTCGACAAAGCGGCACGCCACCATGTCGTTCAGGATGCGGTGCGCGGTGGACGGGTGCAGGCCGGTGGCCAGCGACAGCTCTTTCAGGCTGACGGGGTCCGCGTGCTGGGCGAGCGCGTCCAGCAGCGTCATCATGCGCTCGATCACCTGGATCGAGGTCTTGCCGGGTGACTTGTCTGCTTCTGCCATGTGGAAAAATGTTGCCGTGCGGCAAATTAAGCGTTTGCCTGATTCTATCTCGCATCGTGAAAATTTCAACAGGTGAAACGTGATTTTCGAGATTTCCCTCGATTGAGGCGTCCGGGCGCCTGGCGTGGGATGAGCCGCTTTGCATCGCCAGATGAACAGGATTGCGGCGCCGGATGCCCGCAGCGGCAGGGCAAAGGGGCATAATCACGGGGTTTCCGGGTCTGGATAAAGAAAAAACCATGCGAATCGGACTGTTCGCCACCTGTCTGGTGGACCTCATGCGCCCGGAAATCGGGTTTTCGGTGCTGAAGCTGCTGGAATCGGCCGGCTACGAGGTGATGGTGCCCGAGGCGCAGACCTGCTGCGGGCAGCCCGCGTACAACTCGGGCGAGCGCGCCGTATCGCGGGATCTGGCCGAGAAATTCCTGCGTGAATTCGAGATGTTCGACTACGTGGTGGTGCCGTCCGGCTCCTGCGGCGGCATGATCCGCCACCACTACCACGACCTGCTGCGCGACGATCCCGAGTTGAACGGCCGCTACGAGCGGCTGCGCGAACGCGTGTTCGAACTGACCGATTTCCTGGTCAACGTGGCGAAGCTCGACAAGCTCGATTCCGCCTTTGCCGGCCACGTTACCTATCACGATTCGTGCTCGGGCCTGCGCGAACTGGGCGTCAAGCAGCAGCCGCGCGCCTTGCTGGGCAAGCTGCCGAACGTGCAGTTGACCGAGATGAAGGACTGCGAGGCCTGCTGCGGGTTTGGCGGTACCTTCTCGGTCAAGTACGGCAACATCTCCACGGCGATCGTCGACGAGAAATGCGCCAACATCAAGGCCAGCGGCGCCGACGCGGTGGTGCTGGGCGACCTGGGCTGCATGCTCAATATCGAAGGCCGGCTGCGCCGCTCGGGCGATGCACAGACGCGCGTGCTTCATATCGCGCAGGTGCTGGCTGGCGACGCCTGACGCCTGACAGCGCGAAATTTCAGGAGAGCCCCCACGATGCAAGTGCACAGCATGGAATTCAAGGCGCGCGCCGGGCAGAAGCTGGCCGATCAGCGCCTGCAGCAGAACCTCAAGAAGCTGTCGACAAAGTTCGTGACGGCCCGTGCCGACGCCATTCTCGACATCGACTTCGATGCCACGCGGGCCGCGCTGAAAGAGCGCCGCAACCGCGCCCTCGAAAATCTCGACGTCTGGCTCGCGACTTTTGAAGAAAATGCGACTAAACGTGGCGCCACGGTGCTGTTTGCCGAGACCACGGCCGACGCCGCCAGGCTGGTCGCCGAGATCGCCCAGAAGCACGGCGTGAAGAAGGTCATCAAGAGCAAGTCGATGGTGACCGAGGAAATGCGCCTGAACCAGGTGCTGGGCGAGATGGGCGTGCAGAGCATCGAGACCGATCTGGGCGAGTACATCCTGCAGATCAACGATGCCGAGCCGCCGTCGCACATCATTGCGCCGGTGATCCACAAGGACAAGGACGAGATTGCCGACCTGTTCGCCAAGGTCCACAACAAGCCGCGCCTGACCGACATTCCCGAAATGACGCGCGAGGCGCGCGAAGTGCTGCGGCCCGAGTTCCTGTCCGCCGACATGGGCGTGACGGGCGGCAATTTCATCATCGCCGAGACCGGCTCGGTGGCCGTGGTCACGAACGAAGGCAACGAGGGCATGTGCACCATCATGCCGCGCGTGCACGTGGCCGTGACGGGTATCGAGAAGGTATTGCCAACGCTGGAAGACCTGGCCACCGTGATGCGGCTGCTGCCGCGCTCGGCCACGGGCCAGGCGATCTCGAACTACTTTTCGATGCTGACGGGGCCGCGTGCCGAGGGCGAGCGCGATGGCCCCGAGCATATGTACTTCGTGCTGGTCGATGGCGGCCGTAGCGGGCTGATCGGCGGCGAATTCCAGGAGATGCTGCGCTGCATCCGTTGCGGCGCCTGCATGAACCACTGCCCCGTGTACCAGAAGATTGGCGGCCATGCGTACGGCTGGGTCTATCCCGGCCCGATGGGCAGCGTGCTGACGCCGAGCTATGTCGGCCTGGCCAATGCGGTGGACCTGCCGCAGGCCGCCACGCTGTGTGGCGAATGCAACCGGGTGTGCCCTGCATCGATTCCGCTGTCCGACCTGCTGCGCAAGCTGCGCGAGAAGCAGATGGAGCGCCACCTGCGCCCGTGGCAGGAGCGTGTGGCGCTGCAGGTCTGGGGCTATGTGGCCCGGCGCCCGGACCTGTACGCCTTTGTCACCCGCATGGGTGCGCGTATGCTGTCACGCATGGGCGGCCGCAGCAAGCTGATTGCCAGTCTGCCAATGGCAGGCAAGGGCTGGACCGAAACACGCGACATGCCAGCCCCGAGCGGCCGCACGTTCCGCGAGCTATACAAGGAAAGGAGGGCGCGTTCATGAGCGCCAATCAGGAAACGCTGGCCGTCATGCGTCAGGCTCTGGAGGCCCATCTGGCCGGCACGCTGCCGGCCGGTGAGCTGATCGCCCGGTGGCGCGCTGCGGCGCCGTCGCTGACGCTGCCGCCCGTGTTCGGGCAAGCCATGGAGGAATTGCTACGTCGCATGGAGATGGCGGCGGTCTTCGCGCAGGACAGCTGTTCGTTTTCGAGCACGGCGGTGACCGATCAGCTCCAACGCTGGCTGGACAAGGCCGCGACGGTTTGAATGGCTGAGTGCACGTCCCCTCTCACGCATGCGGGAGAGGGGAGGCTGGCTCACCCCAGCAGCAGCGCGTCGTCGTCGAGTTGCTCATGCCGCGTCTGCTCGAACATCTTGAGCAGGTCGGGCACATCCAGGCCCTTGCGCTGGTCGCCCGACACATCGAGCACCACCTGGCCCTGGTGCAGCATCACGGTGCGCTGGCCGTAGTCCAGCGCCTGGCGCATCGAGTGGGTGACCATCATCGTCGTCAGCCTGCTTTCCTCGACGATGCGCGCGGTCAGTTCCAGCACGAATGCGGCCGTCTTGGGGTCCAGCGCCGCTGTGTGCTCATCGAGCAGCAGGATGCGCGAGGGCTGCAGCGATGCCATCAGCAGGCTCACCGCCTGGCGCTGGCCGCCCGACAGCAGCCCGATGCGGTCGGTCAGGCGGTTTTCCAGGCCCAGGTTCAGCAGGCGCAGCTTGTCGCGAAATTGTTCGCGCGACGCCTTGTTCAGTGCCGGACGGAAACCGCGGCGCGAGCCACGTGCCATGGCCAGCGCCATGTTTTCCTCGATCGTCAGCGCCTCGCAGGTACCGGCCATCGGGTCCTGGAACACGCGGGCCACCAGGTGTGCGCGATCCCAGGCGGGCTGGCGCGTGACGTCGGTGTCGTCGATCATGATGCGGCCGCTATCGACCATCGTGTCGCCGCTGACGGCGTTCAGGAAGGTCGACTTGCCGGCACCGTTGGACCCGATCACGGCCACGAACTGGCCGGCCGGGATTTCCAGGCTCAGGCCGCGCAGGGCCCGGTTTTCGATCGGCGTGCCCGGGTTGAAGGTGAGCTTCAGGTTTTCAGCGCGCAGCATCTCAGGCACCTCCGTTCTTGCGGGCGAACAGCTTCTTGCGCGTGGCCGGCAGCACCAGCGCCAGCGTCACCAGCGCAGCGGTCACCAGGTTCAGATCCTGTGCCTTGAGGCCGATGAACTCGGAATTGAGCGCCAGCGCGATGAAGAAGCGGTACAGGATGGCGCCCACCACCACGGCCAGCGTCACGTAGACCAGGCGTCGCGCCGGGATGATGGTTTCGCCGATGATCACCGCGGCCAGGCCGATCACGATCGTGCCGATACCCATCGAGATGTCCGATCCGCCCTGCGTCTGGGCGAACAAGGCACCGGCCAGGGCCACCAGCGCATTCGACAGCGCCATGCCGGCCAGCGTGGCGCGGCCGGTAGGCACGCCCTGGGCGCGCGCCATGCGCGGATTGGCGCCGGTGGCACGCATGGCCAGGCCAAGCTGCGACGAGAAGAACCAGTCCAGCGCGAGCTTGGCGATGACCACCACCACGAACAGCACCAGCGGGCGCAGCACGTAGTCGGGCATCCATTCGGGCTGCAGGATCGTGAAGATCGTCGGCTCGGTGATCAGCGGCACATTGGGGCGGCCCATGATGCGCAGGTTGACCGAGTACAGCGCGATCATCATCAGGATACTGGCCAGCAGGTCCATGATCTTCAGGCGCACGTTGAGCCAGCCGGTGATCCAGCCGGCCATGGCGCCGGCCACGATGGCAACCACCGTGGCAATGAACGGGTCCTGTCCGGCGGAGATCAGCGTGGCGGCGACGGCGCCACCGAGCGGAAAGCTGCCGTCAACGGTCAGATCGGGAAAATTGAGGATGCGGAACGAGATCAGCACCCCGAGCGCCACGAGGCTGAAGATCAGGCCGATCTCCAGGGCGCCCAGCAGGGAAAAGAGGGACATGGGGGAAATCCTTTGCAGGCCGTCCGGCTGGCCCGGATAGGGCCATTGGG
Source organism: Cupriavidus sp. 94F1 (assembly GCF_057798875.1). Classification (NCBI taxonomy): domain Bacteria; kingdom Pseudomonadati; phylum Pseudomonadota; class Betaproteobacteria; order Burkholderiales; family Burkholderiaceae; genus Cupriavidus; species Cupriavidus sp. 94F1. Next base: position 61,808 of record NZ_JBYOJT010000006.1, read on the forward strand.
GGCGCTTCGCACCGCGCGCCACAGGGTAGGGCGCGCGGCATCGGCGGTATTACTTGATGACGGTCTTGGCTTCCTTGACCAGGTCCGGCGACAGCGTGACGCCCTGCTTCTCGGCGGCGCCCGTGTTCACGAACAACTCGAGGTTGTCCGACGTCTGCGAGGCAATCGCGCCCGGCTTCTCGCCCTTCAGGATGCGTACCACGACCTTGCCGGTCTGATGGCCGAGATCGCCGTAGTTGATGCCCAGCGCGGCGATGGCGCCACGCTTGACGCTGTCGGTATCGGAAGCCACCAGCGGAATCTTCGATTCGTTGGCCACCTTGACCAGCGATTCGTAGGCCGACACCACGTTGTTGTCGGTGTTCGTATAGATCACGTCGACCTTGCCGATCAGGCTCTTGGCGGCCGGGCCGATATCCACCGTGCGCGGTGCGGCGGCTTCCTTCAGCGACATGCCCTGCTTGGCCAGCAGATCCTTCAGTTCCTTGACCACCACCACCGAGTTGGCTTCACCGGGGTTGTAGACCATGCCGACGGTCTTGGCCTTGGGCACCACGCGCTTGATCAGCGACACCTGCTTGTCCAGCGCCAGCTTGTCCGACACGCCGGTCACGTTGGTGCCCGTCGCGCCCCAGCTCTTCACCAGTTGCGCGGCCACCGGATCGGTCACGCCCGAGTACACCACGGGCACGGTCTTGGTGGCGGCTACCACGGCCTGGGCCGACGGCGTGGCGATGGCCACGATCGCGCTCGGCTGGTCGCCCACGAACTTGCGGGCGATCTGGGCGGCGGTGCCCGTGTTGCCCTGGGCGCTCTGGTATTCCCACTTCAGGTTCTTGTCGGCGTCGTAGCCGGCAGTCTTCAGCTCTTCGCGCACGCCATCGCGGATGGCGTCGAGCGCGGGATGGTCCACGATCGACAGGACCTTCACGGTGGCCGTCTGGGCCTGCACGGCGCCGCCGTAGAGCAGGGCCAGCGCCACTGCGCTGCCGAGGATGGACTGGGTGGTGGATGCCTTGAAACGCAGCATGTAATTGTTCTCCCCCGAAGGTTCGGTGCTTTTCAGTCAGTCAGCCGCAAACGGTACGACAGCCGTCCTGACGGGCGCCGGCAGGCCGAAAGGGCGTCTGCGGGGCTGCCCGGCGGTCCATATGCGGACGCGGCGCGCCCGGCGGCAGGTACGGGCACGCGCGTGATCTCATCGGATACGACGGCGCGAAGCCTGCGAGCATACCATTTTCGGCCCCTGCTGGGTTCGCTTTTGGTGCTGCATCGCGCCATATCCTGCCGAAAAACACCTTCCAAAGAAGGGTGTGCCGCAAGATATTGCGCGAGATTGCCATTTTTCGCGTGAATGCGCCCGATGACCGACACGGGGCGGACGCCCCCGCGATACCGTTCGCAGCCTACCGGCGCAGGGCGGCGGCGCAGTCGCGGACCAGCGTCGGGCCGCGGTAAATCAAGCCGCTGTAGACCTGTACCAGTTGCGCGCCGGCATCGATTTTGGCGCGCGCGCCGGCGCCGTCGAAGATGCCGCCCACGCCAATAATTGGCAGATCATTGCCAACGACGCGGCGCAGTTCACGTACCACGCGCGTCGATGCCTCGAAGACAGGACGGCCGGACAGGCCTCCGGCTTCGTCGGCATGGGGCAGGCCCTGGACGGCGTCGCGCGAGATGGTGGTGTTGGTGGCGATCACGCCGTCGATACCGTGGCGGACCAGGGCATCGCCGATATTGCGGATCTGGTCGTCATCGAGATCGGGCGCGATCTTCAGCGCCACCGGCACGTACCGCTTGTGCTGGTCGGCCAGGCGCTGCTGGGCCGCCTTGAGCGTGGACAGCAGGCCGTCCAGCTCGCTGGCGCCCTGCAGCTGGCGCAGGTTCTTGGTGTTGGGCGACGAAATGTTCACCGTCACGTAGCTGGCGTGCGGATAGACGCGCTCCAGGCAGTACAGGTAGTCGTCGGCCGCGCGTTCGATCGGCGTATCGGCGTTCTTGCCGATGTTCAGGCCCAGCACGCCGCCTTCGGCCTTCCAGCGAGACGCCTGCACGTTGCGGATGAACGCATCCACGCCGCCATTGTTGAAGCCCATGCGGTTGATCAGCGCATCGGCCTGGGGCAGGCGGAACATGCGCGGACGCGGATTGCCGGCCTGGGCGCGCGGCGTGACGGTGCCCACTTCGATAAAGCCAAAGCCGAACGCGGCCAGCCCGTCGATATAGGCCCCGTCCTTGTCCAGCCCCGCGGCCAGGCCCACCGGGTTCGGAAAGCGCACGCCCATCACGGTGCGCGGGTCGTCGGCGATGCTGTTGCCGATGCAGCCGGCCAGGCCCATGCGCTTGGCGCGCATCAGGTTGTTCAGCGTGAAATGGTGGGCATCCTCCGCGTCCATGGAGAACAGGGCGGGGCGAAACAGGGGATAGAGCGCGTTGAGCACGGATGGGCGCGGCCGGAGCCGGAGAGGAGTCGGAATCAGGGCGGCATTGTAGCCGTTCAGGCCGCATTTGCTGCCAATTCCGGCCGGCTCGGGCGCTTATTCCTGTGCCGGGCCGGGATTGGCCGACGATGGCGGCTCCGGCGAGGCGGGCGTGCCCTTGAACGCGTGCCACTGGTTGCCGGTCAGGACCTGCAGCGGCTGGAAGCGCGCCTTGTAGGCCATCTTGCGGCTGTCCGCAATCCAGTATCCCAGGTACAGATGCGGCAGGCCCAGCTCGCGGGTCTCATTGATCTGCCAGAGGATGTTGTAGGTGCCATAGCTGGTGCCGGTCACCAGCGGGTCGTAGAACGTGTAGACCGACGACAGTCCATCGTCGAGCACATCGATCATGCTTACCATGCGCAGCTTGCCTGCCTCGGGCGAACCAGCCGGCTCGCGGAACTCCACCAGCCGGGAATTGACACGGCTTTGCAGCAGGAACTGCTCGTACTGGTCGCGGCTGTCCTGGTCCATGCCGCCGCCCGCATGGCGCATCGACTGGTAGAGCAGGTACAGCGCGTAGTGTTCTTCCACGTAGGTCAGCGGCGCCACCAGCGCCTGCAGGCCCTGGTGCTGCTTCCACGCGCGACGCTGGCTGCGGTCGGGCTCGAACTGGTCCACCAGCACCCGGCACGGCGTGCAGGCGCGGCATTCGTCGCAGTAGGGACGGTATGTGAAGATGCCGCTGCGGCGAAACCCCGCCCGCACCAGCCGCGAGTAGACATCGGCGTTGATCAGGTGGGCGGGGGTGGCCACCTGCGAGCGGGCCATGCGGCCTTCCAGATAGCTGCAAGCGTACGGCGCCGTCGCATAAAACTGCAGCGCGGAGAGCGGTAGTTCCTTGAGCTCGCTCATGACGTCGAATGAGGGGGCGGCGCGTCGGACGCCGGCATTGCCGGTCTGAGTGGCAGTCTATCAGAGCCCATTGGGGCACGTCTGCAAGCGGAATTGGCAGGGCGGCCAGCATTTTGAGATTCCTCGCATTGTTTTCAGCGCGGCGGCTTTCTACGATGGGCTCTCTGATACTTCAGGAGCACATCATGGCATCCATGCCCTTCGAGGAAGGTTCGGCAAGGACGCAGTCCGGCGCGACGCTGGTCGCTGCCCACCCGGTCGGGCGGTGGACGCGCTACGCGGACATCGCTACGGTGGCTGGCGTCGGTCTCGGGTTGCTTGCCGCATTGTTCGGCATCCTCGATTACCAGCGCACGGTCTACGGCGACATGTTGAAAACCGAGATTCGGGCCGTCGTGTCCACGATGTCGCAAATGGACAAGCGGCTCAGTGGCGAAATCGCGTCGCTGGACAGGAAGCTCAGCGGGGAAGTCGCGGGGCTGGACAGGAAGCTCAGCGGAGAAATCGCGGGGCTGGACAGGAAGCTCAGCGGGGAAATCGTGGCGCTGGATGGAAAGCTCAGCGGGGAAATCGTGGCGCTGGATGGAAAGCTCAGCGGGGAAGTCGCGGGGCTGGACAACAAGCTGACCGGGGGATTAAAGGGCCTGGAAGCCCGCCTCGGCGACAAGATCGACGCCACGAACCGGCGCCTCGATGAAACCAATCAGCGCCTGGCCGGGCTGGAAAAGGACGTCGGCGGCATCAACGTCCGTCTGGGCCGGCTCGAAGGAAAGGCCGGCAAGTGACGGCTCATGCGGCGCCGTTACCGGTCGCGCCAGTCCAGCGGCGCAGTTCGCCCTTGTCGAAATGCCATGGCTCGATCGTGGCAGAGGCTGCCGCTGCCCGCACATGCGCGATAAAGTCGGCGCGCGGGATCGGCGCCGCGCCAAGCGATGCAAGGTGGTCGGTTTCCTGCTGGCAATCGATCATGGCCACGCCGTGGCGTTCCAGGAAGGCACAGAGTGCCGCCAGCGCGATCTTCGAGGCATCGGTCCGATGCGCGAACATCGATTCCCCGTAGAACATGCGTCCCAGCGCCACGCCATACAGGCCGCCCACGCGCTCGCCCCGGTACCAGGCCTCGACGGAATGCGCCAGGTCCAGCCGGTGCAGGGCGGCGTACGCGGCGATGATCTCGTTCGTGATCCATGTGCCGAGCTGGCCGTCGCGCGGCGTCATGGCGCAGGCGCGCATGACCGCCGTGAAGTTGTCGTCGACGCGGATTTCCCAGTCGGGATCGCGCAGCACGCGCCGGAGGGTCTTGCGGAACGAAGGCGAAACCTTGAGCGCGGCCGGCACCAGTACCATGCGCGGATCGGTGCTCCACCACAGCACGGGCTGGCCTTCGGAGTACCACGGGAAGATGCCCTGGCGATACGCCAGCAGCAGGCGTTGCGGGGTCAGGTCGCGGCTGGCCGCGAGCAGTCCGGGCGCGTCGCTGGCGGGGCCGAGCGCGCGCTCGACCGGCGGAAACGGATCCTGCGGGTCGAGCCAGGTAATCATGCCGGGAAGATGGGCGGGGCCGCCTGGGTCGCGGTTACGGTGTGACGGTGGCGCGGCTGGTCAGCGGCCGCATCGGCTTGTCGATATCGAGCGTGTGCAGACGGAAGTCGCCGGCGGCGATCCTGCCTGCGGCGCGGTCGGCAAAGAAGCAGCGGAGCGTGTGGATCACGGTCGGGAAGGCCAGGTCGTCCCACGGCACGTCGGCTTCATCGACGAGCTTGACCTCCAGGCTTTCTTCGCCCGGGGCGATGTCCAGGTCGTTCAGTTTGGCCAGGTAGAACATATGCACCTGATGCACATGCGGCACGTTGAGCATCGAGAACAGCTCGCCCACTTCCACGCGTGCGCCGGCTTCTTCGAGCGTCTCGCGAGACGCAGCCTGGGCCGTAGTTTCGCCAATTTCCATGAAGCCAGCGGGCAAGGTCCAGAATCCGTAGCGCGGCTCGATGGCGCGCTTGCAGATCAGGATCTTGTCTTCCCAGACCGGAATCGTGCCCACGACGTTGCGCGGGTTGACGTAGTGGATGGTGCCGCAGTTATCGCACATGCTGCGCGGGCGGTTGTCGCCTTCGGGCACGCGCAGCACAACCGCATGACCACAGTTCGAGCAGAATTTCATGGGAGGCGTCCGGGAAGAATGGGGGCAAGTGTATCACCGCGCCGGAGACTCGCTTTGGCGGCTGCGTGATGTCCCGCCCCCAACGCGCTTATGGTGCGCAGATGGTGCACCGCGCCTGACATGCAGCGTGGCGGGGCCGGGATGCGAAACAAAAAACCCGCCGGTTTGGCGGGTTTGCTGTGTGACTGCTTGACGGTTCCGATCCATGATGATCGGTTGGTTGCGGGGGCAGGATTTGAACCTGCGACCTTCGGGTTATGAGCCCGACGAGCTGCCAGACTGCTCCACCCCGCGTCCGTCGAAGCTGTGATTATAGGTGACCTGTTTTCGCATTGCAACAGAAACTTAAAAGTTCTGCGATGGCAGCCCATCAGGCGCATGCATGCTGCACCTGACCTGCCTGATCTATTGGAGCGTTTTCGCGGCGGGGCGTTCAGGCCGGTGGGGGATATTCACTTGTGCGATGCGGCGGCCAGCGGGTACTTTCGAATTCGAAGCTGTCGCGCTGTCGCAGGTCATCGCGTTGCCAGATCACGCGGTCGTGGCGCACCGTGAGCATCCACGTGGTGGTGGCCAGCGGTTGTGGCGGGTCGAACGCGCGCGGCGTCAGCACGGCCACGCCGATGCCTGGCTCGGAATCGCGCACCGACGTGTAGCGGATCAGGCCGACACCGGCTTCCCGGGCAATGCGCGCGAAGGCCTGGCAGGGACCGTATTCGCCCGGGTGCATCCACTGCGCGGCGTCCTGCGCGAAGGGCAGGACGTCCAGTGCCACGCCATCGCTGCGGACACCCACCTGGAACAGCGTCTGTGCGCGTGCATCGATGCGGGGCAGGGCGGGGCAGTCCATCAGGAAGCGCCAGCGCCAGTAGCCCAGTTCGGCGCAGGCGGTACGGATCGATTCCGCGCCGTAGAACACGCCGGGGTCCTGGCCACCCCGGAAGCGCGAGCCCCATTCGGTGGTCGGATAGCGGAATGGCGTGAAGATCAGGTAGTGCAGGGCGCGTGCGTCGGGGGGGACGACGGGTTTGCCGGCATCGATCACCGCTTCCAGGACGGCCTGCTCTTCGAGGGTGTCAACCAGGGGCATGGTCGAGACAACATGCTGGGCTTCAACGGCCCGCCAGAGCGTGAGCGCGAACAGCTTGCGCTCAGATGCGACCGCGGGTGGCGTCCAGGTAGTGAACGACACGAACGAGGCCCTCGGTGGTGCGGATCAGCTCCAGCGGCTTGCCGCCAAGCGCGATGTTGTCGTGGGTCAGCCAGAGTCGCGCCTGCTCCTCATGGCCGAGGATAGCGTCCAGCGACCGGAACAGGCGGACGAACAGGACGGCGAATTCCCATTCCTTGCGATGCGTGTCGAGCACATAGCCGCCGGAGGCCATGCGGGATACCGACGCGGTGCTGATGCCGAGCACGCTGGCGACGATGGCCTGGCTGATGCCCAGGAAGCCGGCCGCGCGCATCACTGCCTTGGTCAGCGTCACGCCGGCGTCAGGGCTGCCGGCGGGCGCAGTCTCGGGGATCTGCCTCGATTGCATCGCCTATCGTCTCCTGTTTCTTGAGAAACATTATAGGCGGCAGGTTTCAGTTGGGAAGTCGCAAATCGAGCCCGTTCCGGACACTCCCGGTCAATAGGTTTCGATGTGCAGCCGGCCTTCGGCGCGCAGGCGGGTCTCGACCTCGGCCCACGACAGCCCCGCCGTCGCGCATACCTCGGAAAATGCCTCAAGCACGCCTTCCTCCATGCCCTTGAGCCCGCAGATGTAGACGTAGCCATGCGGGTCGCCAAGCAGTGCGGCGACATTGGCGCCGGCGTCGCGTATCGCATCCTGCACATAGCGGCGGGGCACCTCGGGGTCGCGCGACAACGCGAAGTGGATGTCCAGGAAATCCTTGGGCAGCTTCAGCAGCGGGCCGAAGTACGGCAGTTCGCGCCGGTTGCGGGCGCCGAAGAACAGCAGGCGGCGGCCGGTGAAGTGGTTCATGTTGCGCCGCATCCGCTCCGTCATGGCGCGCATCGGGGCCGATCCCGTCCCGGTGCAGACCATCATGACGCTGGCCTCGCGGTGGTTCGGCATCAGGAACGTGTTGCCGAACGGGCCGACGACCTGCACTGTGTCGCCCTTGCTCAGGTCACACAGAAAATTGGAGGCCACGCCACTGACCGGATTACCGTCGTGGTCGGTGTCCACGCGCTTCACGGTCAGCGCCAGGTTGTTGTAGCCGGGGCGCTCGCCATCGCGCGGACTGGCCACCGAGTACATGCGGATGTAATGGGGCTTGCCTGACGCATCGGTGCCAGGCGGGATGATGCCGATGGCCTGGCCTTCCAGCACCGGAAAGAACTGATTGCCGAAGTCCAGCACGATATGGTGGATATCGCTCGACGCATCGGCCTCGGTCAACCGGTAGTTGCCGGCCACCGTGGCGGTCAAGGGTTCGCGGACCCCATGAAGGTTGACGTACGGATGTGCCGCCGACCACGGCGCCTTGGGCGAGGTATGGCGGCTGGTTTCCACGGCCTGCATCGTCACCGGCTTGCTCGATGCCACGGCCTCGCCAATTGCCTGGTCGGCGGCTGCCGCGGCGTCGATGGCGGCATCGATCACCGCATCGGTCAGGGGTACCTCGGCGGGCAGTTCGTCCCAGCCCAGCTGCGCCTCGATCGTGTAGGCCTGCCCCTTGAACATGGTGCGCCAGTTGTCGATGGCGCCGGTGGGGCAGGGCGACAGGCATGCGCCGCAGCCGTTGCAGACGTCGGCCTTGACCACGTAGTTGCGGTCGTCGTGGGTGATGGCATCGATCGGGCAGGTGTCTTCGCAGGTGTTGCAGCGAATGCAGATTTCCGGATCGATCAGATGTTGCTTGATGATGTCGGCGGCGCCCATGATCGTCGGTTCCTTCGCAAATTCAGTTGAAGCGGACGTATTCGAAGTCCACCGGCTGGCGGTTGATGCCGATGGCGGGCGGGGCGATCCAGTTGGCGAACTTGCCCGGCTCGACGACCCGGCCCATCAGCGATGCCACGTACCTGCGGTCCGCGTCGGTGGCCAGCCACTTGTCCTTGTTGGCGTGCCACTCGGCTTCGCCGATCACATCGCCGGTGGGCGACACATGCAGGTTTGCGAACGTGCCGATCTTGCGGTTGAACGCCTTGTGCGGCACCGTCAGCCGGAACGGAATGCCGGCTTTCTCGATCACCTTGTTCCAGCGCGCCACCCCGCCCACGGAATCCTTGATGTAGTCGTCCCGCAGCACCTCGTTCAGCGCGTTGAGCATCGGCACCTCGCGCTCGGCCAGCTTGCCGTCCCGGACTTCCAGGATACGGTACACGTCCCCCTTGAGCACGTGATCGTCGGCGCGCTTGCCTTCCTCGAAGCGGCCCTTGAGGCCGGCGCTGTAGAACGTGGCGGCGTTGGACGACTGGTCCGCGCCGAACAGGTCGATCGTCACGCTGTAGTGGAAATTCAGATAACGCTGGATGGTTTCCAGGTCGATCACGCCGGCGGCGCGCACGTCGGCCGGGTCCTGGATGTCGCGCTCGCGCATGACCTCGCAGGTGCGCTGGATCACGCGCGACACACCCGATTCCCCCACGAACATGTGGTGGGCTTCCTCGGTCAGCATGAAGCGCGTGGTGCGCGCCAGCGGATCGAAGCCTGATTCGGCCAGCGCGCAAAGCTGGAACTTGCCGTCGCGGTCGGTGAAGTACGTGAACATGAAGAACGACAGCCAGTCGGGCGTGCGTTCGTTGAAGGCGCCCAGGATGCGCGGGTTGTCCTCGTCGCCGGAGCGTCGGCCCAGCAGCGCCTCGGCTTCCTCGCGGCCGTCGCGGCCGAAGTGGCGGTGCAGCAGGTACACCATGGCCCACAGGTGGCGCCCTTCCTCCACATTGACCTGGAACAGGTTGCGCAGGTCATAGAGCGATGGCGCGGTCAGGCCCAGGTGGCGCTGCTGCTCCACCGACGCGGGCTCGGTGTCGCCCTGCGTGACGATGATGCGCCGCAGGTTGGCGCGGTGCTCGCCGGGCACTTCCTGCCAGGCCGCCTCGCCCTTGTGCTCGCCGAAGTGGATCTTGCGCTCGGCATCTGCTGGTTGCAGGAAGATGCCCCAGCGGTAGTCCGGCATCTTCACGTGGTCAAAGTGCGCCCAGCCCGACGGGTCCACCGACACCGCCGTGCGCAGATAGACATCGAAATTGTGCGAGCCGTCCGGACCCATGTCACGCCACCAGTCCAGGAAGGCCGGCTGCCAGTGTTCCAGTGCGCGCTGGAGCGTGCGGTCTTCCGAAAGGTTGACGTTGTTCGGAATCTTCTGGCTGTAGTCGATGCTCATCGCGGTCTCCATTTATCGTTGTCAGGGGTGGCGGGCGGCGGTCAGACCCGGTCCCAGTCGAAGCGTGCCTTGTTGCCGGTGCCGAAGACCTTGAGCGCCCCGTGCTCGCCCACGGCGTTGGGGCGGTTGAAGATCCAGTTCTGCCAGGCCGTGAGCCGGCCGAAGATCCGCGTTTCCATGGTCTCGTGGCCCCCGAAGCGCAGGTTGGCCTCCAGGCCGGTCAGCGCATCGGGCGACAGGCTTGCGCGTTCCTCGATGGCGATGCGGATCTCGTCTTCCCAGTCGATATCGTCCAGCGCGGCCGTGACCAGCCCCAGCGCCTCGGCCGCAGGGCCGTCGAGCGGCTGGCCCGCCTGCGCGCGCACGGCGGCCAGCGCATCGGATTCTTCATAGAACCGTGCGGCGATGCGCGTCAGCCCGTTCGGCATCGGATATCGGCCAAAATTGGCGGCGTCGGCATGCAGGTGCGGGGCCTCGCCGGGAGCATCCGGCATATGCAGCATGTAGGTGCGGTCGGCGGCCAGCGCCAGTTCCAGCAGCGTGCCGGCAAAGCACGAACCCGGTTCCACCAGCGCGAACAGGCTGCGCGAGGATACATCCAGCCGTGCCAGCGTCCGGCGCAGCATGCCGATGGTCTCGCGCACGAACCAGTGGCTGGCGTGGGCCTCCATCAGGGCATCGGCGGCCAGCACCTGCGCGGCGTCGCCCGTGGTCTTCAGGATCCACATGCCGATGTCGAGGTGGTTGGCGCGCAGGGTCAGGATGGCGTCGTCGAGCTCGCGGGCCATCTTCAGCGGCCACCACTGTGCGCCGGCGGCGACGATGCTCGCCACGTCCGTGGGCGCTTCGCCGGTGGGGGCGCTCACGGTGATCGTGGCGTGGCGCGCGTCGCGGTCGATGTCGACGCGCACGGTGTCATAGCGATAGCCGGTGTCGCTGGTCTGGCGCGCCAGCGGCGTCAGCGCCACGCCGGCCTCGCCGGCGGGCCGGTCGCTTTGCGCGGCCAGTGCCTGCGCGCGTTCGCGCACGTGTTCGGTGAAGCGGGCGGGCTTGACCACATCGTCCACCAGGCGCCAGTCCTTGGCGCGCTGGCCGCGCACGCCTTCGGTGGTCAGGCAGAAGATGTCGGCGTGGTCGCGGCGCACGCGGCGCTTGTCGGTCACGCGTGTCAGCCCGCCGGTGCCGGGCAACACGCCCAGCAGCGGCACCTCGGGCAGGCTCACGGCCGACGAGCGGTCGTCGATCAGCACGATTTCGTCGCAGGCCAGCGCCAGTTCATAGCCGCCGCCGGCGGTGGTGCCGTTGCAGGCCGCGATGAACCTGATGCCGGAGTGGCGGCTGGCATCCTCGATGCCGTTGCGCGTTTCGTTGGTGAACTTGCAGAAGTTCACCTTCCAGGCATGGCTGGATTTGCCCAGCATGAAGATATTGGCGCCCGAGCAGAAGATGCGGTCCTTCGCGCTGGTGAGCACCACGGTGCGGACTTCCGGATGTTCGAAGCGGATGCGCTGCAGCGCGTCGTGCAGTTCAATATCCACGCCCAGGTCGTAGGAATTGAGTTTCAGCGTGTACCCGGGCCGCAGGCCGCCGTCCTCGTCGACGTCCATGGCCAGCGTGGCAATCGGGCCATCAAACGTGAGCTTCCAGTGGCGATACTGGTCGGGATGGCGCTCGAAGGTCACCGGGGCAGGGGCGGGCGTGGCGGTATCCGTCGACATGGGGGCGTCTCCTTGATGCACTATAGTTCCGTATCGTTTGCGATGAAATATAGTGCATCGCCACGGACGATGCAAGCCCCGCACGCGCTGGAAATCTTCCCGTTGGCCCCCGACCGTCCGCGGCGGCAGGCAGGTCTAGTGGCGAAGCTGGCGCAGTTGGGCCTGGAGCGCCTGCAGCGACGACGCGGCGTCCTGGCCGCTGGTGTCGATCGACACGTCCGCGCGCGAATAGAGCGGGGTGCGCGCCTGCAGGATGCGGCGCAGGTCGGTCATGGCTTCGCGGTTGCCTTCCATCGGGCGCATGTCGCCCTGGGCGACCACGCGTGCCATATGTTCCTCCGGCGACGTCCGTACCCAGACTGTCAGGCACCGCGACAGCAGCAGGTTGAAGGTGGCGGGTTCCGATACCAGGCTGCCCGGCGTAGCCAGCACCATCGTGTCGTGCTCGCGCAGCACACGTTCGAGCGCGCGCATTTCATAGCGCCGGTAGGCCGCCTGGCCATAGAGCGAGTGGATCTCTGACAGGCTGGCGCCGGCCTCCTGCTCGATCGCCACGTTCAGTTCGACGAACGGCATGCCTTCGGCGGCCGCCAGCGCGCGGCCGATCGTGGATTTGCCGGCGCCGCGCAGCCCGATCAGCGCAATGCGGCGATGCCGCGCGTCGCGCGATTCCGCTGGCGACAACGCTTGCTGCGCCGCCTCGCGCACGCGCGCCAGATCGCTGGCGGGCAGTTGTGCCAGCCATTGCACCAGTTGCGAGAATTCGGCGGCCGCGGGGTCGCCGTGCCCGGTGGCGTGGCCGTCCACCTCGGCCAGTACCACGGGCAGCGGCACGTCCAGCGCGCGAGCAACCTGGCGCAGCAACAGCACCGAGGCATTGCCGGTGCCGGTTTCCAGATTGGCCAGGTAGCGTTCCGAGACATCGGCGCCGCGTGCCAGGTCCTTGCGCGACATCCCGCGCGCCGCGCGCAACGAACGGATGCGTTCGCCAAGCTGCGTCAGATAGGGGTCGCGCTCGCCCGTGGCGCGGGGCTCCGCGCGCGGGTCGGCGCGGTCGTCAGGAGGCAGGAGCGTGTCGGGGTCGCGACGCATGCTGGTATGGAGAATGGTCCGTTGGATCGGGCGACGCATTATACGGACACGGCATGCGTGCGAGTGCATGGTCGCTTCGGCTATATAGTGCATACCCTTGCTTGCATAATAGTCGATATGAAATAAAATGCATCGACATCACGGCGGCGCTGCGCGTGGCTGTCGGTACAAGAAGACAAACTGCTGGAAGCCATACCGGACCGCGTGCTGTGGCTGGCGACGATCCGGGTGGTCAGAGGAGTGGAGACATGACGCCCCCGATCCCTAGCACCGCGGCTGCCGGCACGGCAGCGCAGGCGGTGTCCCCGGCTGTATCCCCGGCTGCATCGATGGCATCGGCTGGCGAGGCGCCCGGCTCGGCAACCGCGACGGCCGCCTTCGCCGTGACCGCGCTGCCCGCCCGCTACAACGCCGCCGACGACCTGCTCGCGCGCCACCGGCAGGCCGGGCGGGGCGGCAAGCTCGCCTATATCGACGACACCACGACGCTGACCTTTGCCGAACTGGACGATCGCTGCCGCCGCTTTGCCGGCGCGCTGCACCGGGCCGGGTTCCGCCGCGAGGAGCGCGTCCTGCTGTGCGCGCTCGATACGATCGACTTTCCCACGGTATTTCTGGGCTGCCTGCTGGCTGGCGTGGTGCCGGTGGCCGTCAACACCCTGCTGACGGTCGACGACTACGCGTACATGCTGGCGCACAGCGGCGCCCGGGCCGTGGTGGTGTCGGCGCCGCTGCTCGGCACGATGCAGGCCGCCATCGACAAGGCCGGGCTTGCGCCCGACGTGATCGTGGCCGCGCCCGGGACGGCGCCGATGGCCGACGCACCGGGCCCCACCGTCGCCAGCATGGTGGCCGGTGCCGATCCCGCGCCCACCGTAGCCGCCACGGGCCCCGACGACATGGCGTTCTGGCTGTATTCGTCGGGCTCGACGGGCCGCCCCAAGGGCACGGTCCATACCCACGGCAACCTGTTCCACACGGCCGATCTGTACGGGCGCCGGGTGCTGGGCATCCGCGAAGACGACGTGGTGTTCTCGGCCGCCAAGCTGTTCTTTGCCTATGGGCTGGGCAATGCGCTGACGTTTCCGCTGTCGGTGGGGGCCACCACGGTGCTGATGGCCGAGCGGCCGACGCCCCAGGCGGTATTCCAGCGCCTTGTCAAGCATCGGCCGACCGTCTTCTGCGGGGTGCCGACGCTGTTCGCGGGCATGCTGGCCGCCCCCGACCTGCCGCCGCGCGCCGATGTGGCGATGCGGGTCTGCACATCGGCCGGCGAGGCGCTGCCGCGCGATATCGGCGACCGTTTCCTGGGGCATTTCGGCTGCGACATTCTCGACGGCATCGGCTCCACCGAGATGCTGCACATCTTCCTGTCGAACCGGCCGGGCGAAGTGCGCTACGGAACCACGGGCCGCCCGGTGCCGGGCTATGAACTGAAGCTGCTCGACGAACAGGGCGAGCCGTGCGCGCCGGGCGAAATTGGCGACCTGTTTATCAAGGGGCCGTCGGCCGCGCTGATGTACTGGTGCAATCGCGACAAGAGCCGCGATACCTTCGTGGGCGCCTGGACGCGCAGCGGCGACAAGTATGTCTGCGATGCCGACGGCTACTACACCTACGCGGGCCGCAGCGACGACATGCTGAAGGTCGGTGGCATCTATGTGTCGCCGTTCGAGGTGGAGGCCGTGCTGGCCCAGCATCCGGCGGTACTGGAGGCGGCCGTGATCGGCGTGCCCGATGGCGACGACCTGATCAAGCCGAAGGCCTTCGTGGTGCTGCGCCCGGGCCAGCAATGGCACGACGGCATGGCCGCCGAACTGCAGGCTTTCGTCAAGGCCAAGCTGGCGCCGTACAAGTATCCGCGGCAGATCGAATGCGTGGACGAGTTGCCGAAGACGGCCACCGGCAAGATTCAGCGATTCCGCTTGCGCCAGCGCGAGGAAGCCGCGCGGCAGTCGTGAGGTATCGTTGACGGCGTGTGACCGGGCAGTCGGCCTGGCGGGCGCGGGCAGGCGTGGTGAAGGGGTAGTGACATGGGTAGCGAACTGGTTCGGATTCCGTTCGACGGGCGGCAGATCGACGTCGAGTACCAATGGCTGAGGCCGGCACGCACGCGGCGGCCGCTGGTGGTGTTCCTGCACGAGGGACTGGGCTCGATCAGCATGTGGCGCGACTTTCCGCGCCAGTTCTGCGACGCCGGCGATTTCCGGGGCCTGGTGTTCTCGCGCTACGGCTACGGGCGTTCCTCCGCGCGGCCGCATGATGAAAAATGGGGTGTCGATTTCATGCACCGCCAGGCTCGCGAGGCGTTGCCGGCGCTGTTCGATGCGCTGGGCATCGGCCCCGGCCGCCAGCATGGCAGGCCGTGGATGCTGGGCCACAGCGACGGCGGGTCGATCGCGCTGATCTACGCGGCAAGCTTTCCTGATGACGTGGACGGCCTGACCGTGCTGGCGCCCCACATCTTTGTCGAGGACCTGTCGGTGCGCAGCATCGCCACCACGCGCGATACCTACCGGCACACCGATCTGCGCGCCCGCCTGGCGCGCCACCATGCCGACGTCGATTCGGCGTTCTGGGGCTGGAACGATATCTGGCTCAACCCGGAATTTCGCCATTTCGACCTGCGCCCGTTGCTGGACGGCATCCGCTGCCCGGTGCTGGCCGTGCAGGGCGAGGACGACGAGTACGGCACCATGGCCCAGATCGAGGGTATCCAGCGATATGCCCCGCAAACGGTACTGCTTAAACTCGCGCGCTGTGGGCATTCGCCGCACCGTGACCAGGCGGGTGCATTGACGGCGGCGACCGCGGCGTTTATAACGGCAAATACTTCAATCCTAAAATAATTGGCGGCGACAGCCGGGCCGGCACCGGTCCGGTGCGCGCGGCGCCACCGGCTTCAGACCACCAGGAGGAGATTCCATGCATCGCAATGCATTGCGCAGGCTGCTGCACGCGCGTCGTCTGTCTGTCGTCACCTTGGCCGCCAGCGCGCTGCTGGCCACCGGCGGCGCCGCCCTGGCCCAGACCGCGCCGGCCGCCCCGGCCGGTGGCAAGGTCAAGGTCGGCTTCATGCTGCCGTACACGGGCACCTATGCGGCGCTGGGCACGGCCATCGAGAACGGCTTCCGGATGTATGTGCAGCAGCAGGGCGGCAAGCTGGGCGGGCGCGACGTGGAGTACTTCAAGGTGGACGATGAATCGGATCCGGCCAAGGCACCGGAAAACGCCACCAAGCTGATCCGGCGCGATCAGGTGGATGTGGTGGTCGGCACCGTGCATTCGGGCGTGCAGATGGGCATCGTCAAGGTGGCCAAGGAAAACAACACGCTGCTGATCATCCCCAATGCGGGCGTGGACGAAGCCACGGGCCCGCTGTGCGGCCCCAATATCTTCCGGTCGTCGTTCTCGAACTGGCAGCCCGGCTATGCCATGGGCCACGTGCTGGCCGATCGTGGCATGAAGAAGGTGGTCACGCTCACCTGGAAGTACGCGGCCGGCGAGCAGTCGGTCAAGGGCTTCAAGGAGGCCTTCGAGGCCAAGGGCGGCAAGGTGGTCAAGGAACTGAGCCTGCCGTTCCCGAACGTCGAGTTCCAGGCGCTGATCACCGAAGTGGCGTCGCTCAAGCCGGACGCCGTGTTCGTGTTCTTTGCCGGCGGCGGTGCGGTCAAGTTCGTCAAGGACTGGCAGGCAGCCGGGCTGAAGGACAAGATCCCGCTCTACGGTTCGGGCTTCCTGACCGATGGCACGCTGGAGGCGCAGGGCGCCGCCGCCCAGGGGCTGGAGACCACGCTGCACTACGCCGATGGCCTGAACAACGCGCGCGACAAGGCCTTCCGCCTGGACTACGCCAAGACCTACAAGCTGCAGCCGGACGTCTACGCGGTGCAGGGCTACGACGCCGCACAGCTGCTGGCCGCCGGCGCCAACGCGGTGAAGGGCGACATGACGCGCAAGCCGGACATCATCAAGGCCATGGAAGCGGCCAGGGTGGACAGCCCGCGCGGCGCGTTCACGTTGTCGAAGGCACACAACCCGGTGCAGGACTTCTACCTTCGCCGCGTGGATGGCCGCGAGAACAAGGTCAGCGCCGTGGCAGTGAAGGCGCTGGCCGATCCGGCGCGCGGCTGCCGCATCTGAACCGGCGCGGCCACAGGCGTTCCGCCCAGCCACCCACGGCACCCACGACCCACCATACGGCACGGCCGGTTTCACGATGGACATCGTTTCCTTCCTCATCCAGTGCCTGAACAGCGTGCAGTACGGCCTGCTGCTGTTCCTGGTGGCCAGCGGGCTGACGCTGATCTTCGGCATCATGGGCGTGATCAACCTGGCCCATGGCAGCTTCTACATGCTGGGGGCCTACCTGGCGTTCACGCTGGCCAGCCTGACCGGCAACCTGTTTATCGCGCTGCCGCTGGGCATCGTGCTGGCCGTGCTGTTCGGCTACCTGCTCGAATGGGCGTTCTTCAGCTACCTGTACCAGCGTGACCACCTGCAGCAGGTGCTGATGACGTACGGGCTGATCCTGGTCTTCGAGGAACTGCGCAGCATCCTGGTGGGCGACGACGTCCATGGCGTGCCGGTGCCCGCGCTGCTGGACGGGGCCCTGCCGATCGGCAACGACATGACCTATCCGGTGTACCGGCTGTTCATTTCGGCGGTCTGCCTGCTCGTGGCAGGCGCGATGTACTACGTGATCCGCCGCACGCGGGTGGGCATGATGATCCGCGCCGGCGCCACCAACCGCGAGATGGTGCAGTCGCTCGGCATCAATGTGACGGTGCTGTACCGCTTCGTGTTCGCGCTGGGCGTGGCGCTGGCCGTGCTGGCGGGGATGATCGCGTCGCCGGTGTCGTCGGTGTACCCGGGCATGGGCGGGCAGGTGCTGATCATCTGCTTCGTGGTGGTGGTGATTGGCGGAATCGGGTCGGTCAAGGGGGCGCTGGTGGCCTCGCTGCTGATCGGCTTTGTCGACACGTTCGGCAAGGTGTTCTGGCAGGACGCCGCCGGCGTGCTGGTGTACCTGCTGATGGCCGTGATCCTGCTGTGGAAGCCGCAAGGGCTGTTCCGCGCGGGTTGAGCAGGAAGGGAACATGCAAACCGACATCTCGACAACCGCGCCCCAGGCAGTGCGGCGCCCCGCGTGGCTGGCCGCGCTGGGCTGGGCCATCGCGCTGGCCGTGCTGTGCGCCGCGCCGCTGGTGCTGACCGCCGACAGCCACAAGTACTACATCGAGCTGCTCAGCAAGGTGATGATCATGGCGATCTTCGCGCTGTCGCTGCAGTTGCTGATCGGCTACACCGGGCTGGTGAGCCTTGGACACGCGGCGTATTTCGCCATGGCGGCCTATGCCACCGCCATGCTGGCGCCCCAGAGCGGCGCGGGCAACGGCTGGCTGCTGTTGCTGGGCGCGGTGGGCGCGGCGGGCGCGCTGGCCCTGGTGGTGGGTACGCTGGTGCTGCGCACGCGCGGCATCTACTTCATCATGGTCACGCTGGCCTTTGCCCAGATGGTGTATTTCGTGTTCCACGACACCAAGATCGCCGGGGGCAGCGATGGCACCTATATCTACTTCCGGCCCGAATTCGGCCTGTTCTCGGAACTGCCGCTCACGGTGAACGATCCGGTGCGCTTCTACTGGCTGGTGCTGGCCGCGCTGGTGCTGACCGTGGCGCTGCTGGCGTTGCTGCTGCGCTCGCGTTTCGGCCACGCGCTGGTGGGCATTCGCCATAACGAGCAGCGCATGCGCGCGGCCGGCTTTGGCACCTATCGCTATCAGCTGGGCGCCTTCGTGGCGGGCGGCATGCTGGCCGGGCTGGCGGGATTCCTGTATGCGATCCAGTTCGGCTTCGTGAACCCGGAGATTGCGTCGTGGCACCAGTCGGGCAATGCCATGCTGATGGTGATCCTGGGCGGCGTGGGCAGCCTGGCCGGGGCCGTGCTGGGAGCGTTCTCGTTCGTGCTGCTGGCCGAGTGGTTCGGCACGCTGACCCGGCACTGGCAACTGCTGATGGGCGGCTTCATCATCGTCGCGGTGGCGCTGCTGCCGCGCGGGCTGGTGAGCGTGCCGGCGATGCTGCGCCAGCGTGGGCCGCGCCGCGCGCGCCGCCATGCCGGCGCGGCGGACCCCAACGCGCAGAGCCGGGAGGCCGTATGAACCATTCCACATCGGCGCCGGTGATGCAGGCCGAGATGCTGTCGCGCCGCTTTGGCGGCCTGACGGCGGTCAACCAGGTGGACCTGTCGCTGCACCTCAATGAAATCCACGCCGTGATCGGTACGAACGGCGCCGGCAAGTCGACGCTGATCAACCTGCTGTCCGGCGAGCTGCCGCCGTCCGAAGGCCGGCTCTATCTGCAGGGGCACGAGGTCACCGGCTGGGCGCAACCAAGGCTGGCGCGCCACGGGGTGGGGCGCAGCTACCAGCGCAACAATATCTTCCTGCCGCTGACCGTGCGCGAGAACTGCCGGCTGGCCGCCCAGTCGCGCGCCCAGCGTGCGTGGCGGCTATGGGAATCCGCTCAAGGCTGCCGCACCAGCCGGGCGCTGGCCGACGAGGCGCTGGAGCGCGCGGGGCTGGCGCAGCATGCGGGCCGCGTGGCCAGCGAACTGGCCCACGGCCAGAAGCGGCAGCTGGAAGTGGCGATGTGCCTGGCCACCGAGCCCGTGGCGCTGCTGCTGGACGAACCGCTGGCCGGCATGGGTGCCGAGGAATCGGCCCGCATGCTCGACCTGCTGCGCGGCCTGCGCGAAGGGCACGCGATCCTGCTGGTCGAACACGACATGGAGGCCGTGTTCGCCGTGGCCGACCGCATCACGGTCATGGTCAACGGCACGGTCATCGCATCGGGCGATCCGGCCAGCATCCGCGCCAATCGCGAGGTACAGCTGGCCTACCTGGGCGAAGAGGACGAGATGGGCCAGCGGCAGGAGGCCGGCGCATGAGCACCAACGCCATCATCGACGCCAGCGGCGTCAACGCCTGGTATGGATCGAGCCACGTGCTGCGTGGCATCGACTTCCATGTCAACGCGGGCGAGACCGTCGGGCTGCTGGGCCGCAACGGCATGGGCAAGAGCACGCTGCTGCGTACGCTGCTGGGCCATGTCCGCGAACGCGCCGGTACGATCCGCGTGGCTGGCCGCGAGATGTCGCGCGCCCGGCCGCACGAGGTGGCCCGGCTTGGCATCGCCTACGTCCCAGAAGGGCGTGGCATTTTTCCGAATCTGAGCGTGCGCGAGAACCTGGTGATGGCGGCGCGGGCCGGCTGCGGCGGCCGCAAGGACTGGGACGAGGCACGCGTGCTCGACCTGTTTCCGCGACTCAAGGAACGGCTATCCCATGGTGGGCAGCAACTGTCCGGCGGCGAGCAGCAGATGCTGTCGATCGGCCGCGCGCTGATGACCAACCCCGACTGCCTGATCCTGGATGAGGCTACCGAGGGGCTGGCGCCGCGCATCGTCCACGAGATCTGGAACGTGATTGCCACCGTGCGGGGGACCGGCATCGCGTCGATCGTGGTCGATCGCAATTACCGGGCGGTGCTGTCGCATGCCGACCGCGTGGTCGTCCTCGAAAAAGGGCAGGTGGTCATGGCGGGGCCCGCCGCCAGCCTGGCCGCCACGCCGGCGGCGCTGGACCGCTACCTGGGCGTCTGACCGTCCGACGCCTGTTTGAAAAAGTAACGTATCAGACATTTGGTGTCGTGCCGTCACAACGTGCCGAGGGTGGGTGATCCCACGGTGCCGGCATCGGCGGGGCTTGACCATGCCCGGCTTCTTTCCCATGCTTGATCGGTCGTGCCCCGTGACGTCGGCATTTCCATAGTGGTCGCCGCACGACACTTCATCTAGAATGCGCGCGTTTGTGCATCGCAATAGAAACTGAGAAGGCCAACACGCCCCATCGGGGACCGGAGCCGCTAGCGTGAGAGAAATCGTGCCTGATGAAGCACTTTGGAGGGACTGTCCGTCTGGCGCCATGCCAGGGCAGCCAAAGGCAGGCACGGGAGGCGCGAGCCGGTTCACCTGACCCAATTCCATGACCCAATCCGCAACCACCAGCCATTATTTCGTCGAAAGCCAGAGCACCCGTGCGCTCGTGATCGGCGCGATCGGCGTCGTCTTTGGCGACATCGGTACCAGCCCCCTGTATTCGCTGAAGGAGTGTTTCAGCAAGGACCACGGCATCCCGTTCAGCCCCGAAGCGGTGCTGGGCATCATCTCGCTGCTGTTCTGGGCGATGATCGTCGTCGTGTCGATCAAGTACGTGCTCTTTGTGATGCGCGCCGACAACAACGGCGAGGGCGGCGTGCTGGCGCTGATGGCGCTGGCGCTGCGAACCGCGGCCCCAAGGTCGCGCATGGCCCGGCTGATCATGATGTCAGCCATTTTCGGCGCCTGCATGTTCTATGGCGATGCGGTGATCACGCCGGCCATCTCGGTGCTGTCGGCCGTGGAAGGGCTGGAGATTGCCGCGCCGGCGCTGTCGCACTTCGTGATCCCGATCACGCTGTCCATCCTGTGCGTGCTGTTCTTTATCCAGCGCCACGGCACCAGCGCCGTGGGCAAGCTGTTCGGGCCGATCATGGTGGTGTGGTTCCTGGCGCTGGGCGGGCTGGGCATCCTGCATCTGGTGCAGGCGCCGGACATCCTCAAGGCCATCAATCCCTGGTACGGCATTTCGTTCCTGATCGAGCACTCGCTGCTGGCGTTCATCGTGCTGGGCAGCGTGTTCCTGGTCCTGACGGGCGCCGAGGCCCTGTATATCGACATGGGCCACTTCGGCGCCAAGCCCATCCGCTATGGCTGGTTCGCCCTGGTGATGCCCTGCCTGATGCTGAACTACTTCGGCCAGGGCGCGCTGCTGCTGGGCAATCCGCAAGCCATCGAGAATCCGTTCTACCTGATGGTGCCGGAAATGCTGCAGTTGCCGATGGTGCTGCTGGCCACGGCGGCCACGGTGATCGCGTCGCAGGCGGTCATCTCGGGCGCGTTCTCGCTGACCAGCCAGGCCATCCAGCTGGGATTCCTGCCGCGCATGCGCATCCTGTACACGTCGGCGGCGGAAATCGGCCAGATCTACCTGCCCGTGATCAACTGGGCGCTGCTGGTGCTGGTGATCGCCGTGGTGCTGTCGTTCCGCAAGTCGGAAAACCTGGCCGCCGCCTACGGCATTGCGGTAACCACGACGATGCTGATCACGACGTTCCTGGCGGTCATCGTCATGCGCCGGTTCTGGAAGTGGAACCGGGTGCTGGTGACGCTGCTTGGCGCATCGTTCCTGATCGTAGACCTGTCGTTTTTCGCGGCCAACCTGCTCAAGGTGGCCGAAGGCGGCTGGTTCCCGCTGCTGATGGGCAGCACGGCGTTCTTCCTGCTGATGACCTGGCACAGCGGCCGCAAGCTGCTGCGCGCGCGCAGCCTCGAAGACGGCATTCCGCTGGAGCCGTTCATCGCCGGCCTGCTGGCCCATCCGCCGCATCGCGTGGAAGGCACGGCGGTGTTCCTGACCGGCAGTACCGAATCGGTGCCGGTGTCGCTGCTGCACAACCTCAAGCACAACCGCGTGCTGCACGAGCGCGTGGTGTTCCTGAGCTTTGTCACGCGTGACATTCCGTACGTGGACGACGACCACCGCCTGACCTGCAAGGACCTGGGCGGCGGCGTGTTCATCCTGGCGTCGGAGTACGGCTTCAAGGAAACGCCAGACGTGAACCGCGTGCTCGACCTGGCGCAGCGCAAGCTCGACATGCACTTCGAACTGATGGAGACCTCGTTCTTCATCGCGCGCGAGACGGTGATTCCGTCCAAGCTGCCCGGCATGTCGATGTGGCGTGAGCGGCTCTTTGCCTGGATGCATCAGAACGGCGCCAAGCCGTCAGACTTCTTCTCGATTCCGGCCAACCGGGTGGTGGAGCTGGGTACCAAGGTAGAAATCTGAGCCGGCTTGCTGACCGAGCCATAAAAAAACGCCCCGCATCGAGCGGGGCGTTTTTCGTTCTGGCGTGCGTTGCCGGGGTTGCCGGCGTGGCCGGTGGCTTAACGCTTCAGCTTGGCAAAGGCCGCGGCCATGGCGCCTTGCGTTTCGGGTTCGCGGCGGGCGTTGCCGCCGACGCCACGGTTGCCACCGTTGCTGCGCTGGCCCCGATCGGCCGGGCGGTCGCCGCCGCCGGCTCGGGCGGCCTGCTGGCCGGGTTCGTCGTCCAGGCGCATGGTCAGGCCGATACGGTTTCGCTTGACGTCCACTTCCATGACCTTGACCTTGACGATCTGACCGGCCTTGACCACTTCGTGCGCGTCCTTGACGAACTTCGTGGACAGCGCCGAGATGTGGACCAGTCCGTCCTGATGCACGCCGATGTCGACGAACGCACCAAAGGCTGCCACGTTCGTGACCACGCCTTCCAGGATCATGCCCGGCTGCAGGTCCTTCACGTCTTCCACGCCTTCCTGGAAGGTGGCGGTCTTGAACTCGGGGCGCGGGTCGCGGCCCGGCTTTTCCAGTTCGGTCAGGATGTCGCGCACGGTCGGCAGGCCGAACTTGTCGTCGGCAAACTGCTGCGGCGACAGGCCACGCAGGCTCTCGCGGTTGCCCATCACGTCCGGCAGGCCCTTCTTGATGTGGTCCAGGATCTTCTGCACCACCGGGTAGGCTTCCGGGTGCACCGACGAACGGTCCAGCGGGTTGTCCCCATTGTTGATGCGCAGGAAGCCGGCGGCCTGCTCGAACGTCTTGTCGCCCAGGCGCGGCACCTTTTTCAGCGATTCACGATTGCTGAATGCACCGTTGGCATCTCGGAATTCGACGATATTGCGCGCCAGCACCGAATTCAGGCCCGACACGCGCGCCAGCAGCGGGGCGGATGCGGTGTTCACGTCCACGCCCACCGCGTTCACGCAGTCTTCCACCACGGCGTCCAGCGCGCGGGCCAGTTCACGCTGGTTCACGTCGTGCTGGTACTGGCCCACGCCGATCGACTTGGGATCGATCTTGACCAGCTCGGCCAGCGGGTCCTGGAGGCGGCGCGCAATCGACACCGCGCCGCGCAGCGATACGTCCAGGTCCGGGAATTCCTTGGCGGCCAGTTCCGACGCCGAGTACACCGACGCGCCGGCTTCGCTGACCACGATCTTGGTCAGCTTCAGTTCCGGGGCGCTTTTTATCAGGTCCTGCACGAGCTTGTCGGTCTCGCGGCTGGCCGTGCCGTTGCCGATCGAGCAGAGCGCCACATTGTGCTGTCTGGCCAGCCGGGCCAGCGTGGCCAGCGAACCGTTCCAGTCACGGCGCGGCTCGTGCGGGTAGATCGTGGCGGTATCGAGCAGCTTGCCGGTGCTGTCCACCACGGCGATCTTGCAGCCTGTGCGGATGCCCGGGTCGATACCCATCACTGACTTCGGGCCCGCCGGCGCGGCCAGCAGCAGTTCGTGCAGGTTGCGGCCGAACACCTTGATGGCCTCGGCCTCGGCGGTCTCGCGCAGCTGGGTCAGCAGCTCGGTTTCCAGGTGCGGCTGCACCTTGACGCGCCAGCACCAGCGGCACACGTCGGCCAGCCATTTGTCGGCCGGACGGTTGCGGTTCTCGATGCCGACATGGCGCGCAATCATGCCTTCGCACGGGTGCGGCACCATGGCGTCCTGCTCCTCGCCCAGGCCAAGCTTGACCAGCAGCACGCCTGCGTTGCGGCCGCGGAACAGCGCCAGCGCACGGTGCGACGGCACGGTACGGAGGGTCTCGCTGTACTGGTAGTAGTCGCGGAATTTCTCTTCCTCGGCGGTTTCCTTGCCTTCCATGACCGTGGACGACACCACGCCGTTGTTCCACAGGTGGTCGCGCAGCTTGCCCAGCAGCTCGGCCGTTTCGCCAAACTGCTCGGACAGGATGTCGCGGGCGCCGTCCAGTGCGGCCTTGGTGTCAGGCACGCCGCCTTCGGCGGTGGGGTTGCCATTGACGTATTTGGCGGCCTCGGCTTGCGGGTCCAGTGTGGGGTCGGCCAGCAGCGCCTGCGCCAGCGGTTCCAGGCCGCATTCGCGGGCGATCTGGGCGCGCGTGCGGCGCTTTGGCTTGTAGGGCAGGTAGAGATCTTCGAGCGTCTGCTTGGTCTCGGCGCCCTCGATGGCGGCACGCAGCTCGTCGGTCAGCTTCCCCTGTTCCTCGATCGACGCCAGGATCGTGGCGCGGCGGTCTTCCATGTCGCGCAGGTACAGCAGGCGTTCTTCGAGATTACGCAGCTGCGTATCGTCGAGGTTGCCCGTCACTTCCTTGCGGTAGCGGGCGATAAACGGCACTGTGGCACCTTCGTCCAGGAGGTCCACGGCAGCCGCCACCTGGCGCGGTTGCACGGACAGTTCGGCCGCGATCAGCGACACAATCTTTTGCAGGACGGAAGCAGGCAGATTGGACATCGAGAAAACGAGTCAGTCGAAAGCGGGGCATTGTGCCACAAGCGCGGCGCGCATCCGGTGACGGGAAGACACCTTTTACACTGTCTTTTCCGCGGCTGGCGCGGGTGGTGCCCGCACGGCACCCGGCGCCCGGTTCGCGGTGCGGTCCGAGGGGGCCCCGGATGCTAGAATCGCGGCATGATCGTCAAGCCCCTTCCGGCCGTCATGGCTCGCCCGGTTTCCATTTCCGCTTCCCCGATTGCCACGCTGGCGCTGGCCGCGCTGATGCTGGCGGCGCCGCTGGGCACCGCGCACGCGCAGGCGTCGGCACCCGCTGCCGCCCCTTCGTTCGCGCCGCCGTCGGCGCCCACTGCGGCACCCATCCCGCCGGACCCGGGCAAGCCGCGCGACTTCGAGGCCGAGCGCAAGGCCATCAATGATTCGCGCGCATGGACCAATTACCGCTTCGCGGTTGCCGAGCGCGCGTGCTACAGCAAGTTCCTGGTGACCAACTGCATCGATAAGGCCAAGGACGTCCAGCGCGAGGAACTGCACGTGCTGCGCGCCCGGGATCTGGAAGTTGGCGATGCCGAGCGGGCGTACAAGGCGGCAACGCGCGATCGCGAGCAGGCCCTGCGCCGCGCCGAATACGAGGCCGGCCAGCCGGGCCGGGCGGCCAACGAGCAGGCCAGCCGGGAAGCCTTCGAACGCAAGCAGCAGGAACAGGCGCTGCGCGATGCGCAGGCCACGGGGCAGGCGCCCCAGCGCGCGGCCAATGCCGAGGCGTACCAGAAGAAACAGGACGATTACAACGCGCGCATGAAGGAAGCCCAGCAGAAGGGCGCCGAAAGCGCGCGCCAGCGTCAGGAAAACGTCAAGACTTACGAGCAGAAGCAGGCAGACGCCGTGCAGCGCCAGAAAGACCTGGACGAGCGGCGCGCACGTGCCGAGGAGAAGCAGAAGCAGGGCGGCCAGAATTCCGGGCCGAGCCCGTTCGGGTTCTGATTCGTTGGCAGGGTCGGGCGGGGCCGCTGGCCGCCGCCCTGGAGTACGAAGGCGCACCATGGATGAAAATCTCAACACGCTGGCGCGGCAGATCATCGAGTTGCAGATCGAACACCGCGACCTCGATTTCCTGATCGACCGGCTATCCGCCGATCCCGCCCACGATGAACTGCAGCTGCGCCGCCTGAAAAAGCGCCGCCTCAAGCTCAAGGACGCGATCACCTTGCTGCAGCTGCACCTGGAACCCGATGTTCCGGCCTGACGCCCCAGCAGCGGCGCGCTGGCCGGACGATCCGGCCAACGCAAGCGCGGCACACGCACCACATATCTCCCGTGGCAGGCCCACCGGCCACGGGTATCGAAGAAAGCCCCACCTTGCCAGATCCCACTGACGACCTCCTGTCCGATGCCGCCGAGGCGCCCGATGCCCGCGAACCCGCCGAATCGCCAGGCGACGCCGTGGCCGCGGCATCGGCCAGCCAGGCGGCCTCGCAAGCCGCCCAACTGTCGACGATGTTCGCCGACACGGGCACGCTGGCCACGGCCATCCCAGGCTACCGGCCGCGCGCGTCGCAGTTGAAGATGGCCCAGGCCGTGGCCAATGCCATCGGCCAGAACGACACGGTCATCGTCGAGGCCGGCACCGGCACCGGCAAGACCTTTGCCTACCTGGTGCCGGCCATGCTCTGGGGCGGCAAGGTCATCCTGTCCACCGGAACCAAGAACCTGCAGGACCAGCTGTTCCTGCGCGATATTCCGACGGTGCGCCATGCGCTGAACGTGCCGGTGTCGGTGTCGCTGCTCAAGGGGCGCGCCAATTACGTGTGCCACTACCATCTGGAGCGCGCGCAGGCCAACGGTCGGCTTGCATCGAAGCAGGATGCCGCGTGGCTGCGCGATATCGGGAAATTCGCCAAGACCACGGCGACCGGCGACAAGGCCGAACTGGCGGCCGTGCCCGAGAACGCGCCCGTCTGGCAGATGGTGACGTCCACGCGCGACAACTGCCTGGGCAGCGAATGCCCGAACTACAAGGAATGCTTTGTGATGCGCGCCCGCAAGGAAGCGCAGCAGGCCGATGTGGTGGTGGTGAACCATCACCTGTTCTTTGCGGACGTGGTGCTGCGCGATACCGGCATGGCCGAACTGCTGCCGGCCGCCAACACCGTGATCTTCGACGAAGCCCACCAGCTGCCGGAAACGGCGACGCTGTTCTTCGGCGAAACGCTGTCCACCAGCCAGTTGCTCGAACTGGCACGCGACACCGTGGCCGAAGGGCTGTCACATGCCCGCGACGCCGTGGACTGGGTCGCGCTGGGCGCGCCGCTGGAGCGTGCCGCGCGCGACTTGCGGCTGGCGTTCGGCCGCGACAACGTGCGCATGGCGATGGGGCAGATCGATGCCGATCCGCGCACCGCCGAGCCGTTCTACGAAACGCTGGACGCGCTGGAAGAGGCGCTGGCGGGGTTTGTCGAGGCGCTGGAATCGCAGGCCGAGCGCGCCGAAACGCTGGAGCAATGCCACCGCCGGGCCGTGGAGCTGGCCAACAAGCTGGAAGTCTGGCGGGACGATCGCGCTGCCGCGCCGCCGCCGGCCCCCGCCCCCGCATCGTCCGCCGAGACGGCGGCCGAGGCCGCCGGGGGCGACGCCGAGACCCCGCCGCCGCCCGCGCCTGCCCAGTTCGGCCCCGATACCGTGCGCTGGGTCGAAGTGTTCTCGCACACCGTCCAGCTGCACCGCACGCCGTTGTCGATCGCGCCGATCTTCACGCGCCAGCGCGAAGGCCATCCCCGCGCCTGGATCTTTACTTCGGCGACGCTGTCGGTGAAGGGCAATTTCGCCCACTACGCGGCGCAGCTCGGGCTGAACAAGGATCAATCACTGACGCTGCCCAGTCCGTTCGACTACGCGAAGCAGGGCCTGCTCTACGTGCCGCGCGACATGCCACCGCCGAATTCGCCCCAGTTCACGGAAGCCGTGGTCGAAAGGGCGCTGCCGCTGATCGAGGCGGCTGGCGGCCGGACGTTCCTGCTCTGTACCACGCTGCGTGCGGTGCAGAAGGCATCGGACATGCTCTACGACCTGTTCGCCGCACGCGGCATCAACCTGCCGCTGCTGGTGCAGGGGCAGGCCAGCCGCACCGAACTGCTGGACCGCTTCCGTCAACTCGGTAACGCGGTGCTGGTCGGCAGCCAGAGCTTCTGGGAAGGTGTAGATGTGCGCGGCGAGGCGCTTTCCCTGGTGATCATCGACAAGCTGCCGTTTGCGCCGCCCGACGACCCGGTGCTGGCCGCCCGCATGGAGGTGCTGCAGAAAAAGGGCCTGAGCCCGTTTGCCGTACACCAGCTGCCGCACGCGGTGATTACGCTGAAGCAGGGCGCCGGGCGCCTGATCCGTTCGGAATCGGATCGCGGCGTGCTGGCCATCTGCGACACCCGGCTCGTAGAAAAGCCATACGGCCGGCAGATCTGGCAGAGCTTGCCGCCGTTCACGCGTACGCGCGAGGCCGAAACGGTGGTCCGGTTCCTGGAAAGTCTGCGCCAGCCGGCCGGCGAGGCAGGCACCGACGCCACGCCTGGCGGCGAGGCGGACGGTGAAGGGGAACGCGGCGAGGTATAGACGGGCCGGGCGGGGCCGCCGTGGCGGCTAAAGCGCCAGCAAGCAACCAACGCCATCGCCAAAAAACGAAAAAGCCCGACCTTGCGTCGGGCTTTTCTCATGCTCCGGCCAGGCCGGGCGTCGTCAGAACACTTCCCACCAGGACTTGTCCTTGCGGCGCTGTCCGTACTTGATGAAATCGCTGTTCGGGTAGTTGCGTTCCATCACGCGTGCCGCGTCGTCGCGCAGGTCTTTCATGCCCAGCGCATCGTACGACCGCACCATGATGTACAGCGCCTCTTCGTTGGCCGGCGCGCCATCGTAGTCCTTGAGCGCCTGCTGCGCGCGGTTCACGGCCGCCAGGTAGGCCCCGCGGCGGTAGTAGTAACGCGCGGCGTGGACTTCGTGCTGGGCCAGCGCGTTGACGATGTACTGCATGCGCAGCGTGGCGTCCGGCGTGTACTTGCTGTCCGGATAGCGCGTGATCAGGGTCTGGAACGCGTCATAGGCGGCGCGGGCTGCCTTGGGGTCGCGTTCGCTGAGATCCTGGCCCGAGAAGCGGCCAAGCCAGCCGAGGTTGTCGTTGAAGTTGATCAGGCCCTTGAGGTAGTAGGCGTAATCGATGTTCGGGTGGCTCGGGTGCAGCTGGATGAAGCGGTCCACGGCAGCCAGCGCGGCAGCGGTCTCGCCATCCTTGTAGTTGGCGTAGGCGGTATCGATCTGGGCCTGCTGTGCATAGCGGCCAAACGGATAGCGGCCCTCGAGCTTTTCGTACAGCTTGACGGCGCGCGTGTAGTCGCCGCCATCGAGGGCATCCTTGGCTTCCGAATATAATTTGTTGGCCGACCAGCCGGCGGTTTCGTCAGGCTGGTCTCCCAGCAGGCCGCATGCCGATAGCATGACGCATCCGCCTGCGAGCAAAACCGCTCCAATTTTCGCGCGCCAGTTCGCGCGTTTGATGCTCTGCAATTGCATGGGCAACCTGTTCCGGATGAAAAAAAATAGCGCCAAGCATTATAGCCGAAGCCCCAAGACCGAAACCGGTCTGGAACGCCACACCGCAAAAGCCGACGTGACCCACGAGGAATCCGAAGACTTCGACGACCATTTCGACGAGGGCGACGAAGGGGGACCGACGGACGAATTCAATGACGAGGTGCCTGCCACGGCGCCTGCCGCGCCTGACCTGATGCCACTGTACCTGGAAGTCGATAGCGCGGCGCACGGCGAGCGGCTCGACAAGCTGCTCGCGCGGCATTTCAACGAATTTTCGCGCAGCCGCATCCAGCAGTGGATCGAGGATGGCGCCGTCCGCGTGGACGGCGAGCCTAGTCGCGCCAAGGCGTCCGTCCAGATGGGTCAGCAGATCGAGATCCGGCCCCAGGCCGCGCCGGAATCGATGGCGTTTACGGCAGAGGACGTGCCGCTGGACGTGCTGTACGAGGACGACGCCCTGCTGGTCATCAACAAGCCGGCCGGACTGGTGGTGCATCCTGCCGCAGGCAACTGGAGCGGCACGGTGCTCAATGGCCTGCTGCATCGCGACCCGCACGCGGCGCGCCTGCCGCGCGCCGGCATCGTGCATCGGCTGGACAAGGAAACGTCGGGCCTGATGGTGGTAGCACGCACGCTGACTGCGCAGACCGACCTGGTACGGCAGCTGCAGGCCCGCACGGTCAAGCGCACGTATATCGCGCTGGTCTGGGGCGAGACGCCCGACGAGGGCACCATCGATGCGCCGATCGGGCGCGATCCGCGCGAGCGCACGCGGATGGCCATCGTGCATACCAACAGCGGCAAGCCGTCGCGCACCCACTTCGAAACGCTTGGCACGGTGCCGCTGGGCCGCTCGAAGGTGTCGATGGTGATGTGCCAGCTGGAAACCGGGCGCACGCACCAGATTCGCGTGCATTTCGAGTCCATTGGCCATCCTCTTGTGGGAGATCCGGTCTATCACAAGGCGACGCAGCGCGGCCAGCGCCCGGCCGTGCGCGTTCCGCTGCCGGTGCCGTTCACCCGGCAGGCGCTGCACGCATACCGGCTGGGGCTGATGCATCCGGTGACGGGCCGCAAGAAATCATGGGAAGCCGAGCCGCCCGAAGACCTGCAGGCGCTGATCGATGCGCTCGACTTCGAGCGGTATGCCGACGAAGACGACGAGGACGAGGGCGAGCCCGAGTGGTACGAAGGAGAGGCCGATGACGATGACGACTGACCGGACGACGGTTGACCCGATGGCCGGTGACGCGGCCTGGATCGTCCCGGACTGGCCGGCGCCAGCCCGGGTGCGCGCGCTGTCCACCACGCGAAAGGGGGGTGTCAGCGCGGGTCCGTATGGCCTTGCAGACGGTAGCGCCGGAGGGCTCAACCTGGGCACGCACGTCGGCGATGATCCGGCTGCCGTGGCCACCAACCGCGCCCGGCTGGCCAGCTACCTGCCGGCCATGCCTCGGTGGCTGGAGCAGGTGCATGGATGCGGCGTGGCGACAGCCGATGACGCGGGCCAAGGCGACGATGTGCCGCGCGCCGATGCCAGCGTGAGTGCCACGCCCGGACACGTCTGCGCGATCATGACGGCCGACTGCCTGCCCGTGTTGCTGTGCAATACGGAAGGCACGGTGGTGGGTGCCGCTCACGCCGGCTGGCGTGGGCTTTGCGATGGCGTGATCGAGGCCACCTTGGCACGCATGGCAGCACGAGCGGGCGCCCAGGCGCAGTGGCTGGCCTGGCTCGGGCCGGCGATCGGCCCCGATGCCTTCGAAGTGGGGCCCGAGGTACGCGAAGCGTTCCTGCAGCAGGCCGTGCCCGACGAGCGTGCGGCAGTGGCGGCGGCGTTCATCGCGGGCGGACCCGGCAAATTCCTGGCCGATCTGTATGCACTCGCACGCATTCGCCTGGCGCGCGCTGGCTGCACGCAGGTGTTCGGCGGCAATGCCTGCACGGTGCGCGAGGCCGAGCGCTTCTACTCCTATCGCCGCGACCGCACCACGGGCCGCATGGCCACGCTGGTCTGGCTGGCCGACTAGGGCCCGGCAGCGCCATCGTCCGGAAGCCGTGCCGCCTGTGCCGAGGCGGCTTGGGCGGCGTCACGGGCTTCCTGCGCACGGCGCCTGCGACGCCGGCCCGGCGTCCCCATGATGTACATCACGATCGACACCGGCGCCAGTCCGTACAGCAGAAACGTGGCCACACCGGCGACGACGCTGGTCTCGGTGATGGCCATCATCAGGGCGACGTAAAGCCAGCCAATTGCCACGATATACATCAGGCTTTCATCTTTCTCGAATAGGGGTTGGGCCGGCCCGGCAACCCGCGCCAGCATTACCGTCCGGTAGGTCGGGCTTCACTTATTCGCCCCCCGCATCGCAATGCGGATTTCCGCATTGACAGTCTCTCCATTGCAAGGCAACAATGCCTCGAAATGTATCGGAACCGAGGAACGATTCCAGGGTTTCGCCGGCAAGCATAGCGTAAGAGCCAAGCAGCCCTGGGCAGCTTGCGGACGCAACCCGGGATACGGGGCGGGTCGGGAGACAGTTACCCCGAGCCCGTCATCCACTACGACAGGCAGAGAGACGATCACATCATGGCGACCGGCAAAGGTGCGGCAGCTTCCGGAAAGGAAGACAAGTCCCAACCGTTTCAATTTGCGCCGGGGCCATTCGATCCAGCTGCATGGCTGGAATGGTCCCGTCAGTGGGCCCCTGAAACCAACGGCGAGATGCCGGCCGGTTTCCCGGCGGGTCTGGCCGGTGCATTCCCCGGTGGCTTTCCCGCGGGCGATGCCTTCGCCAAGGCGTTCCAGCAGGCGTTTCCGACTGGCGGTGCGAACGGCGGCGCCGTGAAGATTTCGCCGGACCAGCTGGCCGGCATCCAGCAACGCTATCTGAAGGACTTTGCCGAGCTCTGGCGCGAAATGGGCGAGGGCGCCATGGTCGCCAACGGCCATCCCGGCGGCAACGGCAATGCGGGTGCCAGCGAACGCTTGTCCGATCGCCGCTTCGCCAGTCCTGCCTGGCGCAACAACGCGCCATACCGGTATACCGCTGCGTTCTATCTGCTGACGGCGCGCGCCATGACCGAACTGGCCGATGCCGTGGAAGCCGACCCGAAGGTGCGCCAGCGCATCCGCTTCGCGGTGTCGCAATGGGTCGATGCCATGTCGCCGGCCAACTTCCTGGCCACCAATCCCGATGCCCAGCAGCGCCTGATCGAATCGGGCGGCGAATCGCTGCGCAACGGCGTGCGCAACATGCTGGAAGACCTGCAGCGCGGCAAGATCTCGCAGACCGATGAGAAGGCCTTCGAAGTGGGCCGCAACGTGGCGGTGACCGAAGGCGCCGTGGTCTACGAGAACGAGTACTTCCAGCTGCTGCAGTACAAGCCGCTGACCGACAAGGTCTACGCCCGGCCGCTGCTGCTGGTGCCCCCGTGCATCAACAAGTATTACATCCTCGACCTGCAGCCTGAAAGCTCGCTGGTGCGGCACGCCGTGGAAAACGGCCACACGGTCTTCCTGGTGTCGTGGCGCAACCCCGATGCCTCGATGGCCGAGCGCACGTGGGACGACTACATCGAGCACGCGGCCATCCGCGCGATCGAGGTGACGCGCGATATCAGCGGGCAGGACCAGATCAACGTGCTGGGCTTCTGTGTGGGTGGCACCATCGTCTCGACCGCGCTGTCCGTGCTGGCCGCGCGTGGCGAACGGCCGGCAGCGAGCCTGACGCTGCTGACCACACTGCTCGATTTCTCCGATACCGGCATCCTCGACGTATTCGTCGACGAAGCACACGTGCAACTGCGCGAAGCCACGCTGGGCGGCGCGTCCGGTGCGCCTTGCGGCCTGCTGCGCGGCGTGGAGCTGGCCAACACGTTCTCGTTCCTGCGACCTAACGACCTGGTGTGGAACTACGTGGTGGACAACTACCTGAAGGGCAATACGCCTGTGCCGTTCGACCTGCTGTTCTGGAACGGCGACGCCACCAATCTGCCAGGCCCCTGGTATTGCTGGTACCTGCGCCACACCTACCTGCAGGATGAACTCAAGGTGCCTGGCAAGCTGACCGTCTGCAACGCCCCGGTGGACCTGGGCAAGATCGACGTGCCGACCTATATCTACGGGTCACGCGAAGACCATATCGTGCCGTGGATGGCTGCCTATGCATCGACCGCGCTGCTGAAGAACAAGCTCCGCTTCGTGCTGGGCGCCTCTGGCCATATCGCCGGCGTGATCAATCCGCCCGCGAAGAAGAAGCGCAGCCACTGGACCAACGATGCGCTGCCCGAATCGGCCCAGGAATGGCTGGCCGGCGCCCAGGAGCACCCGGGCAGCTGGTGGCCCGACTGGATGGCCTGGCTGGGCAAGCAGGCAGGCCCGAAGCGCGCCGCACCCGACGCGCTGGGCAACGAACATTACCCGCCGGTGGAGCCGGCGCCCGGCCGCTACGTCCGACAGCGCGCCTGATTTCATGCGGGCTGGCCGTGACGGCCGGCCCGGTTTCGAACCGATCCGCGATTCGCTTTCTCGAAAGGACCTGAAATGACCGACATCGTCATTGTTTCCGCAGCCCGTACCGCAGTAGGCAAGTTCGGTGGCTCCCTGGCGAAGATCCCGGCGCCTGAACTGGGCGCCATCGTGATCAAGGCCGCGCTCGAGCGCGCCGGCGTGAAGCCGGACCAGGTGAGCGAAGTGATCATGGGCCAGGTGCTGACGGCCGCTTCGGGCCAGAACCCGGCGCGCCAGGCATCGCGCAAGGCCGGCCTGCCGGACATGGTGCCGGCCATGACCATCAACAAGGTGTGCGGCTCTGGCCTGAAGGCGGTCATGCTGGCCGCCAACGCCATCATTGCCGGCGAAGCCGAAATCGTGGTGGCTGGCGGCATGGAGAACATGAGCGCCGCACCGCACGTGCTGCCGGGCTCGCGCGACGGCTTCCGCATGGGCGACACCAAGCTGGTGGACTCGATGATTGTTGACGGCCTGTGGGACGTCTACAACCAGTACCACATGGGCATCACGGCCGAAAACGTGGCCAAGGAATACGGCATCACGCGCGAAGCCCAGGATGAGTTCGCCGTGGGATCGCAGAACAAGGCCGAAGCCGCCCAGAAGGCCGGCAAGTTCGACGAGGAAATCGTGCCGGTGCTGATTCCGCAGCGCAAGGGCGATCCGGTGGCCTTCAAGACCGACGAGTTCGTGCGCCAGGGCGCCACGCTGGACAGCATGGCCGGCCTGAAGCCCGCCTTCGACAAGGCCGGCACGGTGACCGCCGCCAATGCATCGGGCCTGAACGACGGCGCCGCCGCCGTGGTGGTGATGTCGGCGGCCAAGGCCAAGGAACTGGGCCTGACGCCGCTGGCCACGATCAAGGCCTACGCCAACGCGGGCGTGGATCCGGCCGTGATGGGCATGGGTCCGGTCCCGGCCAGCAAACGCTGCCTGTCGCGCGCCGGCTGGGGCGTCAAGGACCTGGATCTCATGGAAATCAATGAAGCCTTCGCCGCCCAGGCCCTGGCCGTGCACAAGGAAATGGGCTGGGACCAGTCGAAGATCAACGTGAACGGTGGCGCCATCGCCATCGGCCATCCGATCGGTGCATCGGGCTGCCGCATTCTGGTGACCCTGCTGCACGAAATGAAGCGTCGTGACGCGAAGAAGGGCCTGGCCTCGCTGTGCATCGGCGGCGGCATGGGCGTGGCGCTGGCAGTCGAGCGCTGATTGCAGGAGGGCATGCCGGCGGCGCGTGCCGAGGAACGTCTACCTGCCGGCATCGATACAGACCTGAGCATCGATAACAACGATCGAGCGAGCCAACTAGGAGTGGATATGACTCAGCGCATTGCATATGTGACCGGCGGCATGGGTGGCATCGGAACCGCGATTTGCCAGCGTCTGGCCAAGGACGGATTCAAGGTGGTGGCGGGCTGCGGTCCGAACTCGCCACGCCGCGAGAAGTGGCTCGAACAACAGCGCGCGCTCGGCTACGAGTTCGTGGCGTCCGAAGGCAACGTGGCCGACTGGGATTCGACCAAGACGGCCTTCGACAAGGTCAAGGCAGAAGTGGGCGAAGTGGATGTGCTGGTCAACAACGCCGGCATCACGCGCGACGTGGTCTTCCGCAAGATGACGCGGGCCGACTGGGACGCCGTGATCGACACCAACCTGACGTCGCTGTTCAACGTGACCAAGCAGGTGATCGACGGCATGGCCGACCGTGGCTGGGGCCGGATCATCAATATTTCGTCGGTGAACGGCCAGAAAGGCCAGTTCGGCCAGACGAACTACTCGACGGCGAAGGCAGGCCTGCACGGCTTCACGATGGCGCTGGCGCAGGAAATGGCCACCAAGGGCGTGACTGTGAACACGGTGTCGCCGGGCTATATCGCCACCGATATGGTCAAGTCCATCCGTCAGGACGTGCTGGACAAGATCGTCGGCACGATCCCGGTCAAGCGCCTGGGCGAGCCGGCTGAGATTGCTTCGATCTGTGCCTGGCTGGCATCGGAAGAGTCCGGTTTTTCGACCGGAGCCGACTTCTCGCTGAACGGCGGCCTGCACATGGGCTGACGCCGGCGGCCTGCGTTGGAGCGTCGGGTTGATGCGGCGCATCCAGCGCAGTGCACAAGCGGATATTCCGGGCCAACCGATCGGCCCCGGGAACAGGCCGCCCGCATGCCATCCGGCGCGCGGGCGGCCTTTTTTTCAGGCCTTTTGGGTAAACGGCCGGGGTTTGCTGCGGGTTTTCCTTAAACACTGCCGACTTTCCATAGTGCTTTCTTGAGCATAGAATCAGGGCAATGGCGCAACCGGCACCAAAGAAGAGCGTTTCTCACGGGTCTGGTCCGGTTGTATCTTGCGCGCCTGCGGCGTCGATCCCGCCCGGGACGACGCGTCCATTGCGCACTGCACCGCATGCGGTGCAGCAGCGTTGCGACCAGGCGCAGCAGCGGATGCCAACCGCCGGCATCAGCGACGACAAAAGGATAGAGCACCGATGGCCACGACCAAGAAAGGCGCAGAGCGACTGATCAAGAAATATCCCAATCGCCGGCTCTACGATACGCAGACCAGCACCTACATCACGCTCGCGGACGTCAAGCAGCTGGTCATGGATACCGAGGAATTCAAGGTCGTCGACGCAAAGACGGGCGAGGAACTCACGCGCAGTATCCTGCTGCAGATCATCCTGGAAGAAGAAACGGGCGGCGTGCCGATGTTTTCGAGCGCCATGCTGTCGCAGATCATTCGTTTCTACGGCCATGCCATGCAGGGCATGATGGGCACCTACCTGGAAAAGAACATCCAGGCCTTCATCGACATCCAGAACAAGCTTGCCGAGAACTCGAAGGGCCTGTATTCGGGCGAGGCGTTCAGCCCGGACATGTGGTCGCAGTTCATGAACCTGCAAGGCCCGATGATGCAGGGGATGATGAGCAACTATATCGAGCAGAGCAAGAACCTGTTTGTACAGATGCAGGAACAGATGCAGAACCAGGCCAAGAGCATGTTCGGCACGTTCCCGTTCAACCAGTCTGACAAGAAGTAAGCGGCCTTCCGCCCGCGCCGATCAGGCCCTGCACGTGCAGGGCCTTTTTCGTTGTGCGGCGGCGACGAGATGTTGCGAATGTCTGGCGAATTGCCACATTGGTGTTGCACTCCCCGGAGGGCGATGTCCACGGCAGGTCTTCTGTGGTGCAATCGGCCGAACCCTGAGCAACGGGTACCCGCTGATCCCAATTTCTTTCGCTGCACGATGGCATGCCGCACGCCAACCCACACGGGGCGCGCCGCCATCGGGCCCGAACTGGAGGCACGTCCATGTCCAGCCAAGCCGCTACCTGGGGCCTTGAGCCGGATCCTGTCGAATCGCCGCAATTCACGAATGTCCTGGAGTTTGCACTCGGTCTGTACGGCCAAATGGCCCACATTCAGCACGAGGTTGGCGCGTTGTCGGCGGCCCACCCGCGGATCGAGGAGCGAATCGATGCGACGCAGGCCCTGGTCGGCGCCTCCGAAACCCGTCTCGGCGGACAGATCGTTGAAGTCGAGGCGCGCCTGACGGACCGCATTCGCGAATCGGAAGCCCGCATGACCCAGGCGCTGGCGGCGTCGGAGAAAAGGGGCGAGTCGCTGATCGCCAGGGTGCTGCAGGAAATTGACGCCCGTTCCGAAGCGCGCTTTAGCCGGATGGACGCCAGGTTTGACGCCATCGACGCGAAATTCGAAATCGTAGACGCCAAGTTCGATGCCATCGACGCCCGATTCGACCAGATGGACGCGCGGTTCGACCAGATGGACGCCCGGATGGACAAGATGGACGGCCGGATGGACAAGATGGACGGCCGGATGGACAAGATGGACGAGCGGTTCGACAGGATGGATGCCCGGTTCGACAGGACGGACGACAGGTTCGACAAATCTGATGCACGGGTGGACAAGCTGGAAGTCAACCTTGGAGATCGCATCCAGGCCGGTAAC
This sequence comes from Cupriavidus sp. 94F1, assembly GCF_057798875.1. Lineage (NCBI taxonomy): Bacteria > Pseudomonadati > Pseudomonadota > Betaproteobacteria > Burkholderiales > Burkholderiaceae > Cupriavidus > Cupriavidus sp. 94F1. Next base: position 99,926 of record NZ_JBYOJT010000006.1, read on the forward strand.
GAAAAGATCTCCGCCCTGAAAGACCGTCTCAACAAGGTCTTCTGGGTGGCCTCAGGCGGCGGCATCGTGCTGGGCCTGGCAGTGGGCTGGAAGCCGATCATCGAACGCGTCGGAGGTATGGCAGGCCTGTCGTAGCGTGGTTTGCGCCCATTTGGTTCCCCCGTGCGCCAATCCCGCCCGCTCGGGGTAAAATCTCGGCCTTTCATGGCAATGACGGCGCCCGGCAGGCTCGCCGGGTGCCACTAGACCAGCGCGGCGCACCACCGGGGACGGTAGGGCGCGCCCAGATCCCCACATTCGCGGTGCCCCATGTCGTCTGATACCAATCTGTCCAACCCTGCGCCGAAAGTCGGCTTTGTTTCACTTGGCTGCCCCAAGGCCCTGGTCGACTCCGAGCAGATCATTACGCAGCTGCGCGCCGAAGGCTATGCCATTAGCGGCACCTACGACGGTGCCGATCTCGTGGTGGTGAACACCTGCGGGTTCATCGACGAGGCCGTGCAGGAAAGCCTGGACGCCATTGGCGAAGCGCTGACCGAGAACGGCAAGGTCATCGTGACCGGCTGCCTGGGCGCCAAGAAGGACGCGACGGGACACGATATCGTGTCGTCGGTGCACCCGAAGGTGCTGGCGGTCACGGGACCGCATGCGCTGGGCGAAGTGATGCAGGCCGTGCATACGCATCTGCCAAAGCCGCACGATCCGTTTACAGATCTGGTGCCGGCCGCGGGCATCAAGCTGACCCCCAAGCACTATGCCTATCTGAAGATTTCGGAAGGCTGCAACCATCGGTGCTCGTTCTGCATCATCCCGTCGATGCGGGGCGACCTGGTTTCGCGCCCGGTGGCCGAAGTGATGCTGGAAGCCGAAAACCTGTTCAAGGCCGGCGTCAAGGAACTGCTCGTGATCTCCCAGGACACCAGCGCCTACGGCGTGGACGTCAAGTACCGCACGGGCTTCTGGGCGGGCCGGCCGTTGAAGACGCGCATGACCGAACTGGTGGCGGCCCTTGGCGAGCTGGCCAGCCAGTATGGCGCCTGGGTGCGGCTGCACTATGTCTATCCGTATCCGCATGTGGACGAGATCATTCCGCTGATGAACCAGGGCAATGTGCTGCCGTACCTCGATGTGCCGCTCCAGCACGCGCATCCGGATGTGCTCAAGCGCATGAAGCGTCCGGCCAACGCCGAAAAGACCCTGGACCGCATCCGTGCATGGCGCGAAATCTGCCCCGAGTTGACGATCCGCAGCACGTTTATCGCCGGTTTTCCGGGGGAAACGGAGGCCGAATTCCAGACGCTGCTCGACTTCATTGCCGAAGCCGAGCTGGACCGCGTGGGATGCTTCGCCTATTCGCCGGTCGAGGGTGCAACCGCCAACGACCTGCCGGGCGCGCTGCCCGACGAGGTGCGTGAAGAGCGCCGTGCGCGGTTCATGGAAGTTGCCGAGGCCGTGTCGGCACGCAGGCTCCAGCGCAAGGTGGGGCAGACGCTGCGGGTACTCGTCGACGAAGTGAACCAGGACGGCGGCATTGGTCGGTCGTCCGCCGATGCGCCGGAAATCGACGGTCTGGTCTATATCGACCCGGCCGCCAAGCCGTCGCAGCGTTTCAAGACCGGGGACTTTGTGAACGTCAAGATCACCGGTGCCGATGGTCATGATCTCTGGGGTGAGATCGCCTGAACCCGGTATCGGCTTTTGGGGCCGGACCCGGCAGACCAAAGTGTGCCTGTCCAGACAATTAGGTAAAAGTACGGTCGTTCGCTTTTGCGTGGCGGCGACTATACTGTGCACCGCAACATAACGCATGGAGACAAGACATGACGCGTGAAGTGGTGGTTGTCAGCGGTGTGCGCACCGCAATCGGTACCTTTGGTGGCAGCCTGAAGGACCTGGCCCCGACTGAACTGGGTGCGCTGGTGGTGCGCGAGGCGCTGGCCCGCGCCAATGTGTCAGGCGACGACGTGGGTCACGTCGTATTCGGCAATGTGATCCAGACTGAACCGAAAGACATGTACCTGGGCCGCGTGGCGGCCGTGAACGGTGGTGTTTCCATCAATGCGCCCGCGCTGACCGTGAACCGCCTGTGCGGTTCGGGCCTGCAGGCGATTGTCAGCGCCGCGCAGACGATCCTGCTGGGCGACGCCGATGTGGCCATTGGCGGCGGTGCCGAAAGCATGAGCCGCGCCCCGTATCTGGCGCCGATGGCCCGCTGGGGCGCGCGCATGGGTGACGCCAAGCTGGTCGATATGATGCTGGGCGCGCTGCACGACCCGTTCCACACGATTCACATGGGTGTGACGGCCGAGAATGTCGCGAAGGAATACGACATTTCCCGCCAGCAGCAGGACGAAGCCGCGCTGGAATCGCACCGCCGGGCGTCGGCCGCCATCAAGGCTGGCCACTTCAAGGACCAGATCGTTCCGGTCACGTTGAAGTCGCGCAAGGGCGATGTCGTTTTCGATACCGACGAGCATGTGCGCCACGAAGCCACCATGGAAGACATGACGAAGCTGAAGCCGGTTTTCGTCAAGGAAAACGGTACGGTGACGGCTGGCAATGCCTCGGGTCTCAATGACGCCGCCGCCGCAGTGGTGCTGATGGAGCGGGCAGAAGCGGAGCGCCGCGGGCTGAAGCCGCTGGCACGTCTGGTCTCCTACGGCCATGCCGGCGTCGATCCCAAGACGATGGGGATCGGTCCCGTGCCGGCTACCAAAATTGCGCTCGAGCGTGCCGGCCTGTCGGTCAAGGATCTGGACGTGATCGAGGCCAACGAAGCATTCGCGGCGCAGGCCTGCGCGGTGACCAAGGCGTTGGGGCTGGATCCGGCCAAGGTCAATCCGAACGGTTCGGGCATTTCGCTGGGCCATCCGATTGGTGCCACGGGCGCCCTGATCACCGTGAAGGCGGTGCATGAATTGCAGCGCGTGCAGGGTCGCTACGCGCTGGTGACCATGTGCATCGGCGGCGGACAGGGAATTGCCGCGAACTTCGAGCGCATTTAACGTCACTTTGCGCGCGATTGCCGAGGAAGCCGTCTTGTCCCGTACCGTTCTGTCCTGTCTGCTGCATTCAATAATCGTTGCCGCGACGCTGTCGCTGCCGGCAACGGCCATGGCTGCCGCTGACGAGTTGTCGACAGGAACCGGGCAGGGCGGCGGCTTCGGCATCAATGACGCCATCCGCGCTGGGGAAGCCGCGCGCGGGGCGTCGTTGTCGACCGGACCGGTTCGCATGCTGTCTCCCCGCCAGGAGTACGCGCACTATCCGACTTACGTCGGCACGGTGGGCGACAAGCCAGTGCGCATGCGGATCGCGCCGAAGACCGACACACGAGACAGCCTGCAGGGCGAGTACCAGATTGGGGATGGGAAGGGCGTGCGATTGCTGTCCGGGGAATGGGACAACGGCGCATTCCTGATGGAGGAGTCGGACGACGGCACGCGTGTGTCCGGCAACTGGGAAGGTCAGATCGACCGGAATGGCGCGGTGCGTGGCACATGGACCGATGCCTACAATCCGGCGATCGTCTTGCCTTTTTTTATTCGCCCGTTTGGCGGATATCTGGTGATTCCGCCGTTTGACACGAATCCGGGCAGTGGCGTCACCTATGCGCCGCCGGCCCCCAAGTCAACGATCTCGACGGGCAAGTCCCGCTAACGGGTCGGCGCCACATCACGTGGCGAGCGCGGCATTTGCTGGTAAGCTCGGACGCCTGATCCGAATTTTCCAGGGAATACGCCGTGTCTGCATCTGACTCTTCCCGCAACGCCCCCCGCTATATCCAGACCACCGCGGTCCAGCCTGAACTGGATATCGCGCCAGGTTTCGATTCCTTTTCCACGCCAACGTACCGCGGCTCGACGATCGTCTTCCGCAATCTTGCCGAACTGCGCGCCTATGGTGATCGCAGCAAGACGTACTGGCGCTACGGCCTGCATGCCACGCCCACCAGCGAGGCACTGTGCCAGCAACTGGCGCAGATTGAAGGTGGCCGGCACACATTGCTGCTGCCATCGGGCATGGGCGCCATCTCGCTGGTGTACTTTGCCTTGCTGCGGACCGGCGACGATGTGCTGGTGCCCGACAACGTCTATGGCCCGAACCGCGACCACGGCGAATGGCTGGCGCGTGAATTCGGCGTGACGGTGCGCTACTACCATCCGTCGATTGGCGCCGGAATCGCTTCGCTGATCCAGCCGAATACGCGGCTGATCTGGATGGAAGCACCCGGCTCCGTGACGATGGAGGTGCCCGACACCGACGCCATCGCCTCGGTGGCGCGGGCGCGCGGCGTGCTGACCGCCATCGACAATACGTGGTCGGCCGGCGTCTATTTCAAGCCTTTCGAGAAGGGCATCGATATCTCGGTGCAGGCGCTGACGAAATACCAGTCCGGGGGCAGTGATGTCCTGATGGGTGCCGTCATCACGCAGGACGACAAGGTGCATGACCGCCTCAAGCGTACCCGCATGATCATGGGCTGGGGCGTGTCGGCGGACGATTGCTTCCTGGTCTTGCGCGGGCTTGCCAGCATGCCGGTACGCCTGGCGGCGCACGACCGTGCGGCACGTGAAGTTGCCGAATGGCTCAAGCAGCGTCCGGAGGTGACCCGCGTGTTGCATCCAGCCTTGCCCGATTGCCCGGGCCACGCGGAATGGTTGCGCGATTTTTCCGGGGCCAGCGGACTGTTTTCGATCATCCTGCATGACCGCTTTTCGCGCGAGCAGGTGGATGCGTTCGTCGAGGCCCTGAAGCTCTATGCGATCGGATGGTCCTGGGGCGGCGCGCATAGTCTGGCGGTGCCGTACCACATCGACACGATGCGGCCGGCGGGCACCTGGCCGCCGGAAGGCTGGACGAACGCCGGGGAGCTTGTACGCCTGTACATTGGCCTGGAAGACACGCGCGACCTGATTGGCGATCTGAAGCAGGCGATGGAAAGCTGCCTGCGCTAGCCGCCAGCGCCCCGTAGCAGTAAAAATGCCCCGCCGATGCGGGGCTTTCTGTTTGCTGGCCAGTCAATCAGGAGGCGTCGGCCTTGCGCATCGTAGCTTGCGGCGCCGGCTGGGCCGCAGTGCCGCGTGTTGCCCACACCGATTCGGCGGGGCCGCTCTGCGCGCGGCGCCAGGTCACACGGGCCAGTGCGAGGTATCCGGCGGCCATGGCAATGGCGCCAATATCGAAGCCGGCGATGACCCAGCGGCCATGGAGCGCGGCGGCAAACAGGTGGTCCCCGGTCAGGATCCAGTTCGACAGCGGCACGGCCAGGGTTGCCAGCGCGGCCACGCACAGCAGTTCCACGGCGGCGCGAATGGGCGGCCGGGCCAGCGCCCACGCCGCAGCCAGCGCGAACACGGGCCAAAATAAATAGCTCACGGCGCGGTCCGGCCACAGCAGGGCAGCCGGGAAGCACAGCGCCACCCCGATGCAGGTGCCGATGCAGACGCCAACGGTGGCCTGGGCGAGCAGCTTGTGGACGCGAGGCTGTTCGGTCTGCCGGGACTTGCGGCGTGTCTCGATCCACAGCAGGTTGCCGGAATAGAACAGAAACGCGCCGGCCAGCCCGGCGACGAGGTAAACCAGCCGCACGGCCAGGTCGCCATACGTGCCGTAGTGGAGCGCAAACATGGCGCTATAGATCATGTGGTTCGTGTCGCGGGCGCCAGCCGTCTGGTTGGCGATCAACTGGCCCGCATTTGGCTCATTGGCCGCCGCGTGGATGCCTACCGCGCCCCCGTTGCCGAGCGCGCGCGTGCTATCGCCTCGTACTTCGGCCACGGCGTTGGCATCGCCATAACGCTGGAATCGGATGGCATTGGGCGTGAATCGCTCGCCGCCGTGTTCGCGGGCAATGGCCAGCAGCTGGGCCGAACTCATCGTCGGGGATGCGCGGCCCGACGCCGTGACTTCGGGGGCCGCACCCGTGACGCGCGGCACCGCTTCGAACAGCTTGCCGTCGAACGTCAGCGTGTTGAAGACCATGACCATGACCAGCGACAGGCAGAAAAACGCGCCGGTGATGGCAAAGATCAGGTGGAAGGGCAGGCTGAACAGGCCCAGCACATTGTGCGTGTCCATCCAGAAACGCTTCAGGTTGCGCCCGGGCCGCACCGCGAACAGGTCTTTCTTCAGGCGGGGCAGGTGCAGGATCACGCCCGATACGAGTGCCAGACCGTACAGCACGGAGACGATCCCCATGAAGTACATGCCATTGATGCCCAGCCCGAGCGAATAGTGCAGCGCGTTCAAGAACGCCGACAGCTCGCCCGTCACGTGGTCGAGCGACGTGTTGTCCTGTGCCGTCTTGTCGCCGTTCAGGCGCTCGCCGTTCATCGTGTGCCATTCACCGGCCTTGTCCTGCCAGTACGCATTGAAGTCCGGTTCTTCCTTGCTGGGCAGGCCGATGTAGACGCTGTTGGCCGCGTCCGGATGCACGGCCACCAGCTTCTGCACGAAGGCGTCGATGGCAGGCCCGTCCACCTGGACTTCGGTGCCGTGATGGCCCTCCAGGCGCGCCGGATTCTGCCAGACGTGCAATTCGTGGTGGAAGACGGTGATTGCGCCCGCGAAGAAGGCGATGAACAGCGCCCAGCCGGCCATCAGGCCGACCCAGGTGTGGAGCGTATTGAAAACGCGCAGGGTATTGGGTTTCATGCGAATGCCTCGGTGGCCCGGATCAGTGCCCAGACAGGGCAGACAGTGTCGATGCCGGCGGCATCGCGTGCATCAGGCGGACCGCCCACAGGATGCCGTAGCACACCAGGTTGCCGCCAAGCAGCCACAGCCACGCGGCGCGGCTGGTCTGGAACAACAGGCTCAGGCTGATGATGGTCACCCACAGCACGAAGCTCAGCGTGATGGCCAGCACGATGCCGCTTTCCCAGCCGCCCGGCAGCCACAGCACGCCGAGTGTGCACAGCGCGACGGCCAACGGCAGGCCCAGCAGGGTGCCGGCGAGCCACTTGGTTCCAATCATGGCGCACTCCCTTCGCCGGGCATGTCGTCGTAGCGTTTGTGGTGAATCCAGGTGCCGATGAAGGGCCATGCGGACAGGGCGCAGGTCAGCGTGACCAGCGTCGCGGCGATCGCTACGGGCCAGCCTTCGGGGATGCTCATGACCCAGGTGCCGGCGATGGCAAGCAAGACGCCCAGCCAGCGCAGCAGCCGGGGCGGGAGCGGCGCGCGGCCATTGTTGTCGGCGTCCACGCACAGCACCTGATTCGGCGCGGAAAGATAGAGGCACGCGGCGGCGGCCAGGGATAGGAAAACGGCTAACGCTTGCATGCGTCGGGCGACCGAGGGGACGGTGTTACGGGAAAGGAATAATAATAATGATTCGCATTTGATTTCACAAGGCAATCACGGCGTTTGCGGACCCCTCGGTACAGCTGTGGCCGAAAAGCGAATAACGAAAACGTAATGTGACAGCCGCACGGAAATGTGCGCAAGACGCCCCCGGGGTTCCAAGAGCAGCATCAGGCACCACGAACGGGTGCCTGGTGGGGAATCGCTTAGTGCGGGAACAGGTTCAGCAAGCCGTCCAGGCCGACATGATTGAACGCGACGCTGGCTTGCGCCCGCACCACGGGTTTGGCCCGGAAGGCCACCGACAGGCCCGCTACGGCCATCATCTTGAGGTCGTTGGACCCGTCGCCCATGACGATGGCCTGCGACGGATCGGCGCCGATCTGCTCGCAGACTTCCCGCACCGTGCGCGCCTTGACGTCGGCATTGACGATTTCGCCCACCACATTGCCGGTCAGCTTGCCGTCGACGATTTCCAGGGTATTGGCGCGCGCGAAATCTAGCTTCAGGCGCGGCTTGAGCTGGTCGGTGAAGTGCACGAATCCGCCCGACACCAGCAGCGTCTTCATGCCCAGCGCCTGGATCGTCTGCAGCATGCGCTCGGCGCCCGGCGACAGCTTCAGGCGTTCGGCGTACACGCGGTCGAGCACGCTCGCGTCCAGGCCCTTCAGCAGGGCCACGCGGCGGCGCAGGCTTTCGTTGAAATCGGTGATTTCGCCGCGCATGGCGGCCTCGGTGATGGCCGATACCTCGGCCTTGAGTCCGCAGAAGTCGGCGATCTCGTCGATGCACTCGATCGTGATCAGCGTGGAGTCCATGTCCATCGCCACCAGCCGGAAATCCGACAGCTTGCGTCCCGCCGGCACCACGGCCCAGTCGATGGCACGTTCGCCGCACACGTCGTCCAGGGCATCGCGCAGCGCCGGGGTCAGCGGATTGCAGTGGTCGGCGGCGGCCACGTTGTCGGCGCGCAGCGCGAGATCGGAGGCATTGGCCACCGTGCGCACGGCGTCGAGGTCGGCGGCGGACAGCGGGGACAGGCTTTGGAGAATCAGGGGCATGACGGCAGGAAATCCGGGCGATGCGGGAGGGCGACAGGAAGAAGGGCCGTATTGTACTGCGCCCCGCTCCCTGATCGCGCCTTGGGCTGTCCCGATCAGGCCACGCGCAGGCTGTCCACCACCTTGTGCAGGAACGCCTCGCAGGCAGCCAGCTGGTCCAGCGCCACGAATTCGTCGGGCTTGTGGGCCTGCTGGATATCGCCGGGGCCGCACACGACGGCCGGAATGCCGGCACGCTGGAACAGGCCGGCCTCGGTGCCGTAGGCCACCTTGTTCGTATCGCGGTCGGCGGTCAGTGCGCGCACGAGCTGCGTGATCGCATCGGATTCGGCGGCGTCCAGCGACGGGGCCGCGGCGATCTTGCTGATGGCCATGCCGGCGTCCACGTGCTCGGCGCGCATCTTCGGCACCAGCACGTCGTTCACGTACTGCTGGATGCGCGCCAGGATCGCTTCCGGGTCCACGCCCGGCAGGTTGCGGAACTCGAATACGAACTCGCATTCGGCCGGGATCGTGTTCAGCGCGATGCCGCCGTGGATCGTGCCGGTGGACGCCGTGGTGAACGGGACGTCGAAGGCCCGGTCGTACGGGCCGTTGGCCTTGAATTCGTCGGCAATGTCGCGGATGTAGCAGATCAGGCGCGCCGCATATTCAATGGCGTTGACGCCCTTGGGGGTCAGCGACGAATGGGCCGCCTGGCCCTTCACGCAGCAGCGATAGGCGTTGATGCCCTTGTGCGCCACGATCACGCGCATGCTGGTCGGCTCGCCGACGATGCAGCCCGCCGGCTTCACGCCGCGGTCGCGCAGTTCGGCCAGCAGGTACGGCGCTCCCATGCAGCCGATTTCCTCGTCGAACGACAGCGCGTAATGCACCGGCTCGCGCAGCCTGGCGTCGAGGATGGTGGGCAGCAGCGCCAGGCTGGTGCCGATGAAGCCCTTCATGTCGCAAGTGCCCCGGCCGTAGAGCTTGCCGTCGCGAATCACCGGCTTGAACGGGTCGGTGGTCCAGCTCTGGCCGTCCACGGGGACCACGTCGGTGTGGCCGGACAGCACGATGCCGCCGTCGGTGGCGCCGTTCGCGGCCGGAATCGTCACGAACAGGTTGGCCTTGTCGCCCTGCGGGTTGTAGCTCAGATGCGGACGCAGCCCCTTTGCCAGGAAGTGGTCGCGCACGGATTCGATCAGCCCCAGGTTCGAATGGCGCGACGTGGTGTCGAACGACACCAGGCGCTGGGTCCAGTCCAGCGCGCTGCCGCGTGGCGGAGCTTCGGCGTGGGTGTTGCGGGTGTCGGCGGCAGCTTGCATGGGATGGTCAAACAGTTGATTCGTCAAGGATGTGATCCTACACCTGTCGGCGCGGTCAGGCCAGTTGGCGCAGGGTGTGCTTGATGGTCTGCGCCCGAGCGCCCACGTCGGGCATCTTGGCCTCGATGCGCAGCTTGTCCTGTCCGGCCAGCTTGATGTGCTTGTTCTTTTGCACGAGGTCGATGATGCGGATGGCGTCGATTGGGGGATTCGGCACGAACTGCATGCTCACCGTAGCCTCGCCGGCGTCGATCTTGCGCACGCCCAGCGGCGCGGCGGCAATGCGCAGCCGGTGCGTTTCGATCAGTGCCTGCGCCTGGGCGGGCAGCCGGCCGAAGCGGTCGATCAACTCCTCCTGGATGTCGTCCACGCGCTCGCCGGTTTCACAGTTGGCCAGCCGCTTGTAGAGCGACAGACGCTCGTGCACGTCGGCACAGTAGTCGTTCGGCAGCAGCGCAGGCGTGCCGAGGTTGATCTCGGTGGTGGCCGCCAGCGGGGCCATCAGGTCAGGCTCCTTGCCGGCCTTGAGCGACTTCACGGCCGCGTTGAGCATGTCGGTGTAAAGCTGGAAGCCGATTTCGTGGATCTCGCCCGACTGCTTGTCGCCAAGCACCTCGCCGGCGCCGCGGATTTCGAGGTCGTGCATGGCCAGGTAGAAGCCCGCGCCCAGTTCCTCCATCTGCTGGATGGCTTCCAGCCGGCGCTGCGCCTGCTTGGTCAGGCCGTCCTCGTCATGCACCAGCAGGTAGGCATAGGCCTGGTGGTGGCTGCGGCCCACGCGGCCGCGCAGCTGGTGCAGCCGGGCCAGGCCGAAGCGGTCGGCGCGATGAATCAGGATCGTGTTGGCCGTGGGCACGTCGATGCCGGTTTCGATGATCGTCGTGCAGAGCAGGATATTGTCGCGGCGGGCCACAAAGTCGCGCATCACGCGTTCCAGCTCGCGCTCGTGCATCTGTCCGTGCGCCACGGCGATGCGGGCCTCGGGGACCAGTTCGGCCAGCCTGGCGCGCTTGTTCTCGATCGTCTCGACTTCGTTGTGCAGGAAGTAGACCTGGCCGCCGCGCTTGAGCTCGCGCAGGATGGCCTCGCGGATCACGCCGTCTTCCTCGCGGCGCACGAAGGTCTTGATGGCCAGCCGCTTCTGCGGCGCGGTCGCGATGACCGAGAAGTCGCGCAGGCCTTCCAGCGCCATGCCCAGCGTACGCGGGATCGGCGTGGCGGTCAGCGTCAGCACGTCCACCTCGGCGCGCAGCGTCTTCAGCGCCTCCTTCTGGCGCACGCCAAAGCGGTGTTCCTCGTCGATGATGACCAGCCCCAGGCGCTGGAACTTCACCTCGTCGGACAGCAGTTTGTGGGTGCCGATGACGATGTCTACCGTGCCGTCGTTGATCTGCTTGATCGCGGCGTCCACTTCCTTTTTGGTCTTGAAGCGCGACAGCTCCACGATGCGCACGGGCCACTCGGCAAAGCGGTCGGACAGCGTCTGGAAGTGCTGCTCGGCCAGCAGCGTGGTGGGCGCCAGCATGGCCACCTGCTTGCCGCCCAGCACGGCCACGAACGCGGCCCGCAGCGCCACCTCGGTCTTGCCGAAGCCCACGTCGCCGCAGACCAGGCGGTCCATCGGCTTGCCCGATGTCATGTCGGCGATCACGGCTGAAATGGCGGCGGCCTGGTCGGGCGTTTCCTCGAAGCCGAAGCTCTCCGCGAAGGTCTCGTAGTCCTTGGGCTGCAGCGGGAAGGCAAAGCCCTGGCGCAGCGCACGGCGTGCGTACAGGTTCAGCAGTTCGGCGGCCGTGTCGCGGATCTGCTGCGCGGCGCGGCGCTTGGCCTTGTCCCACTGGCCGGTGCCCAGCGAGTGCAGCGGGGCGGTGTCCGGATCGGCGCCCGAATAGCGCGAGATCACGTGCAACTGGTGCACGGGCACGTACAGCTTGCTAGCCTTGTCGTAGTCCAGATGCAGGAATTCCTCGTCGCCCTGGCCCATGTCCAGCGTGACCAGTCCCTGATAGCGGCCGATGCCGTGCTCGCTGTGCACCACGGGGTCGCCGATCTTGAGCTCCGCCAGGTCGCGCACCATCGAATCGACGGTGCTGGCCTGCTCCTGCTTGCGGCGCCCGGTGCGGCGCGCGGTGCCGGCATAGAGTTCGTTCTCGGTAACGAACGCGAATGGCGCGGCGGGCAGGGCAAAGCCGCTCTGCAGGGGCGCCACCACGATCGAGAAATGCGAATCGCCGGCCAGGAAGGCCGCAAAGTCCTCGACCACCATCGGACGCAGGCCGCTTTCGGCAAACAGCTGCATCAGCGTTTCGCGGCGGCCGGCCGAGTCGGCGCACATCAGCACGCGCGTGGCCTTGTTCAGCAGCAGTGCTTCCAGGTTGACCAGCGGATCTTCGGCGCGGCGGTTGACCGACACATCGGGCAGGCTGGCCGAGAACGCCGGCGCGTCGGCTGCCACGGCCTCGCGCTGCAGCACCAGCCGGGCCAGCGGCTTGGCCCCGATGAAGAACTGCTCTTCGGACAGGAACAGGTCCGCGGGCGGCAGCAACGGGCGCTCGCGGTCGTGGCGCATGAAGGTGTAACGCTGCGTGGTGTCGGCCCAGAAGCGGCGGATGGCTTCATCGACCTGGCCCGCGAAGGCCAGTTGCGTGCCGGCGGGCAGGTAGTCGAACAGCGTGGCGCTTTGCTCGAAGAACAGCGGCAGGTAGTACTCGATGCCCGCGGACGGTACGCCGTTGCCGATGTCCTTGTAGATCGGGGATTTGGTCGGGTCGCCCTCGAACACCTCGCGCCAGCGGCCGCGGAAGGCGGTGCGGGCGGCGTCGTCCAGCGGAAACTCGCGGCCCGGCAGCAGGCGCACTTCCTTGACCGGATACAGGCTGCGCTGCGAATCGGGATCGAACGCGCGGATGGTCTCGATCTCGTCGCCGAACAGGTCGATCCGGTACGGCAGGGCCGAGCCCATCGGGTACAGGTCGATCAGCCCGCCGCGCACGCTGTATTCGCCCGGTCGCATGACCGCACTGACGTGCTCGTAGCCGGCCAGCGTGAACTGCGCCTTGAGCGCGGCTTCGTCGAGCTTTTCGCCCTGCTTGAAGAAGAATGTGTAGGCGGCCAGGAACGAGGGCGGCGCCAGCCGGTAGAGCGCGGTCGACGCGGGGACGATCATCACGTCGCACTGGCCGCCCTGGATGTCGTGCAGCGTGGCCAGGCGCTCCGACACCAGGTCCTGGTGCGGCGAGAAGCTGTCGTAGGGCAGCGTTTCCCAGTCGGGCAGCAGCCTTACGCGCAGTTCGGGGGCGAACCATGGGATTTCCTCGGCCAGCCGCTGCGCGTCCATGGCATTGGCGCAGACCACGGCCACCATCGGCACGCTGGCGCGGTGCTGGCGTGCATAGGCGGCCACCGCCAGGGCGTCGGCGGACCCGGTCAGGCCGGTCAGGGTATGGCGCATGCCAGCCTTGACCAGCGGCAGGGTGGCGAAAGGAAATGCGGTAGCGTTGTCAGGCATTGGCAGCATCGGGCGCAAAAACGGCGACACCCCGCCGGCACATGCGAAAGGCATGCCACGGGCAGGGGTTGTCTGTCATGCCAGCCGGGCCATGCCAGGATTCATGGCGGCGGGCGAGGGCCGTATTATAGAATGCGCTCCGGCCGGCCCGCTGGCCGTGCCAAATATTCCAAGGCCCTCAGAAACCTGTGTCCGATCGTCGATTCGCCCTGATTCCCTGTGCCGGTACCGGCAGCCGTGCCGGCGGCGCCGTGCAGAAGCAATACCAGACCGTGGCCGGCCGGCCGATGCTCTGGTACGCCCTGGCGGCGTTTTCCGCCAGCGAAGTCATCAGCGCCACGGCGCTGGTGCTGGCGCCCGACGACATGCCGCTGGAGTCACGGTTCGGCGCCCAAGCCTTTGCGGGCCTGCGCTTCGACACCGCGTTCGTGGGCGGCGATTCGCGCCATGCGTCGGTGCTGGCCGGCCTGCATCATCTGGCCACGCTGGGTGCAACCGATACCGACTGGGTGCTGGTCCACGACGCCGCGCGCCCCGGGCTGACCAGTGCGATGATCGATACGCTGGTGCGGGCGGTGGAATCCGACGATTCGGCCAGCGAGCCGATCGGCGGCATCCTGGCCGTGCCGGTGCCCGACACCCTGAAGCGTGCCGATGCCAGCGCGCGCATCGGCGGCACCGTGCCGCGCGAGGGCCTGTGGCAGGCGCAAACACCACAGATGTTCCGCATCGGCGTACTGCGCCATGCGCTGGAAGACGCCATGGCCGCCGGTGCCGTGGTCACCGATGAAGCCAGCGCCATCGAGCGCCTGGGCCTGCATCCGCGGCTGGTCAACGGCTCGCTGCGCAATTTCAAGGTGACCTACCCCGAGGACTTTGCGCTGGCCGACGTGCTGCTGCGCACGGGCCAGCCGGCGTCGTGACCCACTTTTGCAAGGAGTCGTTTTGAATCCGTTCGATTTTCGCGTAGGGCAGGGCTATGACGTGCACGCCCTGGTGCCGGGCCGCAAGCTGATTCTCGGTGGCGTCGATATTCCGCACGACCGTGGCCTGCTGGGCCACTCCGATGCCGATGCGCTGCTGCACGCCGTGACCGACGCGCTGTTTGGCGCGGCTGCGCTGGGCGACATCGGCCGCCATTTTCCGGACACCGATCCGGACTTCAAGGGCGCCGACAGCCGCGTGCTGTTGCGCGAGGCCGCGCGCCGCGTGCGGGCCGCCGGGTTCGAGATCGGCAATGTCGATGCCACGGTCATCGCGCAGAAGCCCAAGCTGGCGCCGCATATCGCCGGCATGGTGGCCAACCTGGCCGCAGACCTGGGCCTGCCCGTCACGCATTGCAACGTGAAGGCCAAGACCAACGAGAAGCTCGGCTTCGAAGGCAAGGAAGAGGGCATCGTCGCGCAGGCGGCGGTGCTGATCTACCGCCGCACGGTCGACGTGCAGGACTGATTGCGCGACCGGCTCAGGGGGCTGGCGGCGATGGTGCGGCCGGTTCCTCGGCCGTGATCGGATATACGTAATCGATTAGCCGCGCCATGGCCCCATGGCGCGATCCGGCCTCCGTCCGCTTCTGGAAGCCCATCTGCTCGCACAGTTTGATGGCCGAATCCATCTCGGGCATGGTGCGGCAGATCAGGGCCTGGGCGCCAATGTCGCGGGCGCGCTGGATGCAGATCTGCATCAGCCGCTTGCCCAGCCCGAGCCCGCGCGCCTGCGGGCTGACCGACAGCAGCCGCGCTTCGGGCTGCGTCAGCGTGATCGTGGAGTCGTCCAGCGCCGTCAACGTGGCGCCCGGATGGCAGAACAGCACCGCACCGCTGATGCCGTGGTCGGTCTCGGCGACCCACCATTCCATGTCGGGATTGTCCTTGGCAGCCATCACGGCCTTCATGCCGCGCTGGAACGACGCGCGGCAATCTTCCATGATTTCGAGCTCATATTGCCCGTAGGCCTGCTGCGTGACCGCGGCGATATCGCCCCAGTCATGGACCGCGGCCAGCCGGAAGCGGAAGCGCGGCGAATTGGGTGAAGGCAAGGTGCTCATGGCAACAGCGAAGTTCGTGACCTTTCGTCGATTGTAGGCCGCGCCATGCACAAATGCACCGGTTCGATTGGCTGTAAGGGATGTCGGACAATACCCCGATTGACGATTGCGCAAGCGCATCAATGCACACGGGCGGACACCTTTCAGTGCCCGCCCGTGTGGGTGCCTGGCGTTGCCTCACGGGCGACGCCGCCCGCGATGAACGCCCGATTGGCGCGCTTCGGTCGCGATCTGGCGTCTTATTCCGCGACGATCACATTGGCGGCGGCGCCGATCACGGCGGCGATGCGGCCGACGTCACGCAACTGCTGGGCGCTCATGCCCTGTTCGGTCTTCAGCAGCTGGTAGTGCGACTTCACGCAGAAGTGGCACTTGCCGATGATCGAGGCGGCCAGTGCGTACATCTCGAAGCGGCGCTTGTCCACACCACCATGGGTAGCGTAGGCGTTCATGCGCAGGCCGGCAGGCTGGCTGGCCAGGTCCGGATCTTCGGCCATCTCGACGTACGGATACCAGATGTTGTTCATGCCCATCAGCGCGGCGGCGGTCTGCGCGGCGTTGACTTCCTCGGGCGACAGCACGTTGGCGTTGCGAATCACGTCGACAATCAGCTTGCTCTTGGCCGCGAACGCCGCTGCCAGCGCCACCCCGACTGCATCGTTGCCTTCCAGCGACGAACGCGCGATGGTGCCATCCACATTCAGGCGGATGTCCTTGGCGTAATCGGGGATTGCATTCTTAATCGTGCTGAGGAATTCCATTTATTTCTCCTATCGACAAGGGCTCAAAAAACCCGCACATAGCGGGTTTCGACATGAAAGGGCGCCAGGCCCTTCCATGCGATGTGCCGGGTCACGCAAGGTGCCTGGCGGGCAGGGCCAATTACAGCGTGGCGCCGCCGACAGCACGGTTGCACGGGCACAGTTCGTCCGTTTGCAGACCGTCCAGAATACGCAGGACTTCTTCCGGGTTGCGGCCGACGTTGAGGTT
Organism: Cupriavidus sp. 94F1; assembly: GCF_057798875.1. NCBI lineage: Bacteria > Pseudomonadati > Pseudomonadota > Betaproteobacteria > Burkholderiales > Burkholderiaceae > Cupriavidus > Cupriavidus sp. 94F1. The sequence goes on from NZ_JBYOJT010000006.1 coordinate 116,147, forward strand.
GTTCACCGAAACGTGCTGGATCACATTGTCCGGATCGACGATGAACGTCGCGCGCAGGGCCACGCCAGCGGCCTTGTCACGCACGCCCAGCTGGTCGACCAGCGAGCCGGTCACATCGGCGAATTGCCACTGGTTCAGCTTGTTCAGATCCTTGTGTTCGCGGCGCCATGCCAGCTTCACGAATTCGTTGTCGGTCGAGCCGCCCAGCACGATCGCGTCACGATCGGCGAAGTCGTTGTTCAGCTTGGCGAATGCCACGATTTCGGTCGGGCACACGAACGTGAAGTCCTTCGGGTAGAAGTAAATGACCTTCCACTTGCCTTCGAACGACTTTTCGGTGATGTCTTCGAAAGCCGACTGGCCATTCTCTTCGTGGTTGTTGAAACCCGGCTTGACACCAACGATGCTGAAGGCTTCGAGCTTGTCACCAACGGTCTTCATTGACTTCTCCTAGATACGGTTGAACAGATTGAGGCTTGCAATCTACGATTCGGTTCCCGCGGCAGCCGGGATGTCAATCGTATTTGCACGAAAGCTCCGAGTATGCGCATTCGGGCGCACCAAGGCCAATTGGTTTTCTTAAACGGGCCGATAGGCAGCGTCTCGCGCTGCGCAAAACGCGCCACAAGTATGCCATGAGCGCCAAATGGTGACGGCTGTCCGGAAAGCAAGCGCGCCGCCATCACATAACTGCCACGCGAACGTGTCAGGCACATGAAGGCGGCGCGAGCCGCACGCGTGCGGCAGGCAGGCCGGAGGCTCAGGCGGCGTGCAGCGCCGCGTGCTCGCGCCGGGCGCGGAAGATGACCAGCGTGGCCACCAGGCCGCAAGCCGCGGCAAACATCAGCCACAGGCCGGGAGCTGCCTTGTTGCCGGTGCTGTGAATCAGGTACGTCGAGATCGCCGGCGTGAAGCCGCCGAACAGCGCCGTGGCCAGGCTGTAGGCCAGCGAGAAGCCGGCGGTACGCACGGCGGGCGGCATGACCTCGGTCAAGGTGACGACCATGGCGCCGTTATAGCTGCCATACAGGAACGACAGCCACAGTTCCACCATCAGCAAGCGCTCGAAAGACGGCGCCGCCACCAGCCACGACACCGCGGGGTAGGCCGTGACCAGCGTGGCGATCGTGAAGAACACCAGCAGCGGCTTGCGGCCGATGCGGTCGGACAGGGCGCCCATCAGCGGCAGCCAGATGAAGTTCGACAGGCCCACGCACATCGTGACGATCAGGTTGTCCACGTCGTCGAGCTTGAGCACGGTCTTGCCGAACGTCGGCGTGTACGCGGTGATCATGTAGAACGACACCGTGGTCATGACCACCATCAGGCAGCCGGCGATGATGATGCGCCAGTTGTCGAGCATCGAACGGTAGATCTCGTTGATTGACGGACGATGCTTGCGCGTGCGGAATTCCTCGGTTTCTTCCAGCGAGCGGCGGATCAGGAACAGGAACGGCACGATCAGGCAGCCGATCAGGAACGGCACGCGCCAGCCCCAGCTGTCCATCTGCGCGGGCGCCAGCGTGGCGTGCAGGATCACGCCGAGCAGGCCGGCGAAGATCACGGCCACCTGCTGGCTGGCCGACTGCCAGGCCACGTAGAAGCCCTTCTGGCCGGGCTTGGCGATCTCGGACAGGTACACCGACACGCCGCCCAGTTCCACGCCGGCAGAGAAACCCTGCAGCAGGCGCCCGAACAACACCAGCAGCGGGGCGGCCACGCCGATCGATGCATAGCCCGGCACCAGCGCGATCAGCAGCGTGCCCAGCGCCATCAGCGCCAGCGTGATGATCAGGCCCTTGCGGCGGCCGTGATGATCGATGTAGGCGCCCAGCACGATCGCGCCAAGCGGTCGCATCAGGAAGCCGGCGCCGAACGTGGCCAGCGACAGCATCAGCGATGCAAACTCATCGCCGGCAGGGAAGAACGTACGCGCGATGGCGGCGGCGTAGAAGCCGTACACCATGAAATCGTACATTTCGAGGAAGTTTCCGCTGACGACGCGGAACACGGTCCGGAAACCGTGCTGGGGGGTGGAGCTGGAGCTTGACATGGCTGTCTCTCGGTCGCCGTACGTGGGGTCGTGCGGCATGTTGTCGATTGTTGTCAGCCATGGCGAAAAAGGGGTGCTGCGGCAGGCGGCGCCATGACTTCGGATGCCGTTGTATGCATCGGCCTGTCGATGGCCTGAAGTGTGCGCAATGACGCTGTCATTCCCCTGTCAGCAACCTTTCAAAACCATATCAAATGCTGAAGAAAACCTGTCAATGCGCCGCATGCGGGACATGCGGGCACGCACGTGGGGCGCGACGGGGGGAAACGGCGGGTCAGGCGCGCCTGAATCGCGCGCTGACCACGAGCCCGGTTTTCGGGGCGGGGCGGTTGGCCAGGATCAGGCGGCCGCCGTTGCGCTGCAGGATACGGTTGACGATCGACATGCCCAGGCCGGCGCCCTTGGCTTCGCTGCGCGCGCTGTCGAGCCGGTAGAACGGCCGGGTCAGCAGCGACAGCTGCTCGTTGGGCACGCCGGGCCCGCTGTCGGCCACCACCAGCACGGCTTCCTTGTCCTCCACGCGCGTGGAGATTTCCACCTCGGCCATGCCCGATTCCTCGTCCTTGGCATAGCGGCGCGCGTTCTCGACGAGGTTGTCCAGGATGCGCTGGATCTCCATGCGGTTGGCCACGGCCATGACCGGGCCATTGGCCCGCACGTGCACGCGCACGTCGTCGTGCGCGGCATAGACGCCAACGGATTCCTGCACCAGCGTGGACAGGTCCACCGGCTCCACCACTTCCTGGCCCGGCCGGGCGTAGTTCAGGAACTGGCCGATGATGGCATCCATCTGTTCGATGTCGGCAATCATGGCGTCGCGCGTGGTGGTGTCCACGGGCGACATCTCGGTTTCCAGCCGCAGACGGGTGAGCGGGGTACGCAGGTCGTGCGAGATACCGGCCAGCATGACCACGCGGTCGTCGTCGAGCTGGCGCAGGTCGCGCACCATCTGGTTGAAACTGCGGTTGGCCTGGGCCACTTCGCTGGCGCCCTGTTCGCGCAGCGGCGGCGCTTCGCCCCCAGAGCCGATCAGTCGCGCGGCATTGGCCAGCCGCTTGAGCGGGTAGTTCACGCGCGCCGTGATGAAGGCGGCACCGATGATCGACAGCAGCAGCGCGGCAATACTCCACCAGAGCCACTGGATACCGGGCACGCGTTCGAAACGCTCGGGGCTGATCGCCACCCAGTAGTCGTCGCCTTCGATCTCGAAGCTGACCCACACGCCCGGAATATCGTTGACCGTGGTGGCCAGCACGGTGTCTTCGCCCAGGCGGCTGCGGATTTCCTGCTGGACGAGCTGGGTCAGGAACGGGTTGGCCTTGGGCGCGGCAAAGTCGTCGTCCTTTTCGCGCGGATAGACCTTGATGCCCTCGTTCTGGACGAGGTCGAGCAGCAGGAACCGGCGCCGGGCCGGGTCCGAGTAGAGCAGGGCTGCGCGGGTGAGCTTGACCACGCTGACCACCTGCATGGCGATCTGCTGGGCGCGCGGCGCGCGTTCGAAGAGCCGATAGCTCTGGAACCAGATACCCAGCGAGATCGCCAGCAAAAGGGCGATCAGCATGAAGGTTCGCCAGAATAGCGAACCGAAGAACCGCGTTGCGGTACGGCCGAGGGCGGTCGCCACGATGAGGCTGCGGTCGACCGGACTTACTTCACGCCATCGGGGATGAAGACGTAACCCAGGCCCCAGACCGTCTGGATGAAGCGCGGGTTGCTCGGGTCAGGTTCGATGAGCTTGCGCAGACGCGAAATCTGCACGTCCAGGCTGCGGTCGAACACCTCGTATTCGCGGCCGCGCGCCATTTCCATCAGCTTTTCGCGGGACAGCGGCTGGCGCGGGTGGCGGGCAAAAACCTTGAGCACCGAGAATTCGCCCGTGGTGAGCGTGATTTCCTCGTCGTTCTTGGTCAGCGTACGCGTGGCCAGGTTCAGCACGAAATCGCCGAACGCAAACGTTTCAGGCGTTTCGGACGGCGCGCCCGGTACTTCGGCGGGCCCCTTGCGACGCAGCACGGCGTGAATCCGCGCAATCAGCTCGCGCGGATTGAACGGCTTGGGCAGATAATCGTCGGCGCCCATTTCCAGGCCGACGATGCGGTCGACGTCCTCGCCCTTGGCGGTGAGCATGATGATCGGGGTCTGGTCGTTGGCGCCGCGCAGGCGGCGGCAGATGGAAAGCCCGTCTTCGCCGGGCATCATCAGGTCCAGCACCAGCAGATCGAAACGCTCGCGCAGCCAGAGCTTGTTCATGGCCGTGGCGTTTTCCGCCACGAGAACCGTGAAGCCCTGCTCGCCAAGGTAGCGGCGCAGCAGGTCGCGCAGGCGCGGGTCGTCATCCACGACGAGAATCTTGTGGCTGGTATTTTCCATGGCGGTATCTTAGCGACTATCGCTTTCGCTCAAAATGGCTTAACAAAACGTTACATACTTTACCCCGTGGTATGGCGGCATGCACCTTTTGTGCATTTACACTCCGCAAACCGTTTTCCCAGGGACGCTTTTCACCTGGGAACTGAACGGTCACCACGGGCATCGTACTGTTCCGGCCGTGACACAGGCATTCGCCTTGCTGTCGTCGGGGCGATGCCGGTGCGCTGCCCCCGGGGATCCTGAAGATCGATCCGGAAGCCACGGTCGAAACCGCCATTATCCAATGAAAGTGAAGCATAACCGGCACGGGCAAACCCTGCGTCGCACAATTTGCGCGCGAGTGGTCTGTCTGGCCGGCCTGACCCTGCTGATCGCCGCGGCGCCTGCCCCGGCATTCGCCCAGTCGGCGGGCATGGCGCATTTGCTTCATCCCAAGGGCCAGCCGCCGGGCGGGCCCGGCAGCAGCCCGGCGGCACCCGAACGCAACCGTCAGCAACCGCGCCGCAATGATCGTGCCGAGACCGAGCGCGACATGGCCGAGCGTGCCGCGCGTCAGGGGCAGCGCGGCGGCAGCCAGCGCCTGTCGCCCGACGAACGCAAGACGCTGCGCAAGAATCTTTACGACATCGGCAAGGAAATGTACCAGGGCGGCTGATCAGCCCGCCGTCCGGAAGTGCCGCAGGAAGTCCACGAATACCTCGGCGGCCTGCTGGGCGTCTTCCACCGTGATCGTTTCCGCCGGATTGTGGCTGATCCCGCCATTGCCGCAGCGCACGAACAGCATTGCCACATCGGTGATCCGCTGCATCATCATCGCGTCGTGCCCGGCCCCTGAAGGCAGCTCGAACGCCTCCAGCCCACGCTTTCTCAGCACCGCCGCGAACTGGTCCATCAGCCAGCGCGCGCACGGCGCGTTGTTGACCGGCGTGACCCGTTCCACGGCGACCTGGAGCGATCGCCGGGCCGCTATGGTCTCGATGCCTGCCACGATATCGGCGATGGCCGCTTCGCGGATGCCGTCCTCGCCCGCGCGGATGTCCATCGAAAATACGCATGCGGCAGGAATCACGTTGCTCGATCCGTTGGGCACCTGCAGCTGGCCCACCGTGCCGACGAGCGTCGGCACCTGGCCGCAGCGCTGCTCCACCAGCAAGATCATTTCCGCTGCGCCGGCGGCCGCGTCGCGTCGCATATCCATTGGCGTGGTGCCGGCATGGCTGGCCAGGCCCTCCACACGCACCTGGAAGCGGCTGCTACCGGCGATCTGCGTCACGATGCCCAGCGGCAGGCCGCGATTGAGCAGCACCGGGCCCTGTTCGATATGGACTTCGACAAAGCCGGCCAGCGTGGCGGGATCGACCGCCGCGGCGCGCAGCGCGTCCAGGCTGCCTGCGCCCGGGAAGCCCGCCTGCGCCAAGGCATCGCGCATCGACACGCCATCGGTGTCCACACGGTCCAGCAACGCCGGATCGAAGCGGTTCGCCAGCACGCTGCTGGCCAGGAAGCTGGTCTTGAAGCGCAGGCCTTCTTCTTCGGCAAAAGCCACGACCTCGAAGTGGTAGGGCAGGCGGATGCCCGCGTCGCGCAGCGCGCCCACCACGGCGATGGGCAGCAGGATGCCCAGCCGCCCGTCGTAGCGTCCGCCGTTGCGTACCGTGTCGAAGTGCGACCCGGTCATCAGCACCGTGGGGTTCGGCTCGGCCGGGTCGGCGGCATAGCGGCCGATCACGTTGCCGATGGCGTCAATGCGCACGGCCATGCCGGCATCTTCCATCCAGCGCGCCAGCAGCGCCTGCGCCTGGGTATGGGCGGGCGTCAGATAGGCGCAGGTCAGGCCGCCTTCCATATCGGAATGCCGGGCCAGGGCGTCGGCGCGATCAAGAATCAGCTGGCCAAGAGAGGGCGTGGCAGGGGTCATGGCATCGATACTCTGAAACAACTGGCCGCCAGGGACTGACGGCAAGGGACGGCGAAGGCAGCGGAAGGAGTCAACGCGGCAAGGCGCCCGCGCTCAGCCATTCCTGAGCCAGGTCTTCCACGCCAGCCACAGCTTGCGCATGGGCGTCAGCGCAATGCGCTGGGTCAGCACCTGGAAATCGCTGGCTTCGATCTCGTCAAGCAAGGCATGGTGGATGGCCGCCAGCGCCAGCGCCGCGCGCTGGGCCCGGCGGTCGGCGCGGGGCAGCAGCGCCAGCGCTTCCTGGTACAGCGTGCGGGCCAGCGCGGCCTGTTCGCGCATCAGGGACACAAACTGCGGGGAATGGCGCGACTGCATGATGTCGGCCACCGGCACCTCGAATCGCTGCAGGGTATCCACGGGAATGTAGACGCGGCCCTGACGGGCGTCGTGGCCCACCTCGCGCACGATGCGGATGCGCATCTGCGACAGCCCGAGCTTTTCGGCCGACTCCAGCGTACGTTCATCGGTAAAGCCCAGCAGCCGTGCCGACAGCTTGCCGAGCGTACCGCCCACCAGCCTGCAGTACCGGCCGAGCGCGCCCTCGTCGAAATAGCGCGACTGGGCGAGGTCCATCTCGGTGCCGTCGAGCACCTGGGTCATCTCTGCCTGGGGCAGGCTGGCCAGGTAGGGCAGCAGCGCGTGGCTGACGGGATGATTCGGGCTGCCTTCGTACAGGCGGCGCAGTTCGGCGCGCCACCAGTCCAGCCGCTGCAGGGCCACGCCGGCATCATGGTTCTCGTGAACGATGGCATCGAGCTCCAGGCGCCAGGCTTGCAGGGCCGTCAGCGCGCGGCGGCGTTCGGGGGGCAGGAGCAGGCTGCTGTAATGGAAGCTGGAGCCGCTTTTCGCGGCCTTGTCCTGGCAATACTGATCGGGCGTCACGCCAATCTCTTTCTGGTGGGGCGGCGGGGGCGGCGCCAAAGCGGCGAATTGTAACATTGGCCACCTGGAGCGGCCTCCGCGATTGTGTGATGAAAAAGGCCCTTATTGCGTGCGGCGCCGGGAACGTGGCGTTTTGTCGCGGAATACAGCCGTTCGTCATCCGGCGTTTGACGCACTCATGGCCGCTCGCTATATTACTGACCGCAAAGTTATTAACGCCCCATGGCCGATTTCCGAAGTTCCGGGAGTCGACCGGAACGGCGGCAACGCGCCCGACCCGAGGCGCCAGCGAGACACCATCCGGCCACAAGGCCGCGCAGTACCGCTGCCGGATTCAGCCCGAGTTTCAGCCGGTTTTTGCTGCACCCCAGCTTCATCCTTTTCCACCGACTCAAAGACGCTTGTCCATGCCAGTGCCCGTTGCCAGGCCGGAAGTTGCGGCCGCTGAAGTTGATCTCGTTCCCAAGTCGCGCCTGGCCGTACGTCCCCCGGTGCGGCCGGGACGGGTCCGTGCGGCCGCGGGGCTGCTGGCCATGGTGGGGCTGCTGGCACTGGGCGGATGCGGCAAGCAGGCCGAGCCTGTGGAGGACGTGCGGCCTGTACGCCTGATGCAACTGAGCCCGGCGGCCGGCAAGACCGAATACGAGTTTTCGGGCGAAGTGCGCCCGCGTATCGAGTCGCGGCTGGGATTCCGGGTGGGCGGCAAGATCGCGGCCCGTCTGGTCGATGTCGGGGCCAGCGTACGCAAGGGGCAGCCGCTGGCCCGGCTCGATCCGACCGACCTGGCATTGGCCGAGTCCGGCGCGCGGGCCCAGTACGATGCGGCCAAAACCGACCGCGACCTGGCCGCTGCCGACCTGAAACGCTACAAGGAACTGGCGGCCAGGAACTTTATCAGCGCGGCCGAGCTGAACCGCCGCCAGGCGACCTTCGATTCGGCCGCATCGCGGCTGGAACAGGCGCAGGCCAGCCTGCGCAACCAGTCGAACCAGACCGGCTACGCGGTGCTGACGGCCGACGCCGACGGCGTGGTGACCGCCATCGACACCGAGGTGGGCCAGGTGGTCACGCCGGGCCAGCCGGTAATCCGTGTGGCGCAGACCGCCGAAAAGGAAGTGGCCATCGGCCTGCCCGAGGATCAGGTCGACATGCTGCGTGGCATCACCGATGTGTCGATCCATACGTGGTCGGACCCCCACCGCACGTTGCCGGGCCGGGTGCGCGAGATTTCGGCGGCCGCCGATCCGGTCACGCGTACCTATCCCACCCGCGTCAGCATTCCCAACCCGCCGGCCGACCTGCGCATCGGCATGACGGCCGTGGTGTCGTTCATCCGGACCGGCGATGCGGCCACGATCCGCGTGCCGCTGACCGCTTTGCTGCAGGACAAGGGCGCCAACCAGGTGTGGATCTACCAGCCCGGGCAGGGCGGCAGCGGTACGGTCAAGCCGGTGCCGGTGACGCTGGGCGAGGCGCAGGGCAACCTGATCGAGGTGCGGCAGGGTCTGACGCCGGGCCAGACCATCGTCACGGCCGGCGTCCATCTGCTCAAGCCCGGGCAGAAGGTCAAGCCGATGCAGAGCGTGGCGCCGGCCCAGCCGGCCTCGAACCCCGGCGCGCAGCTGAGCGCCCTTGACCGCCGCCTGGGCTGAGGGCGGCGCATGGAACATTCCCGTTTCAACCTGTCGCGCTGGGCGCTCGAACACCAGCCGCTCACGCGTTACCTGCTGGTCGTGCTGCTGCTGGGCGGCCTGCTGGCGTTCTTCCAGCTTGGCCAGGACGAAGATCCGCCGTTCACGTTCCGCGTGATGGTGGTGCAGGCCTTCTGGCCTGGCGCCACGGCCGAGCAGATTGCCGTGCAGGTCACCGACAAGATCGAACGGCAACTGCAGGAAGTGCCGTATGCCGACAAGATTCGTAGTTTCTCCAAGCCGGGCGAGACCACGGTGATCTTCCAGCTGGCCGACAATTCGCCGGCCAAGGACACCGCGCAGATCTGGTACACGGTGCGCAAGAAGATCGGCGATATCCAGCAGACCCTGCCGCAGGGCGTGCGCGGGCCGTTCTTCAACGACGAGTTTGGCGACGTTTACGGCTCGATCTACGCGCTGTCCGCCGACGGCTTCAGCTACAAGGAACTGCGCGAATACGCCGACCTGGTGCGGCAGGAACTGCTGCGCATTCCGGCCGTCGCCAAGGTCACGCTGCTGGGGCTGCAGGACGAGAAGATCTTCATCGAGTTCAACCAGGCGCGATTTGCCCAGCTGGGGCTGGACATCAACGCCATCGCCAACCAGATCTCGGAGCAGAACAATCCCACCGGCAGCGGCGTGCTGGTGACGCCCACCGACAACCTGCAGGTGCGCGTCACGGGCCAGCTGGGCGACGTGGAAGACCTGCAGAACCTGGTGCTGCGCGGGCCCAACGGCATCGCCAATATCCGCCTGGGCGACATCGCGCACGTGTACCGTGCCTATGTGGACCCGCCCGTCAGCAAGATGCGCTTCAACGGCAAGGACGTGATCGGGCTGGGCATCTCGATGGAAAAGGGCGGCGACATCATCGCGCTGGGCCAGGAACTGCGCCGCGTGACCGATGGCCTGCGCGGGCAGTTGCCGGTGGGCATCGAGATGGATCAGGTGCAGGACCAGCCGCAGGCCGTCAAGCGCAGCGTGGGCGAATTCGTGCACGTGCTGATCGAGGCCGTGGTGATCGTGCTGGGCGTGAGCTTCGTGGCGCTGGGCCTGCATACCCGGCCGCTGCGCCTGGACGTGCGGCCCGGCCTGGTGGTGGCGCTGACAATCCCGCTGGTGCTGGCGGTGACGTTCCTGTTCATGAACATCTTCGGCATCGGCCTGCACAAGATATCGCTGGGGGCGCTGATCATCGCGCTCGGGCTGCTGGTCGATGACGCCATCATTGCCGTGGAGATGATGGTCCGCAAGCTCGAGGAAGGCTTCTCGAAGATGGAGGCGGCCACCTTTGCCTATACCTCGACGGCCATGCCGATGCTGACCGGCACGCTGATCACGGCGGCGGGCTTTCTGCCGGTGGGGCTGGCGCGCTCCACGGTGGGCGAATACACGTTCGCGATCTTTGCGGTGACGTCGCTGGCGCTGGTGCTGTCGTGGCTGGCGGCTGTCTATTTCACGCCGTATCTGGGCTACCTGATCCTGAAGACGCGCACCCAGGACGGCGGCCATCACGAGGTGTTCGACACGCCGTTCTACGCGCGCTTCCGACAACTGGTGAACTGGTGCGTCACGTGGCGCAAGACGGTGATTGCGATCACGCTGGTGGCGTTCGCGCTGGGTCTGCTGGCGTTCAAGTACGTCGAAAAGCAGTTCTTCCCCGATTCGAGCCGCCCGGAGCTGATGGTGGAGCTGTGGATGCCGGAGGGTACCGCCATTGCGGAGACCGAGGCCATGACCAAACGCTTCGAAGCCGCCATGCGCCGCGACAAGGGCGTGCAAAGCGTGACGTCGTTCGTCGGCACCGGCGCACCGCGTTTCTACCTGCCGCTGGACCAGATCTTTCCGCAGTCGAACGTGGCCCAGGCCATCGTGATGCCGGTGACGGTGGAAGCGCGCGATGCGCTGCGCAAGCGTATCGAGCGCGTGCTGGTCACGGAGTTTCCGCAGTTGCGCGGCCGCGTGAAGCTGCTGCCGAACGGGCCGCCGGTCCAGTATCCGGTGCAGTTCCGTGTGATCGGGCCCGACGCCGGCGGGGTGCGCAAGGTGGCCGACCAGGTGCGGGCGATCATGACGGCCAACCCCAACACGGTGGGCGTCAATGACAACTGGAACGAGAACGTCAAGATGCTGCGGCTGGAGCTGGACCAGGACAAGGCGCGGGCGCTGGGCGTGACGACCAACGCCATCGCGCGGGCCACCCAGGCCGTGCTGACGGGCGTGCCGGTGGGCCAGTATCGCGACGCCGACAAGCTGATCGACATCATCATGCGCACGCCGCGCAGCGAGCGCGACACGATGTCGGACCTGAATAATGTGCTGGTGCCCACCAGCACCGGGCGTGCCGTGCCGCTGACGCAGGTTGCGCGCGTCACGCTGAAGTCCGAGCCTGGCGTGATCTGGCGCGAGAACCGCGATTTCGGCATCACCGTGCAGTCCGATATCGTCGATGGCATCCAGGGCCCCACCGTCACCGCGCAGATCAATCCCAAGCTGGACCCGATCCGGGCCGCGCTGCCGGCCGGCTACCGGATCACGATCGCCGGTGCCCAGGAGGAAAGCGGCAAGGCCGGCGCCTCGATCGCGGCCCAGCTGCCGCTGTGCATCTTCCTGATCTTCACGCTGCTGATGCTGCAGTTGCACAGCTTCTCGCGCGCGGTGATGGTGTTCCTGACCGGGCCGCTGGGCCTGATCGGCGCCGCCGCCACGCTGCTGCTGCTGCATTCGCCCATGGGGTTTGTCGCGCAGTTGGGCATCACGGCGCTGCTGGGCATGATCATCCGCAACTCGGTGATCCTGGTGGACCAGATCGAGCAGGACATCCAGTCCGGGCTGCCGCCGTGGAACGCCATCGTGGAATCGGCGGTGCGCCGTTTCCGGCCGATCATCCTGACGGCCGCGGCGGCGGTGCTGGCCATGATCCCGCTGTCCCGATCCACGTTCTGGGGGCCGATGGCCGTGGCCATCATGGGCGGGCTGGTGGTGGCCACCGTGCTGACGCTGCTGTTCCTGCCGGCGCTCTATGCCACGTGGTTCCGCATCAAGCCGCCCGAGGACGAGCGCGGCGTGATGGCGGGCTGATCGGGAGCGAGGGCGCTGGCCTTACGGCCGGCGCTTCTTCCATTCGTAGTCCGGCGCCGGGTCTGCCGCGCCGGGCTTGCCCACCGAATTCGGGTTTTCCGAACAGAGCGTGACAAAGCTCACCGGCTCGCCGGCGAACTGCCGCCGGCGCAGCGCCTCGGCGAACTGCAGCGCATCCCGCAGCGCGTCGCCCGGGAACGATTGGGCGTGCGGGGCCATGCCCTGGGCAGTGGCCTCGGTCCAGTAGATCATGTACATGGCGAGGTCCCCGGCCAGCTACTCTGCCAGCTCGAACACCACGTCCTGCGCGCCTTCCCAGAGCACCTTGGTGCCCAGCGCGCGCAGGTTTTCCTTGCCTTCGACGATGGTCAGGAAGTGGTTGCCGGCCAGCTGGCCCATCTTGCTCGCAAAGCAGCAGCTGCCATAGGCCAGGATGATCTCGGTCTCGCTGTAGCCGCCCGGATAGAACAGGATATCGCCCACCGACGGATGGCTGGTGTGGTTTTCGAAGCCCACGCCGAGCTTGAATTCGCCCAGCGGAATCCAGCAGCCTTCGCCGCTCCAGCGCACGTGGATCAGCTTCTGCCGGTAGGGCAGCAGCTTCATGAAGGCGGCCACGGTGTCGGGGGCGTCCGGGTTCGTCTCGGCGATGAATGTGTGGCCGGCGGCGGTGATGCGGAGTCGGGTCATGGAGTTTTCCTATTGCGTGTCTGTCCCCGCCGGCACGGGGCGGCGGGGTCCAGTGGAGCGTAGCCTATGCCGGCCCGTCAGACCAGTGCCGTCATCAGCGTCTGCGCCACGGCGATCAGGCTGCGGTCGCTGCCCTTGGGCCCCAGCAGCGAGATGCCCAGCGGCGCCCCGTCCCGGCCCGACAGCGGCAGGCTCAGTTGCGGAAAACCCGACAGCGGCGTCAGGCACAGCGTGTGAGCGGCCGCCGTGCGGTAGTCCTCCAGTGCCTCCATCGGCGTGGCGCGCAGCGGGGCGATGTCGGGCATGGTCGGCAGCACCAGGATGCCGTCATGGCCCAGCAGCCGGCCCAGGTGCGCGGTGAACTCGCGGCGCACGGCGCTCGACTGTTCAAACTGGGCCTGCGTCACGCCCTTGCTGAACGCAAAGCGGCCGGCGATATCGGGCCCGAGCTGCAACCCGTAATTTTCGATCAGCGCACCGTCGGCCTGCCAGGCTTCCCAGCCTTGCACGTAGCGGAACGCCCAGTACAGGTCTGACAACGGACGGTCCGCCACGTCCACCGGCGTGGCGTTGCCGAGGATGGCTTCGATGCGCGCCACGGTCGGCGCCAGCGCGGCACGCGCGGCGGGGGTGGGCAGTTCGAACAGGTCGGACGCCAGCAGCAGCCGGGGCCGGGCCGGCAGCGGATCGCCATCGGCGCCGCACAGGACATCCGCCACCCGGGCGAACGTGGCGATATCGCGGGCAAAGAAGCCGCAGGTATCGAGCGATTCGCAAAGGGGCATGCAGTCCTGCAGCGAAATGCGGCCATGCGAGGGCCGGATGCCGAACAGCCCGCAATGGCTGGCCGGCGCGCGCACCGATCCGCCCGTGTCGGTGCCCAGCGCGAAGTCGCAGAGCTGGTGTGACACGGCCGACGCCGATCCCGACGACGACCCGCCGGTGATGCGGTCGGGCGCCGCGCCGTTGTACGGGCCGCCGTAGTGGTAGTTCTGGCCGTTCATCGAGAAGGCCAGCTCGTCGGTGTGTACCTTGCCGATGAACCTGGCACCGGCGTCGAGCAGCTTCTGCACGGTGGGCGCCGTGGCGGTCTTGATGCCCGAGCGCGCCAGCACATGCGGATTGCCGCCGCCCGTGGGATAGCCGGCCACGTCGAACAGGTCCTTGACCGCGAAGGTCAGGCCACGCAGCGGGCCGGTGCCCGCGTTCGGCACGGCGGCATCGGGGTAGGGCAGGAAGGCGCGGGCGGGATGGGTGGCCAGGCTCATGGTGTTCGGTTTCCTTGGTCGAGAAGGTAAGGGGTCATGCCGCTAAGGGGTCATGCCGCTAAGGGGTCATGCCGCGTATTCGCTGGAGGCGCTGGATGCGGGTTCGGATACCAGCACGCAGCTCACGCGGTGGCCGCCGCCCAGTGATACCGCCGGCGGCACGGCTGCCAGGCACTCGGGCCGCGCCTGCGCGCAGCGGGGCGCGAATGTGCAGCCCGGCGGCAGGTTGGCCAGGTCGGGCGGTGCGCCGCCGATCGTCTGCAGGCGCTGGCCGCGGTCCATGCCATGCTGGCGGCTTTGCAGCAGCGCAATGGTGTAGGGATGGCGCGCCTCGCGCATCAGCGTGCGGATCGGGCCTTCCTCGACGATACGGCCGCCGTACATCACCGCCACGCGGTCCGCAATCTCCACGGCCGCGCCGATGTCGTGGGTGACGAAGACGATCGACAGGCCCAGTTCGCGCTGTAGTTCGCGCAGCAGGATCAGCACCTGGATCTGCACCGTCGCATCGAGCGCCGTGGTCGGTTCGTCGGCCAACAGGATCTTCGGCTGCGCGGACAGCGCCAGCGCAATCATCGCGCGCTGCCGCATGCCGCCCGACATCTCGTGCGGATACGCGGCCAGGCGGCGCTCCGGGCTCGGAATGCGCACCGATTCCAGCGCCTTGAGCGCCAGCGCCTGGGCTTCGGCCCGCGATACCTTGCGATGGGTGCGGATGCATTCGACGATCTGCTGGCCCACGGTGTAGACCGGGTCGAGCGCCAGCAGCGGCTCCTGGAACACCATGGCGACGATGCCGCCGCGCAGCCGGGCCAGCGCGCGCTTGTCGAGCTTGAGGACATCCTGCCCGGCGACGCGGATATCGCCCTGCATCGTCGTGCGGCGGGGCGGATGCAGGCGCATCAGGGCGCGCAGCGTCACGCTCTTGCCCGAACCGGATTCGCCGATCAGGGCAACCGCTTCGCCCGGCGCGACGTCGAGCGACACGCCATTCACGGCACGGATGGTCTTGCCGCCGCCCGAGAACGTCACCCGCAGGTCTCGCACCGAGACGGCCGGCGGGGCGGGGCTGGCGGAGGCGGCGGAGGCGGCGGCGCTGGAAGAGGAACTGGTGGAGTCTGTGGACATCGAAATCTCCCGCGATTCAGGGCGTGGCGGCGTGCAGGCCGGGCGTCATGCGGCGCAGCGGCAGCGAATGGCCGCCGTCGGGCATCGCCATCAGGCACGACACCGGATGGCCGGCCAGCGCATCGGACAGCACCGGCGCGCGGCGTTCGCAAACGGGCTCGGCACGGGCACAGCGCGGATGGAAGCTGCAGCCGGACGGCGGGTTGATCGGGTTGGGCGGGTCGCCGGCCAGCGGCGCGGCCTGTGTCCGGTGGTCGGGGTCCATCGACGGCATCGACGCCAGCAACGCGCGCGTGTACGGGTGCGCGGGGTTGGCATAGACCGATTCGGTGTCGCCGATCTCCACGACCTTGCCCAGGTACATGACCATCACGCGGTCGCACAGGTAGCGGATCACGTTGAGGTCGTGGCTGATAAAGACGTAGGTCAGGTCGAATTCGGCCTTGAGGTCCAGCAGCAGGTTCAGCACCTGGGCTTCGACGGATTTGTCCAGCGCGGACACCGCTTCGTCCAGGATCACCAGGCGCGGCCGCAGGGCCAGCGCACGCGCGATATTCACGCGCTGCCGCTGGCCGCCCGACAGTTCGTGCGGATAGCGGCCGGCAAATCGCTTCGGGTCCAGGCCCACGCGTTCCAGCAGATAGCGCGCCCGCTCGGTGGCTTCGCGGGACGGCACGCCGTGCACGCGCGGCGTGAAGGCGACCGATTCCTCGATGGTCAGACGCGGGTTCAGCGACGAATAGCTGTCCTGGAACACCATCTGCACTTGGCTGCGGAAGGCCTTCATCGGCAACTGCGGCGAGCCCACGCCCTGGGCGTCGAAGATCAGTTCGCCGCTGTCGTGCGGCGTCAGCTGCATCAGCAGCCGCGCCGTGGTGGACTTGCCGCATCCGGATTCGCCCACCACCCCCAGCGTTTCGCCCTTGCGCACGTCGAAGCTGACGCCATCGACGGCCCGCACCACGCCCCCGGCGCGGAACGGCACCGCCGATTTCAGCGGGAAATGCTTGACCAGGTCGCGTGCGATCACCAGTGGCTGGGCCGGGCCGCCGACATCGGCGGCGGCGCCCGGTACGACGGGATGGGGGGTTGCCAGCATCTCGGCCATGCTCACTCCTTGATTTCCATGGCCGAGCGGATGCCGTCGGCCAGCAGGTTGAACGAGATCGAGGTCAGGAAGATCATCGCACCGGGCAGCGCCGCCACCCACGGCTGCGTGTAGATGGCCGTGCGCAGCGTGTTGAGCATCAGGCCCCATTCGGGCTCGGGCGGCTTCACGCCCAGGCCCAGGAACGACAGCCCGGACGCCAGGATCATCGACACCGAGATCAGGCTGGTGGCGTAGACGAAGATCGGCCCCAGCACGTTGTTGAGCACGTGCGCCCGGACGATGGTCAGCGACGAGGCGCCCGAGGCGCGCGCCGCATCGACAAACTCGCGGTTGCGCACCTGGGTGGTCACGCTTTCGGCCACGCGCACGATCTGCGGCACGAACACGATGGTCAGCGACAGCAGCGCGTTGCCCACGCCGGCGCCCAGCGTGCCGGACAGCGCGATGGCCAGCAGCACCGACGGGAACGCGTACAGGATGTCGGTGAGCCGCATGATGACCGTGTTGGTCCAGCCGCCGGCATAGCCGGCCACGATGCCGATGGCGCTGCCGATCACGAACGCCAGCAGCACGGGTGTGATGCCCATGAACAGCGACAGCCGCGCGCCGAGCATCAGGCGCGACAGCATGTCGCGGCCCAGCTCGTCGGTGCCGAGCGGATAGCCCGCGAAGCCTATCGGCTTGAGCCGCTTGAGAATCGACGATGCGTACGGGTCGGCCGGCATCAGCGCCGGGGCAAACACGGCCATGGCGATCAGCGCCAGCAGGATCAGCGCGGCCAGCATCGCCAGCCTGTTGCGCAGCAGGCGCCGGCCCACGGTGGTCCAGTAGCCGGGGGAGCGTTCCACCGGCAGCGGCGCCACGGCCTTGTTCAGTGTCATTTCCATGGCAGGCTCCTCAGTTCCGTTGGATGCGCGGGTCGAACAGCGTCTGCAGCGCGTCGACCAGCAGGTTCAGCAGCACGAAGAACACGGCCAGGACCAGGATCGTGCCCTGCAGCAGCGGAAAATCGCGCTGGAAGATCGCCGAGTTCAGCAGGAACCCGGTGCCGGGCCACGAGAAGACCGTCTCGATCAGGATCGAGCCGCCCAGCAGATAGCCGAGCTGCAGGCCCATGACCGACAGCGCGGTGGGCGCCACGTTCTTGACCACGTGCCGGAACACGGCGAACTCCGACAGCCCGCGCGCGCGCAGCCCGACGATGAACTCGTTGGACAGGATTTCGGCCACCAGCGCCCGGATCGTGCGGGCGACGATGCCCATAGGGATCACCGACATCGTCACGGCCGGCAGCAGCATGTACTGGATGTGTTCCCAGTCCCACCGCCAGGAGCCCGAGCCATCGGGGCCGGCGCCGGTGGCCGGCAGCCAGCCCAGCAGCACCGAGAACGCGATGACCAGCACCATCCCCAGCCAGTAGTGGGGGATGCTGACGCCCAGCACCGACAGGAACGACGCCACGCGGTCGGGCACCGAATCGCGCAGGTAGCCGGCCACGAAGCCGAACAGGCTGCCGAACGTGAAGCCGATCAGCGTGGCCACGGCGGCCAGCCGGATCGAGTTGATGACCGCGTTCGACACTTCGGCCATCACGGGCCGGTTCGTCGCGATCGACGTCCCCAGGTCGCCATGCAGCGCGCGCGCGAGCCAGTGGAGGAATTGCTCCAGGAACGGCTTGTCGAAGCCGTACAGCGCGGTCAGCTGGCGGCGCAGGTCTTCGGACGCATCGGGCGGCAGCACCGACACGAGCGGATCGCCGGGCGCGATATGAACCAGCGAGAAGCAGAGCAGGGCGACCCCAAGCAGGATCGGCAGCGCATACACGATGCGGCGGAGCAGGTAAGTCATGGTCTGTGGCCGGCTTGTGGGGGTGGCGAGGGCGTTTCTATATGGCACCCTCTCCCATTGACATGGGAGAGGGGAGCAACCGGCAGCATTTGCTTGCCGGCTCAATCCATCGACATCGTCGCAATGTCGATGAACCAGCTTTGCGGCTGCACCACGCCCTTGACCTTCTTCGAGATCGCGCGCGGGCCCACGTCGTGGGCGATCAGCACGAACGGCGCTTCCTCGACGATGCGGGCATGCAGCTTGGCCAGCGCGGCGTCACGGTCCTTCTCGCCGAACGACGTACGCGCGGTTTCGATCAGCTTGTCGAACTCGGCATTGCCGAAGTAGCCCCAGTTGTTCGAAACCGGCGGCTGGGTTTTCGTGCTGACGAAGCGGACCATGGCGAAGAACGGGTCCATCGCCGCAAAGCTGACGTTGATGGCGTTGGTGCCGTGCGCGCTCGGGTCCTTGGCGCCGATGCGCCAGTTGGTGAACAGCGTGTTCCACTCGACCACGTCGAAGTCCACGTCGAAGAAGCACTCCTTGAGGTTCTGCTGCACGTATTCGTTCATCGGCAGCGGCTGCATCTGGCCCGAGCCCGATGCCGACACCTGCACCTTGACCTTGACCGGCTTGGCGGCCGAGTAACCCGCCTCGCTCATCAGCTTGCGCGCCGCGGCCGGGTCGTACTTGATGTCGAACTTCGGATTGCCCCACCATGGGTTGCCGGCCTCGACAATGCCCTTGGCCTCGGCCATGTAGCCGCCCAGCAGCGTTTTCAGGCCGGCGCGGTTCACGCACAGGTTGGCGGCCTGGCGCACGCGCTTGTCCAGCCACGGCGAATTGGGCGCGAACGACAGTTGCCACGGCCACATGTGCGGCTGGGCGTTGGCGTAGACCTCGAAGCCACGGCTCTTGATCTGCGCGATGGCGTCAGGCGCGGGGGCCTCGATCCAGTCCACCTGGCCGGACAGCAGGGCGGCCGTGCGCGCATTGGCCTCGGGCATCGGCACCATCACCACCTTGTCGAGCTTCGGCGTGCGCTTCGGGTCCCAGTAGCTGGCGTTCCTTGCCAGTTCCAGGCGCTCGCGCGGCACGAAGCGCGTCATCCTGAAGGGGCCCGTGCCCGATGCATCGGCGGCAAACGCCACCCATGCCTGCTTGCTGCGCTCGGCCGGGTCGGTCACCGACGCCGGCACGGCGGCCAGCTTCTTCTCCCACTGCGCGGGCGACGCCATGAACAGGTTCGACACGTTATAGGGCACGAACGAATCGGGCTCGGACGTCACCAGTTCCACGGTCAGGTCGTCGATCTTCTTCGCGCTGCGCAGCGTGGGCATGCGCGATGCCGTGACCCCGACCTGGCTCGGATCGAACTGTTTGGCGGTCTTGTCGAGCACCTTGTTGACGTTCCAGACCACGGCGTCGGCGTTGAACGGCGAGCCGTCGTGGAACTTCACCCCGGGACGCAGCTTGAATGTCCACCTGGTCTTGTCCTTGTCGTCGACCTTCCACTCCGTGGCCAGGCCCGGCACCAGCAGGCTTGGGCCGTTGCTCCGGGACAGGTCCCAGGCGGTCAGCGCGTCGTACATCGGAATGCCGGTGAAGCGGTTGCCTTCGAAACCCTGGTCGGGCTGGCCCAGCGTGCGCGGGATATCGGCGGCGGTCATGCCGATGCGCAGTACCTTGTCGGCCATGGCTGCGCCGGGCAGAGCCAGCAGCGACAGGGCGACGGCAGCCGAGGCCGAACGGACGACAGCGGAGAAACCTTTGGCGCGGGGATACGTGGAGAGGGTCACAGGCAGGGCTCCTGATTGGGGGATGGGTTGAACGCTTGTGTTCGGTCTCGAACTAGCAATTGATGTGCCAGTGCCCATGCACCATCGATGGATCACCGGCATCGGTGGTCTGCTTCTTGCTGGTTCGACGCTCGATGTTCACTCACTGCAGACAACACAGACATGGATTCGCAATTCACTCCCCGCATCAATGGCGCCCGCCTGTGGCAATCGCTGATGGACCTGGGCGCGATCGGCGCCACGCCCCTGGGCGGCGTGTGCCGCATCGCCCTGACCGACGAAGACCGCAAGGGTCGGGACCTGGTGGTGCAGTGGTGCCGCGAGGCCGGGCTTGACGTGCGCGTGGACGAGATCGGCAACGTCTTCGCGCGCCGCGCCGGCACCGATCCCGACGCGCCGGCGGTGGCCACCGGCAGCCACATCGACACCCAGCCATCGGGCGGCAAGTTCGACGGCAACTTCGGCGTGCTGGCCGGCCTGGAGGTCATGCGCACGCTCAATGACCTGGGCATTGCCACACGCGCCCCGCTGGAAGTGGCGTTCTGGACCAACGAGGAAGGCACGCGCTTCACCCCGGTGATGATGGGGTCCGGGGTGTTCGCCGGGGTATTCGACGGGGCATTCGCGCGCGCGCAGCAGGACCGTGACGGGGTGAGCGTGGGCGAGGCGCTCGAAACCATCGGCTACCTGGGGGCGCAGCCTGCCGGCCAGGTGCCGGGCGGCATGTACGCGGCCTATTTCGAGGCGCATATCGAGCAGGGGCCCGTGCTGGAAGCCGCCGGCCTGCCGATTGGCGTGGTCAGCGGCGCGCTGGGCCAGCAGTGGTACGACGTGACCGTGACGGGCCAGGACGCCCATGCGGGCCCCACGCCGCTGGCGCTGCGCCACGACGCGCTGCTGGCATCGGCGCGCATGATCGAGGCCGTCAACCGCATTGCGCGCGACGAGGCGCCGCATGGGCGCGGCACCGTGGGTTTTGTCGAGGTCAAGCCGAATTCGCGCAATGTGATTCCCGGGCGCGTCGATTTCTCGGTGGACTTCCGCAACCTGTCGCAGGCCGGGCTCGACCGCATGGACGCGGCGATGCGCGCCGCGTTTGCCGGCATCGCGGACGCCGCCGCCGTCACGGTGGCCGTGCGCCAGGTGGTCAAGTTCGAGCCCTGCATCTTCGCGCCCGCGTGCGTGGACAGCGTGCGGCGCGCGGCCGCGTCACTGGGGCTGCCGCATATGGATGTGGTGAGCGGGGCCGGGCACGATGCCGTCTACGTGGCCCAACGCGCGCCCACCGGCATGATCTTCGTGCCGTGCAAGGACGGCATCAGCCATAACGAGCTGGAAGACGCGCTCCCCGAGCATATCGAAGCCGGCGCCAACGTGCTGCTGCAGGCGATGCTGGAGCACGCGCGGTAAGCCTGCCGGCAGCGGAACGCCGGAGGTCAGTGGGCGATCGACCGCGAGATCGCCCACGCGCATTCGATCACCAGCGGCCCGAGCTTCTTCTGCGCGTCGGCCATGGTCCAGCGGCTGGCCGGCGGGGATACATGCACCGCGCCAACGGCCTCGCCACGGCTGTTCACGATGGGCGCCCCCACGCCCATGTCACCGAGGAACAGTTCCTCCTCATTGCACGCATAGCCCAGGCTGCGGCATGCCACCACCTGCTCGAAGATCGCCTCCACATCGGTCAGCGTGGCCGGCGTCCGCGCCTGCCGCGTGGAGGCTTTGAGCATCGCGCGCACCTGGTCGTCGGGCAACTGGCTCAGGTAGGCCCGGCCGGAACTCGTGCAGTACATCGGAATCCGCATGCCCACCGGTGTCAGCACCGGCATGTGCTTGGCGGTCATGAGTTGCGCGACGTAGACCATGTCGAGCCCCACGGGCTCGGTCAGGTTGGCCGTCTCGCCACTGGCATTGGCCAGTTGCGACAGATAGGGGCTGGCAATCGGGATCAGCGCGTCGGCCGCCAGGTAGTTGTAGCCGATCTCCATCACCCTGGGCGTCAGCCGGAAGCGCCGCGTCTGCGGGTGCTTGTCGACATAGCCGAGCCGTTCCAGCGTATGGACGGTGCGCTGGGCCGAACTCCTGGTCATGCCGGTGAGGGTGGCGATTTCCACCAGGGTCAGCGTGCGATGCACGGCGCTGAACGCGCGCAGGACTTCGAGCCCTTTTTCCAGGGACTGGTTGAAGAGCGGGTCGGGACGGTCGCCGTCGTTGATGGCCATGGGGGAGATCCGGATTCGGCACCATCGTCGTGATCCGCTGCACCACGATGGCTGCATATTGCACCAAGATATTGATGTATCGATTATCGATTTATAGCGGACCGCTCATGATAGGCGCAACGGCCGTCACATGGCGCGCTGTCGGGGGACACATGGTGTTTACCCCTAGGAAATTCCCGGTTGTGTCCAGTGAAATATCACACTAGTATCACAGCAACTTCAAACGAACAGACCGTGACTCCGCCGTGGTGAATCCGATTCGACTGGTTGGCGCCGCCGACCCCGCGCCCGCAGCGCCCACCGCCGCCCAGAGCGGCGCGGCAATGCGCGAGCAGGCCTATACCGAAATCAAGCGCCGCATCATTGCGTGCGAGTTCCGTCCGGGCGAACCGCTGAACGAGGCCCAGGTGGCGGCGCTGCTGGGCCTGGGCCGTACGCCCGTCCACCAGGCGCTGCATCGGCTCGAAGTGGAAGGGCTGGTGTCGATCCTGCCGCGCAAGGGCGTGCTGGTGACGCCGCTGTCGCTCAATGAAGTGCTGGACATGATCGAAGTGCGCGCCACCAATGAGGTGCTGTGCGCCACGCTGGCCTGCGAGCGCGGGCACGACAGCGATTTCAAGGCGATGCGCGACATCGTCGACCGCTCGCCCGAACTGGTCGCCCGGCGCGACATCCCGGCGCTGGCGGCCCTGGATCTGAAGTTCCACACGGCCATGTCGGCCGCCTCGCGCAACCGCGTGCTGGCCGATCTGCTGCGCGGCCTGCACGAGAAGCAGGCCCGCTTCTGGTTCCTTTCGCTGTCCGATCCGCAGCACCTGGAGAACGTCTACCAGGAGCATCTGGAGATCGTCGACGCCCTGGAGCGGCGCGACGTGCCGGCCGTGCGCGAGGCCATCCGCGAACACATTGACGAATTCCGGAAGAACATCATCCGGACACTCTGACCCGAACTTTTCCCTCGTAACAAGGTAGTACGCAATGCCGACACTGCATCTCCAGGTAGCCGGCGGGGGCGCGCTCGCCCTCGACATCGAACGACTGATCATCGCCGGCTGGACTGGCCGCGACATGGAAGCCGTCCAGCACCATATCGACGAACTGAAGGCCATCGGCGTGAAGCCGCCGGCCACCGTGCCTACGTTCTATCCGCTGGCTGCCCAGCTGCTGACCACCGACGACGTGCTGGAAGTGCCGCGCGACGACTCGTCGGGCGAGACCGAATTCGTGCTGCTGCAGGGCGCCGATGCGCTCTATATCGGCATCGGATCGGACCACACCGACCGCAAGGTCGAGGCGTATGACGTGACGGTTTCCAAGCAGATGTGCGCCAAGCCGATGGGCCGCGACGTGTGGCGCTTCGACGAGGTGGCCGATCACTGGGACGCCCTGGAAATGCGCTGCTGGCGCGTGCGTGACGGCCAACGCGCGCTGTACCAGGAAGGCAAGGTAACCCGCCTGCTGGACCCGCGCGACCTGATCGAACGCCTGACCGGCGAATCGCAGTTGCCGCCCGGCACCGCGATGTTCTGCGGCACCCAGGCTGTGATCGGCGAGATGGGCCACGGTGAGTCGTTCGAAGTGGAACTGCACGACCCCGTGCGCAACCGCAGCCTGCGCCACGCCTATCGCGTGCAGACGCTGGCCGTTGCCGAGTGAGCATCGCCATGACTGCACCGACCATTGCAGAACTGGCGGCCGCGCTGGCAGCCGGCCGGACCACCAGCGTGGCCCTGACCGAAGATGCGCTGGCCAGGATCGACCGTCATAGGCAAGCCGGCGGCGCGGCGTTCATGAGCGTCGACGCCAAGGGCGCGCTGGCACAGGCCCATGCGGCTGATCAGGCCCGCGCGGCCGGCTATGTGGCATCGCCGCTGGCCGGGCTGCCGGTCTCCATCAAGGATCTGTTCGATGTGCGCGGCCAGGTGACGCGTGCCGGCTCGAAGGCGCTGGACGGCAGCGCGCCGGCCCAGGCCGACGCCCCGGTCGTGGCACGGCTGCGCGCCGCTGGCGCCGTGCTGATCGGCCGCACCAACATGAGCGAGTTCGCGTTCTCGGGCCTTGGCCTGAACCCGCACTACGGCACGCCGCGCACGCCGTTCGACGCCGATCGCATCAGCGGCGGCTCGACGTCGGGCGGCGCCGTCAGCGTGGCAGAGCAGATGGCCGTGGCCGCGCTGGGTACCGATACCGGCGGTTCGATCCGCATTCCGTCGGCCTTCTGCGGCCTAACCGGCTTCAAGCCCACCGCGCGCCGCGTGCCGCTGGACGGGGCCGTGCCGCTGTCCACGTCGCTCGACTCGGCCGGCCCGCTGGCCCGCTCGGTGGCCTGCTGCGTGGCGATGGATGCGGTGCTCAGCGGCCAAACGCTGGACACGCGCGCCGCCGATCTGAGCGGCCTGCGCTTCTACGTCACCCGCGACTTCGTGGCCGACGGCCTGGATGCCGAGGTGGCCCAGGCGTTCGAGGCCGCGCTGGCGAAGCTGTCGGCGCAAGGCGCGCAGATCGTGGAATTCGCTTTCCCCGAACTGCGCCGCCTGCCCCAGATCAACGCGGCCGGCGGCCTGACCGCGGCCGAAGCGTGGACCTGGCATCGCGAACTGCTGCACACGAAGGGCGACCAGTACGACCAGCGTGTGGCCCAGCGCATCCGCCGCGGCGAGAAACTGACTGCCACCGACTACATCGTCCTGCTGGCAGAACGCCGCGCCATGCAACAGCGCGCCGCCGAACTGCTGCGCGATGCCGATGCCTGGCTGATGCCGAGCGTGGCCGTGCGACCGCCGCGCCTGGATGCGCTGCAGCGCGACGAGGACTTTTTCGCGATCAACGGCCTGGTACTGCGCAACCCGAGCGTGATCAATTTCCTCGATGGCTGCGCGGCGTCGCTGCCGATAGGCGAGGGGATTGGGCTGGGCGTCTGCGGCCTGCATGGCAACGATGCCCGCGTGCTGCAGGTGGCCGCGGCCATCGAGCCGATCCTGTCCTGACGCATTACACGTAGCACCGGCCGGATTCCCACGGCCGCCGCAGCAAGCGCCAGCACAGCGCAATGCGAGAGGGCGCCGCCAACGTAGCGGCGCCCCGCCAACCACACCCAAGGAGTAGTCACCGATGTCTTCCGTGATGAGCGGCGCCCCCGGCGCCCTGGAGAACCTGCCGCCCGCGCAACTGGCGCAGCAACGCAACGAGGCGTACCGCAAGATCACCGTGCGCCTGATCCCGTTCCTCGTATTCCTGTTCATCCTGGCCTGGATCGACCGCGTCAACGTGGGGTTCGCCAAGCTGCAGATGCTCCAGGACCTGCAGTTCAGCGAAGCCGTGTACGGGCTGGGCGCGGGGATTTTCTTTATCGGCTACTTCCTGTTCGAGGTGCCGAGCAACCTGCTGCTGGAAAAGATCGGCGCACGCAAGACGCTGGCGCGCATTACGATCCTGTGGGGCCTGGCGTCGATGGCGATGATCTTCGTGAAGACGCCGATGCAGTTCTACACGCTGCGGTTCATGCTGGGCATCTTCGAGGCTGGCTTCTTCCCGGGCGTCGTGCTGTACCTGACCTACTGGTTCCCGGCCGCGCGGCGCGCCCGCATCAACGGCCTTTTCATGACGTCGTTTGCGATCGCAGGCGTGGTCGGCGGCCCGCTGGCCGGCTTCATCATGAGCGCGATGGACGGCGTGGACGGCCTGGCCAACTGGCAATGGCTGTTCGTGATCGAAGGCATTCCGTCGGTGCTGGCCGGTATCGCCGTGCTGATGTACCTGCCGGAAAAGCCCGTCAACGCCAGGTGGCTGTCGCAGCAGGAGCAGGCAATCGTGACGCGCGACATCGAACAGGAGGCACGCGACCCCGCCAAGCATTCGTCGCTGAAAGGCGCCTTTGCGAACTCGCGCGTCTGGATCTGCGCGGCGATCTATTTCTGCGTGGTGAGCGGCAACGCCACCATCGCGTTCTGGTCGCCGTCGATCATCAAGGAACTGGGCGTGCAGGGCAACCTGCGGATCGGCCTGGTGTCGGCCATCCCGTTCGTGGCAGGCACCATTGCCATGGTGCTCAACGGCATCCACTCGGACCGCACCGGCGAGCGCCGCATGCACTGCGCGCTGGCTACGCTGCTGGCCGCCGTGGGCCTCACGCTGACGGGTTTCTGGCTGCACAGCGCCGTGCTGGCCCTGATCGCGCTGACCGTGGCGTCGGTCGGCATCCTGGCCGCATTCCCGGTGTTCTGGTCGCTGCCCTCGGCCTTCCTGGCCGGCACCGCCGCCGCCGGCGGCATCGCGCTGATCAACTCGATCGGCAACCTGGCCGGCTTTGTGGCACCGTACATGATCGGCTGGTTCAAGACCACGACCGGCCAGCTGGCTTCGGGCCTGTACTTTGTGGCCGCCCTGGAGGCCTGCGCCACGGTCCTGGTGATCGCCTTCATCCGCGCCCGTCAGTAAAGTTGGAAAGTGGAGCGGCAGTATCGGCCGGGCGGCCGGGGGACTGGATTCCCCCGACGCCTTGCGATACAATCCGCATCCTTATTGCGCCGCAGGCTGAAGTTACGCCGGCGGCACGAACCGGATCCCGGCGCGCAACGCGCCACAGCAAGCCACAAGCAGGAAAAGGCGGGCAGTCCAGCCGCCTTTTTTGCTTTGTGAATGCCCGGTTCCAGGACTGCGAGGGTGGCGAAATTGGTAGACGCACCAGGTTTAGGTCCTGACGCCAGCAATGGTGTAGGGGTTCGAGTCCCCTCCCTCGCACCAACCTACCTTTTTGTTGCGTAATCGCAACTTTTACACTCTGCGCCAATCGGTGGCGCTAAACGCCGCGAAGCCAAGCCCGGTAAGGGTTGGTGGGTGTTCCGTCGGTTTGACGCAGGGCGATGCACACCACTCCCGGCACTATAGAATCACCCCGCGCTCCCCGAAATTTCCCCGCGAACTCCCCGCGAACTCCCCGTGGATTCGGCTATGGCATGCCATGCTTCCATTCCCAAATCCCTCAAAGATTAACCGCTGATTAACCAGTGTGGGGATACCCACATGCGCCCGGCGGGCCACGCATCCGAGGGGCTGCGGCGACCCTATACTTCGGCCCCATAGAGCTGACCATCCCAAGCGCAGTCGAAAGCCGCCATGAATCCATTTGACGCCAGCCTGTTGCACGCGCTAAACCACTTTGCGTTCCGCTCGGAACTGTTCGATCGGCTGGCCATGGCGACCACGCAGTTCTACCTGCTGCGCGGCGTGCCGCTCATCGCTATCCTCTGGTGGCTGTGGTTCCATGAGTCGGACCCCGCCCGGCGCGACAGGAACCGGGAGATCATCATCGCGACCGTAACGGCCGGGCTGTGCGCGTTGTTGATCGGCCGTCTCCTCGCCCACTGGGTGCCGTTCCGCCTCCGGCCGTTCGCCAATCCGGAGCTCGGCCTGCACTTCCCTATGTCGTCCGAGGACCGGATCCGTACGTGGAGCGCTTTTCCAAGCGAC
The DNA here is from genome assembly GCF_057798875.1 of Cupriavidus sp. 94F1. NCBI lineage: Bacteria > Pseudomonadati > Pseudomonadota > Betaproteobacteria > Burkholderiales > Burkholderiaceae > Cupriavidus > Cupriavidus sp. 94F1. Next base: position 143,701 of record NZ_JBYOJT010000006.1, read on the forward strand.
CACGCCATGCTTTGGTTCGCCATTGCCACAGGCATCTGGGTAGCTTCGAAGTCGCTCGGCATTGCGGCACTGCTCTACACGCTGGTCTTTATCTGCCTGTCGCGGGTGTACGTGGGCCTGCACCATCCGACCGACGTATTGGGCGGCGCGATCATCGGCATTGTCGTCTGCCTGGTAATGACGCGCCCCTACTGTCGCCGGCTCCTCGCCGAGCCATTCCTGGTCTTGTCCCGACGATTCGAAGCCACGTTCTACGTTTGTATGTTTCTGCTCAGCTTCGGGCTTGCGACACATTTCGACGAAGCGCTGATGATCGGGTCGGGCGTCCTCAAGACCCTCCGCAGCGACCACGAACGGCCAGCGGCCTCCTCGGCAAGTGCTCGGTTTTAGACAACGCCGATCGATGTTCTGAAAACTAAATGCGCCGGAAACGCAGCAGCGTAGATCAGCAGCCGGCCGCAGCCGCCCCAAAAGGCAGTAAGCACCTCAACAAGTGCGCCGCGATGGCTCACCCGAGGTGTTCCTGAATTCCGGTGCCGTCGCCGCATGCCGCCGCACCACGATGATGACCAGGGCAATCATCACGGCCGGGAGAATGTTCAGGTATTGGTGAAGGTACGCCGAGAGGACTGCTTGTGCCGGCGCCAGCCAGGCTGCGCCGATGACAATCCATTCCATGCGTCCCGGCGCCACAGCCCGGTGGTCACGAACGAGAAGGACGAGCGGCAAGATCAGCCACACCAGGTCATAAAACATGATGTAGGGCTGTACCAGCAACGTGGCGATAATGAGCGAGGCCGCGCGAAGTTCGAATCTGGCCCGCCGCATCCACAGGTAAGCCATCGCAAGAACTGCAGGTGCCGCGACAACGCCGTGCAACAGATAAGACGCGTTGACGGACAAGCCGGCACTGCGGCCAAGCGCGAAGGCGGTTGGCATACCCGGCCACATCATGACGCCACCTTGCTCGACCGCCAGCGTGCTAAATTGCGGCAGGAATTCCGCAAATGCCAGCCAGGCATCCACGCCGAACGCCACAAAGCTAGCCCCGACGATTGCGAGGGTGCAAAGTGCGGAGACGCCGAACGTCTTCCATTGCCTGCCGCAGATCAGGGCCAAAGGAAACAGGACGCCAAACTGCGGTTTGATGGCAAGTATGGCGATGCACGCCCCCGCAAGAGCGGTTTCAACCTCGATCATGGCCAGTGCAGCGCCGGCGGCCGCAACCGTGAACAGCGAGTTCTGCCCCAGCCCGATAGCAATGGCGACGCCGGGGAATGCCAGCAGCAGCGGCAGATATGCGCGGTCGATCCCGCGGCACAGGCGCGCGAGCACGGCCCCGTAGGCCAGCAATCCGAGTGTGGAGTAAATGGACAGGGCAATACCAAACGGCAACCGCCCGAACGGCAAGACTGCCAGCAGAAATGTCGGCGGATAGGGCCAGGGGGAATAGTCGTCGAGCCCCAGCGCCAGTTCCATTGGCTGCATCCACTGTGGCGAAAAGACGTAGGCGGCCCCATGCGCCATGGCCACCCTTGCCGCTGACCAGAAAATCGCGAAGTCGATACCGACCATCGGAGACGAGTGGTCTTCCAGGACGTAGAACCGGAAGATCCATATCCCCAGTACGAGGATCTGGATGGCGAGAGCCGCCAAGGCGTAGACCGTCACGCGGCGCGTGGCCGGGCGCTCGTTATTCGTCGACGGCATAGGCTCGCTGCGGGATGGTTCGTTTGCCGAGTCTACTTCCCCGAACTCTGCCCACACACCGCCCAGTAGGGGGAAGTGTTTTCCCTCACCATCACGGGGCCTGGGGCGCAAACTTGTACGTTAAAAGTGCGCCATTCAGCGCTTTATCCCGCGCGGGTTCAGGGTTGGACGCCGCCGGATGTCGACCGTCCGGCGCGGATCGCGCGAAAACTGAGGGCCATCCCGAGCGCGATGCCCAGCACGTCGGCCAGCAGGTCAGCCCAGGACGACGTGCGATAGGGCGTCAATGATTGAAGGACTTCGATCGCCGCGCCGTAAGCCGTCAGGGCCAGGACCAGTTGCCAGATCCTCCCCGGCCAGGCGCGGAGGCCCAGTGCGGCCAGTGTGCCGAACGCCAGCAGGTGATTGGTCTTGTCCCAGCCCGTGGTCGGTTGCGCCGTATCCGGCGGCAACAGCGAGAGCACCAGCACCGCCAGTGCGCAGATCGAGAAAAGCCACCGATAGTGGGTCGGTGTCAGGCGTGTCACGGCAAATCTCCGTGGTCCGGGCATCTGCGGGAATCCGTCTGCAGGAATCCGTCATCATCGTGCGCCCGATCGTGTTCGTCCGTCTGCTGCGGCACAGAAGGGCCCGCGCCCCACCGTTAGCTGTCCAGCGATTCCAGGGTGAAGCCGGCGCCGGCGTCCTGCCCTAGCAATTCCACGAGTTTTGGCATCGCTTCCTGCAATGCGGCCTTCAACGTCCAGGGCGGATTGACGACGAACATGCCGCTGCCATGCAGCCCCAGGCCGCCTTCCACCGGATGCTTGACGGTCAGCGTCACATGCAGCCAGCTCTTGAGCGGTAGTCGCTTCAGTTGCGCTGGCAACTGGACAGACTCGCGGCGCTGCACTTCGGGATACCAGATCGCATAAACGCCATTGGCGAATCGTTCCAGGCCGGCCTTGAGTGTGTCGACCGTGCGCGCATAGTCCTGCTTGTCTTCGTACGACGGATCGATCAGCACCAGCGCGCGGCGCGGTGGCGGTGGCAGGATGGCCTTGATGCCGTTGAAGCCGTCGCCGTCGTAGAGCATGACCTTGCGGCCGGCGCCGCGGAAGTTGTCGCGGAGCACCTGGATCTCGGTGCTATGGAGCTCGAACAGCCGCAAACGGTCGGCATCGCGCAACATCTGCCAAGCCAACCAGGGTGACCCCGGGTAGTGCTTGAGATTGCCATCCTGGTTCAGTTCGCGAACCTGCTCAAGATAAGCTTCGAGCAGTTCGGGCAAGGCCTGGCCGCCGGCCGCGGCGCGCCAGAGCGGTCCCACACCGGTTTCGAATTCCGACTTTTTCTGTGCGTAGGCATGATCCAGCGCATACAGGCCCGCCCCGGCATGCGTGTCGACGTACCAGAACGGTTTGTCCTTCTGCGTCAGATAGTCCAGCAACTGGACGACAACGGCGTGCTTGAGGACATCGGCGTGATTGCCGGCGTGAAAGGCGTGACGGTAACTGAGCATGGCAAGGCGGGATGACGGCGCGCAAACTCCAGTCAGACAGGGACAGGCGGGCGCTTGGCGCGAAGGGCGCTATGCTACCATCCGCCGCCATTTCCGGCCGTTTTCCTATCGTTTTTCCTCTTTTTTCCGTCCCTCCATGCCGCGTACCCTCGAGGCCGCCGAGCCCATCCTGTCCGATGACGGCATCCCGTATTCGCCGCGTTACGACGATGTCTATCACAGCACCGCGGGCGGCCTGGCACAGGCCCGGCACGTCTTCCTGGGCGGCAACGGATTGCCGGGCAACTGGGCGGGGCGCGAGCAATTCGTCATCGTCGAGACCGGGTTCGGGCAGGGGCTGAACTTCCTGGCCACGTGGCAGGCATGGCGCAACGCGCCGCAGCCCTGCGCGCGCCTGCACTTTGTTTCCATCGAAAAGCATCCGTTCACGCGGGAAGGCCTGGCGCAGCTGCATGCCGGATTGGGCGACCTGCTGCCGCTGGCCACGCAACTCCAGCAGCAGTGGCCCGACGCGCTGCCGGGCCTGCATCGCCTGACGTTCGAGGGCGGGGCGGTGACGTTGACGCTGGCGTTCGGCGACGTGCAGGCGATGCTGCCGAAGCTCGTGGCTGGCGCCGACGCATTCTATCTCGACGGTTTTTCGCCATCCCGCAACGCCGATATGTGGTCGGACACCGTGTTCCGCGGGCTGGCGCGGCTGGCACGGATGGGGGCGACGCTGGCCACCTACACGGCGGCCGGATTCGTGCGCCGGGGCCTGCAGGCGACCGGATTCGAAGTCAGCAAGGCGCCGGGGTTTGGCGGCAAACGTGACATGACGGTCGCACGCTTTGCGCCCGTCTGGAAGAACCGCCGCCACGCCCCGCCGGACGCCGCTTGCTGGGCTGCGCGGCATGCCATCGTCATCGGCGCGGGACTGGCCGGATGCGCGGTCACCGAGCGGCTGGCCGCGCGTGGCTGGCGCGTCACGCTGCTCGATGCCCACGACGGACCGGCGCGCCAGACCTCCGGGCATCGCGCGGCGGCCATGCACGCGCACGTTTCGGCCGACGACAGCCTGCTGTCGCGGCTGTCGCGCGCCGGCAACCTGCATGCCCTGCGCGCGTGGCAGTCGCTGGCCGACGCCGGTCATCCGGTGGGGTGGCACGGCTGCGGCGTGCTGCAGACCGGCGAGGACGACACCGAAAATGCGGCGCAACATGCCGCGCTCGATGCACTGGGCTTTCCCGAATCGTTCGTGCGATGGATGGCGCCCGGCGAGGCTGCGGCGTCCCACGGCGCCACGGTGAGCCGTGGCGGGCTCTGGTTTCCGCAGGGCGGGTGGGTGGCGCCGCCCGATATCTGCCACGCCCAGCTGGCCGCCGCCGGCAATCGGCTCGATGCCCGCTTCGGGTGTCGGGTGGCGGGCATCGCGCATGTCGATGGAAAGTGGCTCGCTCGCGATGCTTCGGGCACGGTACTGGCCAGCGCGCCTGTACTGGTGTTGGCCAATGCGCACGAGGCCGAACGGCTGGTGCCGGCCCGCTTCCTGGCGCTGCGCCGCGTACGCGGGCAACTGACCGACCTGACCCCGGCCCAGGTCGAGGCGCTGGGCGGGTGGCCAGACTGTGTGGTGACCGGCAGCGGCTATCTGTTGCCGCGTGGCGAGCAGGGCGGGGCCCGGGTGGGGTCCAGCTATGAACCCGATACGGGTCCACTCACCGAAAGCGCCGCGGTGCATGCCGCCAACCTGGGGCGCGTGGCGTCGCTGCTGCCCGACCGGGCGGCCGCGCTGGCCCGGATCGACCCAGGGACGCTGACGGGTTATGTCGGCGTGCGCACCGTCACGCACAACCGCTTGCCGCTGATCGGCCGCCTGGCCGACGAGGCGCAGGCGCTGGCGCACGCCGGTGCACTTCGCGGCGCGCACTTGCGCGACCTGCCTCGTCTGCCCGGGCTCTACGCGGCGCTTGCATACGCGTCGCGCGGCCTCACATGGGCCGCACTGGGCGCCGAACTGATCGCCTGCCAGGTTGAGGGTGAACCGCTGCCACTGGAGGCGGATCTCGCCGATGCCGTCGATCCGGCCCGTCTGCTGCTGCGGGCCCTGCGTCATGGGCACGCGTCAGACCCCTCAGGGCAGGATCCGGAGCCGGATCCAGACTGACTAGGGTAAAAACTGCCGGAAGCGAATGAAAACCGTGCGATAATCCGCGTTTTCCGTTTGCGCGGAGACCTCCGCTCGCGAGCACTGGCCGCGGCCAGGCGGCAAGGTGCGCAGGCGGATGCGCTGACAACAACTATTTCTGAATTGGATTAACGACCATGTCGAACGTCATTGAAAACCTCGGCAAGCTGGACCGCAAGGTGACCCTGGCTATTCCCAAGGCCGAAGTGCAGAAGGAAACGCAGGAACGCCTGGTACGTCTGTCGAAGACCGTGAAAATGTCCGGTTTCCGTCCGGGCAAGGTGCCGATGAAGATGGTCGAGAAGCAGTACGGCCAGCAGGTGGAATTCGAAGTGCGCTTCGACAAGGCCGCCCGCAAGTTCTTCGACATCACCCAGGCCCAGGACGTCAAGGTGGCCGGTCAGCCGAAGTTCGACATCAAGACCGAAGGCGTTGCCGACGACGAACTGGCTTTCGAAGCCACCTTCGAGGTGTATCCGGAAGTCAAGATCGGCGATCTGGCATCGGCCGAAGTGACCCGCACGAAGACCGTGATCGGCGACGCCGAGATCGACAAGACCGTCGACATCCTGCGCAAGCAGCGCGTGCACTACCACCACCGCGGTGAAGCCGGCGCCCATGGCGATGGCGGCGGCGAAGTGGATGCCAAGAACGGCGATCGCGTGACGATCGACTTCGTCGGCAAGATCGACGGCGTGGAATTTGCCGGCGGCAAGGCCGAGGACTTCGTGTACGTGCTGGGCGAGGGCCGCATGCTGCCCGAGTTCGAACAGGCCACGCTGGGTCTGAAGGAAGGCGAGAGCAAAACGTTCCCGCTGACCTTCCCCGAGGACTACCACGGCAAGGAAGTGGCCGGCAAGACCGCCGAATTCACGATCACGCTGAAGAAGGTCGAGTGGGCGCATATGCCGGAAGTAGACGATGCGTTCGCCAAGTCGCTCGGCATCGCCGACGGCAGCGTCGAAAAGATGCGCGCCGACATCCGTGAAAACCTGGAGCGCGAAGTCAAGCGCCGCACGCATTCCATGCTGAAGGACGAAGTCATGGAAGCCCTGCTGAAGGTGAGCGAGCTGGACGTGCCCAAGGCCCTGATCGAACAGGATCAGGAACGCCTGGTGGAAATGGCGCGTCGTGACCTCGAGCAGCGTGGCATGCCGAACGCCAAGGACATGCCGATTCCGGCCGAGATGTTCGCCCAGCAGGCCGAGCGCCGCGTGAAGCTGGGCCTGATCCTGGCCGAGATCGTCAAGGCCAACGGCCTGGAAGCGAAGCCGGAACAGGTCAAGGCCGAGATCGAGGACTTCGCGAAGAGCTACGAAGACCCGAAGGAAGTCATGCGCTGGTACTACGGTGACCAGCAGCGCCTGGCCGAGATGGAAGCCTACGTGCTCGAAAACAACGTGGTAAATTTCGTGTGCGACAAGGCCAAGGTTACGGACAAGTCGGTGTCGTTCGAGGAACTCACCGCCGCGCCCGCACAAGCCTGAGGTCGGGCAAGGCCGGATGCCGCGGGTTGACGCGGCGACGGTCCGTGTCAACCGGCCTCGCGCGCTGGCCGGTTGACACCATTCCTGAATATCTGGAGAACCTGCATGACCCGCAATGATTTGCTTGATCGTCTCGCCACCACGCAGGCTTCTGCCCTGGAGACCCAGGGTCTGGGACTGGTGCCGATGGTTGTCGAGCAGTCCGGCCGGGGCGAGCGCGCGTACGATATCTACTCGCGCCTGCTCAAGGAACGTGTCGTCTTCATGGTTGGCGAGGTCAATGACCAGACCGCCAACCTGGTGGTGGCCCAGCTGCTGTTCCTGGAAAGCGAAAACCCGGACAAGGACGTGTCGCTGTACATCAATTCGCCCGGGGGTTCGGTTTCGGCTGGCCTGGCGATCTACGACACGATGCAGTTCATCAAGCCCGACGTGCAGACCCTGTGCATGGGCATGGCGGCGAGCATGGGCGCGTTCCTGCTCGCTGCAGGTGCCAAGGGCAAGCGCAGCGCGCTGCCGAACTCACGCATCATGATCCACCAGCCGCTGGGTGGTGCACGTGGCCAGGCCTCGGACATCGAGATCCAGGCGCGCGAGATCCTGTACCTGCGCGAGCGGCTGAACAGCATCCTGTCGGAAGTCACCGGGCAGCCGGTCGAGAAGATTGCCCGCGATACCGATCGCGACAACTTCATGAGCGGCGACCAGGCGGTGGACTATGGTCTGATCGACAAGGTGATCACCCGCCGCAGCTGAAATCTGGCCGGTGTGCCGGCACATGGGCCTGGAGGCATCCTGTCGGAAGCATCCGGGCGATGACCGGCACGCCGGGCATCTGCCGTATTGGCCTGCGTCGTGCGCCAAATGACGAAGGCTACACCGGAACGAGGCTGTGCGCCTCGTTTTTGCGTTTTGCCCCACACGCAGGGGATGCCGCCGACTGTGCCAATTGTTTTGGCGTATGATGCGTTTAATGCGTTTCCCGCCGGGACGTTTCTGGCGAGATCCACACTGCTAATGTGACTGATTCCTATGGCGGACAAAAAAGGTTCATCCAGCGAGAAACTTCTCTACTGCTCGTTCTGCGGCAAGAGCCAGCACGAGGTAAAGAAGCTGATCGCGGGCCCGTCGGTGTTCATTTGCGACGAATGCATCGACCTGTGCAACGAGATTATCCGTGACGAGGCCGCCGCGACCGACAAGGACGCCGCCGCTGTCACGCGCTCGGATCTGCCCACGCCCCACGAAATCCGCGAAAGCCTTGACCAGTACGTGATTGGTCAGGAACAGGCCAAGAAGATTCTGGCCGTGGCGGTCTACAACCACTACAAGCGTCTGAAGCACCTCGGCAAGAAGGACGACGTCGAGCTGTCGAAGAGCAACATCCTGCTGATCGGGCCCACCGGCTCGGGCAAGACGCTGCTTGCCCAGACGCTGGCGCGCCTGCTGAACGTGCCGTTCGTGATCGCCGACGCCACCACGCTGACCGAAGCCGGTTACGTGGGCGAAGACGTCGAGAACATCATCCAGAAGCTGCTGCAGAACTGCAATTACGAGGTCGAGAAGGCCCAGCGCGGCATCGTCTACATCGACGAAATCGACAAGATCTCGCGCAAGTCCGACAACCCGTCGATCACGCGCGACGTGTCGGGCGAGGGCGTGCAGCAGGCGCTGCTGAAGCTGATCGAAGGCACCATGGCTTCGGTGCCGCCGCAGGGCGGCCGCAAGCATCCGAACCAGGACTTCCTGCAGGTGGACACGACGAACATCCTGTTCATCTGCGGCGGTGCATTCGACGGCCTGGAAAAGGTCATCATGCAGCGTTCGGACAAGACCGGCATCGGTTTTGACGCGCAGGTGCAGAGCAAGGAAGAGCGCGAAGTCAGCGAGGTGCTTCCGCAGACAGAGCCCGAGGATCTGATCAAGTTCGGTCTGATCCCGGAACTCATCGGGCGTCTGCCCGTGGTGGCAACGCTGGCCAAGCTGGATGAAGCCGCGCTGATGCAGATCCTGGTCGAGCCGAAGAATGCGCTGGTCAAGCAGTATCAGAAGCTGCTGGCCATGGAAGGCGTCGAGCTGGAGATTCGCCCGGCTGCGCTGACCGCGATTGCGCGCAAGGCCATCCGTCGCAAGACGGGTGCCCGTGGCCTGCGTTCGATTCTCGAACAATCGCTGATGGACGTCATGTACGACCTGCCCAATTACAAGGGTGTGCAGAAGGTGGTGATCGACGAAAGCACGATTACTGGCGACGCACCGCCGCTGCTGATGTACGAAGAGCAGCAGCCCAAGGTGGCAGGCTCGAACTGAGCGAGGTCCAACTGACGCCGAACGTGCCGGACCCGCGTGGTCCCAACCATACTGGCGACACTTTCAAGCTGCCGTTCGCTGGAAAGCGAACGGCTTTTTTTCTTCAATTCCACAAACTAACGGGAGCAAACGCGGGTATGCTGTTTCAGAGTGGGTCCCGGGTGCAGTTTGCGGCACGTTTTTTAAGTGCCGGGAATTGATGATGGGTATCTTGCAATCGAATCCCGAGACCCTATTTACGCCTTAAATGACTGACTGGGGAAAATGATGTCCGGAACACAACTCCTCCCGGCTGAGCCGATTCGCCTGCCACTGTTGCCGCTGCGCGACGTGGTGGTGTTTCCGCACATGGTGATCCCACTGTTCGTGGGACGCCCGAAGTCCATCAAGGCGCTCGAGACTGCGATGGAGTCGGGCAAGAGCATCATGCTCGTGGCACAGAAGACGGCCGCCAAAGACGAACCGACAGCCGAAGACCTCTACGAGGTTGGCTGCATCGCCAATATCCTGCAAATGCTGAAGCTGCCCGACGGTACCGTAAAGGTGCTGGTCGAGGGTACGCAACGTGCAAATATCACCGAGGTGAGCGAGGACGATTCGCACTTCATGTGCGAAGCGGTGCCTGTGCCGCCCGCACCGGCTGAATCGGCCGAGACCGAGGCCCTGCGCCGCGCGATCGTGTCGCAGTTCGACCAGTACGTAAAGCTCAACAAGAAGATCCCGCCGGAGATCCTGACGTCGCTGTCGGGCATCGACGAGGCCGGCCGCCTGGCCGACACCATTGCCGCGCATCTGCCGATCAAGCTCGAGCAGAAGCAGAAGATCCTGGAAATGGTGAAGGTGACGGAACGCCTGGAGAGCCTGCTGTCGCAGCTCGAGGGCGAGATCGACATCCTGCAGGTGGAAAAGCGCATCCGTGGCCGCGTCAAGCGCCAGATGGAAAAGTCTCAGCGCGAGTACTACCTGAACGAGCAGGTCAAGGCCATCCAGAAGGAACTGGGCGAGGGCGAGGAAGGTGCAGACCTTGAAGAGCTGGACAAGCGCATCAAGGCCGCACGCATGCCCAAGGAGGCCAAGAAGAAGGCCGACGCCGAGTTCAAGAAGCTCAAGCTGATGTCGCCGATGTCGGCCGAGGCGACCGTCGTGCGCAACTACATCGACACGCTGGTCAACCTGCCGTGGCGCAAGAAGAGCAAGGTCAATAACGACCTGGCCAACGCCGAGCGCGTGCTGGACGAAGACCACTACGGTCTCGAGAAGGTCAAGGAACGCATCCTTGAGTATCTTGCCGTGCAACAGCGTGTGGACAAGGTCAAGGCGCCGATCCTGTGCCTGGTCGGGCCTCCCGGCGTGGGCAAGACGTCGCTGGGCCAGTCGGTGGCGCGCGCCACGAACCGAAAGTTCGTGCGCATGGCGCTGGGTGGCGTGCGTGACGAGGCCGAGATTCGCGGTCACCGCCGTACCTACATCGGGTCGATGCCGGGCAAGATCCTGCAGAGCCTGTCGAAGGTTGGCGTGCGCAATCCGCTCTTCCTGCTCGACGAGATCGACAAGATGGGCATGGACTTCCGTGGCGACCCGTCGTCGGCCCTGCTGGAAGTGCTGGACCCGGAACAGAACCACACGTTCCAGGACCACTACATCGAAGTGGACTTCGACCTGTCGGACGTGATGTTTGTGGCGACGTCGAACTCGCTGAACATTCCGCCGCCGCTGCTGGACCGGATGGAAGTGATCCGTCTCTCGGGTTACACCGAGGACGAGAAGGTGAACATCGCCACGCGCTACCTGCTGCCGAAACAGATCCGCAACAACGGTCTGAAGCAGGGCGAGATCGACGTCACCGAAGCGGCCATCCGCGACATCATTCGCTACTACACGCGTGAAGCGGGCGTCCGTTCGCTCGAACGCGAGGTGTCGAAGATTGCCCGCAAGGTGGTCAAGCTGCTGCTGCTGAAGAAGGAGTCGAACGCGGTCAAGGTGGATTCCGAGAACCTCGACAAATTCCTCGGTGTGCGCAAGTACGACTTCGGCCTGGCCAACAAGGAAAACCAGGTAGGCCAGGTGACCGGTCTGGCGTGGACGGAAGTGGGCGGCGATCTGCTGACCATCGAAGCCGCGATCATGCCGGGCAAGGGCAACATCTCGCGTACCGGCTCGCTGGGCGACGTGATGAAGGAGTCGGTCGAGGCCGCGCGGTCGGTGGTGCGTTCGCGGGCACGTCGCCTGGGTATTGCCGATGAGATGTTCGAGAAGCGCGACATCCACATCCACGTGCCCGAAGGCGCCACGCCCAAGGATGGTCCATCGGCAGGTATCGCGATGACCACCGTGCTGGTGTCGGTGCTGACGGGGATTCCCGTGCGTGCCGATGTGGCGATGACCGGCGAGATCACGCTGCGCGGCGAAGTGCTGCCGATCGGTGGCCTCAAGGAAAAGCTGCTGGCTGCCCACCGTGGCGGTATCAAGCTGGCGCTGATCCCCGAGGAAAACGTGAAGGACCTGGCGGACATCCCCGACAACGTCAAGAACGCCATCGAGATCGTGCCCGTGCGCTGGATCGACAAGGTGCTGGAGCTGGCACTCGAGCGCAAGCCCGAGGCGCTGCCCGAGGAAGATGCCAAGCCTTCGGAAGTGGCGGACAAGGGCGAGGCCAAGGTCGAGCGCATTCATCACTGATCGACGGCATCGTTGAAACGCCAAAAGCCGCGGGTTTACGCCCGCGGCTTTTTGTTTGCGTGGCCGGCGTGATGCAAGAGAATCCTGCAATCAACGCTTGGCAAATTGAAAAGTCTCGTATTACAATCGCGGCCTCGCAACGCAAACAGCGGCAACGAAGCAGCAACCGCCGAATTGTGCGTAGCGAGAATTACCTTGCAGGCAACTGGCTTGCGTGGTCCATGTGGGTGCTTAGCTCAGCTGGTAGAGCGGCGCCCTTACAAGGCGTAGGTCGGGGGTTCGAACCCCTCAGCACCCACCACACTGGATCGCAGCGCACAGGTCTTGCAGGAGCACCGACGCAAGGAGTGGTAGTTCAGTCGGTTAGAATACCGGCCTGTCACGCCGGGGGTCGCGGGTTCGAGTCCCGTCCACTCCGCCAACATAAAAGCCCGCATCTGCGGGCTTTTTGTTTTTGCATATTCTGATTCGCGTGATCCGCGCAGCGGGCGTTCCAGTTCGTTGGCGCGAACGTGCAGACATCCTGACCCAAACGCACTCCGCGCCACATATTCCGCAGGTCTGGCGTCCCGCTCCTGATAGAATCGCGAAGTTTGACTGTCGGCCCAAAGGCCCCAACCCTTTCACCCGAAAAGCATGCTTGATTTCGTACGCAACAACCGGCGCCTGATGCTTTTGCTGCTGCTGGTGCTTGTCTTCCCGTCGTTCGTGTTCTTCGGTGTCGAGAGCTACTCGCGCTTCATGGACAGCTCGCATGACGCCGCCAAGGTCGATGGCCGTACCATCACCGTGCAGGAAGTCGACAACGTGGTGCGTGACCAGACCGAGCGCATGCGCCAGATGCTTGGCAGCAACTACGACCCGCGCATGTTCGAAAGCGCCGCGGCACGCCAGTCGGTGCTGGACCAATTGATTTTGCAGCGCGTGGTGGCCGACGCCACGGCCAAGAAGAATCTGACGGTGTCGAACGAGCAACTGCGCCAGGCCATCGAATCCATTCCCGCGATCGCGCAGCTGCGCAGTCCGGACGGCAAGCTCGACGAGAAAGCCTATATCCAGCTGCTGGCCCAGCAGGGCATGACGCCCGAACAGCTCGACGCCCGCATGCGCTTCGAAATGGCGACGCAGCAACTGGGCGGCGCGGTGGGCACCACCGCTTTCGTGCCGAAGTCGCTGCTCGATCGACTGATCGCCATCCGCGACCAGCAACGCGACGTGCAGGCCCTGCTGATCAAGCCCGCTGATTTCACTTCGAAAGTCACGCCCGATGCTGCCGCGCTGAAGGCCTATTACGAGTCGCATCTGTCGGCCTACACCACGCCCGAGCAGGCCAAGGTGGAGTACGTGGTGCTGTCCGGCGACGCCATGGCAGCCAGCCAGGCCGTCACGCCGGAAGAGCTGAAGTCCTACTACGACAGCAATGCCCAGCGTTTCCGCACGGAAGAGCAGCGTCGCGCCAGCCATATCCTGATCACGGTTCCGAAAGACGCCAAGGACGCCGATCGCAAGGCTGCCAAGGACAAGGCCCAGAAGCTGCTGGATGACGTGCGCAAGCACCCGGAAACGTTCGCGGACGTGGCGAAGAAGAACTCGCAGGACCCGGGCTCGGCAGAGAAGGGTGGCGACCTCGGGTTCATGGGGCGCGGCGCACTGGTCAAGCCGTTCGAGGACGCCATGTACGCGCTCAAGGACGGGCAGATCAGCGATCTCGTGGAGACCGACTACGGCTACCACATCATCAAGCTGACCGGCATCAAGCCTGCTGCCACCCAGCCGCTGGACGAAGTGCGTCCGGAGCTCGAGGCCGAGCTGAAGAAGCAGCTGGCCAGCAAGAAGTACACCGAGCAGGCGGACGCCTTCGGCAACACGGTCTATGAGCAGTCCGACAGCCTGAAGCCGGCTGCCGACAAGTTCAAGCTGACGATCCAGACCGCCGACAATGTCACGCGTCAGCCGAATCCGGCCCTGGGCAAGGACAATCCGCTCAACAACGACAAGGTTCTGAAGGCCCTGTTCAGCGACGACACGATCAAGAACAAGCGCAATACCGAGGCCATCCAGGTGGGCCCGACGACGCTGGTGGCGGCGCGTATCGTCGACTACCGCCCGGCGACCGCGCGCAAGTTCGAGGAAGTGGAAGCCCAGGTGCGCCAGGCATATGTTGCGCAGCAGGCCGCCGAACTGGCCCGCAAGGACGGCGAGGCCAAGCTCGAGGCGCTGAAGAAAGCCGACAGCGCCAGCGGGTTCGGCCCGACGGTTACGGTGTCGCGCGCCAAGGCCGACAACCTGTCGCCGAAGGCCGTCGATGCCATCATGCGTGCCGACGCCACCAAGCTGCCGTCGGTGGTCGGTGTGGATCTGGGTGCGGACGGCTATGCGATCTATCGCATCAGCAAGGTCAGCACGCCGACCGAAGCCAATGCTGCGCAGCGCCAGGCCGATGCGCAGCAGCTGAGCCAGCTCGCTGGCCAGACCGAACTGGCCGCCTACTATGACGCCCTGAAGGCCAAGGCGAAGGTCAAGATCCTGCATCCGGTGAAGTCGGAGGACCTGACCCCGGCCAGCGAAGCCGCCGCGCACTGATACGGCGTCGCGACGCCGGATGGCAAAAAGCCCCTGCAGGTCACACACCGCAGGGGCTTTTTCTTTTCTGCCGGGGACGCCCGGCGCAGGATCAGCGGCGTTTGGCAGGCGCCTTCAGCAGCGGCTTCAGCGCTGGCCAGACCATGTCCAGCAACGCGGGCTGGGCGGCCGATGTCGGATGAATCCGGTCCTCCTGAAACCACTCCGGGCGTGTCACCACCTTTTCGAGCAGGAACGGTACCAGCTGGGTCCGGTACTCCCCGGCGAGCTTCGGGAAAAGTCCGAAGAACCGTTCGGTGTAGTCGGCCCCGTAGTTCGGCGGGATACGCATGCCCACCAGCACCACCTGTGCGCCGGCCTTCTGTGCATCGCCGATGATGCTGCGCAGGTTGGCTTCGGTCGATGACAGCGACAGGCCGCGCAGCGCGTCGTTGGCACCCAGTTCCACGATCACGATGGCGGGCTTGTGCCGCTTGAGCAGGTCCGGAAGCCGGGTCTTGCCGCCGACCGTGGTCTCGCCGCTGATGCTGGCATTCACGACGCTATAATCGAACCGCTCGCGGCGCAGGCGTTCCTGCAGCAGGCTTGCCCAGCCCGTGCCGCGTGCAATGCCATATTCGGCCGACAGGCTGTCTCCCAGCACCAGCAGCGCGGGCCCGGCCGATGCAGTGGCCGCGCCCTGCGCCATGGCGGGTGGCGTCAGCAGTGAACCGAACAGGGCGACCGCTGTCGCACTACAAGCTGCCAGCATCCGCCGGCGACCAACGTTTGCCATCCTCTCGCGCATGTCCTCTTCCATTCTTGCTGTCGAGTCACTCGGAAAGACCGTAGCCGACACGACGGGTTCGCTGACGATTCTGCACGACGTCTCGTTTTCCGTCACGGCCGGCGAAACGCTGGCCATCGTCGGCGCTTCGGGGTCGGGCAAATCCACGCTGCTCGGCCTGCTGGCCGGGCTTGACCTGCCCAGCAACGGATCGGTTCGCCTGCACGGGCAGGATATCTTCCAGCTCGACGAAGACCAGCGCGCCGCGCTGCGCGGGCGCCATGTCGGCTTTGTGTTCCAGTCGTTCCAGCTTGTCGGGCACCTTACGGCGCTGGAAAACGTGATGCTGCCGCTGGAGCTGCGCGGAGAAACCGCGCGCGTACGCGAGCGTGCCACGGAAATGCTCGAGCGTGTGGGACTGGGCAAGCGCCTGACGCACTATCCGCGCACGCTGTCGGGTGGCGAGCAGCAGCGCGTGGCGCTGGCCCGGGCCTTCGTGGCACGGCCGGACATCCTGTTTGCCGACGAGCCCACCGGCAGCCTGGACACCGCCACCGGCGAAGCCGTGATCGCGCTGATGTTCGAACTCAACCGCGATGCCGGATCCACGCTGGTACTGGTGACGCACGACCGCTCGGTGGCCGCGCGTTGTGGCCGCGTCCTGACGATCGATGCCGGCCGGGTGGCCAGCGACGAGCTGATGGGTACGGAAATCTAGGCGGCTACCGGCCAGGCTGGGAAGAAAGGGCTGCGAAGGCAGCGATCCCGCCGCCCGCCTCAGCCGCGCCCGAGCACGGCACGTGCGCGGGCGATAAGCGCGGCGGTCGACGCATCATGCGTGGCCGTGCCTTGCCCCGTCAGCTCCTGTTCAATGGGCCGCGCCAGGATCTTGCCCAGTTCCACGCCCCACTGGTCGAACGAATTGATGTTCCACACCACGCCTTGCACGAAGGTGCGGTGCTCGTAGAGGGCGATCAGTGCGCCCAGCACGTGGGGCGTCAGGTCTTCCATCAGCAGCGTATTGCTGGGGCGGTTGCCCTCGAAGACCATATGCGGGATGCGCGCCTCGTCGGTGACACCGGCGGCGCGCAGTTCATCGGCGCCACGGCCGCGCATCAGCGCCTCGGCCTGGGCAAAGCAGTTGGCCAGCAGCTTGGCGTGATGGCCGGGCAAGTCGCGCGGCGGCACCAGCGGCGCCACAAAGTCCACGGGCACGATCTGCGAGCCCTGGTGGATCATCTGAAAGTAGGCATGCTGGCCGTTGGTACCCGCCGTACCCCAGACGACCGGCGATGTTTCCGCGTGGACCGGGTCGCCGTTCAGTTGCACGGACTTGCCGTTGCTTTCCATCTCCAGTTGCTGCAGGAAGGCAGGAAACAGCTCGAGCGAGGTCGAATACGGCGCCATGCAGCTGGTCGGCATTCCAAAGAAATTGCGATACCAGATGCCCAGCATGCCCATGACCACGGGCATGTTGCGGGCCAGCGGCGCCGTGCGGAAATGATCGTCCATGGCCCGGCCACCGAGCAGCAGGTCTTCGAACGCGTCGAAGCCCACGGCCAGCGCAATCGACAGGCCAACCGACGACCAGAGCGAGAAACGGCCGCCGATCCAGTCCCAGAATTCGAACATGTTGGCCGGGTCGATGCCAAACTTGACCACGGCTTCGCGGTTGGTGGACACGGCAACGAAATGGCGTGCCAACTGGTTCTCCGCCACGCCGTGGCGCAGGAACCAGTCGCGCATGCTGCACGCGTTGGCCATGGTTTCCAGCGTCGTGAACGTCTTCGAGCACACGATGACGAGTGTGCGTGCGGGGTCCAGCCGTACCAGCGTCTCGGCCAGTTCGGTCCCGTCGACATTGGACACGAAATGCATGCGGGGCCCTTGCGGGTCCGCCAGGTGGGCCAGGGCGCGGCACACCATGCGCGGGCCGAGGTCCGAACCGCCGATGCCGATGTTGACGATGTCGGTGATGGTCTGGCCGTTGAACCCGGTCCAGCCGCCGGTGCGCACGCGGGCGGCGAAATCGCGCATGCGGCCCAGCACGTCGTTGATGCCCGGCATGACGGATGACCCGTCCACCTTGAACGGTGCGTCGGGCAAGGCGCGCAATGCCACGTGCAGCGCGGCGCGGTCTTCCGTCGTATTGATATGCTCGCCGGCGAACATGGCGTCGCGGCGCTGGGCCACGCCCGCTTCCTCGGCCAGCTTCATGAGCAGGGCGAAGGTCTCGAACGTGATGCGGTTCTTCGAGAAGTCGAGGTACAGGCCGGCGGCTTCCAGCGAGAAGTCCTCGACGCGGCGGGCGGCTTCGGCCTCGGCGAACCACTGCTGCATCGGCGTGTGGCGGATGGCATCGTAGTGGTGGCGCAGGGCAGTCCAGGCGTGGAGTTCAGTCGGCATGGGGTGTTCTGGAATTCTCGGGCATTGGCCCGGTGTAACGGGCCTGAGCGCAAGTATATCGCTCCGATGTGATGTCAAAAGCCGAAAGTAGCAGCAAAACGTAACGCCACTTGCGGCATCTGCAAAACCTTAACAGTCGAGTCGCTCCCGCCGTATCGGGCGTTGTCCGACGTGGGGCCGGCTTTGTGCGCGGGGCTGCGCAGTGGTGGTGGGCCGTAACGGGGGGTATGTGCGCCAGCGCGCGTTCGCCGCCGTCGGCGGGGGCGACGGGGCGCGGTGGCGACTAGCGGCGCAGCCGCGTGGCCACCCGGCGCAGCACGGGTTCGCCGCCTGCCACGCACAGGCCCCCGGCGCAGATCACGGCGATGCCCAGGGCGGTGGTCCAGTCCGGCAGGTGGCCGAATGCGAAGTATCCGACCACGGTGGCGGAAAAGATCTGCAAATACAGGAACGGGCTCAGGAACGAGGCGTCGGCATACTGGAATGCGCGGATCACAAAGTAGTGTCCAAGCGACCCGGTGAGGCCAGCCGACAGCAGGAGCGCCGCTTGCGTCAGCGTCGGCACGGACGCGAACCAGAAGAACGGCACCAGCAGCGTGGTCAGAGCGGCACCCGTCACGCCGCTCTGGATCAGCGTTGTCATGGGCGCGTCATGCGCGGCGATGCGGCGCGTCAGCATTTGCAGCAGCGCAAACAGCAGCGCCGACAGCAGGCCCAGCCCCACGCCCACGGCGTCGAGTTCGCCGCCGGGGCGGACCACCACCAGCATGCCGGCGAAGCCGATGCCGACGCCGATCCAGCGCGTCCATCGCGCATGCACGCCGGGGCGCTCGCCCAGCAACCACGGCGACAGCGCCACGACGATCAGCGGCGCACAGAAGTTCAGCGCGGTGGCGGTGGCCAGCGGCATCAGCTTCAGCACGCTGAAGAACACCAGCGTCGAGGCCAGCATCAGCGCGCCGCGCAGCCACTGCAGACGCGGCGCGGCAGGACGCGACTGCCGTTGCCAGCGCGCCGGCCCGATCAGCAGGAAGATCGCCACGACGTGGCCCAGATACCGGACCCACGCCACGGCCACCACAGGCAGGCCCTGCTGGGTCAGCGTCTTGCCCGTGGCGTCGAGCAGGCTCAGTATCCATTGCCCGATAACAAGGAGGGCGATGCCGGTCAGCAGGCGCCGCCGCGCGCCATCGCCATTTTCGCCGCCGGCCAGTGTGCCAACCTGGGTCATGCCGCGCCGCCTTGCAGCAACGCGTTGAAGATGGCCCGTGCGGGCAGGTAGAGCTCGCTCGCGGTCAGACCGGCGGGACCCGTGCCGGCGTTCACCAGCCGATCGGCGGCGCGTCCGTGAATCCATACCCCGGCACGCGCGGCCGCCAGCATCGGCACGCCTTGCGCCAGCAACGCGCCGATCATGCCGGCCAGCACATCGCCAGTGCCGGCCGTGGACAACCCGGCATTGCCGGTGGGATTGATGGTGGCGGGCGCGCTCTCGGCCGTCGCGATGACCGTGCCAGACCCCTTTAGTACGACCGTGGCTTGCCAGCGGGTGGCCAGTGCGTGCGCCGCAGCCAGGCGGTCGCGCTGCACGTCGGCCACATGGCTGCCCAGCAGGCGCGCGGCTTCGAGCGGGTGGGGCGTCATCACGTAGTCCAGCCCGCTGTCGATCAGCGACTGGTTCAGGGCTTCGTCAGCCGCCAGCAGGTTCAGGGCATCGGCGTCGAGCACCAGCGGCAGCGGCGGCTCCGCATTGGCACAGAAGTCGATCAGCTTGACCAGTTGCTTGCGCGCTGCCGTGCCACTGCCCATGCCGGGCCCGACCACGAAAGCCGACATCGCATCGAGCGACAGTTCGGTCACCTGATGCAGCATCAGTTCCGGGTGAACCGGATCGATGGCGGGTGCTGGCTGGGCCAGGAAGCCCACGTGCACGCGGCCCGCGCCGAGATGCAGCGCGGCGCGCGCGCCCAGCAGCGGTGCGCCGGTCATGCCATGGTTGCCGCCGATCACGGCCAGGCTGCCGAAGCGGCCCTTGTTCGCGGCGTGGTCGCGGCGCGGCAGCGCATGCAGGAACGCGCCGGGCTGGTTGACGATGGCCACCGGCCGTTCGGCCGGCGGATAGTCCAGGCCCAGCGGGGCGATGTCGATGGCGCCTGCGCAGTCGCGGCCATCCAGTGTCAGCAGGCCCGGCTTGGCGGCCAGGAACGTCAGCGTGCGGCGCGCCCGGACGGCCGGCTGCCCTGCGCCCGTATCGGCAAAGAGCCCGCTCGGGATATCGAGCGCATACACCGGCAGGTGCGACGCATTCAGATGCGCAATCCAGCGTGCCATCTCGCCATCGGCGGCGCGGTTCAGACCGATGCCAAGCAAGCCGTCGACGACCGCGACGCAGCCCGTCGGCCAGGGCGGCAAGGCCGCATCGGGGTCCGGATGCGTGGCCAGCAGCGGCACGCCGGTGGCGCGGGCGTCGAACCAGGCACGCGCGGCATCGGCCGGCAACTGGTCTGCTTCGGCGATCAACCACGCTTCGACCAGGCGCCCGGCCTGATGCAGGCGCGTGGCGGCCGCCAGCGCATCGCCGCCGTTATTGCCACGGCCGGCCAGGAACAGGATGCGGCCACTGGGCACATGGTGGTGGATCCAGTCTGCCGCGGCGGCGCCGGCGCGCGACATCAGCGTGAAGGGCGCCGTGGCGTCCAGCCCTGCCTGTTCGACCCGGCGGATCGCCGCCACGTCGTAGAGCGGGGTCGGATCGTCCCCGGCCGCGTCGAGCGGAATCCAGGTGGGCGCGGCTGCGGTCTCGGCCGGCGTGCCCGGCTGGGTGGCGGACAGGGAGGAAGCGGTGACGTCGGTATTCATCTCAGGCTCACGCATCCGGGTGGGTTTCCTGTGGATGGCTGCGGGTTTCCGGAGCTTACTTGAGCTCCTTCGCCATCACCACGTCGGGCAGCCAGGTGACCACGGTCGGCCACACCGTGATGATGCCGATGGCAACGACCATCATCATGAAGAACGGCAGCGACACGCGCGCTATATAGTTGCTGTCCTTGCCGGTCATGCTCTGGAGCACGAAGAGGTTGAAGCCCACGGGCGGCGTCACCTCGGCGATTTCCACCAGCAGCACGATGAAGATGCCAAACCATACCAGATCGAACCCGGCCGCCTGCACCATGGGCAGCACCGTGGCCGTGGTCAGCGCGATCATCGAGATGCCGTCCAGCGCCGTGCCCAGCAGAATGTAGATCACGGTCAGCACCGCGATCAGCGCCCACGGCGACAGGTGCAGCGCGGCCACCCATTCGGCCAGTGCCCGCGGAATGCCCGTGAAGCTCATGGTGACCGACAGGAACGACGTGGCGCCCAGTACGAACATGATCATCGCGGTCAGGCGGGTGGCCGACATCAGGCTTTCCCAGAACGCCTTGCGCGTCAGCGATCCGCCCGCCCAGGCCAGGCCCAGCGATGCCACCACGCCGTACGCGGCCGCCTCGGTGGCGGTGGAGTAGCCGGCCATCATGATCCAGGTGATGAAGGCGATCAGAATGATGCAGGGCATCAGCTGCCGGATGGAGGCCAGGCGCGCGCCCCAGCCGAAGGTCTCGGCCGGCGGGGTCCGGTTCGGATTCATCAGCGCCCAGACCACGATATAGCCCGAGAACAGCAGCATCAGCAGCAGCCCGGGCAGGAAGCCGGCCAGGAACACGCGGATGATCGACACATCGGCCGATACCGCATACACGACCATCGTGATCGACGGGGGTATCAGGATGCCCAGCGTGCCCGCGCACGACAGCGACCCCAGCGTGACGCGTTCGTCGTAGCCGCGCCGGGTCAGTTCGGGCAGGGCGGACTTGGCGATCGTGGCGCAGGTGGCGGCCGACGAGCCCGAGACCGAGCCGAAGATGCCGCAACCCAGGATGTTGACGTGCATGAGACGCCCGGGCAGCCAGTTCAGCCACGGCGACAGGCCGTTGAACATCTGCTCGGACAGCTTGGTGCGGAACAGGATTTCGCCCATCCACACGAACAGTGGCAGCGACGCCAGCGTATACGAGGCGCTGGACGACCACCACGCGTTGGCCAGGTTCACCAGCGCGTCGTGGTCGGAGAAGATCACCAGACCCACCCATGACGTGACGGCGATGGCGACGGGGATCCAGGCGCCGATGGCCAGGAAGACG
Source organism: Cupriavidus sp. 94F1 (assembly GCF_057798875.1). Classification (NCBI taxonomy): domain Bacteria; kingdom Pseudomonadati; phylum Pseudomonadota; class Betaproteobacteria; order Burkholderiales; family Burkholderiaceae; genus Cupriavidus; species Cupriavidus sp. 94F1. The sequence continues at coordinate 165,491 of NZ_JBYOJT010000006.1, forward strand.
ATCATGACCAGCAACAGGACCAGTGCAACGAGTACGGTGCTCATCAGACGGTCTCCCCGAAATCGCCGGCGGCCAGCTTGGCTTCCTGGGCCAGCTGGTAGCGCGGCTTCTGCCGGCGCACCACGCGCTGCCATTCGTCGGCCACGGCCAGCAGGAAGCCGATGGCGCCGAGCACGGCAAAGCTCTGCGGAATCCAGAGCGGGATCACGATCTGGCCTTGCGAGACATCGTTGATGTCCCAGCTTTGCCAGGCGAACGTGCCAAGCGCCCAGGCGGCATAGCCGGCAAACACCAGGCAGATCGTGAGCGATACCACCTCCAGCGGCCAGCGGCGGCGGGGGCCGACCGCATCGAGCAGCATCTCCACGCGCACGATGCCGCCGTGCTGGAAGGTCTGGCCAAGGATCAGAAAGGCGGAGGCCGCGCACAGCCAGGCGACGATGTCGTCGCCGCCCTTGAGCACGAACAGGGTCTCGCGTGAGATCGACATCGCGATCATCATGATGCAGACCGCCAGGATGCAGAGCGCGCCGAGGACGGCAAACGCGTCAAGCAGATGGTCGAGCCATCGCTTCTTGATGTGGGGGGCTTCCATGAGATAACAGGCTACCGGTAATACTGCGGACAGCATGGAACAAGCCCGGCGCGATGCCCTGGGGCATGCGCGCCGTGCCGGTGGAACAAAACGCGTGGCGGGCGTTCAAGCCGGGGCCGGCTGCCTTATTTGCGATAGGCGTCGAGGATGGCCTTGCCGTCGTCGCCGGCGCTTTTGGCCCATTCGCCCACCATGACTTCGCCAACCTTCTGCATGTCGGTCTTGAGCTGGGGCGACGGCGGGGCCACGGTCATGCCGTTCTTCGACAGCGTGCCCAGGTATTCCTTGGTCTTCTGTTCCGAGACCTGCCAGCCGCGCTTCTCGGCGTCGGCCACGGCCTTGAGCAGGGCGTCCTGGGTGGGCTTGTCCAGCGCGTTGAACGCTTTCTTGCTGACCACCAGCATGTTCTTGGGGAGCCAGGCATCGACGGTGTAGAAGTACTTGACCGATTCCCAGACCTTGGTGTCCACGCCGGTGGCGCCCGACGACATGAACGAGTTGACCGTGCCCGTGGCCAGCGCCTGGGCCAGGTCGGCCGCCTGGATCGTCACCGGCTGGGCGCTGACGAGTTCGGCGATCTTGGACGTGGCCGGGTTGTAGGCGCGCCATTTCAGGCCCTTCATGTCGGCGACGCTGTTGATCGGCTTGTTCGCGTAGATGCCCTGCGGCGGCCAGGCCACCGCGTAGAGCAGCTTCATGCCCTGGCGGTCGAGCACCTTGTCGGTGACCGGCTTCGAGGCTTGCCAGAGCCGGTACGAATCGGCGTAGCTGGTGGCCAGGAATGGCACCGCATCGACGCCGAACACGGGATTTTCGTTGGCCAGCAGCGACATCAGGATCTCGCCCATCTGCACCTGGCCAGTCTGCACCCCGCGCTTGATCTCGTTGGCCTTGAGCAGCGAGCCGTTCGGATGGATGACGATCTTGAGCTTGCCGCCCGTGGCCTTTTCCACGTCGTTGGCCATCTGCTGCAGGTTTTCGGTGTGCAGGTTGGTGGCCGGGTATCCGGTTGGCAGGTCCCACTTGGTATCCGCCCGTGCCGCCGTGGCGGCCAGCAGCAGTGCCGCCGCCGCGACTGCCATTGCCTTGACTCGCATCTCGATCTCTCCTGGTGTTGCGCTCGGGCGCCTGCCCGGCCGCGCGGGTTTGGAACTACCTGGAACTGCCGCCGCGCTGGGTCTCAATGTCTGAGACATAAGCGCGGTACTGCGGTCACGGCGCGGGCCTGGCTCAGCCTGCGTGCTGTGACGGTCGAACGATCGATTCCAATGCAAGGGCCGTGCCTAGCAGGTGGGCGTCGCGCATCGGGCCGTGCGACAGCATCAGGCCCACGGGCAGTTCGTCCGGCGCCTGGCACGGCAGCGACACCGAGCAGCCGTCCAGGAAATTGAAAGCCGACGTATTGCGCAGAAGCAGGGCGTTGGTGCGGAAGAACAGGGCATCGTCGGCCACCAGCGGGGCAATCTGCGGGGCCACCATCGGCACGGTCGGGCAGACCACGGCATCGAACGGAGCCAGGCGCGCTTCCATGCGGGCAATCCAGTCCAGCCGGGCGCGGTGCAGCGCGATGTAGTCGGCCGCGCTCATCGCGGCGCCGCGCTCGATACGGCTCAGCACGCGCGGGTCGTAGCGGTCGCGATGGGTGGCCAGCAGGGCGCGGTGATAGGAAAAGGCCTCGGGCGCCGAGAAACCCCCGGCCGCGTTGAGGCCGGCCAGTTCGGCCAGCTCGGGCATGTCCACGTGTTCCACGTGTACCCCCGCCGCCGACAGCCGGCCCATGGCGCGGTCGAAGGCACGCGCCACGGCGTCGTCCATGTCGTCGAGCACCAGCTGGCGCGGAATGGCCAGCCGCAAGGCCGTGGGCGCGTTGACGACCGGAATGACCGGGGCGTCGGCGATGACGCTGTCCACTGCAATGCAGTCGGACAGCGTGCGCGCCATGGCGCAGGCCGTGTCGAGCGTGGAGGAGAGCGGAAACGCGCCGGTCAGTGGCACACGGCGCGCGGTGGGCTTGTAGCCGGTGATGCCGCACAGGGCTGCCGGAATCCGGATCGATCCGCCTGTGTCGCTGCCCAGTGCCGCCACGGCCGTGCCCAGCGCGACGGAAACCGCTGCGCCCGACGAAGAACCGCCCGGAATGCGTGCGGTCGTGTCGTCGCACGGATTGACCGGCGTGCCGAAATGGGGATTGATGCCGACGCCCGAGAACGCGAATTCGGTCATGTTGGTGCGGCCAACCAGGGCCGCCCCAACCCCGCGCAGGCGGGCTACCACGGCGGCATCGGCCGTGGCGGGTGCCGCATCCTCACGGGCGGCCGACGCGGCGCGCGTGACCTCGCCGGCCACGTCGTACAGATCCTTGACCGATACCGGCAGGCCGGCCAGCGGATGCAGCGGCTTGCCGGCGCGCGCGGCCGCGTCGGCGGCGTGCGCCACCTGGCGGGCGGCATCGAAGGTGGTGTGAAGGTAGACGGCCTTGCCGGCGGGGCTCGCGGCCCGGGCGGCCGCGTCGGCGATCAGGTCCGCGCGGGACGTCTGGCCGGCGCGCAGGCTGGTGTGGATCGATTCAAGCGATTCGAGCGGAACAGGATGAGGCAGCATGCGGCGGCGTGACGATGAAAGGCGTTGCGGAACCAGACCGCATCCACGCATTGCCTCTGTGAATTAAGGTATTCATGCTGAGAATTCGCCGATAAACTGTCAAGCTGAAATTGCCCGAACCCGCTTCGGGCTTTCACCTATCGCCACCGTGGCCACCTTGGCCATCACCCGCTGCACCCGCCGACCTTACTGGGAGACCCATTCATGGCCCGCAAGCCCGCCCCGGAACGCCACGCCGATGCCGCCGAGGGCGCGACCCTGGACGCCGCGGCGCGGACCGCGCCGCTGGCCCGGGCCGCAGGCGTCAACATTGTGTCGTCGTCGCACCTGGTGTCGGTACGCAGCCCGGAGCTGTCCGAGTTCGAGTTTGGCCTGAATACGGCCTACAACGCCTATAGCCGCTGGGTGGTCCGCTGCATGGGCGCGGCCGGCGTGCGCGATCTGACCTTCCTCGATGTGCTGGTGCTGCACCATGTGAACCATCGCGGCCGGGCCAAGCGGCTGGCCGACATCTGCTTCGTCCTCAACGTCGAGGACACGCACCTGGTGACGTATTCGCTAAAAAAGCTAGTGGGGCTGGGGCTGGTGGCGGGCGAGCGGGTGGGCAAGGAGGCGACCTACGCCACCACGCAGGCCGGTACCGAGGCCTGCTCCCGGTATCGGGAAATCCGCGAGCAATGCCTGACCAGCAATTTCACGGAGGGCAGTGATGAAAACGTCGAGATCGGCGAACTGGCGCGGCTGCTGCGCGTGCTGACCGGTCTCTACGAGCAGGCCGCGCGTTCCGCCACCTCTCTCTGACGGCACTTTCGGGCGATTTTGGGCGGCTTTCGCATGAAATCGGCCACTTTCGTGTTCTCGCGCCGAGTCGGGCCCAGGTGGCTGGCCAACGGCGTTCGAGGCGCCGGATGCGCCACGAGACAGGCCGAATTGCGGTCTGGGGCCAGACTTTCCCCAGGCTGTCCGTTCGCGCCGCATTGCGCAATGCAAAAAGCGGCCGCCAACAAGGTACAATAGCGGTTTCCCGCATGCCGGCATTCCATTCAGCAGTGCCAGCCGCCGTTTAGCCTCACCTTCCTACGCCTCCTGACCGTACCGATCATGGCGCATTTCTCGTGCTTCCCCGGCGCTTTGGCGCTTTCCGCTTTCCGTCAGCAACGCCTGCTTGCCGCCCTGCAACAAGTCGACGCCGATATTGAGTCCGTGCATGGCCAGTTCGTGCATTTTGTCGATTCGGACACGCCGCTGTCCGCCGAGGACCAGACGCGCATCGGCGCGATGCTGACCTATGGCGCGCCGTTCACGGCCCAGCCCGAGGGCGACCGTTTTGTGGTGATTCCGCGTTTCGGGACCATTTCGCCGTGGGCCAGCAAGGCCACCGATATCGCCCATAACTGCGGCCTGACGCACGTGCACCGCATCGAGCGCGGCATCGAGATCACCGTGGTCTGCAAGAAGGGCCTGCTGCGCGGCCGCAAGACGCTGGACGCCGGCACCCGTGCCGCCGTGGCTGCGCACCTCTTCGACCGGATGACCGAAACCGTGATCGCCTCGCGCGAGGAAGCGGCCGGCCTGTTCCAGGAACTGCCCGCCAAGCCGCTGCAGTTCATCGACATTTCAGCGGGGCGCAGCGCCCTGGTTGACGCCAACACGGCCATGGGCCTGGCGCTTTCGGACGACGAAATCGACTATCTGCTGGAAAACTACGGCAAGCTCGGCCGCAACCCGACTGACGTCGAGCTGATGATGTTCGCCCAGGCCAACAGCGAACACTGCCGCCACAAGATCTTCAACGCCACCTGGACCATCGACGGCGTGACGCAGGACAAGTCGCTGTTCGCGATGATCCGCAACACGCATCAGCTGAATCCGCAGGGCTCGATCGTCGCCTATTCGGACAACTCGGCCGTGATGGAAGGCGACGTGGCCGAACGCTGGTTCCCGCGCGGCGCGGACCAGAAGTATGGCCGCCACGAGGCGCTGACCCACACGCTGATGAAGGTGGAAACGCACAACCACCCGACCGCGATCTCGCCGTTCGCGGGCGCTTCGACCGGCGCCGGCGGTGAAATCCGCGACGAAGGCGCCACGGGCCGTGGTGCCAAGCCCAAGGCCGGCCTGACCGGCTTCACGGTGTCGAACCTGATGCTGCCTGATGCCGTCGAGAGTTGGGAAAATGCCCGCGACGCCGCACAGCCGGTGGCACATCGCAATCCGGACGACAAGCCCGGCGTGACCGGCAAGCCGGACCGCATCGCATCGCCGCTGCAGATCATGATCGACGGCCCGCTGGGCGGCGCCGCGTTCAACAATGAATTCGGCCGTGCCAACCTGGGCGGCTACTTCCGTGTCTACGAGCAAAATGTGGGCGGCACGGTGCGCGGCTACCACAAGCCGATCATGATTGCAGGCGGCATCGGCAATATCGATGCCGGCCATACACACAAGGACCCGCTGCCGGCCGGCACGCTGCTGATCCAGCTGGGCGGCCCGGGCATGCGCATCGGCATGGGCGGCGGTGCCGCCAGCTCGATGGCGACGGGCACCAACACGGCCGACCTCGACTTCGATTCGGTGCAGCGTGGCAACCCTGAAATGGAGCGCCGTGCCCAGGAAGTGATCAACGCCTGCTGGCAACTGGGCGAAGACAACCCGATCCTGTCGATCCACGACGTCGGCGCAGGCGGCATTTCGAACGCCTTCCCGGAACTGGTCGACGGTGCCGGTCGCGGCGCACGCTTCGAATTGCGCCAGGTGCACCTTGAAGAGTCTGGCCTGTCGCCCGCCGAAATCTGGTGCAACGAGTCGCAGGAACGCTATGTGCTGGCCATCGCGCCGAACGACCTGCCGCGCTTCCAGGCCATGTGCGAACGCGAACGGTCGCCGTTCGCCGTGGTGGGTATCGCCACCGAGGAAAAGCAGCTGCAGCTGGTGGACGCCGATGTAGACGCCGCGCTCAAGGAGCACTTCACGGTCGATATGCCGATGGACGTGCTGCTGGGCAAGCCGCCGCGCATGCACCGCGACGTGCAGCGCGTGGCGCGCGAACTGCCGCCGGTGGACGTGACCGGCATCGCACTGGAACAGGCCGTAAGCGACGTGCTGCGCCACCCGACCGTGGCCAGCAAGTCGTTCCTGATCACCATTGGCGACCGTACCGTCGGTGGCATGAACGCACGTGACCAGATGGTGGGGCCGTGGCAGGTGCCGGTGGCGGACGTGGCGGTGACCACGCTCGACTACAAGGGCCGCGCTGGCGAAGCCATGACGATGGGCGAGCGCACGCCGCTGGCCGTGATCGACGCCCCGGCCTCGGGCCGCATGGCCATCGGCGAGGCGCTGACGAACCTGGCGGCCGCCCCGGTCAAGGATCTGAACAAGGTCAAGCTGTCGGCCAACTGGATGGCCGCGTGCGGCGTAGCCGGCGAGGACGCGAAGCTGTACGACACGGTGCATGCCGTGGGCATGGAATTGTGCCCGGCGCTTGGCATCAGCATCCCGGTGGGCAAGGATTCGCTGTCGATGCGCACGAAGTGGTCCGATGCCGATGGCGACAAGGAAGTGGTGGCGCCGGTTTCGCTGATCATCTCGGCGTTTGCCGCAGTGGATGACACCAACCGGACGCTGACGCCGCAGCTGCGTACCGACCTGGGCGATACCACGCTGATCGCCATCGACCTGGGTCGTGCGAAGAATCGCATGGGCGGCAGCATCCTGGCGCAGGTGACCCAGCAGGTTGGCGACAGCGCGCCGGACGTGGACAACCCGGAAGACCTGAAGAACTTCTTCAACGTGATCCAGCGTCTGAACCGCGAAGGCAAGCTGCTGGCCTATCACGACCGCTCCGACGGCGGGTTCATGGCAACCGTCGCGGAAATGGCCTTCGCCGGCCGTACGGGCGTGTCGCTCAATGTGGACATGCTGACGCTGGACCCGAACCAGGAGCAGGACTACGGCGACGCCAAGAACTGGGCGCAGCAGGTTGCCGAACGCCGCAACGACCAGACGCTGCGGGCGCTGTTCTCCGAAGAACTGGGCGCGGTGATCCAGGTGCGTGCCGAAGAGCGCGATGCCGTATTCGCGGTGCTGCGCGAGGCCGGCCTGTCGGCGTGCAGCCACGTGATCGGCAAGCCGAACACGAACGACCAGATCGAGATCTATCGCGACGCGAAGAAGGTCTTCGGCGCTGCCCGTGCCGATCTGCAGCGCACCTGGACCGAGGTGAGCTGGCGTATCGCGCGGCTGCGCGACAACCCGGCCTGCGCCGACAGCGAGTACGACCGCGTTCTGGACGCTGCCGATCCTGGCATCAGCCCCGTGCTGACCTTCGATCCGGCGCAAGACATTGCTGCGCCGTTCATCGCCACCGGTAACCGTCCGCGTGTGGCGATCCTGCGTGAGCAGGGCGTCAATTCGCAGATCGAGATGGCCTACAGCATGGACCTGGCCGGTTTCGACACGGTCGACGTCCATATGAGCGACCTGATCGCCGGTCGCGCCACATTGGCCGATTTCAAGGGTTTCGTGGCTTGCGGCGGCTTCAGCTACGGCGACGTGCTTGGCGCGGGCGAAGGCTGGGCCAAGACGATCCTGTTCAACGGCCAGATGGCGGAGCAGTTTGCGGCGTTCTTCAACCGCCAGGACACTTTCGCGCTGGGTGTTTGCAATGGCTGCCAGATGCTGAGCAACCTGGCCCCGATCATCCCGGGCGCCGGCGCATGGCCGAAGTTCACGCGCAACCAGTCCGAGCAGTACGAAGCACGCTTCGTTACGGTGGAAGTGCAGCAATCGCCGTCGATCTTCTTCGCGGGCATGGAAGGCAGCCGCATCCCCATCGCCGTGGCGCACGGCGAAGGTTTCGCCGATTTCTCGCAGCAGGGCGATATGGCGAAGGTGGCCGTGGCGCTGCGCTTCGTCGACAACCGCGGTGTCGTGACGCAGACCTATCCGCTGAACCCGAACGGCTCGCCGCAGGGCATCACGTCGGTGACGACGGTGGACGGCCGCTTCACCGCGCTGATGCCGCACCCGGAGCGCGTGTTCCGAACCGCGACCATGAGCTGGGCACCTGACGCCTGGAAGGACATCCCCGATGGTGGCAGCCCGTGGATGCGCATGTTCCGCAATGCGCGCAAGTGGGTCGGCTGATAGAACCTGCTGCTTCGAACGAAACGCCCGCGCAAGCGGGCGTTTTTTATGGCCTAGGCTGCGGTGTCATCGCCTGACCAGATAGAGCCATGCGAAAAAGAAGATAAAGGTGAACGTCGCGTAGGCGATGATGCCCCACTCGGCGCGCTTCAAGACCTTGAATTGAAACTCGTCATCTTCGAAAAACCGGGTCAGAAACTTGCTCATCTATTTCTCCTCGTACGATTTGCGGAAGCCCCTTGACGAAGGTCAACTGGCAGTCGAAGTCAGCGCCAGACGGGCCGATGCCCATTGGACAGGACTGCGTGTGGGGCAATGCATGCCTTCACGTTCGCAACGCAGTGATCCTAGGCCTCGAGAATGGGTGCGCCAAGAGGGGTTTTGTGAACTTGTGTGTCCAGAAAACCGGCGCTTGCTTCAGGTCATGAGAAAGGTCTCAGACTGTGACAGGAGCGGGGAGGTCGACGGGGTGTTCGCCAGTTTGCGGGGCCTGGGCTTGCTGCGCGCGCAGGCGTTCGCTCCATGGCAGGTAGCGGGAATAGAGCAGGCGCATACGGTCTGCGCCGGGCGGTACGGGGATTTCGCCGCGTACTTCCATGAACGCGACGGTCGCTTGCAGCAGCTTTGACTGGGCGTAGCGGTCACGCGTCGGCAGGTGAGGATGAAGGTCGCGCCATCGGCGGCCGGTGCATTCGATGTGGGGCATGCCTAGCGCGCAGTAGACCATGCCGCTGGAATAGAGATGCCACATGTACCAGTAGCCGCTCATCATGCCCATAGCAATATGCCCTCGATCCTGGCGCTCGATACCTTGGCGGGACGGGTGTCCGGCTTCGTCGAGCCCTTCGATATTACTGGGGCCGGAGGAGCGATGGAACCCGCCAACTGCACTAGAATGTTACCGAGCGCGCCAAGGTGCGCCCCAAAAAACGAAAACCGGCGCACAGGCGCCGGTTTTTGTATGCAGCAAGCAAGGGGATTACTGGATCTTGGCCTTGTCCTTGAGCGACTTCATCATCGCCTGGAACTGCTCGCGCTGCCAGGCCTGGTCGCCCATCAGCATCTGCTGGAGCTGAGGCTTCACTTCCTCGAACGTCGGAATCTTCTGGTCGCGCACGTCCACGAGTTCAATGATGTGCCAGCCGAACTGGGTCTTGACCGGCGTATCGGTCATCTGGCCCTTCTTCAGGCCGGTCATGGCCGCCGAGAATTCCGGCACGTAGCTGCCGCTGTTGGCCCAGTCCAGGTCGCCGCCATTGGCTGCCGAGCCGGTGTCCTTCGACGATGCCTTGGCTACGTCTTCGAACTTGGCGCCGCCCTTGATCTTGGCGATCAGTGCCTTGGCGTCCGCTTCCTTTTCCACCAGGATGTGGCGGGCGTGGTATTCCTTGCCATTGCCGAACTGGCCCTTGATCTTCTCGTATTGCTTGCGCAGTTCGTCGTCGCTGGCGCCATGGGTCTTGACGTAGTCCTCGAACACCGCACCGGCCAGCACGTTCAGGCGGGCCTGTTCGAGCTGGTCCTGAACGTCGTCGCGTTGCAGGATGCCGCGCTTGGAGGCTTCCTGCACCAGCAGTTCCCGGTCGATCAGCATGGTGCGGGCACGGTCGCGCAGTTCGGGCGAGGCGGGCTGGCCGGTGCCGGCGATCAGCTTGTCCACCTTGGCCGACGGGATGGGCTTGCCATTCACAACGGCGGCGTTCTGGGCGAACACGGGCAGGCTGCCAGCAGCGAGCACAGCCGCCAGGCTGAACGAGAGGACGGTGGTCTTCATGGAGTCAGGTCTGAGAGTAGCGAGAGCGCGTCGCGTCATGCTTCGCGGGATTGATATTCTTGGTCGGTGTACGCGCTGACGGCCAGCGCATGGATCTGCGCGGGGAATAGTTCGCGCAGCGCATCATACACCATACGGTGGCGGGTCACGCGCGAATGGCCAGCGAAGCGGTTGCTGACGATCAGAACGTTGTAATGACCCCCACCCGACGCCGCGCCGGCATGGCCCGCATGGGCCGCGCTGTCGTCGTGGACGTGCAGGTGGGAGGGTTCGAGCGCCGCACGCAGCAGCGCGTCGATGGTGGCGGGATCGGCGGCCATCGGTTAGTCCTTCGGGAGTGTCATCGGGAGCGGCAGGGCGGCTGCGCTTATTCGGAGCGGCCTTCCCGCGACGGGGTTTCCTCGATGTGGCGCGACAGCCAGATGCTCTGCGCGACAATGAAGACGACCATCAGGCCCATGCTGCCGAACAGCTTGAAATTGACCCAGGTATCGGTGGAAAACTGATACGCCACGTAGAGGTTCAGCACGCCCATCACGGCGAAGAACGCGGCCCATGCAACGTTGAGCCGGCCCCACATCGCGTCCGGCATCGTGACCTGCTTTTCCATCATGGCGCGGATCAGGTTCTTGCGCCAGCCGATGACCGAGCCGATCAGCGTGACCGCGAACAGCCAGTAGAGCACCGTGGGCTTCCACTTGATGAAGGTTTCGTTGTGCAGAACAATCGTCGCGCCGCCGAAAACGCCGATGATCAGCAGGCTGACCCATTGCATCGGCTCCACCTTGCCATGACGGATGCGCACCCACGCGATCTGCAGCACCGTGGCCACGATGGCCACCGCGGTGGCCGGATAGATGCCGAACAGCTTGAAGGCGACAAAAAACAGGATGACTGGGAACAGGTCGAACAGGAATTTCATGCGGACCAAATCAGGTTGGCGAGCCAGGCATGCGGCCGGGCCCGCTGGGAATCCGCGAGGCGGATCGGACGTGGCGTCCGGTGTGCGGGTGGCGTCACCCGCGATCAGCCGGATCGCGATCGTCGAATTTTAGCGCAGCCGAGTTGATGCAATAGCGCAGACCGGTTGGGGCCGGGCCATCCTCGAAGACATGGCCCAGATGGCTGCCGCATTCCTTGCAACGGACTTCCACCCGCGTCATGCCGTGGCTGTGGTCCACGTGCTCGGCAATCACCTCGCCGTTGATCGGACGGAAATAGCTGGGCCAGCCGCAGCCGGCGTCGAACTTGGTGGCCGACTCGAACAGCGGGGTGCCGCAGCCTACGCAGTGGTAGATGCCCTGGTCCCAGTGGTCCCAGTAGCGGCCCGTGAACGGACGCTCGGTGGCGGCCTCGCGCGTCACGCGGTACTCGATGTCGGACAGCTGGTCACGCCATTCGGCGTCGGTCTTAGTGGTGGTCATCTCGTTTCCTTGTTGCGATCCCGGGCAGGCTGCCAGGCTTACGACGAACAGCTGACTTCGAGCCCCGACGCCCAGTCGGGTGGCAGGGCGGCATAGTGTTCCGCATCGGGCTGCTCGTCGAAGGGCCGCGACAGCACGGCCAGCAGGCGGTCCACCTCGGAGAAGTCCTTGTCGCGCGCGGCACGGATCGCGGTTTCGGCCAAATGATTCCGGAGCACGTATTTCGGGTTGACTTGCCGCATTGCAACCCCGCGGGCGGCATCGTCGGACTGTTCCGACTGCAGGCGGGCGCGGTATTCGGCGGCCCACGCGTCCCACGCCGCGCGGTCCAGGAACAGGTCGCGCACGGGCGCATCGCGTGATCCGTCCTGCGACCCCACCTGGGCCAGGTTGCGCCAGAACAGCGTGTAGTCCACGCGATTGGCGTGCATCACACGGAACAGGTTCGTCATCAGCGTCTCGTCCTGGTCATGCGCGGTGCGCAGGCCAAGCTTGGCGCGGTAATGGCGGAAGAAGGCCTCGGCATAGCGGTCCCGGAACGGGTCGAGCGCCTCGCGAGCGGCTTCCACGGCTTCGTTCTTGGCCGCTTCGGCATCGCTGGCATCCGCGTTGCGCCACAGCGGCAGCAGCGCCTGGGCCAGGCAATGCAGGTTCCAGAACGCGATCTGGGGCTGCTGGCTGTACGCGTAGCGGCCCTGCTGGTCGGAATGGTTGCAGATGTGGTTCGCGTCGAAGGCGTCGAGGAACCCGAACGGTCCATAGTCGATGGTCAGGCCCAGGATCGACATGTTGTCGGTGTTCATCACGCCATGACAGAAGCCCACGGCCTGCCAGTGCGCCACCATGTCCGCCGTGAGCAGCGATACCTCGCGCAGCAGCGCCTGGTACGGGCTGGCCGCGTCGCGGCAGGCCGGATAAAAACGGTCGATCACGAAATCGGCAAGCTGCTTCAGCGAGGCGTGGTCCTCGCGGGCGGCGAAATGCTCGAAATGACCAAAGCGGATGAAGCTCGGCGCCAGCCGCGTGACCACGGCCGATGTCTCGATGGTTTCGCGCCGTACCGGTGCGTCGGAGCCCATGATCGCCAGTGCCCGCGTGGTGGGCACGTCCAGCGCATGCATGGCTTCCGAGCAGAGGTATTCACGGATCGACGAGCGCAGCACCGCGCGGCCATCTGCCATGCGCGAGTAGGGGGTCAGGCCGGCGCCCTTGAGCTGGATCTCCCACGGACCGTCGGGCATCGCGGCCTCGGCCAGCCGGATGGCGCGGCCATCGCCAAGCTGCCCGGCCCAGACGCCGAACTGATGGCCGGAGTAGACCGTGGCCAGTGGGTCTGCCCAGTCCGGCACGGCGTTGCCGGCGAAGGTGTCGACGAACTTCGGGTCGTGCGTGGCGGCGCGCAAGCCTGCTTCATCCCATCCGAGCAGGGCCGCAGCCGCGGGGGCTACGCTGACTACATAAGGCGAAGGCAGGGCGGTCGGCGCCAGCCGCGTAAAAAACCGATCGCCGAGGGCCGCCATGCCGGATGCGGTCTTGAACGGCACGGGCAATGCAATACGCGGCAGGGCGTCGTTGGATTCAGTAGGCATAGACGGCGTGCATGACGCTAGGGGAAAACGACATATTGAGGCGCTTCAGGGCTCGCAGTATTGTACTTGCACCGGTTTTCTCCTGCCGGCCAAGGGTTGTCCGCTGCTCGCAGACCATTCAAAAAGCGACGCAAATATCGGACATCAATCCGGTGCATGGCAGGGTCTGCGTATGGGTGCCAGGAGCGCGCCCACTACGTGTCAGTCCACCAACAACACCAACAAGTTTCTTCATTTTTTGTCGATGCTTTTGCAGGGTGTGGGATAGTCGGCCAAAAATAAGAACGGTTGTTCGTTTTTTCCGAACCAAGGAGACCGTTTCATGGCATTGATGGGTCAAATGATGAGCGCGCCGCTGCTCATTTCCTCCATCATCAAGCACGCTGCGCGCTACTACGGCAGCACCGAAATCGTCTCGCGGCGAACCGAAGGCGACCTTCACCGATATACCTACCGCGACTGCGAACTGCGTGCCCGCAAGTTGGCCCAGGCGCTGGCGACGTTGGGCGTGGCGCAGGGCGAGCGTGTGGGTACGCTGGCCTGGAACGGTTACCGGCACCTGGAGATCTACTACGGCGTGTCGGGCATGGGCGCCGTCTGCCACACGATCAATCCGCGCCTGTTCCCGGAGCAGATCGCCTACATCGTCAATCACGCCGACGACCAGTTCATCTTCTTCGATGCCACGTTCCTGCCGCTGGTGGAAGGCGTGGCGCCGCACTGCCCGAACGTGAAGGGCTGGGTCATGATGACGGACCGCGCGCATATGCCGGCGGAATCGAAGGTCGACCTGCTGTGCTACGAAGACCTGATCGACGCCCACGACGGCGCCTACGAATGGCCGGAATTCGACGAGAACCTGGCGTCGAGCCTGTGCTACACGTCGGGCACGACCGGCAATCCGAAGGGCGCGCTGTATTCGCACCGCTCGACTGTGCTGCATTCCTATGCGTCGGCCCTGCCCGATGCCCTGGGCTGCTCGGCCAAGGACGTGATCCTGCCGGTAGTGCCGATGTTCCACGTCAACGCCTGGGGCCTGCCGTATTCGGTGCCGCTGGTGGGCGCCAAGCTCGTGTTTCCGGGCGCCAAGCTCGACGGCGCATCGCTCTACGAGCTGTTCGAGCAGGAGGGCGTGACGTTCTCCGCGGGCGTGCCGACCGTCTGGCTGGGCCTGCTGCAATACGTGCAGGCCAACAAGCTGAAGTTCTCCACCTTCCGCCGCACGGTGATCGGCGGCTCGGCCGCGCCGCCCGCCATGATCCGCACGCTCGAGGCCTTCGACGTGGAGGTCATCCACGCCTGGGGCATGACCGAGATGTCGCCGCTGGGCACGTCCTGCAAGCTGCTGGCGCGCCACAAGGACCTGCCCGAGGACGCCCGGCACAAGATCCTGGAAAAGCAGGGCCGGGTGATCTACGGCGTGGACATGAAGATCGTGGACGGCGAAGGCCTGGAACTGCCGTGGGACGGCAAGGCCTTCGGCGACCTGCTGGTACGCGGCCCGTGGGTGATCGACCATTACTTCCGCAACGACAGCAACCCGCTGGTGGATGGCTGGTTCCCCACCGGCGACGTGGCCACCATCGACGAAGACGGCTACATGCAGATCACGGACCGCAGCAAGGACGTGATCAAGTCCGGCGGCGAGTGGATTTCGTCGATCGACGTCGAGAACGTGGCGGCGGCGCACCCGGCCGTGCATATGGCCGCCTGCATCTCCGCGTACCACCCCAAGTGGGACGAACGGCCGCTGCTGGTGGTGGTCAAGCGGCCCGGCATGGACGTCACCCGCGAGGAACTGCTGGGCCTCTTCGAAGGCAAGGTCGCCAAGTGGTGGATTCCCGATGACGTGGCATTCGTGACCGAGATTCCGCTGACGGCCACCGGCAAGATGCAGAAGCTCCGGCTGCGCGAGCAGTTCAAGGAATACAGGCTGCCCGGCGTCTGAAGGCCGGACCCCGGCATTTCCGGACCGGCAGGGCAGCAACAGGCATTTGCGGTGTCCCGCCATGGCAATCGGATGGCGGTCACAGCGCAGACGCGGCGGCCTGGCGCGAGGAGGGCACGGGCCGCCGCCCATCGCCAATGACAACAAGTGAAGGAGACAGGTATGACAAGGTTGCGTCCGCTGGTACGAGGTGTGGCTGCAGTTGTTGCTCTGGGTTCCGTGCTGGCATCGGGCGCCGCGGCGGCCGATACGGTGAAGATCGCCTTCATCGATCCGTTGTCGGGGCTGATGGCCCCGGTGGGGCAGAACCAGCTCAAGAGCTGGCAGTACGTGGCCGAGGTGGCCAACCAGAAGGGCTGGGGCGGGGCGCACAAGTTCGAGGTGGTGGGCTTCGACAACAAGCTGAGCCCGCAGGAAAGCCTGACCATCCTCAAGCAGGTGGTGGACCAGAATATCCGCTACATCGTGCAGGGCAACGGCTCGTCGGTGGGCCTGGCGCTGGAAGACGCAGTGGCCAAGCACAACGAGCGCAACCCGGGCAAGGAAATCGTCTACCTGAACTACGCCGCGGTAGACCCGGACATGACCAACAGCAAATGCAGCTACTGGCATTTCCGGCTCGATGCCAATTCCGACATGAAGATGGAGGCCCTGACCACCTACCTGGCCAAGGACCCCAGCGTCAAGAAGGTCTATCTGATCAACCAGAACTATTCGTTCGGCCACCAGGTGGCACGGGCGGCCAAGGACTACCTGAAGCGCAAGCGGCCTGACATCCAGATCGTTGGCGAAGACCTGCACCCGCTGGCGCAGGTCAAGGACTTCGCGCCGTACGCGGCCAAGATCAAGGCGTCGGGCGCCGATACGGTGATCACCGGCAACTGGGGCAGCGACCTGGCCCTGCTGATCAAGGCGGGCAAGGATGCCGGCCTGCCGGTCAACTACTACACGTACTACGCCGCCACGACGGGCGTGCCCACCGCCATGGGCGCGGCCGGCGCCGAGCACGTCAAGTACGTGGGCTACTACAACCCGAACAACGCCACCTTCCGGGGCGGAGACATCGTCGAGGGCTACAAGAAGAAGTACAACGACGACTTCTACGTGATGGCGTCGTACACGGGCGTCGCCATGCTGGCCAAGGCCATCAAGGACACCGGATCCACCGATCCGGTCAAGGTGGCCAAGGCGATGGAGGGCCTGAAGGTGGAAAGCATGAATGGCACGGTGGAGATGCGTGCCAGCGACCACCAGGCCCAGCAGCCGCTGGTGGTGGCCACCTGGACCAAGGTCAACGGCAAGGACATCAAGTACGACCAGGAAAACACCGGCTATGGCTGGAAGACCAATGCGACGCTTGACCAGTTCGTGGCGGCGCAGCCCACCTCGTGCCAGATGAAGCGGCCGGGCAGCGGTAGCTGACACCGCGACGGGTGGGAAGGGGTTCCCCACCACGCGGGAACCCCTGACAATATGGCTTTTGTCGGGTCAGGCTCCGGCTCCGGGAGCAGGCCCTGAGGACTTGCCGTGGAATTCTTCATCATCTCGCTACTGAACGGCGTCAGCTACGGCTTGCTGCTGTTCATGCTGTCATCGGGGCTGACGCTGATCTTCAGCATGATGGGCGTGCTCAACTTCGCCCATGCCAGCTTCTACATGCTGGGCGCCTACTTTGCCTACACCATCGCCACCAAGGTCGGCTTCTGGCCGGCGCTGATCCTGGCGCCGCTGCTGGTGGCCGGCGCCGGGGCGCTAGTGGAGCGGTTCGGGCTGCGCACGGTCCACAAGTACGGCCATGTGGCCGAACTGCTATTTACCTTCGGCCTGGCCTACCTGATCGAGGAAGGCGTCAAGCTGGTCTGGGGCCTGGCCGCCGTGCCGTACCGCATCCCGGCCGAGCTCGATGGGCCGCTGTTCACGGTCTTTACCTCGTCTTTCCCCAAATACCGCGCATTCATGATGCTGGTGTCGTTGGGCATGCTGGTGGCGATCTACCTGGTACTGACGCGCACCCGCATTGGCCTGGTCATCCAGGCGGCGCTGACCCATCCGGAGATGGTCGAGGCATTGGGCCATAACGTGCCGCGCGTATTCATGCTGGTGTTCGGCGGCGGTGCGGCGCTGGCTGGCCTGGCCGGCGTGATCGGCGGCAACGCGTTTGTCACCGAGCCGTCGATGGCGGCGGCCGTCGGGTCCATCGTCTTTGTCGTGGCGGTGGTGGGGGGCATGGGCTCGCTGGTCGGGGCGTTTATCGCATCGATCCTGATCGGCGTGCTGCAGACGTTCGCCGTGACCATCGATGCATCGCTGGCCGGCCTGTTCGGCAGCTTCGGCATGGCCGTCAACGATGCCACGCCGCTCAGTTCGGTCTGGAAGCTCACCGTGGCGCAGGTGGCGCCCGTGCTGCCGTACCTGCTGCTGGTGGTCATGCTGATATTCCGCCCGCGTGGGCTGATGGGCACCCGGGAGAGCTGAGCGATGGAGTCGACGACGATGCAACCTAGCTCCAACCCGGTCGTGACCGGACGCACCCTGCGGTACCGCCCGCTGAATCTGGCGCGCTGGATCATCTGGACCACCACGGCGCTGCTGATGCTGGTGGCGCCGCTGGCCTTCACGGGCGGGTTCGCGGTGACGCTGATGTCCCAGATGGGCATCATGATCATCTTCGCGCTGTCGTACAACATGCTGCTGGGCCAGACCGGCATGCTGTCGTTCGGGCATGCCGTGTACTCGGGCCTGGGCGCGTTCATCGCGGTACACGTGCTGAACATGATCGGCGCGGGCAAGGTCTGGCTGCCGGTGTCGATGCTGCCGCTGGTGGGCGGGCTGGCCGGCGCGTTCTTCGGCGTGCTGTTCGGCTACGTGACGACGAAGAAGTCCGGCACCACGTTCGCCATGATCACGATGGGCATCGGCGAGATGGTGTTTGCCAGTTCGCTGATGTTCCCCGATTTCTTCGGCGGCGAAGGCGGGATCTCCACCAACCGCGTGGTCGGCGATCCCTTCCTGGGCATCACCTTCGGTCCGGGCCGGCAGGTCTACTACCTGATCGCGGTCTGGTGCTTCCTGTCGATGGTGGCCATGTACGCCTGGACCCAGACGCCGCTGGGCCGCATCGCCAACGCGGTACGGGACAATCCCGAGCGGGTCGAATTCATCGGCTACAACACCCAGCGCGTGCGTTACCTGGTGCTGATCCTGTCGGCGTTCTTCGCGGGCATTGCCGGGGCGCTGTCGGCCATCAATTTCGAAATCGTGTCGGCCGAAAACGTCAGTGCGGTACGTTCCGGCGGCGTGTTGCTGGCCGCGTTTATCGGCGGCGCGGGCGTGTTTTTCGGGCCGGTCATCGGCGCCATCGTCTTCACGCTGTTCGCGGTGGCGCTGTCGGACCTGACCAAGGCCTGGTTGCTGTACCTTGGCCTGTTCTTCGTGACGATGGTGATGTTCGTGCCGGGCGGCATCGCCAGCCTGCTGCTGATGCAGATGCCGCTGCTGGCGAAGAAGCAGTTTGGCCGCATGCTGCCGTCATACGCACGGGCCGGCGTGGCCGGACTGGTGCTGCTGGCGGCCGTGATCCTGACCGTGGAAATGGTCTACAAGGTGCAGGTCGACAGTGCCAATGGCACGGCGATGTCGTTGCTCGGCATCGGGTTCGATGCCGGCACGCTGCCGCCGTGGATCGTGGCGGCGGCGCTGTGGGGGCTGGGTTACGCGGCCTGGCGCTGGGCGACGGCGAAGGTGCGCGCCGAACTGGACGCCATCCAGGCGGGAACGGGAGGTCTGGCATGAACGCCGCACTCGAACTTTCGGACGTCCGCAAGCGGTTCGGGCAGACCGAGATTATCCGGGGGGTGACGCTGACCATCGGCAAGGGCGAGCGGCATGCGCTGATTGGCCCGAACGGGGCCGGCAAGTCCACCACCTTCAACCTGATCTCGGGCCGGTTCGCGCCCACGTCCGGGGCGGTGAAGCTGAACGGCCAGAGCATTGCCGGACTGCGGCCATTCGAGATCAACCGCATGGGGCTGTCGCGCAGTTTCCAGATCACGAACATCTTCCACCGGCTGTCGGTGTTCGAAAACCTGCGCTGCGCGGTGCTGTGGTCGCTGGGCTACAAGTATTCGTTCTGGCACCGGCTGTCGGCGTTGCGCGATGCCAAGGCGCGCGCCGACGAGGTGCTGGAACTGATCGGCATGCAGCACCGCCGCAACACGCAGGCCGGTCTGCTGACCTATGCGGAGCAGCGGGCGCTGGAGATCGGCATCACCATCGCCGGCGGCGCCGAGGTCATCCTGCTGGACGAGCCCACCGCCGGCATGAGTCGCTCCGAATCGGACCATGCCGTGGAGTTGATCCGCAAGGTGACGGTAGGCAAGACGCTGGTCATGGTGGAGCACGACATGAGCGTGGTGTTCGGCCTGGCCGACCGGATTTCGGTGCTGGTGTACGGCGAGGTCATCG
This sequence comes from Cupriavidus sp. 94F1, assembly GCF_057798875.1. Classification (NCBI taxonomy): domain Bacteria; kingdom Pseudomonadati; phylum Pseudomonadota; class Betaproteobacteria; order Burkholderiales; family Burkholderiaceae; genus Cupriavidus; species Cupriavidus sp. 94F1. The sequence continues at coordinate 185,034 of NZ_JBYOJT010000006.1, forward strand.
CTACCGATACGCCGGAGGCCATCCGCAACAACCGCCGCGTCAAGGAAGCCTATCTGGGCACGTCGCTCGATGAACCCGCGCTGGCAGGAGCCCACGAATGAGCAAGCCCATGCTGGAAGTCACCGGGCTGCACGCCTATTACGGCAAGAGCCATATCCTGCACGGCGTGGATGCCCGTGTCGACGAAGGCGAGATCGTGGCGCTGCTGGGCCGCAACGGCGTGGGACGCTCGACCATGGCCAAGGCCATCCTGGGCATGGTCAAGGCGGAAGGGTCCGTGCGCTTTCGTGGCGACGAAATCCTGGGACGGCGTACATTCGAGATCGCCCATGCCGGCATCGGCTATGTGCCCGAGAACCGCGACATCTTCCCGACGCTGACCGTGCGGCAGAACCTGCTGCTGGGCGAGAAGCGCAATCCGCGCCAGCAGAAGCCGCGCTGGAGTGTGGAGGACATGTACCGCATGTTCCCGCGGCTCAAGGAGCGCGAGAACACGTCGGCGGGCGTGCTGTCCGGCGGCGAGCAGCAGATGCTGACGCTATGCCGCACGCTGATGGGCGATCCCGACCTGATCCTGATCGACGAGCCCACCGAGGGCCTGGCACCGATGATCGTCACGCTGGTGGGCGACTTCCTCAAGACGCTCAAGGAGCGCGGCGTGTCGGTGCTGCTGATCGAGCAGAAACTGGCCATTGCGCTGGACATCTCGCAGCGCGTCTACGTGATGGGCCACGGGCATATCGTGTTCGAGGGCACGCCCGCGGCACTGAAGGCCAATGCCCAGATCCGGAAGGAATGGCTGGAAGTGTGAACAGTTTCACGCAAGATATCGGGAGCCCTGGCTGCCGCCTGGCCTATCTGTGCCGGGTGTCAGCGGCCGGCACGCGCGCCGCGACCTGATCGAGTACGACTTCCGGCTCATCCGCTTCGATATCGGTCTCGCCGTCAAGCCGGCTGTGCATCCGCTCGACGTCCAGGTCGCCGGTCCACTTTGCCACGACGACCGTGGCGACGCCGTTGCCGATCAGGTTGGTCAGGGCGCGTGCCTCGGACATGAACCGGTCGATGCCAAGAATCAGGGCAAGCCCCGCGACCGGCACATGTCCCACCGCGGAAAGCGTGGCCGCCAGTACGATGAAGCCGCTGCCGGTCACGCCCGCGGCGCCCTTCGAGGTCAGGAGCAGCACCAACAGCAAGGTGATCTGCTGGGTGAAGGTCATGTCGGTATTGGTGGCCTGAGCGATGAAGACCGCTGCCATGGTCAGGTAGATCGAGGTGCCATCCAGATTGAAGGAATAGCCAGTCGGGATCACCAGGCCGACTACTGACTTGCGGGCGCCCAGGTTTTCGAGCTTGGCCATCATCCGGGGCAACACCGATTCCGAGGACGACGTGCCGAGCACGATCAGCAGCTCTTCCTTGATGTACTTGATGAACTTCCAGATCGAGAACCCATGGAATCGTGCGATGGACCCGAGCACGACGAAGATGAAAAGCAGGCAGGTAGCGTAGAACGTGGCCATCAGCTGGCCAAGCTGGAGCAGCGAACTCACGCCGTATTTGCCGATGGTGAATGCCATGGCGCCGAACGCCCCGATCGGCGCGACCTTCATGATGTACCCGACGATGGCGAACAACACGTGCGAGAATTTTTCGATGAAGTCGAAAACCAGCGTGCCGCGCCCCCCGAACCTGTGCAGCGCAAAGCCGAACATCACGGCAAATAGCAGTACCTGAAGGATTTCTCCCTTGGCGAACGCATCCACCACCGTATTCGGGATGACGTTCATCAGGAACTCCACGGTGCCCTGCATCTTTCCAGGGCCGGTATAGGCGGCGATGCCCTTGGTGTCGAGGGTGGCAGGGTCGACGTTCATGCCTGCCCCTGGTTTGACGATATTGATGATCAACAGGCCGACCAGCAGCGCAATGCTGCTGACCACCTCGAAATAGAGCAGCGCCAGGCCGCCGGTCTTGCCGACCTTCTTCATGTCCTCCATGCCGGCGATGCCCACCACGACCGTGCAGAAGATGATCGGCGCGATGATCATCTTGATCAGCTTGATGAAGCCGTCGCCCAGCGGCTTCATGGCCTCGCCGGTTTGGGGAAAGAAGTGTCCCAGAATGACGCCAAGAATAATGGCGGTAATGACCTGAAAGTAGAGAGACTTGTAGAGCGGCTTTGAATGTTCGGCTTTTTCCATGTTCGTCTCCATTGCTGGTTCAGTGTCGGAAGCCGGACATCGACCGCGTCGTCTTGGCCATCTCGCTCGAGCCTCGGGCCGTATTCCGGAAACACGCTAAGGCGAGCTTAGTGCCGCGCAGTTGGGCTTGGGTATGGACCGAAAGACCTAGGTCCGCAACTGGGCCCCGGGACAGGACCCGGCCCGCTGATCCACGCGTGTGTACAAAAAGACACTTGGAGCGTGATCAGTTGATGACTTGCGTCAACTCCAGGGCGGGATGTGGACCAAAGTCCATTGTGGGAAGCGCGTGGACGCCACATATTGAAGAGCGCACAGGCCGGTAATCGGCCATCGAGACACTGATATTTGCCGCATTTCAAGCAGGGAGGTCCAAGCAATGCTGTCCAAGGTGATAGCGATGTATCGCTACTTCATGTCAGTCGTGCCGTTTCGGCTGACGCCCGCCATCATCGCCACGGCTGTTCTGGTCACGCTGCTGCTGCTCCCGGCGCCCGAAGGGCTGAAACCCGAGGCCTGGCATCTGGTGGCGATCTTCCTGACCACGATTGTCGCCATCATCCTCAAGGTCATGCCAATTGGCGTGATGGCCATGATGGCGATCGTGATCGTGTCGCTCGCACAGGTGACGTCGCCGACGTCGAAGGGCGCCATTGCCGACGCACTGAGCAGTTTCTCGAATCCGCTGATCTGGCTGATCGTCGTGGCGATCCTGATCTCGCGCGGACTGAAGAAGACGGGGCTGGGCAACCGGATCGGCCTGATGTTCATTGCCCTGCTGGGCAAGCGCACGGTTGGCATCGGATACGGACTCACCATCTGCGAACTGGTGCTGGCGCCATTCACCCCCAGCAATACGGCGCGCGGAGGCGGCATCGTCCATCCGATCATGCGATCGATCGCCGGCGCCTTCGACTCCGACCCCGCCAAGGGGACGCAGGGCAAGGTCGGCACATACCTGGCGCTGGTGAACTACCACGCCAACCCGATTACCTCGGCCATGTTCCTGACGGCCACGGCGCCGAACCCGCTGGTGGTGGACTACGTGGCCAAGGCCAGCGGCCAGGCGCTGCACCTGACCTGGACCACCTGGGCGCTGTGCATGCTGCTGCCGGGCTTGCTCTGCCTGCTTGTCATGCCGCTGATCATCTACCTGCTATCGCCACCGGAACTGAAGGTCACGCCCAATGCGGTCGACTACGCCCGCGGCGAGCTTGCGCGCATGGGGCCGCTGAGCGGCAAGGAACGCGTCATGATGGGCGTATTCGCGATGATGCTGATCCTGTGGGCCAATCTGCCCGCCATGATCTTCGGGTCCGCCTACACGCTTGACCCGACCGTCGTGGCCTTTCTTGGCCTCTTTGCGCTGATCATCACCGGGACGATCGACTGGGACGATGTGCTGTCCGAAAAGAGCGCCTGGGACACGCTGGTCTGGTTCGGTGCCCTGGTGATGCTGGCCGAGCAACTCAACAAGCTGGGTGTGATCGCCTGGTTCTCGGCCGACATGCGCGACGCCATCTCCGCCAGCGGTATGGAATGGAAGGGGATTGCGGCCGTGCTGGTGCTGGCGTTCGTGTTCTCGCACTACCTGTTCGCCAGTACCACGGCCCATATCAGCGCCATGATGCTGGCATTCCTGACGGTCGGCGCGCATCTGATCCCGCCGGAGTACATCCCCCCGTTCATGCTGATGATGACCGCCGGGTCGGCGATCATGATGACGCTGACCCACTACGCGACTGGCACGTCGCCGATCATCTTTGGCAGCGGCTACGTCACGCTGGGCCAGTGGTGGCGGACCGGCGCGGTGATGTGCGTGTTCGAGCTGGTGGTCTTCGCCGTGGTCGGGGGCCTTTGGTGGAAGGTGCTGGGCTTCTGGTGAAACCGGCCGGTCGTCGGGCGGCTTGCGTGGCCGTCCGGCGCCGTCAGGTCATCAGCAGGGTTTCGTATTCCTCGCGAAACTGGTGCATGGAGCTTTCCACCACCGTCACCGCACCGTCGATCAGTCCGCAGCGGCCGCTGCCCGGCAGGATGCTGCAGAGGTTTTCCAGCGCATCGAGGTCTGCCCGCACCCCACGGCCGGTGTCGATCCGGTTGAGCAGCCGCATCAGCTGAAAGGTGCCGCCCTTGCACGACGGGCACTGGCCGCACGACCCCTGGGCAAAGAAGCTCACGTACTCCGCAACCTTGCGGACGATGCTGGTGCCTTCCGAGACGACGATCATGGCCCCTGTGCCCAGGCTGGAACGCCGCTGACGCACCGAATCGAAATCGAGCGCGACGTCCAGGTCGCGCTTGGTCAGCAGGGTGTTGGAAGGGCCTCCCGTAAAGACCGCCTTGAACTCCTTGCCCTGCAGCATGCCGCCGCCGTGCCCGAACACCAGCGATTCCAGGCTCGTCCCCATCGGAAGTTCATACAGGCCCGGGCGCAGTACGTCGCCTGACAGGGAGTAGAGTTTCGTGCCCACCGCCTTGCCGAGACCGAGATCGCGATACCACTGTGCGCCATGGCGCAGGATGCCCGGCACGTGGGCCAGCGTCTCGGTGTTGTTGACGATGGTCGGCGCGCCATGGACGCCGTGCTCGGCCGGGTAGGGCGGCTTGCGGCGCGGGAACGGAAAACCGCCTTCGACACTGGCAATCACCGCCGTCTCCTCGCCGCCGATGTACAGGCCCGAACTCGGCATGACTTGCAGCGAGACGGCGCCGCCGACCACGGCCGCCAGCCGTTCGAACAGTGTATGGGTCTGCCACTGCTGCACAGCCAGCCGCGTGACCGCAAGCGATTGCAACTGATGCGGATTGACATACAGGACGACGTGGTTGGCCCGCGTGGCCGCCGCCGCGATCAGCGCGCCCTCGATCACCTGGTGTGGCGTGTGCTCCAGCAGGAAGCGATCCTTGAAGGTGCCCGGTTCGTCTTCGTTGCCATTGCAGACGACGTACTTGTCCCCGGCAGGCGCCGCCGCGACCGGTGCCCATTTTCGATGTGTCATGAACCCGGCACCGCCCATGCCACGCAGTTCCGCCCGTTCGATTTCGCCGATGATCGCGGCCGGATCGTCGAGGGCCCTGGCCAGCCCTTCGCCGCCGCCGTGTGCCAGCCACGCGGCCAGGTCGGCACCGACCTGGATATCGTCATTGAGCAGGACCTTGTTCGGGCGTTCCACGGCGTGGCTCATCGCAGGCTCCCCACCGTACGGCCTCGCGCACCGGCACGCAGCCCGGCATCGACACGCAGATCGAAATGCGCGTAGCCCGGAAAAAGCTGGGGCGCCTGGACGTGCAATGGCAGGCCGGCCAGCGTCAGTTCGCGCTGCCATGCGTGTACGTGGCCGATTCCGGCGCGGCTGGGCAGGGCACCGCGCATCGATTCCGCCGCCTTTGCGCCGGCCCGGCGTCCCATGCTCAGGATGTCCAGCAGGGCATTGCCCATCAGCCGGTTGCGTCCGTGGATGCCGCCGGTGACTTCGCCCACGCCAAACAGGCCCGGCACGTTGGTCGCCCCGTCCTTGTCGATGGCCATGCCGCCGTTCTGGTAGTGCAGCGTCGGGTAGACCAGGAAGGGCACCTGGGCCGCGTCGTGCCCGCACTTGTGCGCCAGATGGGTCAGGGTGACCAGGCGTTTGGCGAGGATGCCAGGATTTTCCAGCTCCAGCGTGGGCGTGTCCAGAAACACGCCCACCTGTCCGTCACGGCTGATACCGCGGCCTTCCGCGCATTCGCGCAGGATGGCCGAGGCCACGACGTCGCGCGGCTTGAGTTCGTCCACGAATCGCTCCCCTTCGCCATTGATCAGCTTCGCCCCGGCCGACCGCGCGGCCTCCGAGATCAGGCCGCCTGCCAGGTGGGGCGGATAGGCGATGCCCGTGGGGTGGTACTGGAACGAGTCGAGTTCCCGCAGCCGCGCCCCCATGCGATAGGCCAGCACCAGGCCGTCCGCGGTGGCGCCATAGTGGTTGGACGTCGGGAACGCATTCAGATGCAGCCGGCCAGCGCCGCCCGTGGCGAGGATGACCGCACGGGCGCGCACCAGTACGAAGGCCCCCCATTCGAGGTTGTAGATCACGGCCCCGGCGCAGCGTCCGCGCTCGTCGGACAGCAGTTCGACCACCGGGCAGCGGTTCCAGACGGCAACACCCGGATCAAGGTCCACCGCCTCGCGCAGCACGCGCATCATTTCCAGGCCGGTGTAGTCACGATAGGACAGGATGCGCGCCGCGGATGCCCCACCGGGCTTCTTGCGCAGCAGGTTGCCGCCGATGGCCCGATCCTCGGTCTGGTCGAACATCATGCCCAGCCGGATCAGCCACCGGATCACGTCGGGACCGTCCGAGACCATCTGCGCGACAAGTTCACGGTCTGCGCAGTAGTGCCCGGCACGCAGCGTGTCCTCGAAATGCATTTGCAGGCTGTCGTCCTCGCCGATGGCCGCCTGGATGCCCCCTTCGGCCATCACGGTGTTGCTGTCGCCCAGGCGTAGTTTGGTGGCAAGGACGACCTGGGCGCCCTGTGCCGCAGCGGTCAGTGCCGCCGCGCAACCGCCGCCGCCGCCGCCAATGACCAGGACGTCGGTCGTGACCAGTTGCGCGCCAGCGATATCGACGTCGTCGATCAGCGCGTTGGCCTGAAGGCTGCGCGCCAGGTCAGGCTGGCACGGGTCGCCACGGTTCGGCCCGACGGACAGGGCGACCCTGGCATTCGGCCCATGATCGGGGTGATAGGCCTTGAGGAGCGCCTCGACGGACGTCGTGTCGTCGCGCATGGCGGGCGTCGCGCCACGCTTGTAGCGTTGGCATGCCGCCTGGTAGGGGATGCTGGCTGGCATGGGTGTCGGCTCTCAACCCTGGTGTGGAGGCTGCGCGCCCGGCGCATCCAGATCGATCGTCATCTCGCCACGCTCGATCTGCTGCAACCGCTGCATCAGGTTCGCCGGCCGCAGCGACAGCGAAGCGATCATGCGCCGCACGAACAGGCCAAGATGGTTGGGCTGGATCAGTTCCGGGCAGGCCAGCGTGCAGAGGTTGCACATGACACATTCGTCGAAGACCTGCGCCGACGCCGCCAGTTCGCCCGCCACGGCAAGATTGACGCCACGCTGGACATCGAGCTGCTTGGGGCAGGCACGGTCACAGCCGCTGCAGTGCCGGCAGTGGGCCGCCTCCGGAAAGGTCTCGGCAATGGTGCCCAGGATCCGCCAGCTGTCGCCGATATCCTCGATCCGATAAACATGGCGCGATGACGAGGTGAAGTAGTCAAGGAAGGCCACCTGCATGCCGTCTTCGACCATCGTCTCGCAGGCCAACGCCGTCTTGACCTCCGGCTCCCCCTGGCGCCGGACCATGACCCGGCAGGAGCCGCACACCCCCTGGCCCATGCAGCCGACACCTTCCACGAGCGTCTCGCCCGCGTGGATGAACGCCTGCAGGATCGAACAGCCGGCAGGCGCCGCGATTTCCCGTCCTTCTATGTTCAGACGTGCCATGCTTCCCGCGCCTCCTGTTTTGCGGTGGTGGCCTGACCCTGCCTGCCTTTCAACAGGCCGTATAAACCATAGCACAGGGAAGGTTATTGCCAAACGGATCGCGTGTTGCCGGAGGCATCGATCCGTTTCGTGTGGCGACGCTTTTTTCCGATTGGAGGGCTCTGTCAAAAATTCGCGGGCTACGGCCGGCTGCCTGTCGATGGGTGATTCATGAGGCATAAATGGCACGATTTCGTCGCACGCCCTACGGGTTCCCCCTGAGGGTTTGAACCCCTCGGCAGGCTCAACATGAACGCCGGAAAAAGCTGCCATGAAAGGCGCGCATGACGGTATTTCCGCGGCCGAAAATTGAAATTGAACGACCGTGCTATTTTGTGTATGCTTGTCCCGCCCTCGAGCCGTATGGCCTGTGGCACAAGGGATTGCGGGCCATCGCGCAGCCGGCCCGACGTTCCGGCAGGATCAGAGCAAGACTGCATTCGAGAATTCGAATCCCGAGACAACCCATGAGCCCCTAGGAAGACGAAGGGCTCGCCAATACCAAAGGAACGCGTATGACAGCGCAGTATCAGGTACAGGACGGCGTAGCCGTTATCACGCTCGACAATCCCCCGGTCAACGGCCTCGGTCACAGCACCCGCCTGGGCATCGTCGAAGGCTTGACCCGTGCGCTGGACGATGCCGCCGTCAAGGCCGTCGTCATTACCGGCGCTGGCAAGGCGTTCTCGGGCGGCGCCGACATCCGTGAATTCAATACCCCCAAGGCCACGCAGGAGCCGACGCTGCATTCGGTGATCCGTGCGCTGGAAGCTTCGACCAAGCCGGTCGTGGCCGCCATCCACTCCGTCGCCATGGGCGGCGGCCTGGAACTGGCCCTGGGCTGCAACTACCGCGTGGCCGCCAAGGGCGCGCAGATCGCGCTGCCCGAAGTCAAGCTCGGCCTGCTGCCGGGCGCGGGCGGCACGCAGCGCCTGCCGCGCCTGATCGGCCTGGAGCACGCGCTGAACATGATCGTGTCCGGCACGGCCATCCCCTCGGAGAAATTCGCCGGCTCGAAGCTGTTCGATGAACTCGTCGATGGCGACGTGCTGCCTGCCGCCGTCAAGTTCGCCCAGAACGTGGCCGCTGCCCCCGGCCCGTACCCGAAGGTGCGCGACCTGAAGGTGCGTCACGAAAACGCCGAAGGCTTCCTGGCTTTTGCCAGGAACACCGTGGCGGCCGTGGCCAAGAACTTCCCGGCACCGTCGAAGTGCGTGGAGGCCGTGGCAGCCTCGCTCAAGCCGTTCGAAGCCGGCCTGAAGGAAGAGCGCGAAGGCTTCATGTACCTGGTCGGTACGCCGGAATCGCGCGCGCTGCGCCATGCCTTCTTCGGCGAGCGTGCTGCCAGCAAGATCCCCGATGTGCCCAGCGACACCCCGGTCCGCAAGATCGAGCGCGTTGCCGTGATCGGCGCGGGCACCATGGGCGGCGGCATCACGATGAACTTCCTGAATGCCGGCATCCCCGTGACGATGCTGGAGACCAAGCAGGAGGCGCTGGACCGTGGCGTGGGCACGATCCGCAAGAACTACGAGAACAGCGCCAAGAAGGGCAAGCTCACGCAGGAAAAGGTCGAACAGCGCATGGGCCTGCTGACCACCACGCTGTCCTATGACGACATCAAGGACGCCGACATGGTCATCGAGGCCGTGTTCGAGGAAATGGGCGTCAAGGAAATCGTCTTCAGGAAGCTGGACGAAGTGATGAAGGCTGGCGCGATCCTGGCCTCCAACACGTCCACGCTCGACGTGAACAAGATTGCCTCGTTCACCAAGCGCCCGCAGGACGTGGTCGGCATGCATTTCTTCAGCCCGGCCAACGTCATGAAGCTGCTGGAGGTGGTGCGCGGCGAGAAGACCGGCAAGGACGTGCTGGCCACCGTCATGCAGATCGCCAAGAAGATCAAGAAGACGGCCGTGGTCTCGGGCGTCTGCGACGGCTTCATCGGCAACCGCATGATCGAGCAGTACAGCCGCCAGGCGGGTTATCTGCTGGACGAAGGCGCGCTGCCGGAGCAGGTGGACCGCGCCATCGAAAAGTTCGGCTTCGCCATGGGCCCGTTCCGCATGGGCGACCTGGCCGGCAACGACATCGGCTGGGCCATCCGCAAGCGCCGCGCCGTGGACAAGCCGGACATCCAGTATTCGAAGACCGCCGACAAGCTTTGCGAAATGGGCCGCTTCGGCCAGAAGACGGGCGCCGGCTGGTACGACTACAAGGCGGGCGACCGCAAGCCGTACCCGAACGCGCAGGTCAACGAGATGATCGTCGAGCATTCGAAGGAACTCGGTATCACGCGCCGCAAGATTTCCGATGAGGAAATCGTCGAACGCCTGGTGTTCGCACTGGTGAACGAAGGCGCCAAGATCCTGGAAGAGGGTATCGCGTCGAAGGCGTCGGACATCGACATGGTCTACCTGACCGGCTACGGCTTCCCGCTGTTCCGCGGCGGCCCGATGCTCTACGCCGACCAGGTTGGCCTGTTCAACGTGGCCCAGTCGATGAAGCGTTACGCCAAGGGGTACCACGGCGAAGCCTGGAAGGTGGCCCCGCTGCTGCAGAAGCTGGCCGACGAGGGCAAGGGCTTCAACGGCTGAGACACGACGGCCTGAATCGACAGGAACAGGGAAACAGGGGACACGGAACCATGGCCTACGGCGCGCAGGACTGCCTGCTGGTGATCGACGTGCAGAACGACTTCATGCCCGGTGGCGCGCTGGCCGTGCCGCAGGGCGACGAGGTCGTGGCCGTGATCAACGGGCTGGCGCCGGCATTCGAGCATGTGGTGCTGACGCAGGACTGGCATCCGGCCGGGCATGCGTCGTTTGCCACCAGCCATGCCGGGCGCGCGCCGTTCCAGACCGCCACGCTGCCGTATGGCGAGCAGGTGCTGTGGCCGGACCACTGCGTGCAGGACACCCCGGGCGCCGCGCTGCATGCGGACCTGCGTGTTCCGCATGCGCGGCTGCTGATCCGCAAGGGCCACCATGCCGGCGTGGACAGCTATAGCGCCTTCCTGGAAGCGGATCGCACGACAAGGACCGGCCTGGGCGGCTACCTGCGCGAGCAGGGCGTCCGGCGCGTGGTCTGCGTCGGGCTGGCGACCGACTACTGCGTGGCCTGGAGCGCGCTCGATGCGCGCGCGGCGGGCTTCGAGGCGGTGGTCGTGGAAGATGCCTGCCGGGCGATCGACCTGGACGGATCGCTGGCCCGAGCCTGGCAGGAGCTTGCCGCGGCCGGCGTCCAGCGTACGACGTCCGCGGCGTTGCTGGCCGGCAGTGCGAACCACAACCCCTGGCTTCCCGAGTCCTGACGATTCACGTCGACACACCGAATATTCGTCGCAAGTTGGCTAGAGATTAGCCAGAGACACCAAGATACCGAGGAGCAACACATGAACGAGGCAGTCATCGTATCCACCGCCCGTACCGGGCTGGCCAAGAGCTGGAAGGGCGCTTTCAACATGACCCACGGCGCCACCCTGGGCGGCCACGCCGTCCAGCACGCTATTGCGCGGGCCAAGATCGAGGCCGGTGAAGTGGAAGACGTGCTGATGGGTTGTGCCAACCCCGAAGGCGCCACCGGCGCCAACATCGCGCGCCAGATCGCCCTGCGCGCAGGCTGCCCGGTGACCGTGCCCGGCGCCACCGTGAACCGCTTCTGCTCGTCGGGCCTGCAGACCATCGCCATGGCCGCGCAGCGCGTGATCGCCGACGAAGGCGATATCTTCGTGGCCGGCGGCGTGGAATCGATCTCGTGCGTGCAGCAGGAGATGAACCGCCACATGATCCAGGAAAGCTGGCTGAACAAGAACAAGCCGGAAATCTACTGGAGCATGCTGCAGACCGCCGAGAACGTGGCCAAACGCTACAACATCTCGAAGGAGCGCCAGGACGAGTATGGCGTGCAGAGCCAGCTACGTGCCGCCGCTGCCCTGGAAGCCGGCAAGTTCAAGGACGAGATCGTGCCGATGACGGTGCTCGCCGGCGTGGCCGACAAGGCCACGGGTCAGCTGATGACCAAGGAAGTCACCATCGACGCTGACGAAGGCATCCGTGCCGACACCACGCTGGAAGGCGTGTCGAAGATCCGCACGGCCATGCCCGGCGGCGTGATCACGGCCGGCAACGCGTCGCAGTTCTCGGACGGCGCTTCGGCTGCGGTGGTGATGAACGCCCGCGTGGCGGCCGCCAAGGGCCTGCAGCCGCTGGGCGTGTTCCGCGGCTTTGCCGTGGCCGGCTGCGAGCCCGATGAAATGGGTATCGGTCCGGTGTTCGCGGTGCCGAAGCTGCTGAAGAAGACGGGCCTGAAGGTCGAGGACATCGGCCTGTGGGAGCTGAACGAGGCGTTTGCCGTACAGGTGCTGTACTGCGCCGACAAGCTGGGCATTCCGATGGATCGCCTGAACGTGAACGGCGGTGCCATCGCCGTGGGCCATCCGTACGGTGTGTCCGGCGCCCGCCTGGTTGGTCATGCGCTGATCGAAGGCAAGCGCCGCGGCGTCAAGTACGTCGTGGTGACGATGTGCATCGGCGGTGGCCAGGGTGCCGCCGGCCTGTTCGAGGTGCTGTAAGGCTTCCCGGGTGCATGTTGTTTCCCCTCTCTCGCGTGCGGGAGAGGGGGCAGGGGAGAGGGCGGGCGCATCGATTTGCGATATCGCAAGTTGAAACGCGATTCCCTCTCCCCCCACCCCCTCCCGCATGCGGGAGGGGGGCGCTTTTCCTTCCCTTATTTCAGCCCGGAGCTTCGCTTTCCATGTCGCTGATTCTCTCCCGTCGTGATCTCAATTTCGTCCTGTACGAATGGCTCGATGCCGAGTCACTGACCCAGATTCCCCGTTTTGCAGACCATTCGCGCGAAACCTTCGACGCCGCGCTCGATACCTGCGAAAAGATCGCCACGGACCTGTTCGCGCCGCATAACAAGAAGAGCGATGCCCAGGAACCGCACTTCGACGGCGAGACCGTTACGATCATCCCCGAAGTCAAGACCGCGCTGAAGGCGTTCTGCGAAGCCGGCCTGATGGCGGCCGGGCAGGACTACGAGTACGGCGGCATGCAATTGCCGGTCACGCTGGAGAAGGCCGCGTTCGCATATTTCAAGGCGGCCAACGTCGGCACCAGTTCGTACCCGTTCCTGACCATCGGCAATGCCAACCTGCTGCTGACCCATGGCACGCCGGCGCAGATCGACACCTTCGTGCGGCCGGAGCTCGAAGGGCGCTTTTTCGGCACGATGTGCCTGTCGGAACCGCAGGCCGGGTCGTCGTTGTCGGACGTCACCACGCGGGCCGAGTACGAAGGCGAATCGCCGCTGGGCCAGCAATACCGGCTGCGCGGCAACAAGATGTGGATCTCGGCCGGCGAGCATGAGCTGTCCGACAACATCGTGCACCTGGTGCTGGCCAAGATTCCGGGCCCGGATGGCAAGCTGATTCCGGGCGTGAAGGGTATTTCGCTGTTTATCGTGCCGAAGTACCTGGTCAACGCGGATGGCTCGCTGGGCGAGCACAACGACGTCGTGCTGGCCGGCCTTAACCACAAGATGGGATACCGGGGCACCACCAACTGCCTGCTGAACTTCGGCGAGGGCATGAAGTACAAGCCGGGCGGCAAGGCCGGCGCCATCGGGTATCTGGTGGGCGAGCCGCACAAGGGTCTGGCCTGCATGTTCCACATGATGAACGAGGCGCGGATCGGCGTGGGCCTGGGCGCGGTGGCGCTGGGCTATACGGGCTACCTGCACGCGCTCGACTACGCCCGCAACCGTCCGCAGGGCCGGCCGGTCGGGCCGCAGGGAAAGGACCCGGCCAGCCCGCAGGTCAAGCTCGTTGAACACGCCGACGTGCGCCGCATGCTGCTGGCGCAGAAGAGCTATGCCGAAGGCGGCCTGGCGCTGAACCTGTACTGCGCGCGGCTGGTGGACGACGAGCACGCCGCAAAGGCGGCCGGCGAGACGGCACGGCACCGCGAGCTGTCGCTGCTGCTCGATATCCTGACGCCGATCGCCAAGAGCTGGCCGTCGCAGTGGTGCCTGGAAGCCAACAGCCTGGCTATCCAGGTGCATGGCGGTTACGGCTATACGCGCGAATACAACGTCGAGCAGTTCTATCGTGACAACCGCCTGAACCCGATCCATGAGGGCACGCACGGCATCCAGGGTCTGGATCTGCTGGGCCGCAAGGTGGTCATGCAGGACGGGGCGGCCTTCCAGTTGCTGGGCCAGCGCGTACAGGCAACCTGCCAGCGCGCCGCAGCCAGTGGCCACAAGGTTCTGGGCGAGCAGGCGCGTGCGCTGGGCGCGGCGGCCGCGCGGCTGGCCGAGGTCACGCAGACGCTGTGGTCGGCCGGCGATCCGAATGTGACGCTGGCCAACGCATCGGTCTACCTGGAAGCGTTTGGCCACGTCGTGGTGGCGTGGATCTGGCTGGAGCAGGCCCTGGTGGCGCAGGCGGCGCTGGCCGGCGCGAACGGCGAGGATGCCGATTTTTATCGCGGCAAGCTCGCCGCGGCGGCGTACTTCTTCCGGTTCGAGCTGCCCAAGGTGTATCCGCAGCTCGACCTGCTGGCCTCGCTGGACCGGACCACGCTCGACATGCAGGACGCCTGGTTCTAGATCGCAAGCCACCATGCACCATAAAGAAACGGAGACAACATGAGAACCATCCAGCAATTGTTCGACCTGAAGGGGCGCACCGCACTGATCACGGGCGGCTCGCGCGGCCTGGGCCTGCAGATTGCCGAGGCGCTGGGCGAGCAGGGCGCGCGTCTGGTGCTGTCGGCGCGCAAGGCCGACGAACTGCAGTCGGCGCAGGCCCACCTGAAGGCGCGCGGCATCGAGGCCGACTGGATCGCGGCCGATGGCTCGCGCGACGACGAGATCGCACGCCTGGCGGACGAGGCACTGGCCAGGCTGGGCCACGTCGACATTCTCGTCAACAACGCGGGGGCCACCTGGGGCGCCCCGGCCGAGGATCACCCGATCGAGGCCTGGGACAAGGTGATGAACCTGAACATCCGCGGTCTGTTTCTGCTGTCGCAGAAGATCGGCAAGCTGTCGATGATCCCGCGCCGCCATGGCCGCATCATCAATGTGGCGTCGATTGCCGGCCTGGGCGGCAACCCGCCGGGCTCGATGGAGACCATTGCCTACAACACGTCGAAGGGCGCGGTGATCAATTTCACGCGCACGCTGGCTGGCGAATGGGGCGAGCACAACATCACGGTCAACGCGCTGGCCCCGGGCTTCTTCCCGTCGAAGATGACCAAGGGGTCGCTGGACCGCCTGGGCGTGGACAAGATGTGCGAAGGCGTGCCGCTGCACCGGCTGGGCGACGACGAAGACCTGAAGGGCGCCGCGCTGCTGTTTGCGTCGGACGCCGGCAAGCACATCACCGGGCAGATCCTGGCGGTCGATGGTGGGGTCAGCGCGGTGTAAGTGCGATGTAAGTGTCGTGTAAGTGCCGCGCCCGCTCTCCCAACCCTCTCCGGGACACGGGAGCGGGGCGCGAAGCCGGCGCATAATTCAGGCCGAAGGTTTTTCCATTGCCCCCAAACATGACCCAACGCCAACTCAATATCCCGTTCCTTGCCGATCTCGGCGTGCTGTGCAACACCATGGAAGGCGGCCGCAGCGAGATCGAGCTGGATCTGCAGACGCGCCACCAGAACAGCTGGGACATGGCGCACGGCGGCGTGATCATGACCCTGCTCGACGTGGCGATGGCCATCGCCGGCCGCTCGTCCGACGCCGAAGGGCGGGGCGTGGTGACCATCGAGATGAAGACCAGCTTCATGGCGCCTGGGCGGGGCAAGCTGACCGCGCGCGGGCAGACCGTGCATCGTACGTCGACGATGGTGTTCTGCGAAGGCGAGATCGTCGACGTCGACGGCAAGATCGTGTCGAAGGCCTCCGGCACGTTCAAGTACATCAAGCGCATGCCGCCCAAGCGGGAAACCGGGGCGGCGGATTCGGGTGCCGACGGCTGATCCCGTCGCGCCAGCAGTGCTTCCATCCCAAAAACCGCGCAACACCGCGCAAGCCACGCGCAAACCGAGCGAAGGAATCCACACATGTCGAAGCAAACCTACAAGCGCATCGTACTGGCCTCGCGTCCGGCCGCAGCCGTCACGCCCGAGAATTTCCGCCTGGAAGAGGTGGCCGTGCCGGATCTGGCCGACGGCCAGGTCATGGTGCGCAATCATTTCCTGTCGCTGGACCCGTACATGCGCGGCCGCATGAGCGACAGCAAGTCGTACGCCGATCCGCAGCCGCTGGGCGAAGTGATGATCGGCGGCACCGTGGGCGAGGTCATCGCCAGCAAGAACCCCAAGTGGAACGTCGGCGACAAGGTCGTCGGCATGTTCGGCTGGCAGGAAATCGGCGTGACCGACGGCGGCGGCATGCAGAAGGTGGACACCACGCATATCCCGCTGTCGGCCTACCTGGGCTCGGTCGGCATGCCCGGCGTGACCGCCTGGTATGGCCTGAACAAGATCATCGCCCCCAAGGCCGGCGAGACCATCGTGGTCAGTGCGGCCTCGGGCGCCGTGGGCAGCGTGGTTGGCCAGCTGGCCAAGCTGGCCGGCTGCTACGTGGTGGGCGTGGCCGGCGGCAAGGACAAGTGCGACTACGTGACCAATGAACTGGGCTTCGACGCCTGCGTGGACTACAAGGCGGCCAAGGACGCCAAGGAGTTGTACGCGATGGTCAAGGCCGTGACGCCCAAGGGTGTCGATGGCTACTTCGAGAACGTCGGCGGCGACATCCTCGACGTGGTGCTGGCCCGCCTGAACCCGTTCGCGCGCATCGCCGTGTGCGGCCTGATCGCCGGCTACGACGGCCAGGACATGCCGATCCGCAACCCGCGCGCCATCCTGGTGTCGCGCTGCAAGATCGAGGGCTTTATCGTGTCCGAGCACATGGACGTCTGGCCGCAGGCGCTCAAGGAACTGGGCGGCTTTGTGGCGCAGGGCAAGATCAAGTTCCGCGAGAGCATCGCCGAAGGCCTGGCCAGCGCGCCGGAGGCCTTTATCGGCCTCCTGAAGGGCAAGAACTTCGGCAAGCAGCTGGTGAAGATGGTCTGAGCGGCACCCCACCCACAAAAAAGGAGACAGCCATGAACGCCCCGCAAACCGCCAATGACAAGGATGACATGGCCGCTGGCCTGTCCGAGGAGGTCAAGGCCCGCTACCGCAACCTGCCGCGCCCGCCGAAGTTCGATACGCCGGCCCAGGAGCGGCTGCACCGCAAGCAGCGGCTGGCGGCGGCGTTCCGGCTGTTCTCCAAATTCGGGTTCGACGAAGGCGTGGCCGGCCATATCACGGCGCGCGACCCCGAGTTCACCGACACGTTCTGGGTCAACCCGTTTGGCGTGCATTTCAGCCACGTCAAGGTGTCGAATCTGATCCGCTGCGACCACCACGGCAACGTGGTGGAGGGTGACTATCCGGTGAACGCGGCGGCCTTTGCCATTCACTCGCGTGTGCACCAGACGCGTGAAGACGCCGTGGCCGCGGCCCATTCGCACAGCACGTACGGCCGGGCGTGGTCCACGCTGGGGCGCAAGCTCGATCCGCTGACCCAGGACGTCTGCGCGTTCTACAACGACCATGCGTTGTACGACGACTTTGGCGGCGTGGTGGTCGAACTGGACGAAGGCCAGCGTATCGCCAACGCGCTGGGCCCGAACAAGGCGGCCATCCTGCAGAACCATGGCCTGCTGACGGTGGGCAAGACCGTGGACGAGGCCGCCTGGTGGTTCATCACGATGGAGCGGTCGTGCCAGGTACAGATCCTGGCCGAATCGGCGGCCGCCCGGACGGGCCAGGCACCGAAGGTGATCAGCGATGCGGCGGCCAGCCAGGCCTACGCGATCGTCGGTACGGCGCAGGCCGGCTGGTTCCAGTTCCAGCCGTTATACGCACGTATCGTTAAAGAACAGCCGGATCTGCTCGATTAAGCAGGAGTCGATCTTTCGCGATCTCTCTCCTCCTGAAAGGCCAAGATGCCCGACATCATCCTTCATCAATACGCAACATCGCCGTTTTCCGAGAAAATCCGGCTCGTGCTGGGCGCCAAGGGCTTGACCTGGTGCGCGGTGGAAATTCCGCCCATCATGCCCAAGCCCGATGTCACGGCGCTGACCGGCGGCTACCGCCGCACGCCGGTCATGCAGATCGGCGCCGATATCTATTGCGATACGGCATTGATTTGCGCGGTGCTGGACCGCATGGCGCCCAATCCGCCGCTGTATCCGGTGGCGCAGGCCGCGCCGTCGCGCATCATGGCGGCCTGGATCGACAGCGCGTTGTTTACGGCCACCGTGACCTACGCCATGCAGCCGGCCGGCGTGCAGGCGATGCTGTCGCACCTGTCGCCGGGGCAGATCCAGGCCTTCATGGCGGACCGCAAGGCCATGCGCGGCGACTCCAACGCGCTGCGCATGCCGTTGCCGGAGGCGGCGGCGATGCTGCACGAGACCTTCGCGCAGCTGCAGGAGCAGTTGTCCACCGGCCTGCAGCATGTGGCCGGTCCGGAGCTGTCGATTGCCGATTTCTCGCTGTTTCACTGCATCTGGTTTATCCGGCGGGCCCCGACGCTGGCGGCATTGCTCGACGGCTATCCGCTGGTCAAGACTTGGTTCGCGCGCATGCAGGCGTATGGGCACGGCAAGCTGCGCGTGATTCCTGCCGAATCCGCCATTGCCGATGCCTATGATCACGACCCGCTGCCACACGACACGACCATCCTGCCCGGCGCCGGCTTTGCGGCCGGTGACGCAGTCACGGTCACCCCCACCGACTACGCGAAGGACCCGGTGGCCGGTGTACTGCTGACGCTGACCGAGCACGTGGTCACCATTCGCCGGCAGGACCCGCGTGCAGGCGCGGTCAACGTGCATTTCCCGCGTCAGGGCTATCACGTGCAGGCGGCGGGCTAAGGCACGCAGTGGTGCAGTGTTTGCCCCTCACCCCCTTGCGGGAGAGGGGAGCAAAGAACATCAATACAAGACGTATCCGGACATATCCGGGCATATCCGAAAACGGAGGAGACACCCATGAAGCAGTTCGAAGGCAAGGTCGCCGTCATTACCGGCGGCGCATCGGGATTCGGCAAGGAGTTCGCGCGGATTGGCGCCCAGTCGGGCATGAAGCTTGTGCTGGCCGATGTCCAGGAAGATGCGCTCGACGCCGCGGTGGCCGAGTTCAAGGCGCAGGGCGCCCAGGTGATCGGGCTGCGCACGGATGTCTCGAAAGCCGAACAGGTTCAGGCGCTGGCCGATGCGGCCATGACGGCCTTCGGCGAGGTCAACCTGGTTTTCAACAACGCCGGCGTCGGTGCGGGCGGCCTGCTGTGGGAAAACTCCGAGAAGGACTGGGAGTGGGTGCTCGGCGTCAACCTGTACGGGGTGATCCACGGCGTGCGCATCTTCACGCCGCTGATGCTCGAAGCCGCGAAGAAGGACCCCGGCTTCCAGGGCCACATCGTCAATACGGCGTCGATGGCCGGCCTGCTGAACCCGCCAGCGATGGGCGTCTACAACGTGTCCAAGCACGCGGTGGTGTCGCTCACCGAAACGCTCTACCAGGACCTGAGCCTGGTCACCGAACAGGTGCGCTGCTCGGTACTGTGCCCATACTTCGTGCCGACCGGCATCAGCCAGTCGCAGCGCAACCGGCCTGCCGGCCTGGCCAACGACGCGCCGCCGACGCGCTCGCAGATGGTGTCGCAGGCGCTGTCGGACAAGGCAGTCAATTCGGGCAAGGTCACCGCGGCGGACGTCGCGCAGATGACGTTCGATGCCATTCGCGACGAAAGCTTCTATATTTATTCCCACCCGCAGGCCCTGGCCACGGTGCGCAACCGCATGGAGGACATCGTCAACCAGCGTAATCCTGGCGATCCGTTCGGCGACAAGCCCGAAGTCCGCGCCGGCCTGGTTGCCGCGCTGCGCGGCTGACCTGGCCACTTTCTTGCATCGTCGATCGGGAGACCTGTGATGGCAGACATAGCCAGGGAGACAACGATGACCGCACCCGCCGTGATCCATCATTTGCAGTTCGCCAACCTGCCCAATGGCACGCGGCTGCATTACGGCAGTGCGGGCGAGCAGGGCAAGCCGCTGATCCTGTTCGTGCATGGCTTCCCCGAGTTCTGGTACGCGTGGGAGCGGCAACTGGCGGAATTCGGGCAGACCCACTTCGCGGTGGCGCCCGACCTGCGCGGCTTCAACCTGTCGAGCAAACCGGCGTCGCCCGACGCCTACAAGCCGAAGCTGCTGGTCGAAGACCTGGTGCAGTTCATCCGGGTGCTGGGCTACGAGCGATGCACGATCGTGGCGCACGACTGGGGCGGGGCGGTCTGCTGGAATCTGGTGGCGCAGTTTCCGCAGCTGGTCGAACGCTTTGTCATCATCAACTCGCCCCACCCATACCTGTTCGCCCGGGCGCTGTCGGCCGATCCGGCGCAGCAGCAGGCGTCGGCCTACATGAACTGGCTGCGCAAGCCCGGTTCGGAGCAGGCGCTGGCGGCCAACGACTTTGCCTTGCTGGAAAAGATGCTGACGGGCGAGGCGGGCGCCGTGCCGGCCTGGTTCACGGGCGAGACCCGCGCGAAGTATCACGCGGCATGGTCGGCGCCCGGCGACGACGATTCGCACCCGCTGACCGGCGGCGTCAACTACTACCGGGCCACGCCGATGCACCCGCCGGCGCCGGGCGAGACCGCGCCGGATATCTCGCGGCTGGACCCCGCGATGTTCGTGATCCGGGTGCCTACCCTGGTGATCTGGGGCGAAAACGACCGCGCGCTGCCAAAGTCGCTGGTGGACGGGCTCGAAGATTTCGTGCCGGACCTGCGCCTGGAACGCATTCCCGAAGGCACGCACTGGGTCATCCACGAGCAGCCCGAGCGGATCAATCTGCTGATCCGCAGCGCGCTGCCGTAGTGGCACGCGGGAAGGAAGGGCGCGCACAGGCGGCTCGAACCGTAGCCGCCAGCGCGCTGCCGCCTATTTGAGCCGCTCGCGATACAGCTTGTAGTTCTCGTCGTCGAAGCAGACAAAGGTCACCTGCTCGATCGACGGGGCGCGGCCTAATGCCTCGCGCACCGCCGCGATGGCGATATCGACGGCGCGCTCGCGCGGGAAGCCGTAGATGCCCGTGCTGATGTTCGGAAACGCCACCGTGCGCAGATGATGTTCGCCCGCCAGCCGGATGCTGTTCCGATAGGCGCTGGCCAGCAGGGCATCTTCATTCGCGCTGCCGCCTTTCCACACAGGCCCCACGGCGTGGATGACATAGGGGGCCGGCAGCAGCCCGCCCGTGGTGATCACCGCCTCGCCAGTCGGACACCCGCCCTGGGCATCGCGAATCGCCCGGCAAGCGGCCCCGATGGCCGGCCCGCCCGCGCCGTGAATGGCGCCGTCCACGCCGCCTCCGCCCTGCAGCCCGCTATTGGCCGCGTTGACGATGGCATCGACCTCCATCCTCGTGATATCCCCATGCACAACCTGCAAGTGTTCGCCTGTCATGGTGTCTCCTGTTTAGTGGGGGTGCCGTGCTGGCGTTGCACGCCCCTACAAGCATAGGCGCGGAACGTGCGCCCGGCAGCATCGCAAGCATGGCCGGTGATCGCGCAAAAGGTGCTTCAGGAGTTGTCTTGAGGGTTATTTCGTAATGCTGCAGGCCGGAAAGGCTGGCATGATACGGAAATCGAACGACCGTTCACAATTCGAATTGTTGTTGAGCCTGTGATCCCGGTGTGCCCCCGGTCGGTATCGGTCTAACATGGCCGATTGTCCGATTTCGACTGTTCCTATGTCCGCTCAGCTTTCTCCGTCCGTTCCCGGCTTGCCTGCCCAGCCGCTCGACCCCCAGGTCGCGCAGCTGCTGGAACTGATTGCGCGGGCCAAGCGTCCGGCGATCCATACGATGGACCCGGCGGACGCCAAGATCGGCTACGAAAAGAGCGCGCCGATTCTGGATCTGTCGCCGGCAGCGGTACACAGCGTCGAGGATTTCGCGGTCACGGCCCGCGATGGGTATGCGATTCCGGTGCGGCTCTATGCGCCGCGCGAAGCCAGCTGGGCCGACCCGCTGCCGCTGCTGGTCTACTTCCACGGCGGCGGGTTCACGGTCGGCAGCATTCATTCGCATGACTCGCTGTGCCGCGTGTTCTGCAATGGCGCCGATTGCCTGGTGCTGTCCGTGGACTATCGGCTCGGTCCGGCGTGGAAATTCCCGACCGCCGCCAACGACGCGTTCGACGTGCTGCATTGGGTATTCGACGAAGCGGCCCGGCTAGGCGCCGACCCCGCCCGGATCGCCATCGGCGGCGACAGCGCGGGCGGTACGCTGGCGGCGGCCTGTGCCGTCGAGGCGCGCGATACCGGTCTGAAGCCCGTGCTGCAGATGCTGATCTATCCCGGCACCAGTGCGCGCCAGGACACCCCGTCGCACCATGCGCTGGCCGATGGCTACCTGCTGACGGCCGACATGATCCAGTGGTTCTTTGGCCAGTATCTGGACCAGGATGCCAGCCGCGACGACTGGCGCTTTGCGCCGCTCGACGGTGGCGGGCACGGGGCCGACGTCCGAGGCGTATGCCCGGCATGGATCGCCGTGGCCGGCTACGACCCGCTGCACGACGAAGGCGTGGCCTACGCCGCCAAGCTGCAAGGGGCCGGTGTGGCCGCCACGCTGGCCGACTACCCGACGATGATTCACGATTTCTTCAAGATGGGACGCTTTATCCATGCCGTGGCAGGCGCCCATGCCGACGCCATCGCTGCGCTGCGGGAGGCGTTCCAGACATAGTCAATCAACGAATTCTGGCCTGACCCCTGCCCATAACAACCGGGGCGGGCCTGCATCTGTTTCACGGTTTATCGAAGTCGCAACAGTGCATTTTTGCAGCAGAAGGAGACAACACTCATGCAACGCCGCCACTTTATGGCCCAGGTGGGCCTGATCGCCGCTTCGGCCGCAGTTGGACTGGCCGCCATGCCGGCACACGCCCAGGCGGACAAATTCCCGAATCGCCCGATTCGCCTGATCATCGGCTACACGGCCGGCGGTTCCACCGACATCCCGTTCCGCGTGCTGGCGGAAAACGCCTCGAAGATCCTGGGCCAGCCCGTGATCGTCGAGAACAAGCCCGGCGCCGGCGGCGTGCTGCCCGCGCAGATGATGCAGTCCACGGCCCCGGACGGCTACACGCTGGCCCAGGTGGCCATGCCCGTGTACCGCCTGCCGTACACCACCAAGATCAACTGGGACCCGGTCAAGGACCTGAGCTACATCATCAACCTGGCCGGCTATTCGTTTGGCCTGGTGGTGCCGGCCGATTCGCCGATCAAGACGATGCAGGACTACATCGCCTACGCCAAGGCCAATCCGGGCAAGCTGACCTACGGTTCGCCGGGATCGATGACCACGCTGCACCTGACCATGGAAGACCTGGCCATGCGCCAGGGCGTGCAGTTCTCGCACATCCCGTACAAGGGCAACTCGGAGTCGATGCAGGCGCTGCTGGGCGGCCATGTGATGTCGGTGGCCGATACGCCGGCCTGGGCCCAGTACGTGGAATCGGGCAAGCTGCGCCTGCTGTCCACCTGGGGCGACAAGCGGTCGGCACGCTTCCCGAACGTGCCGACGCTGAAGGAACTGGGCATGGGCATCGTGCAGACCTCGCCATTTGGCCTGGTGGCGCCCAAGGGCACCGATCCGGCCATCGTCAAGAAGCTGCATGACGCGTTCAAGCAGGCCATGGAAATGCCGAACTACCGCGAATCGCTGGCCAAGTTCGACATGGAGCCGTACTACATGAGCTCCACCCAGTACGCGGCATTTGCGGCAGACACGGTCAAGCGCGAGCGCGCGATCATCGAGAAGCTCGGGCTGAACAAGCCGCAATAAGCCTGTCATCGGGCGGGGCGTTCCACGGAGCGCCCCGTTTTTCATTGGGAGCCTGTGCCAGATGGCCAAAGAGGATTTCCGCCACAGCATGCCGCTGCGCGTGCGCTGGGCCGAGGTCGATCCGCAGTCGATCGTCTTCAACGCGCACTACCTGACCTACTGCGATATCTGCGTGACCGAATACTGGCGCGCGGTGGGCATCCGCTACCCCGAAGACGTGCTGCACGCGCATGGCGTGGACATCTTCGTGGTCAAGTCGACGCTCGAATACCACGCCTCGGCACGCTTCGACGACATGCTCGATATCCGCGGCCGCATGGCGCGGCTGGGCCGGTCGAGCCTGCTGTTCCGCGTGGAGATGTACCGCGGCGACGAACACCTGATCACCGGCGAGATCGTCTACGTGTGCGCGGACCCGAACACCCAGAAGTCGGCGCCGATTCCGGCGCAGGTGAGGGAGCAGATCGAGGCGTGGGAGGTAACCAGGCCCGCTGCGTAAAGCGGGGGGAGGGTTTGAGGCGCTCGCCCTCTCCCCCGGCCCTCTCCCGCAGAGCGGGAGAGGGGAGCACACCAACAGCGGTTGCCGTGCTTCTTGTTCTCTCCCCTCTCCCGCAAGGCGGGAGAGGGGCGGGGGAGAGGGCCAGCGGCTCAATAGCGATACGGCTCACTCAAAGCGAGATCCCCGCATCCTCCGCATAAGCCCGAATCACATCGTCAAAGCTGGCGTCGCTGACAAAGCCCAGTTCCAGCGCGCGGGAAGGGTCCCAAGCCGCCGGCCAGGTACCCACAATCTTCTCGATGCGCTCCTCGCGCTGCCAGGTCACGCGGTCTGCCACCGCATCGCCGGCCACGCGGCGCAGGGCGTCCACCATTTGCGCGGCCGTCACCGACAGGCCCGGCAGGTTCACCACGCGACGGTTGCCAAAGCGCGCGCCGTCCAGTTCGATGCCATTGACCAGCGCCTGGATCGCGCCGCGCGGCGACAGCAGCCACAGCGCGGTGTCCGGGTGTACCGGGCAGTTGGCCGCCACGCCCGACAGCGGTTCGCGGATGATGCCGCTGGCAAACGACGACGCGGCGGCATTGGGCTTGCCGGGCCGCACGCTGATCGTCGGCAGGCGCAGCACGCGGCCATCGACAAAGCCCTTGCGGCTGTAATCGGACAGCAGCAGCTCGCCGATGGCCTTCTGCGCGCCGTACGAAGACTGCGGATTCAGCGCGGTATCGTCCCGTACCACGGCCGGCAGCTTGCCGCCATAGACGGCCACCGAACTCGTGAACACCACGCGCGGCACGTGGCCGACCTGGCGGCACGTTTCCAGCAGTGCCCGCGAGGCGTCCAGGTTTACGCGCATGCCCAGGTCGAAATCGGCCTCGGCCTGGCCGCTGACCACGGCGGCCAGGTGGAAGATCGCGCCGGTATCCCGGTCGATGGCCTGCGCCAGCACGGCCGGGTCGGACAGGTCGCCCGTCACCACGCGCACGCGGGCATCGTCGATCTGGGGCGCCACCACGTCGAGCAGCGTGAGCCTGTCGATCGTGACGGCGCGGCCGTCCAGGTTCAGCGTGCCGCGCTTGAGCAGCAGGCGGGCCAGTTGCAGGCCCAGGAATCCGGCACCGCCGGTAATCAGTACGTTCATGGTTGCAACAATCCTGTGGGTTTCAGAGGATCAACGCTTCAGGTACGGCTTGAGCCAGCCCAGGCCCTCGGACGTGCCGGCACGCGGCCGGTACTCGCAGCCAATCCAGCCCGTGTAGCCGAGCCGGTCGATCACGTCGAACAGGTACGGGTAGTTCAGTTCGCCGATGTCCGGCTCGTGTCGCTCGGGCACGCCGGCAATCTGGATATGGCCGATGCCGGCAACATCGCGTGCCAGCTTCTTGGCGATGTCGCCTTCCACGATCTGGCAGTGGTAGCAGTCGAACTGCACCTTCAGGTTGGCGGCGCCCACCTGCTGGCAGATGGCCTGCCCGTCGTCCTGACGGTTCAGGAAGTAGCCCGGCATGTCGCGCGTGTTGATCGGCTCGATCAGCACCGTGATGCCGTGCGCGGCGGCCGACGCGGCGGCGTAGGCCAGGTTTTCCAGATAGACGGCGCGGCAGCGGGCGCGGTCGGCGTCGGCCGGCACCAGGCCGGCCATCACGTGCACGCGGTCGTTGCCGATCACGGCCGCGTATTCCAGCGCCTTGGAAAACGCGTTGCGGAACTCGGTCTCGCGCCCGGGCAGGGCGGCGATGCCGCGCTCGCCGGCGGCCCAGTCGCCCGGCGGCGCGTTGAACAGGGCCTGGGTCAGGCCGTGCGCGTCCAGCCGCTGGCGGATCTCGGCGGCCGGATGGTCGTACGGGAACAGGTACTCCACGGCCTGGAAGCCGTCCTTTGCCGCAGCGGCAAAGCGGTCCAGGAAGTCGTGTTCCGTGTACATCATCGAGAGGTTCGCGGCAAAGCGCGGCATGTCAGGTCTCCTTGAACTTCAGGTTCGATCAGCGGTTGACCAGCCGGGCCGGGGTCAGCCACACCAGCAGGGCGCCCACGATCAGGATGGCAGACAGCACATACATCGGCAATTGCGTGCTCTGCGTCAGGTCCTTGAGCGCGCCCACCATGTACGGCGACACAAAGCCTGCCAGGTTGCCCACCGAGTTGACCACGGCGATGCCCGACGCGGCGGCAATGCCGCTCAGGAACGCGGTCGGCAGCGACCAGAACAGCGGCGCGCAGGTCAGCACACCGGCCGCGGCCAGCGACAGCGCCGCAATGGCCACCGGGGTATTGTGGGTGAAGGACGCCGCAATCGCAAAGCCCGTGGCACCCATCAGCGCCGGCACGATCAGGTGCCAGCGGCGTTCGCGGCGGGCATCGGCGCTGTGGCCCAGGATGTTCATGACGACGATCGCGCAGATGAACGGGATGGCGGACAGCAGGCCGATGTTGAGGTTGCCGGTCACGCCGCTGGCCTTGACCAGGGTCGGCATCCAGAACGTCAGCGCATACTGGCCGGTCACGAAGCAGAAGTAGATCAGGCACATCCACCAGACGCGGCGGTCGCTGAACACGGCGCCCAGCGAATGCATGTCGCGCTGGCCATTGGCCGCGGCGGCGGCCGATGCGGCGCGCTCGTCTTCCTCGATATTGCGCTTGAGCACGCGCTTTTCGTCATGGCTGAGCCACGGCGCCTTGTCGATGCCGTCGCGCAGCACGAAGATCGTCACGATGCCGATGGCAAACGCGGGCAGCGCCTCGATAAAGAACATCCATTGCCAGCCGGCCCAGCCGTGGGTGT
Source organism: Cupriavidus sp. 94F1 (assembly GCF_057798875.1). NCBI lineage: Bacteria > Pseudomonadati > Pseudomonadota > Betaproteobacteria > Burkholderiales > Burkholderiaceae > Cupriavidus > Cupriavidus sp. 94F1. The sequence goes on from NZ_JBYOJT010000006.1 coordinate 211,966, forward strand.
CGTGGAACGCGTCCATGATCCAGCCCGACAGCGGGTTGCCGAACATGCCGGCCACCGGGATGCCCGACATGAACAGCGCGATCATCTTGGCGCGGCGGTGCGAGGGATACCAGTACGTCAGGTACAGGATCACACCCGGATAGAAGCCCGCCTCCGCCAGGCCCAGCAGGAAGCGCATGACGTAGAACTGCGTGGGCGTCTGCACGAACACGAACGCGGCCGAGATGATGCCCCACGTGATCATGATCCGCGCGATCCAGACGCGCGCGCCGATGCGGTGCATCAGCAGGTTGCTGGGCACCTCGAACAGGAAGTAGCCGATAAAGAACAGGCCGGCGCCCAGGCCGAACACGGTCTCCGAGAACTGCAGGTCCTGCGCCATCTGCAGCTTGGCGAAGCCCACGTTGACGCGATCGAGATAGGCGATCACGTAGCACAGCATCAGGAACGGCATGATGCGCCAGAACACCTTGGTGTAGGCAGTCTTTTCGGTGGCGGCGTCGGCGTCGAGCCGTGCGTCGGCGGCAGGGGTCCCCACCGCGGGGTTGGAAGCGGTCATCTGGAAGGTCTCCACGTGTATTGAAAATTCAGCCGGTTTGCTTCCTCTCCCGCAGGGCGGGAGAGGGTTGGGGAAAGGGCAGGGGCGTTTGTTTTGTGGCGTCGCCTGGGGGATGCGCTGGCCCTCTCCCCCGGCCCCTCTCCCGCCAGGCGGGAGAGGGGAGAAACAATCAGTCGGTAGGTATTACAGGTTCACCACCTCGCCTTGAACGTGTCGCGCAGTTCCGCCAGCGCGGCTTCATCGAGCGGGGCGGGCTTGTCCCGCAGCATCATCCAGAGCCGGGCGGTTTCTTCCAGCTCCTCCAGCGCCCAGGCCGCGCGCGACACGCTGTCTTCCCACACCACCGGGCCCAGGCGCGCCAGCAGCACGCCGCGTACCTCGCGGGCCAGCTGCGCCACGCGGGCGGCCACAGCGGGGTCGCCGGGCCGGTGGTACGGAATCAGCGGGATATGGCCGACCTTCATCACGTAGTACGGCGTGATCGGCGGCAGCACGTCGTCGGGCTGCCAGACGCCGGCCAGCGTCAGGGCCACCAGATGCGTCGAATGGGTATGCACCACGCCGTGGGCGTTCGGGTTGTTGTCGTAGACGCAGCGGTGCAGCGTCAGCGTCTTCGACGGCTTGTCGCCCGATACCCAGGTGCCGTCGGTGGCCACCTTGGCCACCCTGGCCGGGTCGAGCGTGCCCAGGCAGGCATCGGTGGGCGTGATCAGCCAGCCGTCTTCCAGGCGGGCGCTGATGTTGCCGGCCGTGCCGACCGTGTAGCCGCGCTGGAACAGGCTGGCGCCGACGCGGCAGATCTCTTCGCGCAGCGCGCTTTCGTTCTGGCTCATGGTCAGGCTCATCGCGCGGCTCCCAGCGCCTGCAAGGCTTCGTCGAAGAAGTTCTCGCCGCCGAAGTTGCCCGATTTCAGGGCCAGCGCCAGCGGTTCGGCATCGAGCGTGACCGTGGCCGGCACGCCGGGCGCAATCTGGCGGCCGATGCGCAGCGACTGCACGCCCAGCGCCTGCACCACCGCGCCCGACGTTTCGCCGCCAGCCACCACGAAGCGGCGCGTGCCGCGCGCCTTGAGCGTGGCCGCAATGCAGGCCAGCGCGTGCTCGACCAGTTCGCCCGCGCGCGCCACGCCCAGTTCGGCCTGCACGGCCTTGACCTGTTCGGGTTGCGCGGTGGCGTAGATCAGCACCGGCTCGTCATGATCGCGGGCAAAGGCCAGGGCCTCGTCGGCCACGGCCTCGCCACGCGCCAGGCGCAGCGGATCGATCCGCAAGGCGGGGCGTTTCTGGGCGATCCAGTGCGCCACCTGGCCGTTCGTGGCGCGTGATGCGCTGCCGGCCAGCACCACGCCGTGGCCATTGACGGCCGGCACATCGGCGGCGTCGGTGCGCACGGGCAGCAGCCCGGCGCGGCGGAAGTTCTGCGGCAGGCCCAGCGCAATGCCCGACCCGCCCGTGATCAGCGGCAGCGCCGCGCAGCCTTCGCCCAGCGTGAACAGATCGGCGTCGGAGATCGCATCGGCAATGGCCAGCTTCACGCCCTCGGCGCGCAGGGCGTCGATGCGGGCGCGCACGGCCTCGGGCCCCTTGGCCACGGTGTCATAGCGCAGCAGGCCGGCCTTGGCCCGGCTCTGGCGCTGCAGCACGCGCACCAGGTTGGCATCGGTCATCGGCGTGAGCGGATGGTGCTCCATGCCCGATTCGTTGAGCAGCGCGTCGCCCACGAACAGGTGGCCACGGAAGATCGTGCGGCCGTTTTCGGGGAAGGCCGGGCAGGCGATCGTGAAATCGCTGCCCAGCGCGTCGAGCAGGGCCTCGGCCACCGGGCCGATATTGCCGGTGTCAGTCGAATCGAACGTCGAGCAATACTTGAACACGAACTGGCGGCAGCCCTGTTCACGCAGCCAGGCCAGCGCCGCCAGCGATTGCGCCACGGCGTCGGCCGCCGGAATCGTGCGCGACTTCAGCGCGACGACGATGGCGTCGGCTTCCACGGTCGACGTGGGCACGCCAATGGTCTGTACGGTGCGCATGCCGTTGCGCACGAGCGTGTTGGCCAGGTCGGTGGCGCCGGTAAAGTCGTCGGCGATGCAGCCCAGCAGCGGCGTATTCGGGCCATTGGGGCCATTCGGGCGGTTCTGGCGATCGGTCGTCATCGCCTTACTCCTTGCCTTTGCCGGCCGGCAGTTCGATGCCCGGGAAGATCTTGATGACGGCCGAATCATCCTCGCCGCCGTGGCCGGCGGTGGACGCCATCATGAACATCTGGTGCGCGGCGGCCGACAGTGGCAGCGGGAATTTGCTGGTGCGCGCGGTATCGAGCACCATGCCCAGATCCTTGACGAAGATATCGACGGCGGACAGCGGCGTGTAGTCGCCGGCCAGGATGTGCGGCACGCGGTTTTCGAACATCCACGAATTGCCGGCGCTGTGCGTGATCACGTCGTAGAGCGCGTCCGGGTCCACGCCTTCGCGCAGGCCCAGCGCCATGGCTTCGGCCGCGGCGGCGATATGCACGCCAGCCAGCAGCTGGTTGATGATCTTGACCTTCGAGCCGGCACCATGGGCGTCGCCCAGGCGATAGACCTTGCCGGCGATGGCGCCCAGCACGTCTTCGGCCAGCGCGTAGGCTTCGGCCGGTCCTGACGTCATCATCGTCATTTCGCCAGTGGCCGCGCGGGCGGCGCCGCCCGAGACCGGCGCGTCGATCAGCAGCAGGCCCTTTTCGGCCAGGCGCTTGCCCAGCGCCTCGGCAAAACCGGGGGGCACGGTGGCGCTGGCGATCACGAGCTTGCCCGCGGCCATGGCCGGCACGGCACCCCGTTCGCCGAACAGCACCGCTTCGGTCTGCGCGGCGTTGACCACCAGCGTGATCACCACGTCGCAGCGTTCGCCCAGTTCGGCCGGGCTGCCGCAGGGCACGCCGCCGGCGTCGGCAAAGCGGCGCAGCACTTCATCGCGCAGATCGAACGCATGGACCTTGAAGCCGGCGCGCAGCAGCGACTGCGCCACGCCATAGCCCATCGCGCCCAAGCCGATGACACCAATATTCCTGGACATGGAAATCTCCTGAAAGCGGGATTAATGCGACGGGCCTTGCGGCAGGTCGCCGGCGGCAGCATCGTCGTCGCCCAGTTGCGACAGGCGGCGCGCCGCGTTGTACATGTGGTTCTGCGCGGCATTGCGCGCGGCGTCGGGGTCGCCGGCACGAATGGCGGCGACGATGGCCTGGTGTTCCTCGCGCACCTGGCGCGAGAAGTCCTCGCGGCGCGCCTCGTTGGTACGGGTCACGCGGGTGGCGGTTTCCAGGTACTGGCTCAGGAACGCCAGTGTCTTGAGAAAGTAGGGGTTGCCGGTGGCTTCGGCGATGGCGCGGTGAAAGCCCACGTCGGCGTCCACGCCGTCGCCGCCGGCGGCCACCTCGGCATCCAGACGGGCCAGCGCGGCGTCGATGCCGGCCATGGCGGCATCGGTGCGGCGGCGGGCGGCCTGCGCGGCCACCTCGGCTTCGATGGAACGTCGCAGTTCGACGATCTGCAGCACCGATTCAAGGGTGCCGACGTCGGTGTAGTCGATGCGTAGCGGCCGGATGCCGGCCTGTTCCGTGACGAAAACGCCGCTGCCCTGGCGCGATTCCACCAGCCCTTCGTATTTCAGCCGCGCAATGGCCTCGCGGATTACGGTGCGGCTGACGCCGAACTCCTCCGACAGCACGGCCTCCGTGGGTAGCTTGGCGCCACGCGGAAAAGCGCCGCCTTCGATCTTTTCGAGTAGCTGTTCGGCCACGCTGTCGGTCAGCGCACGGGCGGGAATCTTCTGGAACATCATCGTCACGTCATCGGGTAGTCAGGTCATCATACAAATTTCGCCAAGGGTTGGCAGAGGGGGTAATCCCTAGGATGGTGCGGCCGATGGCCGATAATCGCACGGCCCTGCTGCATCACCTTGACCGCCGTCACGGGCCTGCCGTCGTATGATTGCGTCTTTCCAGACTTCCCCGCCCCTCGAACATCATGTCCGTTTCCGCCGATTCCGTACTGGTCTGCCCCTGGGATGAAGCCCGCGAACGTGCGCGCGCCATCCGCTACAGCGTGTTTGTGGAGGAGCAGGGCGTGCCGGTGGAACTGGAGTGGGATGACATGGACGCCCCAAGCTGGCACGCGCTGGCGTTTGCCGCCGATGGCACGCCGGTGGCCACGGGCCGGCTGCTGTCGGATGGCCATATCGGCCGCATGGCCGTGCTCAAGGTGGCGCGCGGCACCGGCGTGGGCGCCAGGGTGCTGGACGCGCTGATGGCCAAGGCCGCCGAACTGGGCTACCCGGCACTGATTCTCAATGCCCAGACCCACGCCGCGCCGTTCTACGCGCGCGTGGGCTTCGAGCAGGTCGGTGAGGAATTCGAGGAAGCCGGCATTCCGCACGTCGAGATGCGCAAGCGCATCGGCTGAGTCTGCCGGTTCCTCGGTTTTCGGCTACGCGCCGAACTCGCGCAGCAGCGCCTCGCGGTCCTCGTCGAGCCGGGGGGCCGGCCGCACCGCGCCGGTCTGCCAGGCGTCGCCGATCTTGATCGGATTGCCTGCCACGCGCAGCGACTTGTCGGCGCCGATGCCAACGTCGAGCAGCATCTGCCGGGCCTCGACGTGGGCGTTCTCCATGATCTGCGGCACCCCGTTCAATGGACCATGCGGCACGCCGGCGGCCTCCAGGATGGCTTCCCATTCGGCGGTCGGTGCCTCGCGCAGACGCGTTTCCAGGCATTGCTTCAGGTCGGCATGGTGTTCGTTGCGGGCCGGGACCGACGCGAACCGGCGGTCGTCGGCCCATTCCGGCCGCGCCAGGGCGCGGCAGAGCCGGTCGAACAAGGCGTCGTTGCCCACCGCAATCACGATAAAGCCGTCCTGCGTGGCAAACATGTCGAACGGCGTGATCGACGGGTGCCGCGTGCCCAGCGGCTTCGGCACGTTGCCGGTGGCCGAAAAACGGGCGATGGGATTTTCCAGCAGCGCCACCTGGCAATCGAGCATCGAGATATCGACCCGTTCGCCCAGCCCGGTAGCGGCGCGGCGCAGCAGCGCGGCCTGGATGCCGATGGTGGCATACAGGCCCGCGCCGATATCGCCAATCGACACGCCCACGCGCGCCGGATTGCCGCCGGGCTCGCCGGTCACGCTCATCAGGCCGCCCATGGCCTGCACCACCATGTCGTAGGCGGGCCGGTTGCGGTAGGGGCCGGTCTGGCCGAAGCCCGAGATCGACGCATACACCAGGCGCGGATAGCGGGCGCGCAGCATCTCCCATGTGTAGCCGAGCTTGTCCATCACGCCGGCGCGGAAGTTTTCCACCAGCACGTCGGCGCCTTCCAGCATCCTTTCCAGCACCGCGCGGTCCGACGCGTCCTTGAGGTCGAGCGCGATCGACGACTTGTTGCGGTTCACCGACGCAAAATAGGCCGACTCGCCATCGACGAACGGCCCCACCTGGCGCGAATCGTCGCCCCGGTCGGGATTCTCGATCTTGATGACGCGGGCGCCCAGGTCGGCCAGCATCATCGTGCAGTACGGGCCGGCCAGCACGCGCGTGAGGTCGACGACGGTGATGCCGTGGAGGGGGCCGTTTGGCGTTGTCATGCTTGACTCCTTCAGGTTCGGTGCGCGGGCCGGCATCAGTCGATCTTCGCGCCGCTGGACTGCGCCAGGTCCACGCCGATCTTGCCTTCGCGGGCCGCAAATTCGCGGAATTCAGCCACCGATGCCGACACCGACACCTCGTCGCCCTGCGCCAGGAATCGCTTGCGCAGTTCGGGGTCGGCCATGACGCGGGCGGTGGCTGCGAACAGCTTGTCGATGATCTCGGGCGGCGTTTTCGCGGGGGCGAACAGCCCGTACCAGGCCGACAGGTCGTAGCCCTTGAGCCCGCTTTCGGCGATGGTCGGCAGCTGCGGGTTGGCGTTCGAGCGTTGGGCCGATGTGACCGCGATCGGTACGACCTTGTGGGTGTCGATCATCGGCTTGACCGATGGCGCCGTGCCGAACGTCACCTGCACGTCGCCGGCGGCCACGGCCTGCGCCGACGGCGCGCCGCCCTTGTACGGCACGTGCGTCATGCGCACGCCGGCCAGCTTGGTGAAATAGACGCCAGCCAGGTGCGTGATCACGCCATTGCCCGACGACGAATAGTTGATGGCGCCCGGGTGCGCCTTGGCCTGCGCGATCAGGTCCTGCACGTTCCGGATGCCTGTGTCCTTGTTGACCGCCAGGATCAGCGGTGCGGCCGACAGTTTCGTGATCGGCGCGAAGTCGGACGGTTCGTAGCGGATGTTCTTGTACAGCACCTTGTCGCCGCCCATCAGGCTGGCCGTGGCGATGTAGAGCGTGTAGCCATCGGGCGCCGACTTGGCGACGTACTCGGCGGCAATCGTGGTGCCGGCGCCGGGCCGGTTGTCGACCACCACCGGCTGCCCCAGCTCGCGGCTCAGCGCATCGCCATAGAGCCGCGCGGTGTTGTCCGCGCCGCCCCCGGCCGGAAATCCGATCACGAGCCGGATCGGCTTGTTGGGGTAAGAAGTCTGCGCCGATGCGGCAACGGGCAGCGCCGCGAACAGCGTGCCAAGGATGGCCAGCGCGGCGCGATGGGGCAGGGTGGTCAGGGTGGTCAGGGTGGTCGTCATGATGATGTCTCCTCCGTAGCTGTTTCGCCACTTGAGTGAATGGACGCGGCTGTGCCTGGCGTGGCTATCGGCCGCGGAACGCAGGGGTTCGTTTCTCCTTCCATGCCGCCGCGCCCTCGCGCAGGTCTTCCGAGGTTTCTGAGCGGTGGATGTCGCGTTGCAGCGCGTCGGCGTCAAGCCGGCCACAGGCGATGTCGTTGAGGTGGCGCTTCATGCTGGTCAGTGCGATCGGCGCCATGCCGGCCAGCTGGGCGCTCAATGCCGCCACGCGGGCGGCCAGCGCATCGGCGCTCACCATCTCGGTCAGGAAGCCGATGCGCAGCATCTCGTCGGCCTCGATGCGGTCGGCGGTCAGGAACAGCCGCTTGGCGGCGTTCAGGCCCAGGCGCGAGACATAGCGTTCCATGCCGCCGCGATAGAAGTGCAGGCCCAGCCGGGCGGCCGGCATGAACATGTCGCATCCGGGCACGCCGATCCGGAAATCGCACGCCAGGCACAGGTCGGTGGCGCCGCCATAGACGCCCCCCTGGATGGCGGCAATCGTGGCGGGCCGCGCGGCCTCGATGGCGTCGATCACGTCGCCGAAACTGGCCGCGCCTTCCTCGGGCTTGCCGCCCAGCGATCCGATGTCGTAGCCGCTGCAGAAGTACTTGCCCGTGGCGGCGAAGCACAGCACCAGCACGTCGGGCATGGCATTGACGGCGGCAACGTGGTCGCGCAGGGCAATCAGGTCGGCCGGGCTGAGCCGGTTGGCCACATGGGGCCGGCGCAGCGTGATGGTGGCAACGCGGCCTTCGATGGCCAGCGAGGGTGAGGTATCATCCATCTTGTTATATCTCATAGCCGATTTGATATATTAAAAAAGGCTACAGATATTTTTATGCGGAAGGTAGAGGGTAAACCCATGCAATCGCTACAAGATCGGATTCGCGAAAGCGTGATCGCCGCCATCCAGGCGGGCGATCTGCGGCCCGGCGCGCAGATTGACGAGAAGAGGCTGGCCGAGCAGTTCGACAGTTCACGCACGCCGGTGCGTGAGGCGCTGCTGATGCTGGCCGCCCAGGGGCTGGTGTCGATCGCGCCGCGCGCGGGCATGTTCGTCCACAAGCCCACCGCGGCAGAGCTGGTGGCGATGTTCGAGACGCTGGCCGAGATGGAAGGGGTGGTGGCCCGCCTGGCCACCCGGCGTATTTCGGCCGAAGGGCGCCGTGCGCTGGCCGATTCGCACGAGGCCGCCGGCGTCCCGGCGCGCCAACGCGATGCGCTGGCGTACGCCGACGCGAACCGGGTCTTCCACGAGGTGCTGTACCAGGCGGCGGCCAATCCGTTTCTGTCGGAGCAGATCGTGCAGTTGCGGCGCCGGCTGGCGATCTACTGGCAGCGCAAGGACCTGATCAACGAGGCACGCGTGGCGACGTCGTACCGCGAGCACGGCCAGGTGGTCGAGGCCATTCTGAGCGGGCAGGCCGATGCTGCGGCCGAGGCCATGCGCACGCATATCTCGGCGGGCGGCAAGGCGCTGGCGGACCTGGTGCTGCTGGCCGACGCGGCGTCGGCATAGCGTTCGCGGAATGGGGGGATTCGGTCGCAGAGGGCTGCGGAGGAACGGATTTTGCGGGATGGCGTGGCCGTCTACCTGAAACCGGAGGCCATCATGAGCATCTTCAAGGACATCCTCAACAAGCTGCTGCACCGCAGCCAGTCGGGCGGGTCCGCAACCGCCAGCGCCACGCCGGGCACGACGCCGAGCGCCACGACCGGCACCACGTCGCCGTCGGCCAGCCCGAACGCGCCGTCGCCGGGCGCCGTGCCGCCGCCGGGCAGCGCGCCCGCGCCGGCCGCCGCACAGGCGCAGCCATCGTTGTCACAGGTCGATGTGGAAGCGGTCATGGACAAGGCGGCCAGCGAGGCCGGCCAACCGCTCAACTGGCGCACATCGATCGTCGATACGCTGAAGGCGCTCGGCATCGACAGCAGCCTCGAACATCGCAAGGCGCTGGCCAAGGAGCTGAACTACACCGGCGACATGAACGATTCCGCGGCGATGAACATGTGGCTGCACAAGCGCGTCATGCAGGAACTGGCCGCCAATGGCGGCAAGCTGCCGAAGGACCTGACCGACTGACCGAAGGATGGACTGGCGGTTCTGCTCGCGCCGTGAAAGTTTGCACGCCAGCTTTGCAAACGGCGGCGCGAGCCCGGGCCGGGGGCGGCCCGGCTGCGATGACGATTACCGGGGTGCCGGGACGGTCCCGGTATCGCGTGCCACCTTCAGGCGGCCCTGGTACGACACCTCGCCAGTCTTGCCATCGGCGTCGAAGCTGCGCTCGACAAAATCGAAGCGGCCATCGTGCCGCACGCGCAGCACGGTGCTGGCGCGCGTGCCATAGCTGGGCGAACGGATAAATGCCGACGACAGCAGCTTTTCCCATTCGGGTGCCACGCCGGTACTTGGCAGTTCCCAGTCGGGCGCCTGCTTTTCATCGGCCAGCAGCTGCAGGTAGGGCTCGGGGTCCGATCCGGGCTGTCCGCGGTCGGCGGCCAGTACCTCGCACATGGCGCCCACGCGGCTGCGCACCTTGGGCCAGGGCGTATCGAGCAGGGCGTTCGACAGGCCATACAGGCCCGGCTTGAGCTTCTGCGGCTGGCGCGACTTGGACCGGTTGCTGTACCACCAGAGATCGTGCAGATCGCTCGCCAGCAGGTTGAAGCCGTTGTACGCCCCGGGTGCGCGGGCCAGGTCGTGCAGATACTCGTCGGCGGTCTGGTTGCCGCGCAGGAAATGCGACACCAGTTCCCCGCGCGAGCGGGCATCGGTACGTTTTTCGGAAGGGGCGCGGTAATTGGTCAGCGCCGCAAAGCGGGCGCGCGAATCATTGGGCCATTCGGGCGATTCGGCGTTGGCGACGCCCATCCACGTACCGGCATCGCCAATCACCTCCGCCAGGTCGCGGCCGCCCAGCACTTCGTGGGCATCCTGCCACCAGTGCGCGGCCGCCGCCGGGCGGGCATAGAATTCGTCGCGGTTGCCAGCTACCACCAGGGCATAGTCCGGGTGCGATTGCCAGGCCACCAGTATCAGACACATGGGGGCTTCCTTTCTACGGCTTCTCTCGCGCGGTCAGAGCACGTCCAGATCGATGAACCGCTCGCTCATCCGGTCGCCGCTGATCCATTGCGCCAGCCCGCTCTGGCGCCACAGCCCGTCGAGCGTGGCATCGAACGCGGGCGGCACATCGGCGTAACTCTCCATCCACGTCTGCAGGCCCGCTCGGGTCTCGGGCCTGCGCATCAGCGTACCACCAATCCCGGTCGCCTCGGCGACCGTTTCCATCCAGCGGTGCCAGTGCGGCAGCGCGTCAGCCGCGTGCGCATCGGGTATCTTGAAATAGACGTAGAGATGATCGCTCATGGCGGCGTTCCCCGGGCGTTCAGCTGGCCGATTCGGCCTCGTTTGGCAGCGGCACTTCGTACGGCAGCGCACGCGTGGACAGTGCCGGTCCGTTGGCGGCGCCCAGGTGCAACGCACCGGCGGCGGCGTCGATCTTGAGTTCGGCCAGGCCGTCCCAGCCGCCCAGCGGCGACGCGGCGGCGTTGACGACCATGCCGCACGGCTGTTCGGGGTCTTCCGGACGGAAGATCTCGGCGGCGGCGGCCGGCACGGGGCCTTCGCCCTGTACGCGCCACATGCGCCGCTTGAGCGTGCCGCGATACTGGCTGCGCGCCACCACTTCCTGGCCGGGATAGCAGCCCTTGCGGAAATTGACGCCGCCCACCAGCTCGAAGTTGATCATCTGCGGCACGAATTGCTCTTGCGTCGGGGCCGTGATGCGCGGGATGCCGGCGCCAACCTCGAGCCAGTCCCAGAATGCCGGGTCGGCAGCCGCCAGCGTGGCACCCAGCGTCTGCTGCAGGGCATCGGCGCGGTCGGCGGCGGCAACCAGCTGCCAGCGCGCCTCGCCTTCGGCATCGGCCAGGCGGATCACCGTGACGCCATCGGCGTGGGCCACGGCCAGCGGGCCTTGCGGCGCGGGCAGCCCGGCCTGGCGCAGCGCGGCCTCGGCACCGGCGCCGGCCACGCCCAGCACGCGGTGCGTGGCCGACAGGTCCGACAGTTTGGCCTTTGCGCGCAGCACGAACATGGTCAGGCGCTTCTGGATGGCGGGCTGGATGTCGGCCGACAACTGCAGTACGACGCCTTCGGCATCGCGCCACATCAGGAAGCTGGCCATCAGGCGCCCCTTGGGCGAGCAGTAGCCGGCCAGCCGCGCCGTATCGGCGGGCAGGTCTTCCACGGCATTGGTCAGCTGGGTGTGCAGGAAGGCAGCGGCGTCGTCGCCGGCCACGCGGATCAGGCCCAGGCCGGCGGGCGCGGTCACGATACCGGCGGCGGGCAGGGCGGCGAAGCTGTCGGCGAGGGTCGGGAATTCAGTGGCGGACATGCGGACGGTCCTGAAAATCGGATGGATGGGTAAATTGGGGGCGCAAGTGCGGAACACAACGTACGGCGACGCCGGCGTGTCCGGCGGCACGCGATCGGCGTTACGGATCACTGCGGGCCTTCAGGTGATGCCCGTCAGGTAACGCTCGGTGACACATTGGCCACAAGGCTCCCGGTATTATATGGGCCTGTCGCCATTCCGACCGGCCGCCCCAATGATCCCGACCCGCCGGCGGGGACATGGCGGCCGGTGTTTATTCTCACGCCATGAAACGTCTGTTCCTGCGCCTGGTCGGGGTATTGCTGGTCTTTGCCATGGCCGCCGCCGGCGGCTTTGCCTGGTGGGCCCGCCAGCCGCTGGCCCTGTCCGCATCCCCCGTCGAAGTCATCATCAAGCCGAATTCCGGCGTGGCCAGCGTTGGCCGCCAGATCCAGCGCGGCGGCGTGGGCATGGACCCGCGCCTGTTCCAGTTGCTGGCCCGCGTGACCGGGCATGCCGCCGAACTCAAGGCTGGCGGATATCAGTTCGAGACCGGCGTGACGCCGCTCGATGTGATCGAAAAGCTGGCCAAGGGCGAGGTCACGCACTATGTGGTCACCGTGATCGAGGGCTGGGAATTCCGCAAGATGCGCGCGGCCGTGGATGCCAATCCGGCCCTGAAGCACGACACGCAGAACCTGTCCGATGCCGACCTGATGAAGGCCATCGGCGCGGCCGAGACATCGCCGGAAGGCCTGTTCTTTCCCGATACCTACCTGTTCGCACGCGGCAGCAGCGACGTGGACCTCTACAAGCACGCCTACCGGGCCATGCAGAAGCGCCTGAACGACGCCTGGAACGCTCGCTCGCCCAACCTGCCATACAAGACGCCGTACGAGGCGCTGGTCATGGCATCGATTGTCGAGAAGGAAACGGGCCAGGCGGCCGAGCGGCCGCTGATTGCCGCCGTGTTCGTGAACCGGCTGCGCAAGAACATGATGCTGCAGACCGACCCGACCGTGATCTACGGCATCGGCCCCGCCTTCGACGGCAACCTGCGCAAGAAGGATCTGCAGACCGACACCCCGTACAATACGTACACCCGGACCGGCCTGCCGCCGACCCCGATCGCGCTGCCAGGCCTGGCCTCGCTGGCCGCAGCCACCACGCCGGCGCCGTCCGATGCGCTGTACTTCGTGGCCCGAGGCGACGGCAGCAGCCATTTTTCCAGCTCACTCCCCGAACATAATCGCGCGGTCGACAAGTACCAGCGCGGAAAGCCCTGAATTCATGCGCGGCAGATTCATCACCTTTGAAGGCATCGACGGCGCCGGCAAGAGCACCCATATCGAATGGGTCGCCGGTCGCCTGCGCGAACGCGCAACCGTTGTGACCACCCGCGAGCCGGGCGGCACGCCGCTGGGCGAAGACCTGCGCGGCCTGTTGCTGCACCGGAAGATGGACCTGGAGACCGAGGCGCTGCTGATGTTCGCGGCACGCCGCGAGCATATTGCCGAGGTCATCGAACCGGCGCTGGCGCGCGGCGACTGGGTCATCTCCGACCGCTTCACCGACGCTACCTTTGCGTACCAGGGCGGCGGCCGTGGGCTGCCGCGCGAGCGGCTGGAAGTGCTGGAGCAATGGGTGCAGGGCGATCTGCAGCCCGACCTGACGCTGCTGTTCGACGTGCCGCTGGAGACGGCGGCCCAGCGCCTGGCCAGTGCCCGCGAGCCGGACAAGTTCGAGGCCGAATCGGGCGCGTTCTTCGAACGCACCCGGGCCGAATACCTGCGCCGCGCGGCCGAAGCGCCGGGCCGGTTCCGCGTGATCGACGCCACGCGTTCGATCGACGAGATTCGCGTGACGCTTGAGCAAATCATCTCAAGTCTCTGATTTATTGGGTATATACGCGCACGCTGATGTGGACGGGCACAGCTCGGACAATACATGAGACGATCGCGCTAACTGACTGATCCGGCATGCTTTATCCCTGGCAACGAGAAGACTGGCAACGGCTGGCCGCGCTACGCGACCGGCTGCCGCACGCGCTGCTGCTGCATGGGCAGCAGGGCATCGGCAAGCGCGACCTGGCGCTGCATTTCGCCCAGGGCCTGCTGTGCGAATCCCCCGTGGCCGATGGCCAGCCGTGCAACACCTGCGGCGCCTGCCACTGGTTCAGCCAGGGCAATCACCCCGATTTCACCGTGGTACGCCCCGAGGCGCTGGAAGCCGGCACGGGCGATGCCGATGGTGACGGCGAAGGCGGCGGTAGCAGCAAGAAGAAGGCGCCCAGCAAGATCATCCGCATGGAGCAGGTGCGTGGGCTGATCGAGGCCGTGGGCGTGGGCACGCATCGCGCGGGCCTGCGCGTGGTGGTGATCTACCCGCTCGACGCGCTGCAGACCGAGGGCGCCAACGCGCTGCTCAAGACGCTGGAAGAGCCGCCGCCGTCCACCGTGTTCCTGTTGGTGACCGACCGGATCGACCGCGTGCTGCCGACGATCCTGTCGCGCTGCCGGCAGTTTTCGGTGGCGCGTCCCACCCACGCCGCCGCGCTGGAATGGTTGCGCAGCCAGGGCGTGGCCGATGTCGAGGCCCAACTGGCGCTGTCGGGCGGGGCGCCGCTGACGGCCCTGCATGCCGCGGAGGCCGAGGAACAGCCGCTGCAGCGTTTGCTGGTGGGGCAGCTGGGTGCCGGCGCCGCGTTCGATCCGCTGGCGGCGGCCGATCAATTGCAGAAGCTGCCCGTGCCGGCCGTGTTGGGCGTGCTGCAGCGCTGGACGTACGATCTGCTGGCGCTGTGCCTGGGCACCGGCGCCGTGCGTTATTTCCCGAAGGAGCAGGCCGCGCTGGGGCGCTGCGCCGGGGCCACCGATGCCCATCGGCTGCAGGGGTTTGCCGCCCGGCTGGTCAATCACCGGCGTAGCGAGAACCATCCGCTGGCGGCGCGGCTGGTCCTGGAGTCGGTTTTTCTCGATTACCGGCAGTTGTTCCGCTGAAAGCGACAAAAAAAGGACCGAAGCGGCCAAAAGCATAGGCATCGATGGGCACGCGTGGTAAAAGTCGAGCCACGCAGTTCCCATATTCCATAGCCCGCCCAAGCGGGCAAATCACAGCAGGGGTCAAACATGAATGCACCAGTCACGATGCCGCCGCGTCCGGCGACGGCTGCGCCCGTCAATCCGGTCGGGCCCATCACCGGCGGCGCACCGCAGCGGCCGAATGTGCTGTCGCTGTCGATCAAGGATCAGGCGGGGCTCTACGCGGCCTACATGCCGTTCCTGGCGCGCGGTGGAATCTTTGTACCGTCGAACCGGCCGTTCCGGCTGGGCGAGCAGGTCTACCTGGTGCTTTCATTGCTGGACCGGCCGCAGAAATACCAGGTGCAGGGCACTGTGGCCTGGATCACCCCGGCCGGCACGCCGATGAAGACGCCCGGCGTGGGCGTGCATCTGCCGGATGATGACAATGGCCGCATGCTCAGGCGTGCGGTGGAAGAGCTGCTGGGCAAGACCATCGAATCGGGCCGCCCCACGCAGACCCTCTAACTTCATGTGAAATGCGAAGCCTGCTTCGCAAGTATCTGTTTTTATGAGTCATAGTGGTTTTTCGGTGCGTCTGGCGACGCGTGACGACCTGGCTGGCATCGTCGAGATCTACAACAGCACGGTGCCGTCGCGCATGGTGACTGCCGATACGGAGCCGGTATCGGTGGCTTCGCGCGAGGCCTGGTTCGCGGCGCACCTGCCCGAACGCCGCCCGCTCTGGGTGTGCGAAGCCGCCGATGGCCGCATGGCCGGCTGGGTCAGCTTCTCCGACTTCTATGGCCGTCCTGCGTACGGCGCCACAGCCGAAGTCTCGATCTACCTGCACGAAAACTTTCGGGGCCAGGGCCTGGGCCGCTTCCTGCTGGAGCAGGCCATTGCGCATGCGCCCCGGGTGGGCGTCAACACGCTGCTGGGCTTTATCTTTGGCCATAACGCGCCGAGCCTGGCCCTGTTCGAGCGCCATGGCTTCTCGCGCTGGGGCGACCTCCCGCGCGTGGCCGTGCTCGATGGCGTCGAGCGAGATCTCGTGATCCTGGGCCGCCGCCTCGGCTGAGCGCGAAGGAATACACCATGTTTGTCGATTCCCATTGCCATATCGATTTTCCGGAACTGGCGCAGCGCCTGCCCCAGTTGCTGGAAAACATGAAGGCCAACCAGGTCACGCATGCGCTGTGCATCTCCGTGACGCTGGAGGATTTTCCGCGCGTGCTGGCGCTGGCCGAACAGCATCCCAACCTCTACGCGTCGGTGGGGGTGCACCCCGACTACGAGGAAGACGCCGAGGAGCCGACGCTGGAGCGGCTGGTGACGCTGTCCGCCCATCCGCGCGTGGTGGGCACCGGCGAGACCGGCCTGGACTACTATCGGCTCAATGGCCGCAGCGTCGATGACATGGAATGGCAGCGCGAGCGTTTCCGTACCCATATCCGCGCTGCCCGCCAGACCGGCAAGCCGCTGATCATCCATACGCGGTCGTCGGCCGACGACACGATCCGGCTGATGCGCGAAGAGAATGCGCGCGAGGCCGGCGGCGTCATGCACTGCTTTACCGAGACCTGGGACATCGCGAAGCAGGCGCTCGACGAAGGCTTCCATATCTCGTTCTCGGGCATCGTCACGTTCAAGAGCGCGGCCGACCTGCAGGAAACCGCGAAGAAGGTGCCGCTGGACCGCATGCTGATCGAGACCGATTCGCCGTACCTGGCGCCGGTGCCGTATCGTGGCAAGACCAATGAACCCGCCTGGGTACGCCATGTGGGCGAGTTCATCGCCCGCCTGCGCGATGTGCCCGTGGAGGCGGTGGCGGAACAGACGACGGAAAACTTCTTCCGTCTTTTCAAGCACATAGACAGGAATGCTCATGCTTGACATCAAGATTCGACGCCTGGCATCGACCATGGCCCTGGTGGGCCTGACCGCGATGTCGGGTTGCGCGCTGGTGCAGGCCGCACCGGCCGACGACATGCGCAAGGCCGTGGAATTCGACGACGGCAACACCGTGCAGAAGCTGCTGGCCAAGGGCGTGGACCCCAACCTGGTGGACAACCGCGGCAACCCGATGCTGGTGGTGGCGCTGCGCGAAAAGTCGAAGAAGGCGGCCACGGCGCTGATCAAGGCCAAGAACATCGACTTCGACAAGACCAACCCGGCCGGCGAGAACGCGCTGATGATGGCGGCGCTGAACGGCGACCTTGACATGATCAAGCTGATGGTCGATGGCGAGGAGGCCGAGGTCAACAAGAAGGGCTGGGCGCCGCTGCACTACGCCGCGACGAACGGGCACAACGACGTGGTCAAGTACCTGGTGGACCATGCCGCCTATCTGGACGCCGAAAGCCCGAACGGCACCACGCCGCTGATGATGGCGGCGCGCGGCGGGCACATCGAGACGGTCAAGCTGCTGCTGGACGAAGGCGCCGACATGCGCCTGAAGAACCAGCAGGGCATGACGGTGATCGACTTCGCCGAGCAGTACAACCAGAAGGAAATCGCCGACGGCCTGAAGTCGCGCTGGCAAAAGCTCTACGGGAATGTGCCGGCACCGGCACCCAAGCCGAAGCCCTACGTCGCGCCCAACGGCCAGCCGCAGCCCAAGGCCTATTGAGCCCTGCTAATCGCATTCCCGCGCCTGCGGCGGACGGCGTCCCGTCGCCGGCTCAGGGAAATTCGCGCTCCGAGATGGTCACCGAGCGCGATGTGCCGCCAGGTACCGCGTACAGCTTGAAGACATTGCGGTTGGCGCTGGTGCCGGCCGCCTCGCGGATTTCCGATAGATCGAAGCGTTCCGAGCGGAAGATCTCGCCGGTGTCGAGGCTCTGGTAGCGCAGGTCATAGGCGCCGGGCGAGATATTTTCCATCGTGAACGACGATCCGCTGCGCACGAAGCTGGTGCGCACCGGCAGCGGCGCATTGCCGTCGACGGCCACCAGTTTCAGGATCACGTCGGACGCGCTACCGGAGTTGTCGACCGTTAGCGTGGACAACCCATTCCCGTTGAGTACCGGATAGCCCGGCAGATAGCCCGAATGATCGGGCCAGGGCATGCCGCGCGGCGTCAACGACGGCCGGGTATAGCCACGCTCGCCGGCAACCCGCTGCACGCCCGGTAACACCGATCTGACCAAGGCCTGGGGGGCGCTGGCCGGCACGGCCCGCGCGTCGTGGCTGCCCGCCGTGGCGTCGCCGGAGCCCGACCAGTCTCCCAGCATGATCACGATGATGGCACCGATGGCCGCGTAGAGTGCGGCCGATCCGTACTTTGGCAGCGGGACGGCGGGTCCATCGGGGGCACGCTCGCGGGCGGCGCGGCGGGTGCGCTCCTGGCGGTCCGGACGCGCCTTGCGTGAACGGAAGGGCGGCGCATCCGTGGGCTCCGGATCGGCGGCACGCGCCTGCTGCGCGGGGCGGGAGGCGGCCTGACGCGCGGCCTGCTGGCGTTGTGCGGCCTGGCGCTGGGCCTGGGCCGCCGCCGCCCGCTGGGCCTGCGCCTGGCGCTGCATCCGCTCGGCCTCGCGTCTTTCCTCGGCAAGGATCCACTGGTCGTGCTCGGCGCGGCGCTCCGGGTCGCGCAGCACTTCATAGGCGGCGTTCAGCAGCCGCATGATGCGGTTCGCTTCCTCGCTGTCGGCGTGCCGGTCAGGATGATATTTCTGGCTCAAGGACTTGTAGGCGGCCCGAATCACTTCGGTCGGGGCGTCGCGTGAAACCTTGAGGTTGTCGTAGTGGGTGTGCATCAAGCAGGAAGACGCAATGGCGGTGGTCGACAACAGATAACGGCAAGTCGCCGCGAATATCAAGCTGAACGCGCGGGCCGGGCCTGGCGCGGACAAGTCTGGCGCAACCGGCGGATGGGGTCTGCGGGGTGGCGAACAAAGCCCCGCCGGGCCACCGGGCGCAGCGCCCGACGCCGGGCTGCGCCGTTGCCGGTGGTGTTGTTTTTTGGCGGCAGTATGGTCTGAGCGAGCTTGGCTTTGGCATGCTGCGGGATGCAGACGCCGCCGGATCGGCGTGCCACGAAAACACTAAAAAACACTAAAGAAATCCGGCCGCCTGCCGATAATGGCGGCCAATGATAAGAATCAGCGCGAGGGGCCGGCCTGACCAGAGCCCCGCCTGAACGGGTACGCGGGGCATGGGCTTCGTGGGCCATTTGATAGGGGCGATTGCATGCTGAGAAGAATCAAGGCGGAACAGCTGCAGATTGGCATGTTCGTGGCAAGGCTGGGCGGGCCGTGGATCAACCACCCGTTCTGGCGGTCGCGTTTTCTGGTGACGAGCGACGAGCAGGTGGAGCAGATCCAGTCCGCCAACGTGCAGGACGTCTGGATCGACATCCTCAAGGGCCGGAACCTGCCGACACCGGCAGCCCCGGAAATGATGGAGGCCGACGACGCCAGCGACGATCCCGAGTCGAGCTTCGAGGACGAACTGGAGCGTGCGCGCGAACTGATCAAGACCGGCCGCGTGCTGGTCGGCAACCTGTTCAACGACGTCCGCATGGGCCGCGCGCTCGAAACCCACGGCGCGCTGCTGCTGGTGGATTCGGCGTCGACATCGCTGTCGCGCCATTCGCAGGCGCTGCTGGCCATGGCCCGGCTCAAGGTCAAGGACGACTACACGTACCTGCATTCGTTCTCGGTCTGCGCGCTGATGATTGCCGTGGGCCGCAATCTCAAGCTGCCCGACGGCGAGGTGCGCGAACTAGGCCTGGCCGGGCTGGTGCACGATATCGGCAAGCTGACGCTGCCCGAATCCCTGCTGATGAAGGGTGGCGACCTGTCGCCGTCGGAAGAGGAGCAGATGCGTCGCCATCCGTCGGCCGGCTACCGCATCCTGAACGAGGCTCGGCTCTACACCAACATTCCGCTCGATGTCTGCGTGCACCACCATGAACGGGTGGACGGGCGCGGCTACCCGTTCGGGCTGCTGGAACACGAGATCAGCGTCCACGCCAAGATCGCGGCCATCTGCGACACCTACGATTCGCTGACCTCGCCGCGCCCGAACCACCCGGCGTGGTCGCCGGCGCGCGCCATGGAATACATCGCGGTGCGTGTGGACACGCTGTTCGACCGCCGCGTATTCAAGGCGTTTACGCGCACCATCGGCATCTACCCGCTGGGCACCGTGCTGCGCCTGCGTTCGGGCCGGCTGGCGGTAGTCTGCGGCCAGAACGAAGGCGAACCGCTGCGCCCGCGTGTGATGGTGTTCTACTCGGTGACCGACGCCAGGCCGTTGCCGCCCGAGGTGCTGGACCTGACCCAGGCGGACGACACCGTGATCGCGTTCGAGGACGCCCGCCAGTGGGGCTTCAGCGACGAGCAGCTCATGGCGATGTACGCGCCGCACGCCAAGTAGGGCGGCGCGCAGGGCGGGTCAGTCCTGCAGCACCCAGGGCGACAGCCGCAGCGCGTCGGTGACGAAGTCGTTGAAGGCGCGCACGCGCGCGCTGTGGCGCAGGTCCGGATGGGTCAGCAGCCACAGCGGGGTGTCCAGCGCGGGGTCGGGGTCGGCCAGCCGCACCAGCGACGCGTCGGCATCGCCGAGCATGCATAGCAGCATGCCGGCGCCCATGCCAAGCCGGACGGCCTGCGCCATGGCCACCAGGCTGTCCGCGCGCACGGCGCAGCGGTCCGGGGACACGTTGGCCAGTGCCCAGCGGGCCTGCGCCAGATGCGCGAGGCTGTCGTCCGGCACCACCCACCAGTGGCCCGCCCAGTGCGCCTGGGCGGGCGCTTCCATCCGGTCCAGATAAGCGCGCGACGCATAGGGCGCGGTCTGCAGCCGACCCACGTGCCGGCCCAGCAGGTGTTCGGGCGGCGCCGAGGCCGGCCGCACGGCCACGTCGGCCTCGCGGCGGGTCAGGTTCAGGAAGTTGTTGTGGATCACCACCTGCAGTTCGATACGCGGATGCCGGGCCCGGAAATCGGCCAGGATCGGCATCAGCAGCCCATAGGCGAGCGTATCGGTGGTCGTCACGCGCAGCGGGCCGCCCAGTTCGGTGTCGCGCCCGGCCAGCACGCGCTGGGCGGCGTCGATCTGTTCGCCCACGCCGTCAAGCTGCCCGGCCAGCGTTTCGCCGGCCGGCGTCATCACATAGCCGCCCAGGTCTCGCGAGAACAGCCGCGTGCCCAGGTCTTCCTCCAGATGGTTCAGCCGGCGCAGCACGGTCGAATGATTGACCCGCAGCGCCCGCGCCGCCGCCGCCAGCGACCCGTGCCGGCTGACGGCCAGAAAGACGCGCAGGTCGTCCCAGTCTGCCTCCTGCATTTTTGCATTGCCTTTCCGCGATTTACGCGAATTGTTATGCCGATTTGCAGAGCCTACAGTGTGGCGGAAGGAAGGGCAACCGGGGTTGCCCGATTTGAGGAGAACACCATGGCGTGGACGCTGCTGGTCGTGGCGGGACTGATCGAGATCGTGATGGCGCTGGCGCTGAAGCACACCGATGGCTGGACGCGGCCCGGGCCGACGCTGCTGGGCATTGGCGCGGCGCTGGCCAGCATCTACCTGCTCAGCGCGGCGTTGCGGCAACTGCCGGTGGGCACCGCCTATGCGATCTGGACCGGCATCGGGGCCATCGGCGTGACGCTGGTGGGCATCCTGTTTCTTGGCGAAAGCGCGTCGCCGGCCCGGCTGGCGCTGATCGCGCTGATCTTTGTCGGGATCGGCGGCCTGAAGCTGCTTCCGGCGTGAGACAAGTCCGAATTTGCCGGATCAGGCATGCAAAGTGTGGCGCCCGGGCGCATGGCTAGTAGACTTGTCGCCTGTTCCGAACCGATTGCCTTTGCATTGCCCTGATGACATTTGATGCCCTGCTGGACCTGTTCCAGCAACGTATTCCCGCCCATCCTTGGGCGCAGATCTCGCTGTATGTGCTCGCGCTGCTGATGATTGCCGCCATCGCGCAGTGGCTGGTGGCCCGTGTGGTGGGCCGTGTGGTGTATCGCGTGCTGAGCCTGTCGGGCAACCGTGACTGGGCGGCCGCGCTGATGCGCCACCGCACCTACCGCCGGCTGGGCTATGCGGTGTTCCTGGCCGTGATCACGGTTGGCATCAGCCAGGTGCCCGACCTGGGCAAGTTTTCGATCCTGATCGAGCGGCTGGCGCATGCCGGCACGTGGGTCAGCGTGTTCCTGATGCTGTCGGGCGTGCTTGGCGCCTGGCAGACCGTGTTCGCCAACAGCCGCCGCGCGCAGACGCGCTCGATCAAGGGGTACGTGCAGATTGCCCAGCTGGCGCTGTGGCTGGTCTGCGGCGTGCTAGTGCTGTCGATCCTGATCGACCGCTCGCCGCTGTGGATGCTGTCCGGCATTGGCGCGATCTCGGCGGTGCTGCTGCTGGTGTTCAAGGACACGCTGCTGTCGCTGGTGGCCAGTACGCAGCTGACGTCGAACGACATGCTGCGCATCGGCGACTGGATCGAGATGCCGCAGTCCAATGCCGACGGCTTCGTCATGGACATCGCGCTGCACACGGTCAAGGTGAAGAACTGGGACAACACCGTGACCACGGTGCCGACCTACAAGCTGTTCTCGGAGAGCTACCGCAACTACCGGCACATGTTCGAGTCCGGCGCGCGGCGCATCAAGCGTACGCTGCGCATCGACGCCACGTCGGTACGCTTTCTGGACGATGCCGAAGTGCGCGCGCTGATGCGCTTCCGGCTGCTGCACGACTACCTGGAGGTCAAGCAGCAGGAGGTGGAGCAAACGAACCGGGCGCTGCAGGGCCCGGACGCCGACCCGGTCAACCGGCGCCGTCTGACCAACCTGGGCACGTTCCGCGCCTATGGCATCGCGTTCCTGCGCGCGCATCCCGATATCCATCACGACTTGCTGCTGAACCTGCGCATGATGGAACCGGACTCGCAGGGGATTCCGATCGAGGTCTACTGCTTCAGCACGCGTACGGGCTGGATGGACTACGAGCGCATCCAGGGCGACATCTTCGACCACCTGTTTGCGATCCTGCCGGAGCTGGGGCTACGGCTGTACCAGTCGCCGTCGGGCGCAGACCTGAGCGGCCTGCGCGATTCTCCGCGCGGCGCGCATGCGGCGCTGGCCGCGGCGGCGGCCGACCCGGGCGCGCGCGAGCCGATGGCGGCGCCGACGGATCGGGCAGACCAGGTGATGTGAGGGGAGAAAACCCCTAAGGCCGTGCTCAGGCGGGGCTCAGGCCTTGCGCGGCTTGACCTTGCCGGCGGCTTCCTTGGCCCGATCGCGGGCGGTTTCGACATCGGCGGCGTAGGCCAGCGCCACGCCCATGCGGCGCTTGGTGAACGACTCGGGCTTGCCGAACAGGCGCAGCTCGGTCTGCGGCACGCGCAGAGCCTCGTCCACGCCGTCGAACACGATGCCTTCGGCGTCGACGCCGCCGTAGATCACCGCGCTGGCACCCGGGGCGCGCAGGCTGGTGTCCACCGGCAGGCCCAGAATGGCGCGGGCGTGCAATTCGAATTCGTTCTGCCACTGCGAGATCATCGTCACCATGCCGGTGTCATGCGGACGCGGGCTGACTTCGCTGAACCAGACCTGCTCGCCCTTGACGAACAATTCCACGCCGAACAGACCCTGGCCGCCCAGGTCCGCCGTCACAGCACGGGCGATATGCCGGGCCGATTCCAGCGCCTTCGGGTGCATCGGGTGCGGCTGCCAGCTTTCCACGTAGTCGCCCGCCACCTGTACGTGGCCGATCGGCTCGCAGAATTGCGTTTCCACCTGGCCGTTGGCACCCACCGCGCGTACGGTCAGCAGCGTGATTTCATAGTCGAAATCGATGAAGCCTTCGACGATGACGCGGCCGTGGCTGACGCGGCCGCCGGCCATGGCGTAGTCCCACGCCGCCTTGACACCCTCGGGGCCGTCGATCTTGCTCTGGCCCTTGCCAGAACTGCTCATGACCGGTTTGGCCACGCACGGGTAGCCAATGCCGCCGTCGATGGCGGCCTGCAGTTCTTCGAGCGAATCGCAGAACTTGTACGGGCTGGTGGGCAGGCCCAGCGTTTCGGCGGCCAGGCGGCGGATGCCTTCGCGGTCCATCGTCAGGCGTGCGGCGCGGGCGGTGGGGATCACGCGGACCACGCCGGCGGCTTCCAGGGCTTCGAGCATCGGCGTGGCGATGGCTTCGATCTCGGGCACCACCAGGTCGGGGCGCTCGGCCTCGATCAGCGCCTTGAGCTGGTCGCCATCGCTCATCGTGATGGTGCGCGCGTGGTGTGCCACCTGCTGCCCCGGCGCGTTCTCGTAGCGGTCCACCGCAATGGTCTCCACGCCCAGACGCTGCAGCGCGATCAGCACTTCCTTGCCAAGCTCGCCGGAGCCCAGCAGCATGACTTTGGTGGCGGACGGGGAGAGGGGGGTTCCAAGGGTGGTCATGGCGGGGGCTCGGCGGGAAGGAAAAACCGCGATTGTATATCCTAGTACGCGATCTTCGCGCTCAGGCTGATGGCGCGCGGGTCGGCCGGCTGGGCGTAGTTTTCGTACTGGAAGCCCCAGTATCGCTTGTTGGTCAGGTTGGTCAGCGCCGCGCGCAGCGTCAGCTCCTTGCCGGACACGCGCGTGTTGTACGTGGCGCCGAGATTGAACACCGTGTAGCCACCCAGGTTCAGGTTGTTGGCGGCGTCGGCCTTCATCGGGCCGGTGTACTTGCCGTCCACGCCCACCTTCAGGCCCGGCACGAACGGGATGCGGTAAGCCACGCGCCCGGTCAGCATGAAGTTCGGGGCGCCCGCCACGCGGTTGCCGATGTTGGTATCGCCTTCGGTGTACTCGGTGTGCAGGAACATCGCGCTGCCGCCCACTTCCCACTGCGAGCCGATCCGCGACGAGCCGGCCAGTTCCAGGCCCTGATAGACCGACTGGCCATCCTGCACGAAGGTCGGCAGCGCGCCCGCGCCGTTGTCGCGCGCGAATTCGCTGCGGCGTTCGATGCGGAACAGTGCCGCGGTACCCGTCCAGATGCCCTGGTCGGTCTTGGCGCCCACCTCGTACTGGCGGCTCCGGGCCGGCGTCAGGCCCTGGCCGGCGTTCGCGTAGTTGGAGGCCACCACGCCGCCACCGTCGAACGACTCCACGTAGCTGGCGTACAGCGTGGTGCTTGGCATCGGCTTGAACATGATCGCCGCGGTGGGCGTCAGCAGGCCGTTCCTGGTGAAGCTGGTGTCGCCCGAACCCGTGCCGGTGAAGCTGTTCTGCTCGTAGTTGGTCACGCGCAGGCCGGCCAGCACCGACCACTTGTCGGTCAGGTGCATCGTGTCGCTGACAAAGGCGGCCTTCTGGCTGGTATCGCCGGCGCGGTACTTCTGGAACGCCGTGTTGCTGTAGTGCACGCCCGTGTACGGACCATACAGGTTGCCGGATGCCAGCAACGGGTCGTTGAAGAAGTTGCTCGTATAGCGGTCGATCTGCTGCTGCCAGCTCACGCCGGCCACCAGCTCGTGGCGGAACTGGCCCGTGCGGAACTTGCCCTCGACCATCGTCGTCCAGTTGCTGAACTGCTGGTTCTCGGCCCCGTCGTAGCGCGAGCTGGTGTAGTTGCCGGCAGCGTCCGACACGAAGAACGTGCTTTCGTTACGGCTGCGCGCCTGCTTGCTGAAACTGTAGGTCGTGCTGACCGTCCAGTCGGGGTTCAAGGTGTAGCGCAGGCCGGTCTGGTAGACCTGGAGGTTGGAGTAGAAATGCGTGTCCGGGCCGGCGTAGAGACCGCCGCGGCCGCTGATCACGCCGGGCAGCTGGTTGCCGGCGAGGCTGCCAAAGTAGAACGACGGCGTGGCGCCCCAGGTATTGCGGTCCTGGTAGAGGCTGTCGAACGTCCAGGTCAGGTCGCGCGTCAGGCGGGCGTCCAGGCCCAGCGACACCGAATTGCGGTTGATGCCCACGGCATTGGCCGGCTTGCCTTCCTCGTGAGTCACGTTCAGGCGATAGCCGAACATGTTGTCCGGGCCGGCCCGGCCGCCCACGTCCACGTGCTCGGTCCAGACATGCGACGACCGGTAGCCCAGTTCCACGCTGGCCGTGAACTGGTCGGTCGGCTTCTTCGTCACGTAGTTGACCGTGCCGCCCGGGTTGCCAAAGCCGTACATGAAGCCGGACGCGCCCTTGAGCAGTTCCACCTGTTCCAGCTGTTCGTAGGGCAGCGTAATGCCGTAGGCAATGAACGGCATGCCGTTGATCTTGAACGCGTTGCGCCAGTCCAGCTGCAGGCCGCGCACGGTGGTGTACGACGCCCAGGCGTTGTTGCCGTTGCTGTTGTCCGATACCGAGGCGTCGTTGAAGAACACGTCGCCGACCTTGGTCACCTGGCGGTCAGCCAGGTCTTCGCCGCTGACGACCGTGGTGGAAAACGGCGTGTCCAACTGCGAACGGCTGCCCAGCGCACCGCCGGAAGCCTTTTTCTGAAGCTGCGGACCCAGATCGATCTCCTGCGTGGCGCTCACGGTCACCGACGGCAGGGCCTGTTCGGCCGGGGTGGTCTGGGCCACGGCCGTTCCGCAAAGCGGAAAACCGGCCAGGACAGCCATGCGGGCAAAGGCGGCGAGAGGGCGGATGCGCGAGGGCGC
Organism: Cupriavidus sp. 94F1; assembly: GCF_057798875.1. NCBI lineage: Bacteria > Pseudomonadati > Pseudomonadota > Betaproteobacteria > Burkholderiales > Burkholderiaceae > Cupriavidus > Cupriavidus sp. 94F1. The sequence continues at coordinate 238,216 of NZ_JBYOJT010000006.1, forward strand.
GTGCTGGCGGGGGGATGCCGGCGACGGACAGGACGTCATGGTGCGGGTGGGCTCGTCAATGAAAACGTAAACCGTAATACGAACGACTCGCATTACGATATCGAGGGGCGAATGATGCCCATTGAACCGTTGCACCGTCAAGGGAAAGCCGTGGCTTGCCCAGGGGCTTCGTCATATTTCCAACACGTCGCAGCGGGCATGCAATCCGGACAAGACAGGCGCGCCGGTCCGTTGATGGCCGGGGGGCCGGCAGGCGGTCAGCGCAGTCCGAGCAGGTCTTCCAGCGTGCGCGCCAGGGCGACCAGGCGTGGCCCGACGCGCTTCTGCACGGTATCGAACGTGCCCGGCCGCGCCGGGACGCCGCCATTGACCACGAACCATTGGGAATCGACGGGCTTGCACAGCGGCACGGCGAAGCCGAACACGTCGTGTCGCCATTCGGCCCGGTTCGAGCAATAGCCGAGCACGTCCAGGTCGTGCCGCGCCTGGGCCAGGGCCGGTTCGGCGCGGCGCCAGGCGTCGGGCGACGCCAGCCGCAGGCGGTTCAATACCGGATCGCGCAATGCGGCCGGCACGCGCCACAGCCATGCCTTGCCGATGGCGGTGGTCAGCATGGGCAGTGCCGCGCCGATATCGGGCGGCATCACCAGGTTGTCGGTCGAGCGCGCCGTTTCCACGTAGATCATCTGGGTGCGGTCGCGGATGCCCAGCGACACGGCGCCGCCTGTTTCATCGGCCAGCGCCTTCATCAGCGGGCGCGCCACCTGGCGGATCTGCATGCTGGCCAGCAGCGGGTAGCCGGGCGCCAGCACCGGCGCCCCCAGGCGGTACTTGCCCAGCGCCGCCTCATGGCGCAGGTAGCCCAGCACGGCCAGCGTGTGTGTCAGCCGCGCCACCGTGGATTTCGACAGCCCAGTGCGCTGCACGAAATCGCGGTTGCCCAGCAGCGCTTCGCCGGGGCGGTAGGCCAGCAGGATGTCGATGCCGTTGGCCAGCGTGCGGGCGAACTGGCGGTCGGCCGGGTCGTCGTCCGTGGCTGGCAAAGGCGGGGCGGAGTTGCCGGGGAGGATCTCGCGTGTCATGCCAGCAGCGCCTCGACGTCTGCCACCAGTTCGATCAGGCGCGGTCCCATCTCGCGTTCGAGTTTTCCGGGCCTCATGCGGGTGGCGGGCACGCCGCAGTTGAACACCAGCGTTTCGCCATCGGTCGGCTGCCGCATGGGCACGGCTACGGCGTGGACATCGGGCAGCCAGTCGCCGGCCGAGCGCGTGAAGCCAAGCGTCGCCAGATCGTCGATGGCAGCCGGGATGGCGCCCGCATGGCGCTGCCAGTCGTCGGGCTCGGCCTCGCGCAGGCCCGCCAGCACGGTGGCGCGCAGGTCGGCAGGTGCCTGGGCCAGCCAGGCGCGGCCGATGGCCGACGCCAGCATCGGCAGCGACGCGCCAATATCGGGCCGGAACGCGATGGCGTCGTGGCCCCGGCTGGTTTCCACATAGACCATGCGCAGGCGGTCGCGCAGGCCCAGCGACACCGACCCGCCCATGCGGTCGGCCAGCGTCTTCATCAGCGGGCGCGCCACCTGGCGCACGCGCAGGCTGGCCAGCAGCGGATACCCGAGCGACAGCGCCGTCGATCCCAGCCGGTAGCGGCGCAGCCGGTCGTCATAGAGCAGCAGCCCGCGCACGGCCAGCGTGTAGGTCAGCCGGCTGATGGTGGCCTTGGACAGCCCCGTGCGTTCGGCCAGCTCCTTGTTGCTGAGCACCGTTTCGCCCACCCGGAAGCACTGCAGCAGCGCCAGGCCGTGCGCCAGCGTGGTGGCGAAGGCCGGATCGGGATGGTGGCGGGGAGATTTGGGTGCGGGCATCGGGTTGTCATCCTACCGAAGCCAGTATGGCGCCGGACCGTCGAGTGTTCAAGATAGCGAAACAATGATGCCGGCATATCGAAGCGGGCGGTACGCTTGGGCCCATCACAAGACAAGAGATCGAGGGAGCGAGACGATGATTCGTGATCCGGACGTATTCCAGCCGTTCCTGCAGTCGCTGCGCCGTTTCGTGCGCGAGCGGCTGGTGCCGCGCGAAGCCGAGGTGGCCGCGCGCGACCTGGTGCCCGAGGACGTGGTGGACGCCATGGCCGCGCAGGGCATGTTCGGCTATTCGATTCCGGAGGAATACGGCGGCGCGGGCATGACCACCGAGGAACTGGTGCTGGCCGCGATGGAACTGTCGCAGTGTTCGGTGGCGTTCCGGGCCCGTGTGGGCACCAATACCGGGATCGGCTCCGAGGCCCTGGTGGCCGACGGCACGCCCGAGCAGAAGGCGCGCTACCTGCCGCTGCTGGCCAGTGGCGAGTTGACCGGGTCGTTCGCGCTGACCGAGCCCGATGCAGGCTCCGACGCCACGGCGCTCAAGACCACGGCCGTGCGCGATGGCGATCACTACATCCTGAACGGCACCAAGTGCTTCATCACCAATGCGCCCATTGCCGGGCTCTTCACGGTGATGGCGCGCACCGATCCGGACAAGGCCGGCGCGGGCGGCATCTCGGCGTTCATCGTGCCGCGCGGCACGCCGGGGCTTGGCACCGGGCAGCCGTACCAGAAGATGGGGCAGGCCGGATCGCCGGTGTCCGAGGTCTATTTCAACGATTGCCGCGTGCCGGCCGCCAACCTGATCGGCGGCGAGGAAGGTCAGGGCTTCAGGACGGCGATGAAGGTGCTGAACAAGCAGCGCATCCACCTGGCCGCGCTGTGCACCGGACCGGCCATCCGCATGCTCGACGATGCGGTGCGGTTCGTCACCGAGCGTAAGCAGTTCGGGCAGGTGCTGGCCGACTTCCAGCTGGTGCAGGCGATGATTGCCGACTGCCAGACCGACATCCACGCAGCCCGCGCGCTGATCCTGGACACGGCGCGCAAGCGCGACGACGGGCAGGACGTGACGATGGAGGCGTCGATCTGCAAGTATTTCGCGTCGGAGATGTGCGGCCGCGTGGCCGACCGCTGCGTGCAGCTGTTTGGCGGCTACGGCTATATCGCCGACTACGGCATCGAGCGCTTCTACCGCGATGTGCGACTGTTCCGGCTGTACGAGGGCACCAGCCAGATCCACCAGCTCAATATTGCCAAACGCACGTTCGCGCAGGCCGGCACCCGCTGAGCGGCTGCCGTAGCACAGAGAAAGACGGAGACAACATGTTCAAGCCCATCCTGATTGCCGCCGGCCTGGCGTGCGGCATGGCCGTGATGCCGATGATGCCGGCCCACGCGGCCGACGCCGATGCGAAATATCCGAGCAAGGTAATCCGCCTGGTGGTGCCATTCGCGCCGGGCGGGTCCACCGACATCGTCGCGCGGCTGATTTCAGAGCCGCTGCGCGAGGAACTGGGCCAGACCGTGATCGTCGAGAACCGGCCCGGCGCAGGCGGCAATATCGGCGGCGATATCGTGGCCAAGGCTGCGCCGGACGGCTACACGCTGCTGATGGCCGCCGCCGGGCAGATCGCCATCAACCCGAGCCTGTACGCGAAGATGAGCTACGACCCCGCGCGCGACCTGGCGGCCGTCACGATGATTGCCCGCGACCACAACATGATGGCGGTCAACGCGTCGCTGCCGGTCAGGAACGTCAAGGAGTTCGTCGCCTATGCCCGCGCGCATCCGAACCGGATCACCTTCGGGTCGCCCGGCAACGGCAGCCCTGCGCAACTGGCGGGCGAACTGCTGAACCAGACCGCCGGCCTGAAGATGCAGCATGTGCCGTACAAGGGCAGCGGCCCGGCCGTGGCCGACCTGATCGCCGGCCATATCACGCTGATGATCGACAACATGCCGGCGATCTGGCCGCACGTGCAATCGGGCAAGCTACGGGCACTGGCGGTGACCAGCGAGAAGCGCGCCTCGGGTGCGCCAGACGTGCCCACCGCCGAGGAAGCCGGGCTCAAGGGCTACATGGTGACGGCGTGGAAGGGGCTGATGGTGCCGGCCCATACGCCGCGCCCCATCGTCGATCGCCTGAACCAGGCCATGGTCAAGGTACTGGCGCGGCCCGAGATCAGCAAGCGGCTGGTCGAACAGGGTGCCGAGCCGGTAGGCAATTCGCCCGAGCAGTTCGCGCAGCAGATCCGGACCGATACCGCCTGGTGGGCGGCCTTGGTGAAATCCACCGGCACTACGCTGGACTGACGATGACGCGCGCATCCACTCACGCAACCCCGCACGCATCCGCGCAGGCATCCGGGCACGCAGGCCAGGGCCCGCTGGCCGGCATCCGCATCCTCGACATGGCCACGGTGCTGGCCGCGCCGTTTTCCAGCGCGCTGTGCGCCGACATGGGCGCCGAGGTGGTCAAGCTGGAACTGCCCGACGGCAGCGATCCGCTGCGCGGCCTGGCGCCGGTCAAGGGCGATCTGGCGCTGTACTGGAAGGTCACGAACCGGGGCAAGCGCGGCATCACGCTCGACGTGCGCAAGCCGGCCGGCCGTGCACTGTTCCTGAAGCTGCTGCCCGACTTCGACGTGCTGGTCGAGAACTTCCGCACCGGCACGCTCGACCGCTGGGGCCTGGATCTGGCCACGCTGCATCGCGCCAATCCCCGGCTGACGGTGCTGCGCCTGACCGGCTTCGGCCAGACCGGCCCCTACGCGCAGCGCGCCGGGTTTGCGCGGATCTTCGAGGCGATGAGCGGATTCACGAACCTGACCGGCGAAGCCGGCGGCGCGCCGCTGCACATGAACTATCCGATGGGCGACATGGTGGCCGGCCTGTTTGGCGCGTTTGCCATCGCCAGCGCCATGGCCGAGCGCCGCCGCGCGGGCAACGAGACCATGCCGGGCCAGGAGATCGACCTGGCGGCCACCGAGGCGCTGTTCCGCGTGCTGGAACCGCTGGCCGTCGAATACGAGCAACTGGGCCAGGTGCGCGAGCGTGCCGGCAACCGGGCCACGTACACGGCGCCGTCGAACATGTACGCGACGGCTGACGGCCAGTGGGTGTCGCTGGTGGCCTCGTCGGGACCGATCTTCCGGCGGCTGTGCCAGGCCATCGGCCAGCCGGCCATGGCCGACGATGCGCGCTTTGCCACCAATCCGTCGCGGGTGCGGCATCTGGACGCCCTGGACGCGGCCATCAAGGACTGGTTCGCGGCGCATGCCTACGCGGCCGTGGCACAGGCGCTAGCCGCGCACGAGATTCCGTTCAGCAAGATCTTCTCGATTGCCGATATCGTCGACGATCCGCACTTCCAGGCGCGCCAGGCCATCGTGCGGCTGCCCGATCCGGATCTGGGCACGATTCCGGCGCCCTGCGTGGTGCCAAGGTTTTCCCGGCATGCGCCGGCCCCGGCGCGCAGCGGGCCGGGCGTGGGCGAACACAATGCCGAGGTGTATGGCGGGCTGGGGCTGACCGCCGACGATATCGACGGGCTGAAGCGCGACGGGGCGGTCTGAGGGAGGCTGCGGGGGGGGGTGGGGAAGCGCGGCGGTCAGGCGTCGATCACCCGCCGCGCGAACCGTTCCAGATAGTCCATCAGCAGGTCGGCGCCGCGCGCGGCTTCGGCCTCGTTGCCGCTGGCGATGGCGCTGGCCATCGCCTGGTGCGCCTGGGCGCCCTCGGCAATCTCGCCTTCGTGCTGGTAGGCGTACCAGAAGCGGCGGCACTGCACGATCAGCGGGATCACGGCCTTCACGGCCGACCGGTTGCGGCAGGCGGCATGGTTGACGTGGTCCAGCGCCTGGTCGGCGGCCATGTATTCGTCCAGGTTGCCGCGCTGGGCCGCCTTGACCATCTTCTGGGCGCTGGCCATCAGCGCCTTGCGCTGGGCGTCGGTGGCGCGCCGCGCGGCGCTGGCGGCGATCAGCCGTTCCAGCACGCGGCGGGTGGCAATCACGTCCAGGTGGTCCATCACGTCGATGGTCGACACCATCAGCCCGCGCCGCGGCTGCTGCACGATCAGGCCCATCGACACCATGCGCATCAGCGCCTCGCGCACCGGCGTGCGCCCCAGTTCGGTCATCTCGGCCAGTTCGGCCTCCACCACGGGGCTGCCGGGCGCAATCTCCAGCTTCGAGATCATGGTCTCGATCCGGTCATAGGCGATATCGGCGGCGCGGCGCTTGCCGGTTTCCGGCGCGTGTGCGGTCGTACCCAGGGAACTGGAAGCGTTAGGCATCTCGAACGAAGGAGCGGGGCCCGCCAGCCGGCGGGCTGGCGGTGGCCGTCATTATGCCGCAGGCGGACGGTGCGTCAGAGCGTGGCGCCGATCTTGCGCAGCTCGGGGATGGCCGGGGCCTTGGCCACCCAGAGTTCGTCGAACTTCTTCACGACCGGCTGCGGGTCGTAGCTCGATGCGCTCTTGAAGGCCACCGACGACCGCTTGAGCTTGTCCACCAGGCCGGCTTCGGTGGTCACGATGTCATTGATCTGCGCCGTCAGCGCCTGGTTGACCAGTTGCCGCACCAGGTCGCGGTCCCTGGCATCGAGCCCGGCCCAGATGCGGCCCGACACCAGCGGCGCGAACGGCATGAACAGCGCGTTCATCGGCAGCAGCGCCTTCGAGATCTTGTCGTACCGCTGGTTCCAGGACAGTTCGATGTCGGCTTCCAGCCCGTCCACCTGGCCGTTGGTCATGGCGTCGAACACGGCCGGGGTGGGGATGGGCGTGGGGGCGGCGCCCAGCATCGAGTAGAAGTCGCGGTAGACCGGCGTGGGGTTGATCCGCAGCTTCATGCCCTTGAGGTCGTCGGGCGAGCCGATGTCCCTGGTGGCGAACACCACGCGCATGCCCGTGATGCCCCAGCCCAGGCCGATGGTGCCGGTCTCGCGCGGCAGCGCATCGAGCAGCTTCAGCGCGGCCGGCGTGCGCACCAGCCTGGCCACGCTGGCCGTGGAGCGCACCAGGTAGGGCGCGTTGATGGCGGCCACGCTCGATACGCGCGAGCCCAGTTCGGCGGCCTGGATCCAGCCCATGTCGAGCGCGCCCGACTGCAACTGCTGCATCATGGCCGATTCGTTGCCAAGCTGGCCCGAGTGGAACACCGTGACGCTGAGCCGGCCGTCGGTTTCCTTCTTCAGCAATTCGCCAAACGCCACGGCGGCGCGGTTCCAGGAATGCCCGGCCGGCGTGATCAGGCCCAGGCGGAATTCCTTCGTGGTAGCGGCGCGCGTGGTGGACGTGATCACCAGCGGCGCGGCGGCGGTGGCCAGCGCGGTGGTCTTCAGAAAGCGGCGTCGGGTGAAGTGGGACATGGCAGGCTCCTGTACGTTTCGGGGGATGTCGAGGGGGGAGAGGGAAGGGGAAGCGGCTACTTCAGCAGTCCGATGGACAGGCTGGGGAACAGCGACAGCAGCACCAGTCCAACGCAGCTGATCAGGAAGAAGGGCAGGGTGACCATGAACATCTTGCCGGGCTTGGCGCCGGTGACGGCAGACGCCACGAAGAAGCTGAGCCCCACGGGCGGGGACATCAGCCCCAGCACCAGGTTGATCACGATGACCACGCCAAAGTGGCGCGGGTCGATGTGATAGACCTCGGTGGCCACGGGCAGCAGGATCGGCACGGTCATGATCAGGCCCGGAATGCCGTCGATGACCGTGCCGATGATCAGCAGGATGACGTTGGCCAGCAGCAGGAACGCGATCGGGCTGTGCGCCACGGTCTGGATCCAGGTGGCGACCATCTGCGGGATCTTCCCGTAGATCAGCAGCCATGAGAACACGGCCGCCGCCGCCACCAGGAACAGCACGATGGCCGAGTAGATGGCCGAGCGCAGCAGGATGGCCGGCAGCGTGCGCATGTCGAATTCCTTCGTCACATAGCGCCCCACCAGCGCCGCGGCCAGCGCGCCCACGGCGGCGGCCTCGGTGGGATTGGCCAGGCCGGCCAGGATCGAGCCGACGATGACGATCGGGATCAGCAGCGTGGGGCTGGCCTGCAGCACGGTCGTCGCCCGCTCGCGCAGCGTCTGGCGGGCGCTGCGCGGGTAGTTGTAGAACATCCCCATGATGGCGATGATCACGAAGAACAGCAGTGTCAGCAGCACGCCGGGCAGGATGCCGGCGATCAGCATGTCGCCCACCGCCACCTGGGCCAGCACGCTGTAGACCACGAACATCACCGACGGCGGAATGATGGGGCCGAGCATGCCGCCGTAGACGGTCAGACCCGCCGCGAAGGTCTTGTCGTAGCCCTGCTTTTCCATCTCGGGCACCATGACCTGCGCCATGATGGCCACCTGCGCGGTGGCCGAGCCGATGATCGACGACACCAGCATGTTGGCCAGGATGTTCACGTAGGCCAGGCCGCCCTTGACCGAGCCGACGAAGGCCATCGACAGGTCCACCAGCCGGCGCGTGATGCCGCCGCTGTTCATGATCTCGCCGATCAGGATGAACAGCGGGATGGCGATCAGGCCGTAGCTGTCCACGCCGGCGAACATCTGCGTGGGAAACGACTGCAGCAGCACGGTGTCGCCGGTGCTGAAGATAAAGGCCAGCCCGGACAGGCACAGGCAGATGCCGATGGGCACGCCGGCCAGCATCACGGCGCAGAAGAAGAAGGTGGTGGTCATGGCTTCAGTTCACCGATTCGGCATCGCCGACGTAGAACTCGGGGTACGCCCGGCGCGGCGCCAGGTCCAGGTCTTCGAGCAGGTTGGCCAGCGCATGCAGGCTCAGCGTGCAGGCGAACAGCGGCATGATCAACTGCAGCGCCCACATCGGCCATTCCAGTGTCTGTGTGTGCTCGGTGTAGAGGAAGTTGAACGACTGGGCCGCGTATTCCTTTGCGTCGAAGTGGAAATTGGCGATGCCGACCGGGTCCATCCACAGCCAGCACATGGCGATCATGGCCAGGCCGAACACCAGCACGCCGCCCGTGGCGATGACCTTGGCGGCCCTTTGCAGCCGGGGCGGCAGTTGCTCGGTCAGCAGCCCCACCGCGAAATCCAGGCGCAGGCGCGTCATGACCGATGCGCCGACGAAGGTCAGCCACACCACGGAATAGACCGACGCCTCGTCCACCCAGTACAGCGGCAGGCCGGCGTAGCGCGTGGCCACGTTCAGCAGGATCAGCAGCACCAGCAGCGTCATCAGCCCGCCAAGCGCCAGGCGCTCCACGGCCAGCACGGCGTCGGAGGCGCGCAGCACCCAGCGCACCGGGCGGGCCACGGGCGGGCTGGCGGGCGCTGCGTCCGCCGTGATCGAGGAGAGGTCGGGCATGGCTGTCAAGCTCCTGTGCGTGGATATCGGACGGGCCGGGTCGTGCAAGTTGGATGCCAGTCGGCGCGCTGGAGGGCGCCGGCCGGCATCGCGCGCGTCAGGCCACCGACTGGTACTGGGCCGGCCGCGTGGCCAGCGCCTGGCGCACGACCTTTTCGACGAAGGCGCGTTCCTCGCCGATCAGCGGCAGACGCGGGCGGCGCATGTGTTCGGTGCCCACGCCCACGATGGCGTCGATCAGCTTCAGGTTCTGCACGAGCTTGTTCGACACGTCGAGATGGAGCATCGGCGTCATCCAGCGGTAGAGCTTCAGTGCCTCGGCGAAATTGCCGGCGCGCATGAGGTCGAACAGCGCCACGGTCTCGCGGGGGAAGGCACAGCCCACGCCGGCCAGCAGGCCGTCGCAGCCGAGCGCCAGCCCTTCGTAGGCCAGGTCGTCCACGCCCATGAAGATCTGGTAGCGGTCGCCCACGGTGTTGCGCAGGTCGGTCACGCGGCGGATGTCGCCGGTGCTTTCCTTGACGGCCGCGATCCACTTGCAGTCGGCCAGCTCGGCCATGTGCTCGGGCTTGAGATCGACCCGGTAGGCCACCGGGTTGTTGTAGACCATCACCGGCTTCTGGGCCGCCTCGGCCATGGCGCGCACGTTCTGCATGGCCTCGCGGGCGTCGGCCACGTAGATCACCGACGGCATGACCATGAAGCCGGCCACGCCGAGCTTGTTGGCGCCGTCGATGTAGCGCAGCGCGTCGCGCGTGCTGGTTTCGGACACATTGGCCAGCACGGGAATGCGGCCGTCGGCGGCCTCCAGCGCAATGCGCGCCACGTCGAGCTTTTCTTCCAGCGACAGCGTGCTGGCCTCGCCGAGCGATCCGCACGTGACCAGGCCGTGGATGCCGTTGCGGATCTGGAAGTCGATATGGCGGATGGTGCCTTCGGCATCGATGCGCTCGTCGGCGTGGAACTTGGTCGTGATGGCCGGGAAGATGCCGGTCCAGCGCGGATTGCTCATGAGGAACTCCTCGGTCGGGAAGGTGAGGCTGCGCACCCGGCGGTCTGTCGGCCGCCCCGGTGCGCCGCGTGAAAATATCTTCTAAATATATTAAGGATATCTTTGCGAAATAATCCAGCACGATCCATGCCAGTGGAAACCCGAATAGGCGGCGGGCCGGAAAAGGGCGTCAGGCGGCGGATTGGCGGGGGGCACGCCGGGTCAGGCGCGGGTCAGGGCGGGCAGGGCTGGGGTCTGGAAGGGGCTCGATGGGACATCGCGGGGCACGCATGCACGCCGTCATGCACCGCAGGCGGGGGCGTGCACCGAGACGGCTCGCGTGGGCGGGCATCGGTTGGATCAGGCACGGCGACGTCGCGGGGGCCGTTCAACAGGCAAGTCATCCCCCGGGGCCGGTCTTGCCGCCCCAGGGCCTGCGGCTTTTTTGTAGCGACTTAATTCAGTTCGTCATCCTTGTAGTACTTGGTGCCTTTGGCAGTCAGTTCCAGCGCCAGGCCCTTGTCCGTGATCTGGTAGAGCCAGATTCCCGGCCCGACGGCCAGTGCGCCCTGGTAGGAAGAGCCGCTGTCGCCGGCCTTGGCCGCGGCGGTCGATTGTCCGCCGAAGGTCCAGCCTGACTGGATGAAGTCGTTCAGCGCGGATTCCTTCTCGAACACCCAGACCAGCTGGAACTTCTTGACCCCGATGCCAAGGCCCGCCTGCAGCTCGACCATCTTCATGTAGGTCATGGCCTTGGTCTTGTTATTGACCGCGATGCCTTCACCCGTGCCGCTGCCGGCCAGCAGGATCTTCATGCCGAAATTGCTGAAAGCCGCATACCCGGCCGCCGAAGCCACGGCGCTGCGGGCCGATGGCTGCGCCTTGTAGAGCGCATCCAGCGCCTTCTGCGCAGCCGTGCGCACCTCGGCCTGCTTTTCGGATTTGCTTGCGCCCAGTGCGATCGCCGGGACTGCGATCAGGGTGGGGAGTGCCAGGATGGCGATTCGTCGATGCATTGCTGCCCCCTTTCTTCGTAACGGGGCGCCAGGCCCCTTGCTTTTGCAGCGCCGGCCAGTGTGCAACACGCCGGTTGCCTCGTTCGATCGCCGGTTCACCGTACTGTCGTGCGCCCAGGGGGCAGCTCTTTCTTGTGAAACGCGGGAACGTATCCCAGACTAGACGATGGAAGGCAGTGCGGCAATCTGGCCCGGATGCGGCCAGCTTTCGGCCTGCTCCGAACCCGTGACAGTCGGTTCCGCGTTCGCCGGGGCAGCCATGAAATCTGCCGCTATGGTTTGTGCGTCGATGGCGTTGCTGGCGTTGGCGGCTTGTGCCGCGCCGGAGCGCCAGCAAGCCGTGGGCGACTTCCGCTCGCGGGCCGTCACGCGTGCCGACGGCGGCGTCAGCGTGGCCGTCTCGGTCCTGTCGGCGCGCGAGAGCGCGGACGTCTATGGCGTGCCGTTGGCCCACAAGGCCACGCAGCCGGTCTGGGTGCAGGTTCGCAATGACGACGACCGGCCGTACTACCTGCTGTTCCCCGGGCTCGATCCCAACTTTGTCCCGGCCTCCGAGGCCGCCGACGCGTTCGCCGAGAACGAGCCCGCCGATGTGAAACGCCAGCTGCACGATCGCTTTGCGGCGCTGGCCTTCCGCAATCCGGTGCCGCCCGGCCAGACCGTATCGGGCATGGTGCTGACCAGCCTGGAGGAAGGCGTCAAGCTGGTGCAGATCGACCTGGCTGCCGATGGCCGCACGCGCACGTTCTCGGTCTTCACCGTGGTGCCCGGCTTCCGGGGCGACTATCACGCCAGCAAGGTCTTCACGCGCGAGATCTATCCGCCCGAGGCCATCCGTGACTTCGACGACGATGCCGCATTCCGGGCCGCCCTGGAGTCGCTGCCATGCTGCGCCACCAATGGCGACGGCTCGCGCAACGGCGATCCGTTGAACCTGATCATCGTGGGCGGCCTCGATGACGCCTTCCCGGCCCTGGTACGGCGCGGCTGGCGTCCGACCGAGACGAAATGGTCGGGGGCCATCATGCGCGTGGTGACATCGGCGCTGTCGGGCGATCGCTACCTGAACGCGCCGGTCAGCGATCTCTACCTGTTCGGCCGTCCGCAGGACCTGGCGCTGCAGAAGGCCCGCGATTCGGTTCACCAGCGCAACCACCTGCGGCTCTGGCTCAGCCCCATGCGCTATCAGGGCAAGCCGGTATGGGTGGGCCAGATCAGCCGCGATATCGGCAGCCGCATGACGATCCATTCCCCAACGCTGACGACCCACAAGATCGACCCCGATGTCGACGAGGCGCGCACGGCGCTGGCCGAAGACATGGCGTACTCCCAGAGCCTGGCCGTGGTCGGGTACGTGGGCGGCGTCGGTCCGGCGCCGCAGCGGGCGCCGCGCCAGAACCTGACCACCGACCCGTATTACACGGACGGCGACCGCCTGGTCATGGTGTTCTACCAGCGCCCCGTGTCGCTGTCGGCGATCCGCCGCTTCAGTTGGCATGACGAAAACGGGCCGGACGGGCGCCGTGCCACGGGTGTCGGGGTGGGGCGATGATGGCCGCTCCGGGTGTCCGGCATCGGGCGGCTGCCCTGGCGCTGATGGCCTGCCTGGCGTTACTGCTGGCGGGATGCACCACCTGGCAACGGCCCGCCCCGGACGGCGACGCGCCGCTGCGAGCCCGGGCGGTCAGTGTCACGAAGGAAAGCATCACGCTGCGCGCCGTCGTATTGGGCAAGATGGAAAGCCACCGCCTGCTGGGTGCGAATATCGGTGCATTGGGGGTGCAGCCGGTCTGGATCGAGGTGCGCAACGACACCCCGCAGTCGCTGGCGCTGCTGCGTACCGGCACCGATCCCGACTACTTCTCGCCGCTCGAAGTCGCGTGGTCGCTGCACGGGTGGTTCAGCGGCAGCCGGAATGCCGAGATCGACGACTGGTTCAACCAGGCGGGATTCCACAATCCCGTGCCGCCCGGTGAAACCCGCTCGGGCATCGTGTTCACCAACGCCGCGCGCGGCACCAAGCTGCTCAATGTGGATCTGCTCGGCAATCAGCACCTGGTGGTCTTCACGCTGTTCCTCAGGGTGCCCGATGACGCCGATGACCCGAATTTCTCGCGGTCGCTGTTCACGTACCCCGATCCGCAGGTGACTGACTATCAGGACATGGCGACGCTGCGTGCCGCGCTGGAACGCCTGCCATGCTGCGCCACCGACGCCAGCGGCCAGCACGGCGGCGATCCGCTGAACGGGGTGGCCATCGGCGGGCTGGAGGATTTCGGGGCGGCCATGGTGCGCCGGAACTACCGCCGCAACCACCAGCCGCTCGACGACACGCAGTATGTGTTCGGCCGCGTCCCGGACGCCGTCCTGCGCAAGCAGGGGCCTGCCGGGTCGGTGTCACCAAATTGGATGCGTGCCTGGCTGGCGCCGTTTCGCTATCGGGGGCAATCGGTCTACGTCTTGCAGATTGGCCGGCCAGCCGGTGGCCGTCTCGGCGCTGCGCCGGCGCAGTCCATGTTGCACGAAGACGCGGACGAGGCCCGGAACATGGTGGTTCAGGACTGCATCTACTCCGAAGGCCTGGAGAAGCTCGGTTTTGTGACCGGGGTGGGGCCGGTCATCCGGCAGCAGGAGCGCAGCAGCCTGAACGGGGCGCGGTACTTTACCGACGGTCTGCGCGCGGTCATGTTCTTCGTGACCCGGCCGCTCAGCATTGCGGATCTTGAGATCCTGGACTGGGTGCCCCTGGGCCAGCCCGCGAAGACCGACGCCACCGAAAAGGATCAGCATGCCGCCGAGGACACCGCGCAGGCGCGCTAGGCTGCCGCGGGGCGGGGCACTGGCCTGTGCCTGCCTGATGCTGGCCGGCTGCGCATCGAAGCCACTGGTTCCGTATTCCGCGGACACGCCGCCGCTGGCGCTGGTGCCGGCCGCCAGTGCGGGGGTGCGCGACGCACGCGGGCGCTTCCGGGAGATCTATTGCGCCGTCCTGAATGCGCGCCAGCAGGACCTGCCTGACCACCGGCCTTGCGAAGACGCGCTGACGCGGGTCGGGACCGAGCCGGCCGGCACCGGCAAGCCGGTCGATCTGGGTCCGTCGCGGCGGCATCTGGTGGCGATGATCGTGCCCGGCATCGGCTACGAGTGCTTCGAGCCGTGGCTCGATCCGCCCGGCACGGTGGCCACCCATGTGCGGCAGTTTGGCTACGATGCCGTGCTGCTGCGGGTGGATGCCCTGTCCGGCTCGGCGCACAACGCGCGCCAGGTGCGCGATGCCGTCCTGGCGCTGCCAGCGGGCCCCGACGGGCCCTATGTCGTGCTGATCGGCTATTCCAAGGGCGCTCCCGACATCCTGGAGGCCGTGGCCGGGTATCCGGAAATCGGCAGCCGTGTGGTGGCAGTCGTCAGCGCGGCCGGTGCCGTGGGTGGCTCGCCGCTGGCCAACGACGCCGAGCAGTACCAGGCCAACCTGCTGCAGCACTTCCCCGGGTCGAAGTGCGAGGCCGGCGATGGCCGGGGCGTGGAAAGCCTGCGGCCGGCGGTTCGCAAGGCGTGGCTGGCTGGCCACACGCTGCCCGGCTGGCCGCGCTATTACTCGCTGGTGACGTTCCCGGCCCCGGATCGCATTTCGTCGATCCTTGAATCGAGCTACGAAAAGCTGGCGCGCATCGACGGCCGCAACGACAGCCAGGTGATCTTCTACGACCAGATCGTGCCGGGCAGTGCGCTGGTGGGGTACGTCAACGCCGACCATTGGGCGCTGGCCGTGCCGGTCGCGCGCTCGCGCCCGACCATCGGCGCCATGTTCGTGACCCGCAACGCCTATCCGCGCGAAGCCCTCACGGAAGCGTTGCTGCGGTTCATCGAGGAGGATCTGGCGAGCGGGGCCTCCAGGTGACCACGTCCAAAAAAAATGCCGCGCCCAGGGCGGCGCGGCCGTCAAGCACCCGCAACCGGGATGTGTCCGGGCGCGTCGCCAATCTAGCGGATCGAACGTGCGACCGATTATGTCCGTATAGATATCTTTATGGACATGCAAAATCGGCTCAGGTCCGGTATCTTTGTCGCGGCAGAGGGGATAGCTCACACCGTGATGTGAGCCATGTCACAGATCAGGAGATCGCGATGGTACGCAATGCCTTACGCGACGCGGCGATGCTGGAGCAGTACGTCAAGTATCTGCAGACCCGGGTCGCCAAGCAGCAGGCTGTTGTCGCGCAGCTTAGGGAATGCGGGCTGGACCCGCACGAAGATCAGGTCGTCCTGGAGAATCTGGAGGGCGCCGCCGAGGCATTGGCGCGCCAGCTCGCCCAGCTCAGGGCCCGGCCAAGGCCGGCGCTTGCGCTGGTCTGAGTCACGCAAGGTGCGACTGGCGATGCGCCGCGGCGCCGGCCGCTATGGCGCCGGGGCCATCGCCGTCTCGATGGCATCCATCAGTTCCTGAAGCCGCAGCGGCTTGCCGCACACCGCGTCGAAGCCCGATTCGATGGCGGCGCGGCGGTCCTGCTGGCGCGTGAACGCGGTCAGGGCGACGGCGGGCACGCGCTGCAGCGCCTCCACGGCCTCGCGTACGCGGATCTCGCGGATCAGGTCATTGCCGTCGCGGCCGGGCAGGCCGATATCGCTGATGACCAGATCCGGCGTGACGCGCGCCACTTCGTCCAGTGCCTCTTCGCAATCGCGCGCCGTACGCACCCGGGCGCCGTACTCCGTCAGGATCGCGGACAGCGCCGCCGCCGCGTCGGCATCATCCTCCACCACGAGCACGTCCAGCGCCGTCAGCGGCACCGATTGCTGCAGCGCCGGCACCGCTTCGGTGGCGGCGGGCACTTCCGGCGCGCCGGCATCGGCGAGCGGAATGATCACCTCGAAGGTGGCGCCCAGTCCCGCCCCGGCGCTGAACGCCCGCACCGTGCCGCCATGCATTTCAGACAGGTGCTTGACGATGGCCAGGCCCAGGCCCAGTCCGCCGTGCTTGCGGCGGTTGGTGTCCTCGCTCTGGGTGAAACGGTCGAACAGCAGCGGCAGGAAGTCGGCCGGGATGCCGCGGCCGTTGTCGATCACGCGCACGTGCAGGTAGTCGGTGTCGGACGACACGTCGATCCGCACCGTGCCGTCCTCGGGCGAGAACTTGATCGCGTTGGACACCAGGTTCCACAGGATCTGCTGGAAGCGGGCCGCGTCCAGCCAGGCCGACTCCGCCGTGGCCGGCGCCAGATGCAATTCCAGCTTGATCTGCCGTTCGGCAGCCTGCGCCTGCATGGTGTCCAGCGCGCCGCGCACCACCTCGGCCACGTTGGCGCGCTCGCGTTCGAGCTTCATCTTGCCGACATTGAGCATCGACACGTCTACCAGGTCGGCCACCAGCCGGCGCTGGATGGCCACGTTGCGCTCCACGGCGGCCAGTCCGCGCCGGCCTTCCTCGGTATCGATATGGCGCGCCAGCACGTGGGTCCACACCGAAATCACGTTGAGCGGGTTGCGCAACTCGTGCGACAGGATGGCGATGAAGTCGTCCTTCATGCGGTTCAGCCGCTCCACGGCGGCCCGCGCGGCCTGCTCGCGCTCGATCAGCTGCTCGCGCTGTCGTTCCAGGTTGATGTGGTCGGTGATGTTCGACACCACGGCCACCTTGACCCCCGTTTCCAGCACGGGCGAGATGCTCCACTCCAGGTGCATGGTCTCGCCGAGCGCGTCCTCCAGCGGGAACGTGCCCTGCCAGCCGTCCACCCGCGCGTGGCCGGTGGCCTCGGCAATCTTGTCGCGGTACGCCGCCGGGGCGAAGGCCGCCACGGGCTGGCCCACCAGTTCGGCGTCGGTGCGCTTGAGCATCGTCAGCATGGCCGGGTTCACGTCGACAAAGCGGCCGGCCAGGTCCAGCGTGCAGATGCCGCCGATGGCCTGGTGATAGATCGCGCGGAAGCGTGCCTCGCTCTCGCGCATCGACCGCTCGGCGGCGCTGGCACGCAGCAGCGACGCAATGGTGGCCACCAGCACGCCAGGCTCGGCCGGGTGGACCAGGTAGGCGCTGGCACCGGCATCGAGGCCGCGCACCTTGTCGTAGTCGGCCACGTAGGTGGCGGACAGGTGCACCACGGGCACGGTCGCGGTCTGGGGCCGGTCGCGCAGCATGCGGCAGACCTGGAAGCCGTCGATATCGGGCAGGTTGACGTCCAGCACCACGGCCGACACGCTGGTGTCGGCCAGTTGTAGCGCTTCCTGCCCGCTTTCGGCTTCGATCGTCCGGTAGCCTGCCGCGGTCAGCACGCGTACCGTGGCGTAGCGCGTCACCGGGTTGTCGTCGACCACCAGCACCAGCGAGTCCGAAGCGCCGGGCAGGCGTGCATTGCGGGTTTCATCCGGCATGGTCGTCTCCGGAGCCGGTGGCCGGGGCTGCAGGGGCTGCCGGTGGACTGGCATTGGGCGCGGTGGCCGGGCTGGGGTAGGTCGTGGGCAGCGTCACGTAGAACCGCGAACCGACGCCGACCTCGCTCTCGAAGCCCACGTAGCCGCCCAGCAGTTCGGCCAGCCGCTTCGAGAGCGCCAGGCCCAGGCCGGAGCCCCGATAGCGGCGTTGCAGCGGCGAATCGATCTGCACGAAATCCTGGAACACCTCGCCGTGCGATGCGGGCGGGATGCCGATGCCGGTATCGCGCACCGAAAACGTGATCGTGTCCGGCGTGTCGCAGGTGGCCGACACGCGCACCTCGCCGCTGGGCGTGAACTTCAGCGCGTTCGAGATGTAGTTGCGCAGGATCTGCGACACCTTGCGGTTGTCGCTGAACAGCTTCGAGACACCGTGCGGTTCCTCGAAGATCAGCGACACGTCGGGGTTGGTCAGCACGGGCTTGAACATGCCGCGCAGGGCGTCGAACAGCGCCACCATGTCGAACCAGGCGGGCGACACCTCGACACGGCCGGCTTCCAGCCGCGCCAGATCCAGCAGGTCATTGACCATCTCCGAAAACTCCGCGGCCGTGTCGCGCACGAAGCCGACCTGCTTTTCCTGCTCGGGCGTGAGCGGGCCGTCCACGCGGTCCATCAGCAGCCGCGTGATGCTCTGGATGGCCACGATGGGCGTCCGGAACTCGTGGCTCATGTAGGCCAGGAAGCGGCTCTTGAGCTCGGTGGCGTGGCGCAGCTGTTCGGCCTGGATGTCCAGTTCGGAATAGAGCGCCACCACGCCGCGGTTGGTTTCCTCGATTTCGGCGCGCAAGGCTTCCACTTCCTGCGTGCGGGCTTGCAGCGCGGCGCGCAACGTGGCCACGTCGTCGGGTGCATCGAAGGTGGCGGTGGGGGATGGCTCGGATGGATTGGGCATGGCGTCGTCCGGGATCGCGTCCGGGGCAGTCATCTCAAAACTCCGCGCGGCGGATCACCACCACGGTGGCGTCGTCCCGCCCGCGGGCGAATTTCCAGAGTACGAAGGCGGCCACGATGGCCGGGTCGCGCTGCAGCACGGTGGCGTCGTCGAGCTGCCAGCGCGACTGGATGCCGTCGGAATGCAGGATCACCAGCGCATGGGCAGGCCAGTCCAGTTCCTGTTCCTGCACCGAGCGCATCTGGATGCCGGCCGTGCCGTTCTGGCTGACCAGCGTGCGGTCGGCGATGCCGGAAATCACGCGGCCCAGGATGTTGCCCGCCCCGGCAAAGCGGATGCGCTGGGTGCCGCCGTCGATGCGGTAGGCCCCGATGGCGGCGCCGCGCGTGCCGCGCAGCGCGGCATGGGCGCGCTCGATGTATTGCCCCGGGCTGCCGCCGCGCTGCGGGTCGAACACCGTCAGCGCCGCCGTGGCGGCGGCGGCGGCATCGGGCCCGTGGCCCAGCCCGTCCACCAGCACCACGTCGGCACGATGATCGTGTACGGCCACGCCCCAGCCATCGCCGCTGACCTGCTCGCCGGGGGCGGCCAGGCAGATCGCGCCCACGGCGAAGCCACCGTTCAGCCGGCGGGGATTGCCGGTCGCGTCGCGGTCGCGATAGAAGCGCGCCAGGATCAGGCTGCCCGCGCCGGGCTGGGTATGCACATCGAAATCGTCGGCCAGCCGGCTGACAGCGCCCAGGCCCTGGCCGGCGCTGCCGGCCGTGGAGTAGCCGTCGTGCATGCAGGCCTGCAGGTTGGCCATGCCGGGGCCGTCGTCGATCGACATCAGTTCGATGGCCAGGCTGCCGTCCACTTCGCACGCGGCCAGCAACAGCCGGCCACCCTGCGCGTGGCGCACAAGGTTGTTGCCCAGCTCGTTGACGGCCACCGCCAGGCGGCCGCACTGGATGGCGTCGAACCCCAGCCGTGCGGACATCTCGGCGACGTGGCGCCGGGCTTCGCCCACGCGGCTGGGGTCGCTCATCGGCACCGCGTGATGCGGGCCGTGGCCCTTACTTCCACCGAGTGATGCTGACACAGGTTCCCTCGCCAACTTGCGTGCGGATTTCGAACTCGTTCACCAGCCGGCGCGTGCCCGACAGGCCCATGCCCAGGCCGCTGCCGGTGGTCCAGCCGTCGACCAGCGCCTGCTCGACATCGGGAATGCCGGGCCCGTGGTCCTCGAAGTGCAGGCGCAGCCCGCGCCGGATGCCTTCGGCCAGGATTTCCCAGCGCATCTCGCCGCCGCCGCCGTACACCATCGTGTTGCGTGCCAGCTCGCTGGCCGCCGTAATCATCTTAGTCTGCTCCACCAGCGAAAACTTCAGCTGGGCCGTCAGTGTGCGCACCACGGCGCGTGCGTGCACGATGTCGCGCTCGTCGCGGATCGGGGCGCTGCCCGCCTGGGCAAGTTCGGTCGTCACGTCAGAGCACCCGGGCGGCGTCGAGCATCGCCATGCCGCGTTCCACGTTGAGCGCGGTCTTCACCCCGCCCAGCGACAGCCCCAGTTCCACCAGCGTGATGGCCACGGCCGGGCGGATACCCACCACCACGGTCATGGCGCCCAGGATGCGGCTGATGTCGGAGATGCTGACCAGCATGCGGCCGATGAAGGAATCGACCATTTCCAGCGCCGACACATCGATCAGCACGCCGTGCGCGCCGGTTTTCTCGACCATCGTGGCCAGGTCTTCCTGCAGCAGCAGGGCGGTCTGGTCCTGCATGTCGATCTGGATGGTGACGAGCAGGTGCTTGCCCATCCGCAGGATTGGAATTCGTTCCATGGCTGGCTCGCGGTTCAGTTGGCGTCGCGGGTCACCGTGTGCCCCGTCATGCGCATGGCCGTGGCCAGCGCGTCGGCCAGCGTCGACTTGGTGATGATGCCCTGCAGGTCGATACCCAGATGCACGATGGTCTGCGCAATCTGCGGCCGGATGCCGCTGATGATGCTTTCGGCGCCCATCAGGCGGATGGCGGTCACGGTCTTCATCAGGTGCTGCGCGACCAGCGTATCCACGGTGGGCACCCCGGTAATGTCGATGATGGCCAGTGGGGAGCCGGTTTCCACCAGCCGTTCGAGCAGCGATTCCATGACCATCTGCGCGCGGCTGCTGTCCAGCGTGCCGATCACGGGCACGGCCAGCACGCCGTCCCACAGCTTGATGACCGGCGTGGACAGCTCCATCAGTTCGTGCTGCTGGCGCACGATGATGTCCTCGCGCGTCTTCTGGTACGCGGAAACGGTCCACTGCGCCATGCGGTCGACGATGGCCGAGGTGGTCCAGATCACTTCGATTTGACCGTCCACGCCGCCGGTCTGGCGCTGCAGCGCATCGAAGATCGGGCGTTTCAGCGCCAGCACGAAGCCGCTGGTCACGTCGGCCGTCTCGCCCTGGGCGGCGCGGTTGCGGGACAGGTGCGTCAGGGCGTCGCGCAACGTGCCCCACGGGCCGTTATTGAAGTTGCTGGCGTCGCCGTCGGCGCGCAGGCCCGCTTCCAGGCCTTGCAGGATGGCCGTCTGTTCGGCCGCCACGTTCTGCGTCAGGCCGCGGCCCTCGGCATAGTTATGGTATTCCGCCGTCCAGCCGCGCAGGATGTCTTCGTGTTCGGTGCGCAGGAAGTCGGCAAGTCGCAGGTTTTGGGTCCGCATGGCGTGGCTATGATGGGGTTGGGGAGGCCCGGCCGCAAGGCTGTGGCGGCGGAATGGTGATCCCAACCCATTCTAGGAGAGATTGATAGCTCACACTATCGGCGTCCGGCTGATTGACGGCACAACCGAAATCGGCGTTACCGGCAGCGGTGCGGCGCAGACGCCTTATCGGTAACATGGTCGCCGCCCTTGTGAGAATGCGCCGACACGGGAACGGGACCGCCCCGGCTGACGGCGCCGCACGCCCCTGTCTAGTCTGTAGCATCGGACAAAGGAGGGGTGACTGTGGACTGGCTTGACGCGCTGCAATGGCCCGCCATGGCTGTGACCGTGCTGGCCACCTGGCTGGTGGGCAGCGAATCGGCACGCCGCCGCAAGGCGGGGTTCTGGGGCTTCCTGGTCAGCAACGCGATGTGGGTCGGCTGGGGATGGCATACGGGCGCCTGGGCGCTGGTGTTGCTGCAGTTCGCGCTGGCCGTGCTCAATATCCGCGGCCAGGCCAAGGCCGACCGCGCCCAGCATGCCGGCAAGTCCGGCCAGGAAGGCGCCCCCGGCTGAATCCGGATGGATATCGGGATGGACAGGACATCGGACCTGATCGTGGCAACGCCGCAGGGGCTGTACTGCCCGGCCGGCGACTTCCATATCGACCCCTGGCGGCCGGTGGCGCGGGCCGTCATTACCCACGCCCATGCGGACCATGCCCGCCCCGGCAATGGCCATTACCTGTGCGCCGAACCGGGCCGGGGCGTGCTGCTGGCACGCCTGCCGGGGATATCGCTCGATACGCTGCCATACGGCCAGCGCATCACGCACCACGGCGTGACGCTGAGCCTGCATCCGGCCGGGCACGTGCTGGGGTCGGCCCAGGTGCGGCTGGAACACGGCGGCCAGGTCTGGGTGGCCTCGGGCGACTACAAGGTGGAGCCCGAAGGCACCTGCGCGCCATTTGAGCCGGTGCGCTGTGACACGTTCATCACCGAAAGCACGTTTGGCCTGCCGATCTACCGCTGGCCGCGCGAGGCCGCGCTGATGGCCGAGATCTTCGGCTGGTGGCAGGACAACGCGGCGGCGGGCCGGGCCAGCGTGCTGTACTGCTACGCATTCGGCAAGGCCCAGCGCATCCTGAACGGGCTGATGCGCCATGCCGGCGCGGCGCTGGCGATGCCGGGCCCGATTGTCGTCCATGGCGCGATGGCCGCGCTGAATCACGCTTACGCAGCAGCCGGCGTGGCCTTGCCGCCGACCATGGCCACTGCGGATCTGCCCGCGCGCAGCCCGGCTCTGCGCCGGGCGCTGGTGCTGGCGCCCCCACCGGCGCAGCGATCCACCTGGCTGCGGCGCTTTGGCGAGGCGTCCGACGCCTTTGCCAGCGGCTGGATGCAATTGCGCGGCACGCGCCGGCGGCGCGGCGTGGACCGCGGCTTTGCGCTGTCCGACCACGCGGACTGGCCAGGACTGCTGTCGGCCATTGCCGCCACGGGCGCCGCGCGCGTGATCGTCACCCATGGCAACGTGCCCGTGATGGTGCGCTACCTGTGCGAGCAGGGCCTTGACGCGCAGGGCTTCCGCACCGAGTTCGGCGATGACGACGATGCCACGGGCGCCGCCGCCGAGCCGGCTTCCGACGCCGCGACAGCGGACGCACTGGCCGGGGAGGGCGCCGCATGAAGGCGTTTGCCGACCTCTACAGCGAACTCGACGGCACCACGTCGAGCAAGGCCAAGCTCGCGGCGCTGGCGCGCTACTTCGGCAACGCCGCCCCGGCCGACGCCGCCTGGGCGGTCTACTTCCTGTCGGGCGGCAAGCCGCGCCAGATCGTGCCGGTGGCCGCACTGCGCGCGCTGGCGCAGCGGGCGGCCGGGCTGCCCGAATGGCTGTTCGAGGAAAGCTATCAGGCCGTGGGCGACCTGGCCGAGACCATCGCCTTGCTGCTGCCCGATGCCGATCACGTCGACACGGCCGGGCTGGCCGAATGGGTCGAGCAACGCGTGCTGCCGCTGCGCGAGCTGGCGCGCAGCCAGCCGCCCGAGGTGCTCAACGATGCGCTGGACGCGCTGTGGCGGCCGCTCGATGCGCGCGGCCGGCTGGTGCTGTTCAAGCTCATCACGGGCAGCTTCCGCGTGGGGGTGTCGAAGCTGCTGGTCACCCGGGCGCTGGGCGAGGTGGCCGGTATCGATCCGAAACGCGTGGCCGAGCGCCTGGTCGGCTACACCGACATCCGCACGCTGCCCACGCCAGCGCGGTTCCTGGCCCTGATCGAGCCGGCGCGGGCCGAAGGCGAAGCGGGCGGCGGCAGCCCGGTGCGCGGCGGTCAGCCGTACCCGTTTTTTCTGGCCCATCCGCTACAGGCGCCGGTCGAGGAATTCGACGCCTTGCTCGGCGCCCCGTCGCGCTGGCAGGTGGAATGGAAGTGGGACGGCATTCGCGCCCAGCTGGTGCGCCGCGCGGGCCAGACGTGGCTGTGGTCGCGCGGCGAAGAGCTGATCACCGAGCGGTTTCCGGAGCTGACCGACGCGGCGCAGCGGCTGCCGGACGGCACGGTGCTCGACGGCGAGATCATCGTCTGGATCGATGGCCGCGTGCAGCCGTTCGCGTTGCTGCAGCAGCGCATCGGCCGCAAGACCGTGGGCGCGAAACTGCTGCGCGACGCGCCGGCCATCCTGATGGCGTATGACCTGCTGGAATGGCAGGGGCAGGACTGGCGCGCCCGGCCGCAGGCCGAACGCCGCGCCCAACTGGCCCGCGTGGTGGCCGACCACATCCACCCGGCGCTGGAACTGAGCCCGCTGGTCGAGGCCGACGACTGGCCGCACTTTGCCCGGCTGCGCGACACATCGCGCGCCCTGGGCGTGGAGGGCTTCATGCTCAAGGGGGCAGACGCCGCCTACGGGGCCGGACGCACACGCGACGTGGGCCTCTGGTGGAAGTGGAAGATCGACCCCTACACCGTGGACGCCGTGCTGGTCTACGCGCAGCGCGGCCATGGGCGCCGCGCCAGCCTCTATACCGATTTCACGTTCGCGGTCTGGAACGCGCCGCCCGGCACGCCCGACCGCGCGCTGGTGCCGTTCGCCAAGGCCTATTCGGGGCTGACCGATGCCGAAATGCGCGCCGTGGACGCCATCGTGCGGCGCACCACCGTGGAACAGTTCGGCCCGGTGCGCAGTGTCACGCCGAGCCAGGTGTTCGAACTGGGCTTCGAGGGCATCGGGCGCAGCGGCCGCCACAAGAGCGGCATCGCGGTGCGTTTTCCGCGCATGCTGCGCTGGCGCACCGACAAGCCGGTGGAAGAAGCCGACACGCTCCAGACGCTGGAAGCGATGCTGCCGGCGGCCGTGGCGAAGGACGCCGCATGAGCGCCGACGACGCCCCGTTCGTCCAGGCCCCGCCGGTGGCGCAATCGCTGCCGGCGCTGTTCGCGGCACGGCACTGGCAGCCGTTCGATTTCCAGCGCGCCGTCTGGCAGGCCATCGGCGAAGGCAAGAGCGGGCTGCTGCACGCCACCACGGGCACCGGCAAGACCTATGCGGCGTGGCTGGGCGCGTTGCTGGCCTACGCGGTGCCGCCGGCGCGGGCGGGCGCGCTGCCGCCGCCGCTCACCGTGCTGTGGCTGACGCCGATGCGGGCGCTGGCCGCCGATACCACGCGGGCGCTGCAGGCCCCGCTGGCGGAGCTGGGGCTGGACTGGACTGTGGCGCTGCGCACTGGCGACACCGGCAGCAGCGAACGCGCGGCCCAGGCCAGGCGCCTGCCGACTGCGCTGGTCACCACGCCCGAAAGCCTGTCGCTGCTGCTGACCCGGGCCGATGCCCGCGATGCGCTGGGCCGCGTGCGGCTGGTGGTGGTCGACGAATGGCACGAGCTGATCGGCAGCAAGCGCGGCGTGCAGGTGCAACTGGCGCTGGCACGGCTGCATGGATGGCAGCCGGATCTGTGCGTCTGGGGCCTGTCGGCCACGCTGGGCAACCTCGACCATGCGCGCGACGTGCTGCTGGCCGGTGTCCCCGGGCGCCGCCGCGTACTGGTGCACGGCCATACGCCGAAGACGCTGATCGTGGATACGCTGCTGCCCGATGCCGCCGGGCGATTCCCGTGGGCCGGCCATCTGGGCCTGTCGATGCTGCCGCATGTGCTGCGCGAACTGGAGTCCAGCAGCACGTCGCTGGTCTTCCTGAATACGCGCTCGCAGGCCGAAATCTGGTATCAGGCCATGCTCGATGCGCGGCCGGACTGGGCCGGGCAGATCGCGCTGCATCACGGCTCGCTGGACCGTGCCGTGCGCGAATGGGTGGAAGTGAACCTCAAGAATGGCGCGCTGCGTGCCGTGGTCTGCACGTCAAGCCTGGACCTTGGCGTGGATTTCCTGCCTGTCGAACGCGTGCTGCAGATCGGCTCGCCCAAGGGCGTGGCGCGGCTACTGCAGCGGGCCGGGCGGTCGGGGCATGCGCCGGGGCGCGCATCGCGCGTGACCGTGGTGCCCGCGCATAGCCTGGAACTGGTGGAATCGGTGGCGGCGCGCCTGGCGATCCAGGCCGGCCGCATCGAGGCCCGCGAATCGCCCGACAAGCCGCTCGACGTGCTGGCGCAGCATCTGGTGACCGTGGCGCTGGGCGGCGGCTTCCGGGCCGACGCGCTGCTGGCCGAGGTGCGCCAGACGTGGGCCTATCGCAACCTGACCGACGACGAATGGCGCTGGTGCCTGGAGTTCGTGCGGCAGGGCGGCCCCACGCTGACCGCGTATCCGGACTACCGGCGGGCCATGCCGGACGATGCGGGCGTCTGGCGCGTGCCCGATGCCCGGCTGGCGCGGCGGCATCGCATGAGCGTGGGGACCATCGTCAGCGACGCATCGATGCAGGTCCGCTTCTGGACGCGCGCGGGTAGCGGCGGGGCATCGCTGGGCACCGTGGAGGAGGGGTTTATCGCGCGCCTGGCACCGGGCGACTGCTTCCTGTTCGGCGGCCGGCTGCTGGAACTGGTGCGCGTGCAGGAGATGACGGCCTACGTGCGGCGCGCCACGGGCAAGCGGCCGTCGGTGCCGCGCTGGAACGGCGGCAAGATGCCGCTGTCGACGGAACTGGCCGACGCGGTGGTGACCACGCTCGACGCCGTGCAGGCCGGCCGGCTGGACCCGGCCACCACACCCGAACTGCCGCTGATCACGCCGATCGTGGCGTTGCAGGCGCGCTGGTCGGCGCTGCCGACGCCACAGACGCTGCTGGCCGAAAGCCTGCATTCGCGCGAAGGCTGGCACCTGTTCCTGTATCCGTTCGCGGGGCGCTCGGTGCATCTGGGGCTGGGCAGCCTGCTGGCGTGGCGGCTGGGCCAGAAGGTGCCCGCCACGTTCTCGGTGGCGGTGAACGACTACGGGCTGGAACTGCTGGCGTCGGCGCCGGTGGACTGGGCGCACTGGCTGCCACGGGTGCTGGCCGAAGAGCGCCAGCGCGACCTGGCTGCCGACGTGCTGGGGAGCCTCAACGCCGGCGAACTGTCGCTGCGGCGCTTTCGCGAGATCGCGCGCGTGGCCGGCCTGATCTTCCAGGGCTATCCCGGCGCGCATCACAGCGCGCGGCAGCTGCAGGCATCGTCGAGCCTGTTCTACGAGGTGTTTCGCAAGCACGACCCGGGCAACCTGCTGCTGGGCCAGGCCGAGCGCGAGGTGCTGATGCAGGAATTGGACGCCCACCGGCTGGCCGACACGCTGCAGCGCATGGCGACGCGGCGGCTCGACCTGCGCGTGCTGCAGCGGCCATCGCCGCTGGCCTTCCCCTTGATCGTGGAGTTCCTGCGCGAAAAGCTCAGCACCGAGAAGCTGGCCGACCGCATCGCGCGAATGCTGGCCGAACTGGAGCAGGCGGCCGCGCAGCCAGAGGACGAACCCGGCAAGGGCCATGCCTACCGCGGACCGATGCACGACAACCCGCCCGCCGTGGACGCCGGGCGCGTGGCCGAACTGGCGCGCTTCGGCATGGCTGACCACGCAGGGCCGGCCGGCCCGCGCAAGCCCCGGCGGCCACGCAAGCCGTCGAAGCCGCTGCCGCTGTTATGAACCTGGCTGCCCTGACACCGGAGGAGGCCGGGGCCCAGGCCGTGACGCTGGCCGGGGAGACCGTCTGGCTGCTGCCCGAGCACGCGGTCTGGTGGCCATCGGCGTCCATGCTGATGGTGGCGGATGTCCATATCGGCAAGGCGGCCGCGTTCCGCGCGCTGGGCCAGCCTGTGCCCCATGGCACCACGGCCGACAACCTGGCCCGGCTGCTGAGCCTGGCGCGGCGCTATCCGGCGCGGGAGCTGGCGTTCCTGGGCGATTTCCTGCACGCGCGGGCCGCGCGCACGGCGGCGGTGCTGGTGGCGCTGCACGATTGGCGGCGCGCCATGCCGTCGCGCGTGCGCTGCACGCTCGTGCGGGGCAATCACGACACGCACGCGGGCGATCCGCCAGCCGAGCTGGGCTTTGCCGTGGCGACGGAACCGCTGGTGGCGCCGCCATTCGCGCTGTGCCACGAACCGGGCGCGCGTGCCGAAGGCTACGCGCTGGCCGGGCACCTGCATCCAGCCTGCGTGTTGCGCGGCACGGGCGCCGACGCGCTGCGGCTGCCGTGCTTCGTGGTGGGAGAGCGGGGGATGATCTTGCCGGCGTTCGGCGCGTTTACCGGCCACGCCACGGTGCGGGCGGGGCAGGGCGAGCGGCTCTATCCGGTGGGCGACGGGCGGGTGTGGGCGCTGCCCGGCGGATGACGCCTCGTGCCGGATGCGCCGTGCCCTCTCCCCCGGCCCCTCTCCCGCCGGGCGGGAGAGGGGAGCAAACCGTTGGAGACTGCCATGCCTGCTGGTTGTCTCCCCTCTCCCATGTATGGGAGAGGGGCGGGGGGAGAGGCAAGCAGCTCAACCCGCGACTGCCTCGAATTGAACCGCCTCGCGCGGTCCCCGCTCCCGCCGTGCGGGAGCGGGGAGCAAACCGTTGGAGACTGCCATGCCTGCTGGTTGTCTCCCCTCTCCCATGTATGGGAGAGGGGTCGGGGGAGAGGGCAAGCAGCTCAACCCGCGACTGCCTCGAATTGAACCGCCTCGCCCCCCGGGAGCACGCGCCGCGTCAGTCTCCGGCAATCACCTTCAGCAGCACGTCGAGTTCCACCGGCTTGACCAGATGCACATCGAAGCCCGCGGCGGCGGTCTGATCCCGGTCCGACGCCTGGCCGAAGCCGGTCAATGCCACGTAGCGCGTGCCGGACAGCGCCGGCATGCCGCGCAGCGCGTGGATGACCGCGAAACCGTCCATGCCGGGCATGGCCAGGTCGATCAGCGCCACGTCGGGCCGTACCCGCGCGGCGGCGTGGATGGCTTCCATGCCGTCGTAGGCAATGGTCACTTGGTGGCCCGACATTTCCAGCAGGATCGACATGCTGTCGGCCGCGTCGCGGTTGTCGTCCACCAGCAGTACGCGGCGCCCGTGGCCGCCGCCATGGCCGGGGCCGTCGTCGCTCCGGGGCGTTTCGGCCGCAGGCGCCAGCGGCAGCTGCACGGTGAACGTGGCGCCCAGCCCTGGGCCTTCGCTGGTGGCGGCAATCGATCCGCCATGCATTTCCACCAGCGAGCGGCACAGCGACAGGCCGATGCCCAGCCCGCCCTGCGCGCTGCTGCCGGGCCGGTCTTCCTGCGCGAACAGGTTGAAGATCGATTCCAGCGATTCGCGCGCAATGCCCCGGCCGTGGTCGATGACCTGGATCACCAGCGTGCGAGCGCACCGACGCCGAGATGGCGATCTGCGCGCCCGGAGACGAGAATTTCGATGCATTGAGCAGCAGGTTCTGCATGACCTGGCTCAGCCGGGTACGGTCGGCGTACAGCGGCAGCGGCACGGTGTCGGCGGTCACCGTCACGGTCTGCGCCTTGGCCGCCAGGGCCGGATCGGCGGCCTCGATACCCAGGGCGATGATGTCCCGGGCGTCAACGGGCTCCAGCCGCAGGTCGATCTTGCCGGCGGCGATGCGGCCCACGTCGAGCAGGTCGTCCACCAGCCGCGTCAGGTGCGACATCTGACGCTCGACCAGGCCCACGCTCTTCTGCATGGCCTGCGGGTCCTCCGGGCGCATCTGCATGACGGTCAGCGCGTTGCGGATGGGCGCCAGCGGGTTGCGCAGTTCATGGGAAAGTGTCGCCAGGAATTCGTTCATGCGTCGTTCCGATTGCTCCAGTTCCTCCAGCCGCTTGCGCTCGCTCATGTCGCGCGTGATCTTGGCAAAGCCGCGCAGGGCGCGCGTATCGTCGTAGACCGCCGTGATGGTCACGCTGGCCCAGAACAGCGAGCCGTCCTTGCGCACGCGCCAGCCTTCATCCTCCACGCGGCCCTTCTCGCGGGCGATGAGCAGCTCGCGGCCGGGCTTGTCCGCGGCCACGTCGTCGTGCGGGTAGAACACCGAGAAGTGCTTGCCGAGGATTTCGTCGCGGCGATAGCCCTTGATGTACGACGCGCCGGCGTTCCAGCTGATGACATGCCCGGAAGGGTCGAGCATGAAGATCGCGTAGTCCTTGACGCTGTCGACCAGCAGCCGGAGGGTTTCCTCGCTCTGGCGCAGCGCCTCGGCGGTGGCGCGCTGCGCGGTCATGTCGCGCGTGACCTTGCCAAAGCCGGTCAGCTTGCCGTGATCGTCGTACAGGGCGGTGATGATCACGTTGGCCCAGAACTGCGTGCCGTCCTTGCGCACGCGCCAGCCTTCGTCCTCGAAGCGGCCCAGCCGTGCGGCGGCTTCCAGCTCCGTGTCCGGCCAGTGGCGCGCCTTGGCCTCTTCGGTATAGAAGCGCGAAAAATGCTGGCCGATGATTTCGTCGCGGCTATAGCCCTTGATGCGGGCGGCGCCGGCATTCCAGCTCATGACGCGTCCGGTGGCGTCGAGCCGGAAGATGGCGTAGTCGTAGATCGACTCGACCAGGAGGCGGTAGGAGGCGTCGTCGCCGGTGTCGCGGGGCGGCACCGGATCGGGGGCAGAACGGGACATGATCTGGGGGGTCTTGCATGTCTCTGGTTTGATCGTCTGAAAGGATAACCCGAGACAGGCCGTTCGCTCGAAGGCGCGGCAAATGTGTTGCAAATCAGCCGTCTGGGGCATGGACCGAATGCTTCTCACCCTCCAGACGGGTGACGCGCGCCGGCGCCGGCGGGGCCATCGATCGGCTGCCGCGCGTGGGCCGCCAGTCGGATAAAAGCTGACAGACCGGACGCCGCCGTTGGGTTAGACTCGAAAACTTCCTGCCCCGATGTCTCCCGCCGCGCCATGGCAGGCGCCGGAGATCGAGTGCCTGGACCCAAGGAGACGTCCCGCATGTATGCAGAGTCTGCGCTAGACCGCCGTACCCCCGATCACGGCTCCGACCCGGCCGCAGCCGGCTCCGCGTCGGCCGTACCCCCTGCGTTGCCCGAAGCGCCGCCGCGCGACCTGCGCCGTGTCCCCATCCATCCCGATTTCTGGTATCCGCTGGCCTGGTCGCGCGAGGTGAAGGCGGGCCGCGCCCATGGCGTGACATTCGCCGGCGACCCCATCGTGCTGGTGCGCACGGCCACCGGCAAGGTGTTCGCGCTGGAAGACCGCTGCGCGCACCGTCAGGTGCCGCTGCATGCCGGCGTGGTGGACGGCGAGTCGATCCGCTGCTGCTACCACGGCTGGACCTACGACTGCACCGGCCGCTGCATCGACGTGCCGTACCTGGGCAAGGAACGCCTGCCCAACGGCGTGCGCGCGTACCCGTGCCAGGAGCGGGCGGGGCTGATCTTCGTGTTTCCGGGCGATCCGGGGCTGGCCGAGCAGAAACCGCTGCCCGAGTTCGCGTCGGTGTCGGACCCCAAGTACAAGACGCGCCGCCTGGGCCGCGCGGTCAACTGCCACTATTCGTTCATGCACGAGAACCTGATGGACATGAACCATCAGTTCCTGCACCGCAAGCAGATGGGCATGATGCGGGCGCGTTCGCTGGGCCGGCGCCGTGGCGACGACTTTGTCGAGGTGGACTATGTGTTCGAGCGCGAGGGCGGCAAGCAGCCCGTGGGCGAGGCGCTGGTCTTCGGCAAGGACGGCGGCCAGAACAACAAGGACGTGATGACGGTGCGCACCGGCTATCCGTACCAGACGCTGCAGATCCGTTCGGGGTCCGGCACGCTGGTCATGGACCTGTGGATCGTCTACGTGCCGCTGGACGCCGCGCAGCGCACCAATCGCACGTTCGGCATGCTGTCGATCCGCCGGCCGGGCATTCCGCTGCTGCTGGATGCCGCGTGGCCGCTGCTGGTGTGGTTCACCGAGCGGATCTTCAAGGAAGACCGCGAGATCGTGGAGATGGAGCAGGCGGCCCATGACCGCCAGGGCGAGGACTGGAACCACGAGGTGTTTCCGGTCATCAAGGAACTGCGCGATCTGCTGCGCCAGTGCGGCGCCCGCACGGTGATCCCCATCCACCCCGTACCGGCCGGGCCAGGCTGAGCCAAGCCGGGTGTTCCGGGCGCCCGGGGTGCCCCGGGCCGGCCGGAATGCCGGGGCGTCCGGGATACGCGGGCAAAGTCAGGCCTGGATGGCCTGGGACAGCGTCGGATAGTCGGTGTAGCCCTGGGCCGGCTCGCCCGCGCTGCCATACAGCGTGGTCGGGTCCACAGCGTTCAGCGCGGCACGCTGCTTCAGGCGATCCACCAGATCCGGGTTGGCGATATAGGCGCGGCCAAATGCCACCGCGTCGGCGTCGCCACTCGCCAGCACCGCCTGGGCGGCATCCTGGTCGAACCCGTCATTGGCGATGATCGCGCCGCCAAACGCCTGTTTGATCTGCGGCAGCAGCGCACCTTCCCCCTGCGTTTCGCGCACGAACAGGAAGCCCAGCCCACGCTGTCCCAGCGCCTTGGCCACGTAGCCGAACGTTTGCGCCGGCTGGGTCTCGCTCATCGAATGGCTCGGCGAACGCGGGGCCAGGTGCACGCCCACACGGCTGGGGTTCCAGACCGCCGTGACGGCGTCTGCCACTTCCAGCAGGATGCGGGCGCGGTTTTCGACCGATCCGCCATAGGCATCGGTGCGGACATTGCTGCCGTCCTGCAGGAACTGGTCCAGCAGGTAGCCGTTGGCGGCATGGATCGTCACGCCGTCGAAGCCGGCGGCCTTGGCATTGGCCGCGGCACGCCCGAAATCGGCCACGACATCGGCGATTTCCGCCACGGTCAGCGCGCGCGGCACCACGAACGGACGCTGCGGACGCAGCAGGCTGACGTTGCCGCCGGCCGCGATGGCGCTGGGCGCCACCGGCGTGCGGCCATCAAGCAGGCTCGGGTCCGAAATGCGGCCGACGTGCCACAGCTGGGCCACGATTCGGCCGCCGGCACGGTGCACGGCATCGGTCACCTGTTTCCAGCCGGCAACCTGTTCGTCGGACCACAGGCCCGGCACGTTCGGGTAGCCCACGCCATCGGGCGACACGGGCACGCCTTCGGAAATCAGCAGGCCGGCGCTGGCGCGCTGGGCGTAGTACTCGGCCATCAGCGCGTTGGGAACATGTACCGGATCGGCGGCGCGCAGACGCGTCAGCGGCGCCATCACGATACGGTTGGGCAGGTGCAGGTCACCAATCTGGAGCGGATCGAAAAGGGTAGTCATATGCTTATGCGGCTGGGCTATAAGGCTTTCAAAATGAAAGTATCGAAAGCATAGCAGCGCGCGGTAAGATCGCTATCGTTGTTTCCGTACATGTCCGTTGTTCATGCTGGAACAATCACGGGAGGGGGCATGATGCATGTCACGCACGCTGCGCTCAGGCAGGTGAGCCGGCCGCTGATGGTGATGCTGGCGCTACTGATGGGCGCCTGCGCCGGGTTGCCGCAACGACCGCCGCTGGCGCCCGAGATGGCACTGCAGGACACCGGCGACACCATGCTGGCGCGCGGCATGGCGCCCAGGCTGGCGGAACATCCGGGCCAGTCGGCCTTCTATCCGCTGCTGTCCGGTACCGATGCCCTGGCAATGCGGATCGCCCTGGCGCGCACCGCGCAACGCAGTCTCGACGTCCAGTACTACATTTTCGATGCCGACAACACCGGCCTGACGCTGCTGGCCGAGATCATGGCCGCCGCCGACCGGGGCGTGCGGGTGCGGGTGCTGCTGGACGATATCCACCTGGCACGGCAGGACCACGCGCTGTCCGCCGTGGATGCCCATCCCAACGTCGAAGTGCGGGTATTCAACCCGTTCGCCAGTCGCAATGTGCGGCTGTTCGAGTACGTGACCGACTTTCGGCGCATCAACCGCCGCATGCACAACAAGTCACTGACGGCCGACAACCAGCTGACCATCGTGGGGGGGCGCAATATCGGCGACCAGTACTATGGCGCGGCCGACACCGATTTCACCGATCTCGACCTGCTGACCGCCGGGCCGGTGGTGCCCGAGGTGTCGGCCGTGTTCGACGACTTCTGGAACAGCGAGGCCGTGTATCCGCTATCGGCGATGGCCAAGCCGCTGAGCGGCGACGAGGCGGCCACCCAGCAGCAGAAGCTGCGCACCTACCTGGACGAGCACGCCGTGAACATGCGGGCCACGCCCTACGGGCAGTCTCTGCTGGAAACCGGCATCGTGCAGCTGCTGCGCGACAACAAGCTGCCGGAGTACTGGGGCCAGGCCACCGTGATTGCCGACCGCGCGGCCAAGGTGCTGCTGCCGCCCGAGGACGACTCCACCCACGCGATTCCGAAGCTGGTGAAATTCCTGGAAGGCGCGCAACACGACCTGACGCTGATCTCGCCGTACTTCGTGCCGCCGGACGCCGCCATGACCTGGCTGACCGACATGCAGAAGCGCGGCGTGCAGGTGCGCATCCTGACCAATTCCTACGGCGCCACCGATGTGTCCGCGGTCCATGCCGGCTATGCGCCCAAGCGCAAGGCGCTGCTCAAGGCCGGCGTCATCCTGTACGAGCTGAAACCGACCGCCTATGCCGAGATGGCCAAGCAGAAGCGTCACCGGGGCCCGGGCGGAAGCAGCCGCGCCAGTCTGCACGCCAAGACCTATATGGTCGACCGCCACGAACTGTTTATTGGATCGCTGAACCTGGACCCGCGCTCGGCACGGCTCAACACGGAGATGGGCATCGTCGTCGACAGCAAGGAACTATGCGACATGCTGTCCCAGGGCGTTGACGATGCGATGCTCGACGCGGCGTACCAGGTCGTGCTGAGCGACGACGGAGAATCGCTGCAGTGGGTGACGCGCGAGGGCGGGGTGGTGCGCACCTACACCAGCGAACCGGATATGAACGGGTGGGACAAGTTCAAGCAGGGCGTGCTGCGGCTGCTGCCGGTGGAAGAGCAGCTTTGAACATTTGACGGGGTGGTCGCCGCGCTCCCATGCAGGGGAGCGGGCGGGAGAGTGCAGCGAGAGGCGCTGGGGGCGGGCAAGCCCGCACGCCGATGGCGCCCGTGGACATCAACGATGCAGCAGTTCGCGGAAGCCGGCGATCAGCCGGTGCATGTCGGCCGCCGTCAGCGCGCCCATGGTCGAGATCCGGAACAGTTGCGAAGACAGGCCGCCCTGGCCGGCATAGATGACGAACCCGCGCGCCTTGAGGCCGTCGTGCAGTTGCTCGTACGTGACACCTTGCGGCAGCTTGTACGCGCGCAGCACCACCGACGACTGCGCTGCCGGCCACAGGGCCTCGATGCCCAGCGCCGCCAGCCCGCTGCGCACTTCCTCGGCCAGCGCGGCATAGCGTTGGTGGCGCGCTTGCCAGCCGCCTTCGTCGCTGTGCTCGCGCAGCGCCTCGACCAGCGCATAGAACGCATGGACGGACGGCGTGAACGGCGTGTTGCGCTGGTCCTGCTGCTTCGCGTACCGGGCGATATCGAGGTAGTAGGTGCGGCTCACCGCATGGGCCAGCGCCGCGCGGCGCACGATCACGAAGGCCGCGCCGGGCACGCCGTGCAGGCACTTGTTGGCGGTGGCTGCCACGGCGTCGATATTGCCGCTGAAGTGGATCGCCTCGGCGCCGAAGCTGCTGACCGTATCGGCCAGCAGGCGCACGCCGCGCGCCTGGCACAGCGCATCGATGGCCGGCAGGTCGTTCAGGCGGCCCGTGGTGGTCTCATGATGGATCACGGCCAGGTGGGTGATGGCCTTGTCAGCCGCCAGCGCCGCGTCGATGCGGGCCAGGTCCGGGGCTTCCATCCACTCGTGCTTCACCACCGTGTGCGGGATCTGGTACTGCGTGGCGATCTGCGCGATGCGCTCGCCATAGACGCCGTTCTGCACGATCAGCAGCTTGCCTTGCGCCGGGACCAGCCCGGCGATCATGCTTTCCAGCGCCGCCGTGCCGGAACCGGTCATCAGCACCGCCGTCCAGGCGGCCGGGTCGAGCCCGTAGATGTCCAGCAACCGTTGGCGCGCTTCGTCCTGCAAGTCGAAGAACTCGCTTTCACGGTGGCACAGGTCTGTTTGCAGCAGGCTCTTGCGGACGCGTTCGGACAGCGTTACCGGGCCGGGATTCAGAAGCAGCATGTGTTCTCTCAAGCGGGTTGGAGTCAGGCGTGGCTGGCGTTGCCCTGGTTGGCGCCAATCTGGCGGCCCAGGCGCGTGGACACCTGCACGGGCGTCACCGAGGGGCGCGGCAGGTCGTCCGGCGAGCCGGGGCGCGTCTGCAGGCACACAAAGTTCGGGCCCGCCGTGGCCGTGGCCGCACGGGCCAGCACGGCGTCCAGCATGGCCAGGTTGTCGCCCTCGATGGCCGACGCGTAGCCACACGCCGCCGCCACACCGGCAAACGACACGTTGTGCGACACCGTGGCCTGTCCGCCCGTGGAATCGTGGGCGTTGTTGTCCAGCAGCACGTGCGTCAGGTTGGCCGGGCCATAGGCGCCCAGCGTGGCAAACACACCCATGCGCATCAGCGCGGCGCCGTCGCCATCGACCGCCACCACCTTCAGGTCCGGGCGTGCGAGGGCCAGGCCGAGCGCGAACGGCGTCAGGCAGCCCATCGATCCCACCATGTAAAGCTGGTTTGGCCGGTCGTCCAGCGCGTAAAGCTCGCGGCCGCAAAAGCCGGTCGATGCCAGTACCACGGTCGAATCGACTGGCGTATGGGCAATCACGCGCTGCAGCGCATCCGTGCGGCTCGGCAGCGTGGCGGCGCCGGTGCGGGACACTTCCGGCAGCGCCCTGTCACGTGCGATGGGCCCCTTCTGCGACTTGAGCGGGTAGGGTGCGACGCTGCCCTTCTGCATGATCAGCGCGTACGGGCGGCCCGTGGCGTCCATATGGGCGATGGCCCGATCCAGCGCCGGGCCCACGGCCTGCGGCTCGGTGGGGAACAGCTCCCACGGGATGTCCATCGTGTCGAGCATCTGGGGCGTTACCGGACCCATCAGCGCGTGCTGCGGTTCGTCCGCCGCGCCGCCGGGCTGGCCGCGCCACGTGACGATCAGCAGCTGCGGCAGGCGGAACGTCCAGGTCAGCGACGTCAGCGGGCTCACCGCGTTGCCGAGGCCCGAGTTCTGCATCATCGTGATGCCGCGCACGCCATCGCGCGCCCCCTGCGTCACCCCGGCGATAAACGCCACGGCATCGCCTTCGTTGGCGGCCGACACGTAGTGCAGCGACGGGTCCTGCACCACGTAGTTGATGAACGGCGTCAGGTACGAGCAGGGCACGCCCGCATACCACTCGAAGCCGCGCTCGCGCGCGGCTTCCACGAACTGGACCGCCTCGATCATTGAGCGGCCTCGCCGTTGCCCACCGCGAACGGCGTCTGGCCGTGCGCGAAATCGCCGGCGCGGCGGAAGTCTTCCAGGTCGTTCACGCCACGCCAGTGGCCGTGCACGTACTTGACCTCCACCTGTTCGCCGGCGGCGACCAGCGCGTTGAGCAGGTCGGGCAGGTCCAGCTTGTCGAAGTCCGGGCGCTGGCGCAGTTCGCCCAGCAGCGTCTGCAGGCGAGCGCGGCCTTCGCCACGCACGTTCATCAGGCCGATCCAGCGGCCGTGCGGGGCGTCGCCGGCCGGCACGTCGTCCGAGATCTTCTTGAGCAGCACCTTCTGGCCGAACAGGTCGCGGTCGTCCGATGCCGAGCACCAGGCAAAGTCACGCACGCTCTGGTTGGACGGCGCCGATTCCGACGAATCGATCACCACGCTGAACGGCGCATCGGTGTCCACCAGGTCGCGCAGGATGTAGCTGCGGAACAGCAGGTCGCCATAGGCGATCACGGTGTCGTTCTGCAGCGTGTCGGCGGCGGCCGCCAGCGACGCCAGCTCGCCGGTTTCGGCATAGCGGTCGTTGCGCACCAGGTTGATGCCGGCCGCGTCGATGGCCTCGGCCTTGTAGCCGCCCACCACTGTGATGTCGTTGATGCCCTGGTTCTTGAAGCCGTCCACCAGCCAGCGCAGCAGCGGCTTGCCGGCCACCGGCAGCATGACCTTGGGCTTGTCCTCGGTCAGCGCCTCCAGGCCCTTGCCACGGCCTGCGGCCAGCACCACGGCCGAGCCCGGCGCCTGGCCGCCGGTCAGGTAGATCTTCTCGGCGGCCGAGTATTCGTCGGCATCCTGCAGGCGGAAGATCTCGTTGACGGTGGCGATGCGGTCTTCCACATTGACCAGCGTCTGGTTCTCGTAGATATCCTTCGCCACGGCCTGCATGCCCGATGCGGCCACGCGGATCAGGTGGTTGGCCCAGATGATCAGGCTGATGCCAGCCTTGCGGAACACGTCGGTCGGCGTGCTGTAGTACTTGGTCGGCACGATCACCAGCGGGGCGCGGTTGCCCCATTCGCGGGCGAACGTCACGATCTCGTCGGCCTTCGACAGCTTGCTGTGGATCAGGATGGCGTCCGCGCCAGCCTGGCGGTAGGCCTCGGCGCGGCGCAGCGCTTCTTCCATGCCCCAGCCCGCGATCAGGGCCTCCACGCGGGCCACGATCGAGAAGTTGTCGTCGGCCTGCGAATCCTTGCCGGCCTTGATCTTGCCGCAGAACTCGTCAATATCGGCCAGCGGCTGCTGCTCGCCGCCGATGAAGCTGTTTGTCTTCGGGAAGATCTTGTCCTCGATGCAGACGCCGGCAATGCCGCGCTGCTCCAGCTTGCGTACCAGGCGGCGCACGTTGTTGAAGTTGCCGTAGCCGGTGTCGCCATCCAGCAGGATGGGCAGGTCGCTGGCGTCGGCCATGAACTCCAGGTTGTCCACCACCTGGGTCCAGCTGGCCTCGTTGTTGTCGCGCACGCCGAACTGGGCCGAAATGGCCAGGCCGGACGCCCAGATGCCCTTGAAGCCGGCCTCGCGCACGATGCGTGCGGACAGGCCGTTATGGGCTTCCATGATGAATTCGAGCTCGTTCGAGAGCAGCATCTGGCGCAGTCGCGCGGCGCGCGACAGGGGCACCGAAGTTCCGGAGTTGGCGAGCAGGTTCGGGTCGATGGCGTTCATTGGGCGATTCCTACAGGCAGAAGTTGGGGCAGGACTTCAACGGCTGCGCGCGAGACGTCGCCGGGAAAATCGATTTCGATCCACGGGGCGCCGGTCACGTCGGCAGTGTCGAATACGTGGGACTGTTCCAGCAGCAGGTCGCGCACGGCTTCCTCGTGCGGCATGTTGGCGCGGCCCGAGTCGACGTAGCCCTTGACGATGTCGGCCAGGCGGCGCGCGCAGTCTTCCTTGAAGCGGAAGAAGCCGACCGACTCGCCGATGGTGTCGTACTGCAGGTCGGCCATGAGCTGCTTGCGCAGTTCCACGGGCACGCCGTCCTTCAGGCACAGCTTCACGGGCTCGTCGCCGGCTTCGAAGTCGCGGTCGATCAGCAGGCGGTTCACGGTGTCGCCGGCCACCAGCTTGGCCATGATGCGCTCGTCGTAGAGCACGTCGGCGTCCATCAGCAGCACGTCGTCGCCGCGCGTCATGGCGTCGGCCACGGTATGCACGGTCAGCACGCTGCCCAGGTCGTAGCGCGTGTTGATCACGATTTCGAGGTCGCGGCCGATTCGGGCCAGCTCTTCCTTGACCTGGTCCGGCTCGAAGCCGAGCGCCAGCACCACTTCGGTCACGCCGGCCGCATCGAGCAGGCGCAGGTGACGTTCGAGCAGCGTGAGCCCGTCAAAGCGCAACAGGCATTTCGGGAACTGCTTGCCCGGCTGTTGCTGAAGTCGCAGGCCAAGGCCCGCGGCAAGAATGATTGCTCGCATCACGTTGTTCTCATGAGAAATGAATGTGGCCGCGCTAGCCTCGATCCGCCGCCAGGGCGTGCGCGGCGCGACGGCGCTGGAACTTCCGTTCGCTGAAATGCAGATACACCAGTCCGGGAATGCCGAGCACCAGCTCGCGCACGCGCTTGGCCAGCGACAGCGCCAGCGCGGCGTCGGGCGGCAGGCCCACCAGCGGCGCCAGCAGCAGGTAGCCGCCTTCCTGCGCACCGAGCGACCCCGGAATGGCAAACGCGGCACCCCGGATGGCCTGGCCCACGCTTTCGAGCAGCAACGCCTCGTGCCAGTCCACCGGATGCCCCAGGAAATAAAGAATCAGCCAGACCTCGCCGGTGCCGGCGATCCAGCCCAGCAGGTTAAGCCCGAAGCTGGCCGCAACCTTCTTGCGGTCGCGATACAGTTCCCGAATCGCACTGTCCACGGCGTCTGCACGCAGGGCCAGCCCGGCCCAGCGGCCCGGCCTGGCGTCGCTGCCGTCGCTGCCGTCGTTGGCTGCGGCTTGCGTCGCATCGGCGCGCTTGCCGAACAGTTTCTGCCCGATGCGCATCATGCGGCCGAACATCCCGCGCCGCTGCAGCACGCAGAACGCCAGCACGCAGGCGCCCAGCACCACGGTCACGGCGATGATCGGGGTACGGTACTCGGACATGTCGCCGTTGGCGCCGAACACGGCAATGCCCAGCAGCGCGAACAGCATCTGCGACAGCGCCTGGGTGGTGGTGCTGACGGTGATGGCGGCCGCCGCGTCGCGCATGCGCGCGCCGCGCTGCGACAGGTAGCGCACCATCAGCACCGGCCCGCCGATCTGGCCGGCCGGCAGCAGGCTGTTGACCGATTCGCCGGTCCAGCGCGCCTTGAGGGCGCTGCAGAACGACCCGTGGCGGGTCTTGCGGTCCATCAGCACGGCAATGGCGCCGGCATCGAGCGCCAGCGGCACCAGATGGAACGCGGCCACCACGGCCAGGCCCCAGCCGGCCGACATCAGCGTGGTGGTCACCGCGCCAAAGCCCTGCCAGGCCAGCAGCCCCACGAACAGCGCCGCGCCTACCGACAGAAAAATGAAAGCTGCACGATTCACGCTGCCAACTACCTCGCTGACTTCCCGCCCAGCAGGCGCCGGAACACCTGGCGGAACCCGAAGTACGCCACGGCGTCCTTCATGTTCGAGATGAAGCGCAGCCACGGGCGCATGCCCGGATCGGTCACATATTCGAAAGTCAGCGACACGCGGATCTCGTTCGGGCCGGCCGGCGTGATGCGGTGGCGCAGCTTGTCGCCGTCGAACAGCACGATGCCGCCCGGCGGAATCTGCACCGAGCCCGGTTCGTCCGCGATGTCGGGGTTGCGCGTGTGGAGTTCGTAGTCGAGCCGGCAGGTCGATTCGTCCAGCACGCCGATCAGCAACGTGTAGCGCCGGCCGTCGTAATAGGACGTGTCGTAGTGCCAGCCGATGTGGTCGCCCTGGCGCGTGTAGTAATAGAGCGCGTAGGCGTGCGGATCGGTTTCCGGGCAGACCTGGAGCTTGTCGCCGGTCACGGCTTCCAGCCAGCCGATCAGCGCCTTCGAGCGATACAGCTCGGCAATGAACGGGGCCTTTTCGTCGATCGTGTGGCGGCTGACGCTGCCGCCCTGCTTGTGGCCGGGCAGGTAGTTGCGGTTCAGGCCGGACTGCAGCGCGCGGGCCAGCGTCACCAGCTGGGCGGTCTCGTCCGGGCCCAGGAACTTGTCCAGGTACAGGAACGCGCCCTGGCGGTCGAAGTCCTGGCGCAGGGCGGGGGTGTCCAGTTGCGACACCACGCTGGCCACGGCGGCGTCCGGGCGGCGCGTGGCCGGACGTCCGGCCACGGCTTCGGCTTCGCGCGCCAACTGCGGGGCGATGGCGATGTCGCCGGTAACTTGCTCTGGCATGGGCTGCCTCAGTGTTCGGTGGAGGTTGCGACTGGCTGGGGGCGCCGCATGACTCGCCAGTAATCGATGATGACCAACAGGGCAAAAAGCGGGGCGCCGATCGAGGCGGCGGTCAGGAAAGGACCGATACCGTCCGTCAGCGTCACCAGCGGCAGCAGGTACAGCACGTCTTCGGTCTCGAATCCGCCCGCCGATGCCTGTTTGGTTCCACTTTTGCCAACCCGCGATTCTATACGCATGCGCAGGAAGAAGATCAGCGCCACGGCAAGGCCCGCGATCGTGCCGCGCAGCACCGGCCCGAAAACCTCCGGCGTGCCGCCGGGCGCGGTCGTATTGGCCACGGCCATGCCAAAGCTGACAAACAGCAGCACCGTAATCAGCGCATCGCTGGCCAGGTCGTAAAAGTGACCGATCTTGCTCGATTTGCCGCTAATCCGGGCCAACTCACCGTCGGTGTGATCGACGAAGTTGGAAATGACGACGAGCAGTGCGCCCCAGTTGCTCCACGCGTAGCCACCCTGCGCAATGCAGGCGATGCCGGCGACGCCGATCAGCAGCCGCAGCGTGGTCAGGTGGTTCGGGGAGACACGGGTGTTCTTGAGGGGCCGCACCAGATGGCGGGCAAGGCGGGCATCCCAGGTGGACGGCAAGGGCGGTTCATCCGGGTATTTAGGGGATTTCTGGTTCATCCGTCAAAACTGGTCTGGAGGGGCGGCTCCGGCACTTCGGCGCGCCAGGCGATGCGGAACACTACGCCTACGACGCCCGAAAGACAAGTTCACGAGAATACGCCCTTTCCCGCACCCCTGCAGCAGGGGCGGTCAAGGCGACGCCATGACGGGCCCCGGGGCGCACCAACGCACGGCGTGAAACCAATCACTAAAGTCCTTGCTTAACTATCGGAAGTCTCTATACTAAAGGACATGCTTAACTATTCCGATCCTCTCGACGCCACGTTCCAGGCCCTGGCCGACACCACGCGGCGCACGATGCTTGTGCAACTGGCACGCGGACCGCTGTCGGTCTCGGACCTGGCCAAGCCGCTGGCGATGTCGTTGCCGGCGGTGATGCAGCACCTTTCGGTGCTGGAACAGGCCGGGCTGGTCAGTACCGAGAAGGTCGGTCGGGTACGCACCTGCCGCATG
Organism: Cupriavidus sp. 94F1; assembly: GCF_057798875.1. Lineage (NCBI taxonomy): Bacteria > Pseudomonadati > Pseudomonadota > Betaproteobacteria > Burkholderiales > Burkholderiaceae > Cupriavidus > Cupriavidus sp. 94F1. The sequence goes on from NZ_JBYOJT010000006.1 coordinate 280,710, forward strand.
GCGCCCAATGCGCTGAGCGAGGCAGAGCAGTGGATCAGCGCCCGCCGCGCCGAATGGGAAGGCCATTTCGACCGCCTGGGCGAATATCTAGAAACCATGAAAAAGGAGGCAGCATCCGATGGCACCCGCGACCGCAACCGCAACGAAGACTGATACGCCGCAGCACGCCCAGCACCGGCTGACCGTATCGCGCGCCTTCAACGCCCCGCGCGACCTTGTTTTCAAGGCCTGGAGCACGGCCGATCACCTGAAGCACTGGTTCTGCCCACAGGGCTTCACCGTGCCGGCCTGCGAGGTCGAATTCCATCCGGGCGGCAAGTTCGACCTGTGCATGCGCTCGCAGGGCGGCGAATTCGAGCACTGGATCCGGGGCCACTTTGTCGAGGTCATGCCGCACGCGCGGCTGGTGATCGACATGACCGTGGTCACCGTCGATGGCAAGCCGCTGTTCAATGCCCTGACGACAGTCGGCTTCGAAACCGTCTGCGGCGGCACCGAGATGCGCGTGACGCAGGACTACACCTTGCTCGATCCGTCGGCCGGCGACTTCACCCGTGGCGCCGAGGCCGGCTGGAAGCAGACGCTGGACCGTCTGGAGCAGGAAGTGGCCCGTATCGTCGCCGAAGCGCCGCCGCGCTCGGTGGCCCACGGCACCTTCTCGATTTCGCGCACGTTCGATGCCCCGCCGGCGCTCCTGTTCCGCGCGCTCACCGACCCGGCGGCCAAGGCCGAGTGGTTCCGCGGCGGGCCGGGCTACCAGACCGTGTCACGCGCCATGGACGTGCGGCCCGGCGGCCGCGAGCATCTGCAGGGCAAATGGGAAAACGGCCTGGTGTCGACGTTCGACGCGGTCTATTTCGACGTGATTCCGAACGAGCGGCTGGTGTACAGCTACGAAATGCACATGGGCGACCGCAAGATCTCGGTGTCGCTGGCCGTGTTCGAGCTGAAAGCCGTGGGGCAGGGCACGCAACTGACGCTGACCGAGCATGGCGCATTTCTGGACGGCTATGACGATGCGGGCTCGCGCGAACACGGCTCGCGGCTGCTGCTCGATGCCATCGGTGAATGGGTGGAGCAGGCGGCGCGCTGAAACGCCGGCACGCCAGGTCAATCGACAAACCGCAAAGGGGCGGGATGGGGCAGCAGGGCGCAACGCTAGGCCTTGCGCAGGCTGCGCCATTCGGCCCACTGCCACGACAGCAGCGCCGGCACGCCGAACGCCAGTTCCCGCGCGCGCTTGACCAGGGCCAGTGCCAGCGAGGTCTGCGGTGCAATGCCCAGGCCGGTGCCCAGTACCATCAGCACGGCCTCCTGCACGCCCAGGCCGGCGGGGATGAAAAAGACGACCTGGCGCGCCGCCAGCGTCAGGGCTTCGATGGCCAGCGCGGCGCCAAAGCTCACGGGATGGCCCAGCAGTGACAGGCCCCACCAGACTTCCACCGTGCCCACGGACAGGCCGGCCAACTGCCATGCCAGCGTGCTGAACAGCGCGCGTGCGCGCCCACAGAGTGCGCGAATCTGCGCATCCAGCCGCTTGCCATCGATGTGCGATGCCAGCCAGTGCTCATGGCCCAGGATGCGGCGCGCCGCCCCTTCCAGTCGCGTGAACCATGCGCCGTGCCGCAGCGCCCAGGCGAACAGCGCGGGGACCGGCAGCGACAGCAGCAGCCCGATCGCAATCAGCATGCCATGCCCGGTCAGCGGGGTGGTCGAGACCAGCAGCAGCACGCCGGCCAGCGCGAACAGGTATTGCGCGAACATCGTCACCATGACTTCGATCACCACGCTGGCCGTGACGGCGCTGCCGTCGGGCACGCGGCGCCACGCCAGGCGGATACCGACGATTTCGCCCCCAATGCCGGCGCTTGGCAGCAGCCGCGTGACGGCCTCGCGCACGGTGGCAACCCACAGCAGGAAACCGGTATCGGCCCGGGCCGCGGGATCGGCCGGCGCCAGCAGCGTGCGCCATCCGCGTGCATCGAGCCATAACGCGGCCAGGTGGATGGGCACCAGCCACAGCAATGGCCAGCCGGCGCGCCGCAGGATGTCGCCCACTTCGGCCAGGCCCGCCTGGGTGACCACGGCGGTGAGGATCAGCAAGCCCGCCAGCGCGCCCGCCAGCGCCAGGCGTTTGAGCCTCATGCGGCGATCAGGTCGGCAAAGCCGCCGCGCCGCGGGGCCACGCGTTCGGCCGCCGCGCGTACCCGGGGCGACAGCAGCGCCGCCAGTTCGTCGGCATGCCGATAGCCGGTCATCGACGCGCCGATCCGCGCGCCCGAGCTGACAGCCGGATGGCAATAGATCTCCACCACGCCGTCCGGCAGCCGATCAAGCGCGGCAAGCAGCGCGGCTTCGTCCATCGCCCCGCTGGAAGACAGCCCGAGCACGAAATCGTTGTGGGCAATGCCGGCGCGGTCCATCCGCCGGTGCAGCAACGCCAGCCAAGGGCGCAGGAACAGCGGGCCACGGGCCTCGCGTGGCAGCCGCATGGCGCGCAGGCCATAGTCGCGCCCGATGCGCAGGATCAGCCCCAGCACGGTGGGATGCAGGTGGAAGTGCTTGTGCGCGTTCACGTGGTCGAGCGGCAGGCCGGTACGCGCGAACGCTTCGAACTGGGCGCGGATCTCGGCGGCCAGCTGCGCGCGCAACGTGGGATACAGCGCGAAGCGCACGCCATCGCGCACCATGGCATCGCCAAAGCGCCCGTCGATATCGACCAGGTCCGGAATCGACTCCCAGGGCAGCGTCGACCACCCATCGGCCAGCACCAGGTGCAGCCCCACGCGCAGCCCGGGCAGCCGGCGCGCGCGCGCCACGGCATCGGCGGTGGCCGGGGCCCCGACCATCAGGCTGGCAGCATTGAGGATGCCCTCGCAATGCGCGCGTTCCACGGCCTCGTTGACGTCCCCGTGCAGGCCGAAGTCATCGGCGGTCACGATCAGCATCCGGCGGCGAGCCATGGCCTCAGGCCTCGTGCGAATGCAGGAATCGGAAAAACTCCACGCCTTCGCGCAGGCGCCGCCGCGTCATGCTCCAGCTGCCCATCATCTCCCTGACGATTTCCCAGATCTTGCCCGGCCGGAAATAAAAGCGCCGGTAGAACGTTTCCACGCCGTGATAGATCTCCTCGCGGCTCAGGTGCGGGTAGCTGATGGCGGCCAGTTGCACCCCCTGGTTGTTGACCAGATGGATCACCTTGTTGTCTTCGAGCCAGCCGTTGTCCACGGCCTGCCGGTACAGGGTCGTGCCCGGATACGGGGCCGCCAGCGACACCTGGATCGTATGCGGATTGATCTCCTTGGCGTAGGCGATGGTCTTCTCGATGGTCTCGCGCGTCTCGCCGGGCAACCCGAGGATGAACGTGCCGTGGATCTGGATGCCGAGCTTGCGGCAGTCGTCCGTAAAGCGCCGTGCGATGTCGGTGCGTAGCCCTTTCTTTATATTCAGAAGAATCTGATCGTCACCGGACTCGTAGCCCACCAGCAGCAACCGCAGGCCGTTGTCCTTCATGATCTTGAGCGTGCTGTAAGGCACGTTGGCCTTGGCGTTGCACGACCACGGCAGCCCGATCTGGCCCAGCCCCCGGGCGATCTCTTCCACGCGCGGCCTGAAGTCGGTGAACGTGTCGTCATCGAACATGATCTCGCGCACCTCGGGCATGTTCTCCTTGATCCACCTGACTTCCTCGATCACGCTTTGCGCGGACCGGGTACGGTACCGATGCCCGCCCACCGTCTGCGGCCAGAGGCAGAACGTACAGCGCGACCGGCAGCCGCGCCCGGTGTAGATCGACACATAGGGATGCAGCAGATAGCCGATAAAGTAGTTCCGGATCTTCAGGTCACGCTTGTAGATCGGCGCAACGAATGGCAGTTCGTCCATATTCTCGATCATCGGGCGCGGCGCGTTGTGCTCGATCGATCCGTCCGGCAAGCGGTAGCTGAGGCCGGCGATGTCCCGCAGCGGCTTGCCGGCCGCCACGTCCTGGCAGGTGTAGTCGAATTCCTCGCGGCATACGAAGTCGATGGCCGTGGTGGCCGACAGCGTGCCGCCGGGGTCCACGGCGGCCTTCGCGCCGACCATGCCGATCAACAGGCCGGGGCGCCGCGCCTTGAGCTGCTCGGCAAACCTGGCGTCGGTGGGGAACGACGGCGTACTGGTATGGATGATGACGAGGTCATAGTCGACGGCGATATTCAGCGTCTGCTCCACGCCCAGCCCGTCGGCCGGGGCATCGAGCACGCGGCTGTTCGGCACCAGCGCCGCCGGCTGCGCCAGCCACGTCGGGTACCAGAACGACTTGATCTCGCGCTTGGCCTGGTAGCGCGACCCGGCGCCGCCGTCGAACCCATCGTAGGAGGGCGCCTGCAGGAACAGCGTTTTCATCGGGTTTTATCCTGTGGATGGGGATGAGCGGACGCCGCCAGACCGCCGCCCAGGGCATGCGGCATCGCCGCGGGTGCGATGCCGGGACGGCTGTCCGGGGCTGTGCCGGGCAGGCCGGGGCTGTCGGCGGTGGCCATCACGTGGCCACGCCAATGCACGTGCCCGTTGCCCAGCGCGGCCACCCATTCGACCAGCAGCAGGGCGTCGCGCAGCGGGGCCATCAGGGCCTTGCCGGGGCTGCCCGCCGCGGCGCAACGGGCCAGCGCACCGGCCATGGCGATGACCAGCACCATCGGCAGCGGGGCCAGCAGGCCACCCAGCAGCAGCATCGGCCAGGTGAACGTCACGAACATGAAGTAGAAGCCCGGGGCACTCAGCGACCGGATCGTGCGCAGCCACCGCAGTTCGTGGCGCCACAGCGCGGACAGGCTGGTTTCGACCACGTCGGTCTGCACCACCACTTCGGACAGCACGGTTTGCCATCCCGACTGGCGCGTGAGCTCGGCAAGCCAGAAGTCGTCGGCCAGGCGGTTGGCCAGGGCGTGGAAGCCGCCGATGGCATTGAGCGTGTCGCGCCGCAAGGCGATGGTCGCGCCAAATCCGAAGCGCCGCGAACCACCGGCATGGGCCACGCGCACCGATGGCGCAAACCAGTCGTCAATGAACGCGGCACCCAGCCGCGACCACAGGTTGTGGACCGGCCGGCCCCGATACAGGCATGTCACCACGCCGACGTGCGGATCGCCCAGCGGGCCGGCCAGGCGCTGCAGATAGTCGGGTGGCACCGCGATGTCGCTGTCGGCGATCACCAGGTGATCGTGGCGGGCGGCCCGGTACAGGTTGATCAGGTTGCTGACCTTCGGATTCCGGCCATGGATGCGCGAATCGACGACCAGCGCGATATCGCAATCGCGAAACTCGGCCTGTAGCCGATGCACGACGGCGATGGCCGGATCGTCGGCGCTACAGACCCCAAAAACCAGCTGGAAACATGGATGCTGCTGACGGCAGAGCCCGGCCAGGTTTTCATACAGGCGTGGCTCGGTGCCGCACAGCGGCTTGAGCACCGAGACCGGCGCGTAGTGCCGGGGCAGGGCGCTGGGATCGGGATGACGCCGGCTGAGGCTTGCCGCGACGATCGCATACACCGTGGCGGACTCGACCAGCAATCGGCCCACGGTATCTGTCCAGACGGCGCTCATGGCTTGCCCCCTCGCATGCGAGATGATCTCGACCCGTTCCTGCCGCGAGGGCCCATGACATGCTGCCGCCCGTCATGCGGTTGGCATCAACCTGCCTCGCCTTGTGGAGGCCACTGTGTCACCAGACCGTTAAGAGGACATTAAGCCCTGGCAAATTGGTGTGTGGCCGGCCGAACCTTCGCCGGGCAATGCAAATCATTGTCGACTGCGTTCCGGAAGTGGCGCTGGCGCATGCTGAAGCAACTGGCGTGGCATGTTGTCGGCCGCGCGAGAAAAATCGCGTGTAACTCAGCCTTGAAAAATCGGCAGCACGAAGTCATCCACCTGGCTGAGAAGGTTTGCCCGACCCGTTGCCTATGCTTCCCAACGGGCAAGCGAGGCCTGTTTGCCAAACGTCCGTCGGCGCGGCCTCGTACGGCCCGGGTGTGCGCGGGCGCGTACGGCCGGCCAGGTGGCGGGCCACCGGCTGCGCCGTAGCTTGACTGCACCGAATCGGGAGGCTTGCGATGCCAGAGACCCTGCCAGGATCGATCGATGTGATCATCGATATCCACCATGACAACCACTTCGATGCCGTCAAGCTCAGGAATGCAGGGGTCAGGGCGGTGATCCACAAGGCAAGCGAGGGCGCTACGTTCCAGGACCCGTTCTACCGGGAGCGTCGCCAGCAAGCATTGGCCGCCGGGCTGCTGTGGGGCGCCTACCACTTTTCCAGCGCCCGCCCGGCAGCCGATCAGGCGAAGAACTTTCTCGACATCACCCAGGCCGGCGATCCCGACGTGGACAATAGCGCCACGCTGTTCTGCCTCGATTTCGAACCCAGTTCGAGCGGCCCGGACATGACGCTGGCGCAGGCCCAGGACTTCGTGGCCCGGGTGCGGGACAAGACCGGCCGCTGGCCAATGATCTACGGCGGCAACATGCTGCGCGACGCCGTGCAGGCCCATGGCGCCGACCCCATCCTCAAGAACTGTCCGCTCTGGTACGCGCGGTACAGAAGCGAGCCGATCGGGATACCTACGGACACCTGGCCGCACTTCACGCTCTGGCAATACACCGACGGCAGGCTGGGGCCGGCGCCGCATGCGTTTGCCGGAATGGCCGCGACCGATCGCGACTGCTACCTCGGGACCGAATCCACGCTGAAGAACGCATGGCCGTTTGCCGAATATTTCAAGACGGCACCCGGCGCGAATGACCAGAACGGATAGCCGGCGCGGCGCGCGGCCGGCCCGGATCGCCTGCGGCCTGGCCCTGCTGGCACTCTGCGCCTGCGCGCCCAACCGCGCTTATCGCACCCATCTGGTGGATCCGGGCCAGGACCGTCGCTGCGAGCGGCCCGGCATCGGCACGGCCGGCGCCCCGCCGCCCATGCCCGAGGGATGCGCGCAGGTTTCGCCCGAAGCGGTGGAGGGCCTGTACGAACTGCATTTTGTCGAGTTCGACGACCAGGGCTGGCTGTTTCCTGATGCGGCGCCGACGCCGCTGGCGGCGGACGCGCTTTCGCTCGCGCCATCGGACCAGATCGAGCACCTGATGGCGCGGCTGCGGTCGCTGCTGGCGCAGCGCAAGGACTTGAGCATCGTGGTGTTCGTGCACGGCTGGAAGCACAACGCGCAGGCCGATGACGCCAATGTGCAGGAATTCCGTGCCCTGCTGGAAGCGGCCGGTGCCGAAGAGCGCGACCGCGCGGGGCCCGGCGGCAATCCGAGAACGGTGGTGGGCGTCTATGTGGCATGGCGCGGCAAGTCCTGGGCGATACCGGACCCCGTGCTGAGCCTGACGTTCTGGGCGCGCAAGGAGGCCGCGCGGCGCGTGTCGATCGGATCGGCGCGCGAACTGTTCGCCCGACTGCGCTCGCTGCGGACGTACTACAACCAGCTGCCGCCGGACGAAGACCCGGACGCGTCCTCGGCGCCCCCCGCGCCCCCCGCGCCTGCGGCGGCGGCAGTCAGGCCACCTGTGGCCGAACAGACCGGCGCAGCGTCCGAGCAGGGCGCGCGGCGCCCGCGTATCCGCACACTGATGATCGGCCATAGCTTCGGCGGGCTGATCCTCTATGCGGCCATGTCGGGACCGCTGATCGAATCGCTCAGCGCCCAGCGCGACCTGGCCCGCCCGGGCGTCAAGCCGGCGCCCCCCGAGCGGCCGGCGGACATGATCGTGCTGATCAATCCCGCCTTCGAAGCGTCGCGCTACGAGGCGCTCGACCATGTTTCCAGGCGCTACGCCCCGCCCACCTTCCAGCCGCCGCTGCTGGTGTCGGTGACGTCGACCAAGGACTGGGCGACGGGCATCGCGTTTCCGATCGGGCGTTCCGTCAATACGCTGTTCGAGCGCGAGACCACGCCGGAGCAGGGCACGGCCATGAAGAAGACCCCCGGCCATATCGACCAGTACCTGACGCACCAGCTCCGCGCACACGCGCCGGGCCCGGTCCCGGCGGCGGAAGGGGCCGGGCAAGCCGGCGCCGCGGCTGGGGCGGACGACGCTTGCCCGGGATGGAAGTCCGAGGCCGAACTGAAGGCCCTGCATGGCGATGCGCTGGGCCAGGCGGTGCGCCTGAACAAGACACTCGAAGCGCAGAACGCCGCCGCATTCTTCCAGCAGAACCTGGGGGCGGACCATCTGCTGAAGCCCGACTGGGCGCGCACGTTCTGCGGTGGCAGCTACCTGACGATGGCCGACGGCGGCGGCGGGGCCATGCGGGCCAATACGATGGTCTGGAATATCCAGGTGGACGGCGATGTGATCCGAAACCACGACGACGTGATGAACCCGGTGTTCCGGGCATTCATGCGGCAGCTTTACGGCGACGTGTCGACGCATCCGTGATGCCCTGGCCCGGCGCGCAACGCGTCGGGCGCCGCCGGGGCCGGACTTAAGCATCGGCTTACCGGGGCCATGCGTGCCCCAAGTCATCTTTTCACCGATACCGTTGTCCGCGATTTGCTGACGGCGCATCGCACGCCCCCGCACTAGTATCCAGATGCGACCTGCCACGCGAGACAGCCCCGATGCGACTTGCGTGGCATCCCGTCCCTGGCTGTCCGTGTCCCCACATACAGGAACCAGTCATGGACCGTCGTCATTTTCTCAAGCTGGGAGGTTTTCTTACCGTTTCCGTTGCCGCTGGCGGGCTTGCCGCCTGCGGCGGTGGCGGAGGCGGGGACGAACAACCGTCCGATACCGGCAATCCCGAAAACTTCAACTTCGTCCACGGCGTGGCCTCAGGCGATCCGCGACCGGACAGCGTGATCGTGTGGACACGCGTCGAGGGCAGCAACGGCAAACGGCCCGTGGTGGTGCGGCTGCAGGTGTCCACGCAGGCGGATTTTCCGCCGCAGAGCCTGCTTGTGAACCAGCCCCTGATGGCACGCCCCGAATGGGACTATACGATCCGCAACAAGGTCACGGGGCTGACGGCCGGTACGCGGTACTACTACCGCTTTCTGCTCGGCAACCGGGCCAGCACCGTTGGCCGCACCCGCACGGCGGCGCCGGCCGGCACCGCGCTGGCGCAGCTGCACTTTGCCTTCGTGAGCTGCCAGGACTGGAACGTCAACCACTGGGCCGGCATGGAAGAGCTGGCGCAGCAGGACCTGGACTTCATCGTCCACGTGGGCGACTACGTCTACGAAGCGGTGCCCGGCGGCTCGCGCGCCGGCAACGTCGAGGACCGGCACACCGCGCTGAAGTTGCCCAACGGCACGGTCCTGCCCGATGGCAGTGTCTATGCCACCACGCTCGACGACTATCGCTACCTGTACCGCAGCTATCGGAACGATGCCCGGCTGCAGGCACTGCACGCGGCGGCGCCGATGATCGCGATCTGGGATGACCACGAGTTTTCCGACAACTGCTGGCAGGACCGCCAGACCTACGCCGCCGATGACGACCTCACGCCGCGTACCGCGCGCCGGCGTGCCGCCAACCAGGCCTGGTTCGAATACATGCCGGCCGATGTCAGCTTCGATCCGGCCAATCCGTCGTTCCAGGACATCCAGATCTACCGCTCGTTCACGTTTGGCAATCTGGCCACGCTGATGATGACGGACGAACGCCTGTATCGTGCGGACCATGTCATTACCGAGGAATCGGTGGGCAGTGCGGTCGGCAGCCGGTACCTGGTGGCGGCCGACAAGCTGGCCTCGGCCGAAGCCGCCAAGATCTCGGCCGCTGGCGGGGCACTGACACCCGTGTCGATGCTGGGCGACACGCAGCGCGCCTGGTGGCAGGACCGGGTCGGCGGCGCCAACACCACCTGGAAGCTCTGGGGCAACGAGCTGGCGATGCTGCGGATGCAGGTGGATATCACGCAAGCCATATCGACCCTGATCGCTCGGGCGCTGGTATCGTCCAACGGCGCGCTGGCCTCGGTCGAAAACGCGCTGGCCACGGCGCTGGCCGGCGATCTCGCGGCGGCGCGAACGGCCGGCACCTATGCGGGCCTGGCCTATACGGCGCTGCGCAACGTCCTGTCGCAGGCCGGCATCAACACGGCCACCTTCGATGCGAACGTCAAGCCATTCGTCGAATCGCGCCTGCCGCCCGTTTCGCTGCTGGGCAAGATGATTTTCAATGCCGACCAGTGGGACGGTTTCAATGCCGAGCGCAAGAACCTGATGGCGTTCCTGAAGACCCACAACGTGCGCAACGTCGTGACGCTGAGCGGCGACATCCACGCGTTCTTTGCCGGCCAGGTGATGGACGACTACGACGCCGCCAGCCCTGCGCCCGTGATGGTCGATCTGGTCACTGCCGGGCTGTCGAGCAACACGCTGCTCAATTCCGTGCGCAAGCTCGTCGATAACGACCAGGCGTTCGCGGCCCTGCGCGATTTGATCTATAGCAATGTGGGCGGCACGGTGACCGACACGCTGGACAGCACGCTGCGCACGTTCAACCCGTGGCTGCGGCATGTGAACACCAACGCGGAGGGGTACGCAGTCGTGACGCTGACGCCCGACAAGCTCACTTGCACATTCCACGTGATGCAGCGGCTTTCCGGGGGCACGGCACCGTCGCCGGCGACGGCAAGCACCAAGGTGCTGGAGGTTGCGGCGAATACGGCCGACGTAACCGTGCGCTAGCGTCTGGCTGGCGGGACGGGGCAGGCTGACCTGCCTTCGCCCCGCGCTGGGCGGTGTTACTGGGCCGAAGCGTTGGCGGCCGAACCGGCCACCGGCGGCACGGCGGACGCCGTCGGTACGGCGGGCGCGGCCGTTGCGACCGGGGCGGCCGGCGCCACGGGGGCTGTCGGGCTGATCCGTTCCATGAAGAACGCGCCGCGCAGCTTCGCCGCCGCCGCGCGCGTGCTTTCATCCACCGCGTGCATCAGGTTGTCGTACTCGGGTGCCTGGTCCCAGTCGCCCTTGGCACTCGCATAGGTCTCCACGCGCTCATACCATTCGAGACGATTGGTCGACAGGTCGATCAGCTGTCCGGTCAAGGCGACGTAGCCCTCCGGTGCGCTCAGCGGCATGAAGGCGTAGTAGGACCGGACGGTGCCCAGCGAGCGTGCCGTCACGAGCAGCAGCTTGTCGGCCTTGTATTTTTTTGCCAGCGGGCGATAGTCGCGCAGGGCCATGCCTTCGCCGGACCCTTCGGTAAATTTGGGGATGGTTGCCGTATCGATCGGCTCCGCGATCATGACAACCGGGATCTGGCGCGACTCCAGGCCCTTGCGGAACGCTTCGGGCAGGCCGCTCACCACCGTGAAGTCTTGCTTCTGCAGCCGATCGACGATGGCCTTGGCGTTGGCGCGGTTGATCGCGATGTCCAGCAAACCCTGGTTGCCCAGCATGACCTGACCCGGCTCGGGCATTTTCTCGATGGCAACGGCCACCACGCGCTCCTTGTTGTCGAACAAGGCGCGGGTGGCGGGAATCGGCTTTTGCACCGTGGCGCAGCCTGCCAGAACACTCGCGCCCAGCACCAGCGCGACCAGATAACGACGACCCATGAAGCTCTCTCCTTATGGTGGGATAGATACGGGTCGGTTAACGGCCGTGCAGGATGGAATCCAGACCCCAAGAAAGAGGGGCGTGCTTTTTGCGCAATGTCACGGTGTGAAAAAAAAGCGACGAGGCCATTCTCGTCGCATTTTCTCCAGTTTTGTGAAGCCAACGGGCCCGATCCGCGCCCCGGGCCGCCGGCTTGCCCGTCAGATCACGCCCTGCGCCAGCATGGCGTCAGCCACCTTGACGAAGCCGGCGATGTTGGCGCCTTCCACGTAATTGATGTAGCCATCGTCTTTCTGGCCGTAGTGGATGCAGTTGCCGTGAATGTCTTTCATGATCGCGTGCAGCTTTTCGTCGATGTCGGCGTGATGCCAGGCCATGCGCATGGCATTCTGCGACATTTCCAGGCCCGACGTGGCCACGCCGCCGGCATTGCTGGCCTTGCCCGGGGCGTACAGGATGCGCGCGGCCACGAAGCGGTCCACGGCGTCGAGCGTCGATGGCATGTTGGCGCCCTCGGCCACGCAAAATACGCCGTTCGACAGCAGTCGCTCGGCGTCGTGGCCGTCCAGTTCGTTCTGGGTGGCGCACGGCAGCGCCACGTCGGCAGGCACATGCCACGGCGTCTTGCCGGCCTCGAAGCGCAGGTCGTGCTGCGCGGCGAAGTCGGCCAGGCGGCCGCGTGTCTCGTTCTTGAACGTCATCAGCGCCGCAAGCTGTTCGCTGTCCATGCCTTGCGGAAAGTGCAGCACGCCGCCGGAGTCCGACACCGTCAGCACCTTGGCCCCCAGTTCGATGGCCTTCTCGGCCGCGTACTGCGCCACGTTGCCCGAACCGGACAGCAGCACGCGCAGGCCGTTGAAGTCGCGGCCACGCCGATGCAGCATTTCCTGCGCGAAGTACACGGTGCCGTAGCCGGTCGCTTCGGGGCGCATCAGGCTGCCGCCAAAGGCCAGGCCCTTGCCCGTGAAGACGCAGGCGGACTGGTTCGACAGCTTTTTCATCATGCCGGCCATAAAGCCGACTTCGCGCGCGCCAACGCCGATGTCGCCCGCCGGGACGTCGGTATCGGGCCCCAGGTGGCGGTGCAGTTCGGCGATCAGCGCCTGGCAGAAGCGCATCACTTCGGCGTCGGACTTGCCCTTGGGGTCGAAGTCCGAGCCGCCCTTGCCGCCGCCCATGGGCAGCGTGGTCAGCGCATTCTTGAAGGTCTGTTCGAAGCCCAGGAACTTCAGCACCGACAGGTTCACGGTCGGGTGGAAACGCATGCCGCCCTTGTACGGGCCGATCGCCGAGCTGTGCTGAACCCGGAACGCCCGATTCACCTGTACCTGGTTGCGGTCGTCGGTCCAGGCCACGCGAAACTGGATCACGCGCTCGGGCTCCACCAATCGCTCCAGCAGCGCCTGTTCGCGGTAGCGCGTGTTGCGCTCGACGAACGGCCACAAGGTCATCATGACCTCCTTCACGGCCTGGAAGAACTCGGGCTGGTTGGGGTCACGCCGGGCAACGCCGGCCAGGAAGGAATCGATGGATTGGAAAGTCACGATGTCTCAGTCTTGTCTTCTGGGCTGTTGTGGCGCCGGCATCCTGGCCGTAGCGGCGGGGGAAACAGGGCCGTCCTGGAATGGCGCGTCGGGTTGGCGCCGTGGCATGCGTCCTGGTGGGAAACCCGGGCGCGGAGGTCGACAGATGCCGTCAATGTCCGAACATTGAGGCTTATGGCTGGATGTCTCGAACAGGCACGAAGCTTAGCACCAGAATGGGGCCAAATTCATCTGGAACATGATGCCGCCGTCATGTGGAGCGACGTTGGCAGCCGTCGCCCGCTCCGGAAAGTGGACGGTTCGTCGCAGGCCAAAGCTGGCGGAAATTGGCGTCCCGACGCCGTGCTAGCATGACCGCGTTTGCCGCTGCCGCCATATCCGCCCCATCCCCATGACCACGCTCTACGCGACGCTTGGCGTCGAGTCCGACGCCACCCTCGAAGAGATCAAGCGCGCCTATCGCCGCGCCGCCATGAAGTGGCATCCGGACCGCAATCCGGGTCGCGAGGCAGAGGCCCATGCCGCGTTCCAGCAGATTCGCGATGCCTATTCGATCCTGTCCGATGCCGAGCAGCGGCAGGTCTACGACGACGTCTTCGAACGGGAAATGCGCCGCTGGGAGGCCGAGCACGCCGAGCAAGCAGCCCAGGAGCAGGAAGCCCAGGAAGCCGCCCGCCGCATCGCGCAGGAACACTACGAGAAGATGGTCGCCATCGCCATGCGCTTTGCCGACGACGGCCACGGCCGCGACGTGCTGTTTGGCGTGTTGCTGGGCCGGGACTGCGAGCCGGACCTCGCTGGCCGTATCGCCGACAGCGTCTGGGCCCTGCACGAGTCGCGCAAGGCGGCCGTCGAGCCCGACGACACGCCGGCCACCGAGGCCGCCCCGCAGCCGTCGGCCGATTCGGTCCGGGCGCACAAGCCCGCCAGTGCCTTCGAATCGTTCTGGGAAGGCCTGTTCAGGTTCCGCTGAACATAAAAAAAACCGCGTCCCGAAGGACGCGGTACAAGGTCTCATCTCGCTGAGAACAAAGCAGAAAAGAAGCAGGGCGCAGGCCGATCAGGCGCTGTGGGCCGGCGGCGCCGACACGCCGGTGCGGTCGCGTCCGGCGAGGGTGTGGGCGCCGTCGGTGTACGGGTCGGGTTTGCGCGTGCCATAGGCACCCTGGCTGTAGACATCGCGCTTTTCCAGGACATTGGCGCCTTCGGTAAAGACGTCGCGGGGGCCGTTGTGCATCGTATAGCCGTAGCGGTCGGCATCGACGCCGCGGTCTTGCATGCCGTGGCCCGATTGCGCGGCAGCCAGCGTGCAGGCGCAGAGCATCGTGGTGGCAAGCAGGGATTTGATCGTGTTGTTGTGCATCTCTTGTCTTCAACTGATTGGGGGACGGTGCGTCGGCGGGGGTGGGGAGGACGCGCCGTCCGGAACGCCTTGTGAGCGATGTCGCATCGGAGTGGTGCGGCACGGGACGAAGTGTAGGTCGCCCAGAGCATTCCTGTGATGATTTAAAAAATCATGGATCAGTCGGTTTTTTCATGTGCGCGCATCGTGACGCCAAGCACCACGAGCGCGCACTGAACGTCGGCGGCCAGGGCGCGATCCTGCAGCGCGGCCAGCGGCCCGAGCGACGCTTCGATCCACGGATGTAGGGTATCTGGCACTGCAACGCCGTGGCCGGACCGGATCTGCGCGCGGAAATGGCGCGCCACGATACCCAGCACGCGACGCACCGGCTTGCGGGCCGCACCGGGCAGCGACGGCAGCGCGCGCTGCAGCGTCACCGTGCAGTAGCCGATCTGCAGTTCGGTGAAGCCATCCGAAGCCAGGCGGCCACCGCCCGCGCCGAGCCGTGGCATCAGTTGCCCCAGGCGGTCCAGCATCCGCGCACCCACGCGCGTGTGGGCGTCGGCGCCTCGCCAGGTGGCCGCCCGCGCCAGATCCTGCCAGCTTGCGCGGATCAGCCGCTGCGCCGCCACGTGCGCACCGAACGGCCGCGCGAGCATGGCCCACAGCGGCGCGAACAGCATCGCGCCGGCATTTGCCAGGTTGGTATTGAACAGGCCGATGAAGTTGGCGTCATAGACGGCCTGCACGTTGGCAAACGACGCGGTATTGACCGACAGCAGCATGGCGATCAGGTTGAAGCCGGGGCGCTGGATCAGCAGCCCAATGCCCAGGTACGGCACTGACAGCATGCCGGCCAGCGTCTCGAACGTCTGCGCATGCGGCACGACGATGAACAGGTAGAACGACGAGATCAGCAGGCAGATCGCGGCCCAGCGGATGAACGATCGCGCCACGGGGCGCGGCTCGTCGATGGTGGCGAAAAAGCAGCAGGCGATGGCCGACACCGCCACCGGCCCGCCGCCATCTTCCCAGCCGGAGAAGATCCACAGCAGGCCGGCGCAGAACACGGCCAGCCCGGCCGATACCGCGCCGAAGACCAGCATGGCGTGGTCGTGGTGGAGCGTGTCGCCTTCGGGCTCGGGATCGCGCCCGGCGTCCCTGCCAGCCGTACCGGTGCCCGCTGGATGGCCCGGCGGCGTGTCTGGCCGGTCCACGATGCGTTGCCGCAGGTCGGCGCAGACGCCCATCAGCACCGTGTGGCGGGTGTGCAGCAGGGCGGCCGCCTGTTCCAGCGCCGCGCGCGGCAGCCGGGGCGCCCTGGCATCGGGCGTTTCGCGCAGCGCCTGCAGCACGCTTTCCAGGCTGGACAATACCGGCATCAGCCGCGACATGCGGCCACGCAGCGCGCGTGCGTGATCCACGGCCTGTCGGCTCTCGATATCGAACGACAGATGGACGATCAGCTGGTCCAGCGCCAGCATATCGGCCGCCAGGCGGTGCCGGCTGGCGGCGGCGCGCGGGTTGGCGGCCACGATATCGCTGGCCCACGCCGCCGCATCGTCCAGCCAGATGCGCGCCCGTTCGCGCAGCGCGGGCGCCACCTTGGCCGGAAACACGATGGCGCCGACCAGGCTCGCGCAAACGATGCCGATCACGATCTCCTCGATGCGCGCCACGGCGATATCGAAGATGTCGGCCGGTTGCATGACGGCGGGCAGCGCGACGATCGGCAAGGTATAGGCCGCCAGCAGGAACACATAGCTGCGCGGCGTGCGCTGCAGCAGCGACAGGTAGACCAGCGCCATGATCCACAGCGCGATGGCGCCCATCAGCACGATCGGCATGCTCACCAGTTGCGGCACGGTGATCACGGCCGCCATCGCGCCGAGTATCGTGCCGGCCACGCGATAGGCGGCCTTGGAGCGCGTGGCGCCCGTGAGCGGGTTCGACACGAAATAGACCGTGGCCATGGCCCAGTACGGGCGCGGCAGGCCGAAAGACAGGGCGATGTAGAGCGCCAGCATCGCGGCAGCGAATGCCTTCAGCGAAAACAGCCACTGTCGGGCATGCGGCCAGCTAGCCATGATGGGGATGCGCCGGGGGTCCGGCAATTGGGGGCGTAGGAGCGGCAGTGTAGTCGGCTCACAGAAATTCCATCCATGATTTAAAATTCGCGGCTTCAGTCGGAATTTTCATGAAAGGCCTGACATGCCCATCGACATCCGCGCGCTGCGTTATTTCGTGGAGACCGCGCGCCTGAAAAGCTTCACCCAGGCGGCATCGTCGCTCTACGTCACGCAATCGACCATCAGCAAGATGGTCAAGCAACTGGAGGACGAGGTCGGCCAGCCGCTGCTGATTCGAGAGGGCAAGTCGGTGCGGCTGACCGACGTGGGCCGGGTGGTGTACGACCGGGGCCAGGAGGCGCTCGGGGTGGTGCATCGGCTCACGCTCGAAGTGGCGGATCTGTCATCGCTGGGGCGCGGTCAGCTCACCGTCGGCATCCCGCCGATGGTCAACCTGTTCTTCTCGCCAGCCGTCAGTGCGTTTCGCAAGCGATATCCCAACCTGCAACTGACCCTGTCCGAGCACGGGGGCCAAGTCGTCGAACAACAAGTGGCGAATGGTGAACTTGAAGTGGGTGCCACGGTCCTGCCCGGCGATACCGGCCTGGCGCTGGAGACGCGCCAGTTCGCAAAATATCCAATTTGGGCCGTCGGCCCGCATCGCGCCGCCTGGGCCAGCAGCCGTACGGTGACGCTGGAGGCCCTGCGCGACGAACCGCTGGTGATGCTG
Source organism: Cupriavidus sp. 94F1 (assembly GCF_057798875.1). Classification (NCBI taxonomy): domain Bacteria; kingdom Pseudomonadati; phylum Pseudomonadota; class Betaproteobacteria; order Burkholderiales; family Burkholderiaceae; genus Cupriavidus; species Cupriavidus sp. 94F1. The sequence goes on from NZ_JBYOJT010000006.1 coordinate 297,955, forward strand.
ACCGACGAGTTCTCGCTGACGCGCAAGTTGCGGCAGGCGTTTCTGGAAGCCCGCATCGAGCCGCAAGTGGTGGCGCAAAGCGGGCACTGGGACTTCCTGGCATCGATGGCCGCCGCCGGCCTGGGCACGACCTTCCTGCCCGAGCCGCTGCTCAAGCGGCTGGAGACCCGCGACAAACTCGCCGTGGCGCGCCTGACCGAACCCACCATGGACTGGGCCCTGGCCCATATCTGGTCGCCGGGGCGCTACCTGTCCCACGCGGCCCGGGCGTGGCTGCAGGTCTGCGAGGAGGTGATGGGGTAGGCCGCTGGCGGCGGAATCTGTCAGACCCCGACCGATACCTGGCCTGCCGCACAGCCTCTAGGCTTCAGTCAGGAGCCGCATGGGAGTCCTGACGATGCAGCAGAAGGTGGCGGAAAGACGATCGGTCCGGAGCTTTGCGCGATTGCTGCGCGACACCGTCTCGGCATGGCTGGACGACTATGCGCCCAGCATGGGCGCGGCGCTCGCGTACTACACGGTCTTTTCCGTGGCGCCGCTGCTGCTGATCGTGATTGCCATTGCCGGGCTGGTGTATGGCGACGAGGCGGCGCGCGGCGCGGTGGTCGAGCAGTTTGGCGGCCTGGTGGGCGTGGAGGGCGCCAAGGCCATCGAAAGCATGCTGATCTCGCTCAGTTCGCCCGCCAAGGGATCGCTCACGGCGGTGCTCAGTACCGTCACGCTGTTCGTCGGCGCCACCACGGTCTTTGCCGAACTGCAGGATGCCCTGGACCGCATCTGGCGCGTGCCCGAGCGCAAGAAGCCTTCCGGCATCTGGGAACTGCTGCGCGCGCGGGTGCTGTCGTTCGGCATGATCCTGGGCATCGGCTTTCTGCTGATCGTCTCGCTGGTGGCCAGCGCGGCGCTGGCGGCCATCGGCCGGTACTGGACGCCGATGCTGGGCGAGGGTGAGCTGCTGGGGCACCTGCTCGACATGAGCCTGAGTTTTGTGCTGGTGACCGTGGTATTCGCGATGATCTACAAGATCATGCCGCACGCGGCCGTGAAATGGCCCGACGTCTGGCTGGGTGCCGTGGTCACGTCGGTGCTGTTCACGGTGGGCAAGCTGCTGATCGGCCTGTATATCGGCAAGACGGGCGTGGCCACCGGCTACGGCGCGGCCGGGTCCCTGGTGGTGGTGCTGGTCTGGGTGTACTACTCCGCGCAAATCTTCCTGCTGGGGGCGGAATTCACGTGGCTCTATGCCAACCGCTTCGGGTCGCTGCGCGCCAAACCGGAATCGCGCGAGCGTCAGGCTCCCCGGCGGCACGGCGAGGCGCCGCCCTGAATCGCTTCGAAAGGGGGGCTTGCTCGTTGGCCGCGCGGCTTACCGGGCCCGCAGCGCATCCACGATATTGAGCCGCGACGCCCGCAGCGCCGGCAGGAATCCGCCAATCAGGCCCATCGCCATCGAGAACAGCAGCGTCTTGACGATGATGGCCGGCGTCAGCACAAAGCGGAACGACAGGTCGGCAAAGGTCTGGAAGTTGGTGGTGGAAAACGATGCGAACTGCATCAGCGACGCGCAGAGCAGACCGGCGATGCCGCCCACCAGCCCCAGCAGCACCGCCTCGATCAGGAAGGCCATCAGCACGTTGGCGCGCTGGAAGCCCAGCGCACGCAGCGTGCCGATCTCGCCCACGCGGTTGGCCACCGATGCGTACATCGTGATCATGGCGCCGATCATGGCCGCCACCGAGAAGATGGTCGTCAGCGTGAGCCCCAGGATATTGATGAACGCCGACAGCGCCTTGGACTGGTCGCTGTAGAACTGCTGCTCGCGCTTGGCCTCGTTCGCCAGGCGCGGGTCGACGTCGATGTCGGCGCGGAACTTGTCGAAGGCGTCGGTGTTGGCCAGCCGCAGCACCATCGACGAATAGCTGGCGCGGCGGAACGACTGCATGAGCTGGTCCACATCGCCCCAGATCTCGGAATCAAAACCGCTGCCGCCGGCATCGAAATGGCCCACCACGGTCCAGTCGCGCTGGGCAAAGCGCAAGTGATCGCCAATGCGCACGTTGCCGTAGCCCTTGGCGATGCTGCTGCCGACGATGATCTCCGACGACCCCGGCTTGAATACGCGCCCCTCGGTCAGCCGCACCTGCGGCCGCAGCGGCACGCCCAGCGGCGATACGCCCCGGATCACCACGTTCGACGGCGTGGTGTAGCCAGTCTTGGTCAGCGAAATCAGCACCACGGCTTCGCGCGAGGCCATCGGGCGGCCTTCGGGCGTCATGGCGATGGACGGATACATCTCCAGCGCGGCGGCCTGGTCGCGCGTGATCGCGCTCTGGATCTCGGTCTCGGCGCCCTTGCGGATCACCACCACGTTGTCGCGCTCGCCCGTGGTCACCAGCGTCTGCTTCAGCCCGGCATCGAGCATCAGCATCGTCGCGAACACAAAGACCACCAGCGCGAGGCCGCCGGCCGTCAGCGCCGTGGTCAGACGCCGGGCCCAGACGTTGCGGGCGATGTAATGGAGCGGGATGACCATTGGCGCGCGATCCGGTCAGCCGATGGCCCGCAGGCCCTCGACGATGCGCACCCGGGCCGCCTGCACCGCCGGCACGATGGCGGCGGCCAGCCCCACCACCAGCGCACAGCCGGCCTGCATCGCCATGGTCTCGTGCGACACGGTGAACACCGGGAACACCCCGCCCACCGCCTGCTTGAAGAAGCGGGCCGCGGGCGGCGTCAATACCATGCCAAGCGCCCCGCCAAACGCGCTGATGATCATCGATTCGCCAAAAACCAGCAGTGACAGAAAGCCCGGCCCGAAGCCCAGCGCCTTCAGCGTGGCGTACTCGGTGATGCGCTCGCGTGCGCTCATGGCCATGGCATTGGCCATCACGGCCATCACGATGACGATCACCACATAGGACACCACGCGGATCGCCGCGATGATCTGGTTCGACATCGCCACAAAGCCAAGCTGGAAGGCCTGTTCGGTCTCGGTCAGCGTCTCGGCCAGCGAATTCCTGAACACGTTGTCGACGTTGCGCGAGATCGCGGCGGCATTGTCCGGGTTATCGACGCCCAGGATAAAGACGCCCACCTGGTCGGCCTGCCTGGGATTCTTCTTGCGCACGGTTTCGTTCAGGTAGTCCCAGTGGAACACCATCTGGCGCGTGATCGTGCTGTCGTCACGGCCGTCCATGATGCCGCGCACGACGAAATCCCACGTGCCGGCGTAGATCGTGCCCTTGATCGGGATGACGTCGCCAATCTTGAAGCCGTACAGGTCGGCCAGCTGCCGGCCCACCAGCGCCCCGCGGCGGTCGCGCTGGTAGTCGGCGCGCTGTGCGGGCGGGACGATGAACTCGGGGTACAGGTCCAGGTAGTTATCCGAGACGGCGAACTGGGCAAAGAAGTTCTTGGGGTCGCGGTAGACGCCGCCGAACCAGTTCGAGCGCGCCACCTGGGTCACGCCATCGACGCCCTTGATCCGGTACTCGTAGTTGAGCGGCAATGCAAACGTCAGCGAGATGGCGTTGCGGGTCACCAGTCGTGCGTTGGAAGCCGCCGACGCGCCCGCATACCAGGCATCGACCACGGTCTGCAACAGGCCGTAGGCCAGCACCGCGATCACCAGGCCCAGCACGGTCAGCGCCGTGCGCAGCTTGTGGCGCATGGCGTTGCGGGCGATCAGCTTGGGCAGGAACATGGACCGATGCCTCAGGCGCGCCGCTCGCTCTGGAGCAGTTCGCCTTTTTCCAGATGGACCAGCGACCGGGCGGCCTCGGCCGCATGGGCGTCGTGCGTGACCATGATGATGGTCTTGCCCAGGTCACTATTGAGCCGCTGCAGCATGGCAAGGATATCTGTGGCCGAACTACGATCCAGGTCGCCCGTGGGCTCGTCGGCCACGATCAGCGTCGGATCGGTAATCAGCGCCCGGGCGATGGCCACACGCTGCTGCTGCCCGCCAGACAGTTCGGTGGGATAGTGGTCCATGCGGCCGGCCAGCCCGACCATGCCCAGCACCATTTCCACACGCTCGCGCCGCTCGGCGCGGCCCAGCCGCGTCAGCATCAGCGGCAGTTCCACGTTCTCGAAAGCGGTCAGCACCGGCATGAGGTTGTAGAACTGGAAGATGAAACCCACGTGCGCGGCGCGCCAGTCGGCCAGCGAGGCCTCGGGCAGCTCCGAAATATCGACACCGCCCACCAGCAGTTCGCCACTGTCGGGCCGGTCGATGCCGGCAATCAGGTTCAGCAACGTGCTCTTACCGGACCCGGACGGACCCATCAGCGCGATAAAGTCGCCGGCCGCGATGTCCAGCGAGATGTCCGACAGCACCGGCACGGTCTGCGCGCCACGCTGGTACGACTTGGCCAGGTGGCGGATCGAAACCAGCGGGGCGCCGGCGGTTGCTGGGGCGGAAGGGTCGAGCGGCGTGGCCATGGCTTACTTCTTTGTGACGGTGACGCGGGCGCCGTCCGACAGCTTGTCGGCCGGTGCCAGCACCACGGTCTCGCCGGCCTTCACGCCCTGGACGGCCTGCAGTTCGCCAATCTTTGCGCCCCGGGTCACCGGCACCTGCCTGACCTTGCCGTCGGCCACCACGAACACCACGGCCTTGCCGTCACGCTCCACCACGGCCGATGGCTGCACCGCGGTCAGCGGCTTGCTGTCTTCGGGCGGCACCGGCCTGGACAGGAAGGCGATCTTGGCGCTCATGTCGGGCAGCACGCGCTGGTCGCGGTCGACAAAGCGGATCTTGACCAGCACTGTGGCCTTGGACCGGTCCACGGTCGGCACGATGCGCGACACGCGCCCGGCCATGCGCAGGTTGGGCAGCGCATCGAGCAGGATCTCGCAGGGCTGCTCCACCGTGATCTTCGCGATGTTCGATTCTGCGACGTCGGCTTCCACTTCGAGCGTGTCCATGTCCGCGATGGTCACGATCGCGCCCTTGGTGTCGGCGGCGGCCGAGAACGGCGTGATGTTGTCGCCGACGTTGGCGTGCTTGATCAGCACCACCCCGTCGAACGGGGCGCGGATCACGGTCTGCTCGACCGAGACCTCGGCCGCGCGGGCGTTGGCCCTGGCCGACGTGATCGATGCCTGGGCATTGCTGATCGACGCGCGTGCCTTGTTGTAGCGGGCCAGGTCGGCGTCGTACTGCTGCTTCGAGATGGCCTTCGGCTCCAGCAGCATCTCCGACCGCTTCAGGTTGACCTCGGCATCGCGCAGTTCGGCCTGCTGCAACTGCAGGTTGGCTTCGGCCACCTGCACCTGCGCGCGCGCCTGGGCGGCCGAAGCCGCCACGTCGCGGCTTTCCACACGGGCGATGATCTCGTCTTTCTTGACGCGCGAGCCTTCCAGCACGCCCAGCCATTCGAGCCGGCCCTGAGCCTTGGAGGCCACCGCGGCCTTGCGCTGGGGTACGACGTAACCCGTGGCGTTCAGCAGCGTGTAGTTCTGGGAAGGGTAGGCCGCCGTGATCGTGGTGGTCTCCACAGGCTGCGGGCCCGCCAGCCGGGCGCCCACGCCAATCACCACCAGCAGGATCGCCGCGATGATCGCGTAGCGCACCCAGCGGCGGCGCCGGCGTGGCGCGGGCGCCATGGCACTGCGGTCGATTTTCAGCTTGCTCAGGTCTTGATCAGCCAATTTGGGAACCGTTTGGTTGCGGTATGCAGAAAAAGGCTCCCAGTATAGCGATTGTGCAAGGGGGTAAAGCGCCTGAAAGAACGTCCACCGGACGCCGTTACAGCAGCTTGCCCGGATTCATGATGCCGCTGGGGTCGAACACCTGCTTGATGGCGCGCATCAGCCGCAGTTCCAGCGGATCTTTCAGGGCCAGGAAGGCGTCGCGCTTGAGCTGGCCAATGCCGTGCTCGGCGCTGATGCTGCCGTTGTAGCGTGCCACTTCCTCCATCACCTCGTCGCTGACGGCCTTGCCGTCGCCGAGTGCCCATTTCGGGTCCGCGCCAAGCGGGCGCGACAGGTTGTAGTGCAGGTTGCCATCCCCGAAATGGCCGAAGATGAACGGCCGGATGCCCGGGTACCGCGCCAGCAGGCGGGCTTCCATCGATGCCATGAAGGCCGGAATGCTTTCGATCGGCAGCGATACGTCGTGCTTCAGGTGCAGGCCGTCGGCGCGCTGCGCCTCGGAGATTTCCTCGCGCAGGCGCCACAGGCCCTGCAGCTGGGCCAGCGACGCGGAAACGGCCGCGTCCCGGCACAGGCCCTGTTCCAGCGCATCGCCAATGACCGATTCCAGTAGCGCGTTCAGCACGTCTTCGGACGCCGTATCGGCAATTTCCAGCAGCACATAGGCCGGATGGCGCTCGGCAAATGGCGCCTGGACGTTTTCGGCGTGGGTCAGCACCAGGTCCAGGCAGGCGCCGGTGAAGAACTCGTAAGCCTGCAGCCGGGCACCGCAGCGGGCGAACAGCAGCGCATACAGTTCCAGCGCCTGTTGCGACGATTCCACGGCGGCCAGCACCACGGCGCGCGAATCGGCGCGGGGCGACAGACGCAGCGCGGCGGCCGTGATGATGCCGAGCGTGCCCTCCGATCCAATCAGCAGCTGCTTGAGGTCGTAGCCGGTGTTGTCCTTGCGCAACGTGCGCAGGCCGTGAAAGACTTCGCCGCTGGGCAGCACCGCTTCCACGCCCAGCACCAGTTCGCGCGTCATGCCATAGCGCACCACGTTGACGCCGCCGGCGTTGGTGGCCAGGTTGCCGCCGATCTGGCACGAATCCTCGGCCGCCAGCGACAGCGGGAACAGGCGGTCGTTTTCCTCGGCGGCGCGGCGCAGGTTGCCCAGGATGCAGCCCGCTTCGGCCACCATGGTGTTGGCGATGGTGTCGATCGAGCGGATCTTGTCCATGCGATCCAGGCTGATCACCACGTTGGCGGGACTGTTGCCGGGCGCCGCGCCGCCGCACAGGCCGGTGTTGCCGCCGCGCGGCACCACCGGCACGCCCGACTGCTGGCACAGCGCCACCGCCTGCGCCACCTGTTCGGTCGTGCGCGGCCGCACCACGGCCTGCGCGTGGCCCTTGTACAGGCCGCGCCAATCGGACAGCCAGGGCGCCACGTCATCGGGCGCGGTGGCAACCACCTCTGGGCCAAGGGCTTCGGTCAGGCGTTGGGCGAATGCGGTATCGAACATGATCGGCAATGGAAGCGAAATGGAGAAATTACGATTGGCGCAGCGGCAGGCCCAGGCGGCCCGCGGCATTGCGCAGGTGTTCGGTGGCGCGCTGGCGGGCCAGTTCGGCGTCGCGCGCGCGGATGGCGTCGAAGATCGCCACGTGTTCGCCGTGCACCTGCCGCGGCAGGCCCGGCTGGCGGCTGGAATTGACGCGGGCGGCGCGCACGGCGTGGTGAAGCTGCAGGTTCATGTACTGCAGCAATTGAAGGTAATACGGGTTGTGCGTGGCGGTGGCGATGGCGATATGGAACTGGATGTCGGGTTCCACGCCATGGTCGGGATCGTCGATATGCGCGGCGATTGTCTGGAGCAGGGCGCCCATCCGCGTCACGTCCGCCTCGGTGCGATGCCGGGCGGCCATGGCCGCCGCCGCGCTTTCCAGGTCGATCCGCAACTCGAAAATCGCGGCCAGGTCGGTGGCGTCGGCACTGCCAGCCAGGCGGAATCCGCTGTCGCTGACACGCGATCGCACGGTGCTGCCCAGGCCCTGGCGGCTCTCGATCATCCCTTGCGAACGCAAGTGTTCAGTGACCTCGCGGATGACGGCGGCGCTGACGCCATAACGCTCCGATAGCTGCTTGCCCGTGGGCAGCCGCGCCCCGACGGGAAATGTCCCGTCGGCGATCTCGCCGCGCAACTGCTGGATGACGCGCTCGGTCAAGGTGATGGGCCGTGTCTGCATAGGCCAGCACCTTACGCTCTTCTGGTTATATGAAAACCAGGTATTTACCCTTATGTGGGCGCGTCGAGGTGCGGCGGCAGCGGGCGGGCGAGGGGCGGCCTGAAGCTTTCTCCTCTCTCCCGCATGGGCATGTACAGGCCGGGAGAGCGAGAGACAACCCGGGGATTTACATCCCCGGCGGCGGGTTCAGCGGAATCTGGTTGCGCAGGCTCAGGTTCATCACGTTCCAGGCGCGGATGGCGGCCACGGTATAGCAAAGCTGGGCGATGTCTTCCTCGCTGAAGTGTTCGCGCAGTGCCAGATAGGCGGCGTCCGTATCGTCGCGAAGGGGCAGGGCGTTCATGGCCTCGGCCCAGCCCAGCGCGGCGCGCTCGCGGGCATCGAAGAACGGGGCCTCGCGCCAGCCGGCGATGGCGTTCAGATGGCGGGGGTCAACGCCTTGCTTGATCAGGTCGCGCCAGTGCATATCGATGCAGAGGCCGCAGCCGTTCAGTTGCGATACGCGCAACTGGACCATTTCGACCAACCGTTCGCCAAGCGAACTTTTCTTGCACGATTGCGACAGTGCGATCAAGGCCTTCTGGCTGGCCTGGGCAAGGGGGAAGAAGTTGAGGCGTGCAGACATGCGGTTCTCCAATTCGTCAGAATTTGTCGGATTCAGGAAGACGGACGCGGCAATTCGCATCCGTTTGTCCATAAGACGAACGGCGAGGCGCAGTTGTGACAGGTTTTCCGAAAATCTTTCTGTTGCCGGCGCGTCGGCCGGCGGTCAGAGCTTGCCTTCGATCGCCTTGCGCTCGCGCCACATCTCCTGCACGAACGGGTCGGTGATGCCATACAGCCCGTGGCCCTTGCGCATGATCAGGTTGGTGGCCATCAGTTCATTGACCACCGGCTGCGCCTCTTCCACCTTGACCTCCCGGCCGATGGCCTTCGAGTAGGCCGCGGCGGCATCGGCCGAGAACAGCCCGCGCGCATCGCCGTCGGCCGAGGCAATCCGGTCGAAGATGGCCGTGGCCAGGCCGCCCAGTTGTTCCAGCTTCATCAGTTCGATATCGGCGGCGGTCGAGCGCAGCGTGTTGGCAATCACGGGCAGGTGTTCGTCGGGATCGCTGCCGGGCGGCAGGTGGAAATGCAGCTGGCGCAGCGCCTTGATCATTTCCTCGGGCCGGTTGCCCAGCGTCTGGAACGCCTTGACGGCCACCTCCAACGAAGGCTGGGCGGTAAAGCCCTCGGCGGACAGCCGTTCCAGCAGGTAGGCCACGTATTCCTTGTCCAGCACCGGATAGGCCACCGACGTGGCGCCCGTGAACGCCTGGTTGCGGCGCGCCGTCAGCTCCCCGACCAGCGCGCGGTGCGACCCCGTGCCGACGAACAGGAAGTGCCCGGACGTGTTCGGCCGGGGATTGATGGCGTCACGCGCGGCTTTCAGCGCCAGCAGCATCTGGTTGCCTTCCTCGGACGTGATGGCGTGCTGCACTTCATCGACAATCAGCACCACATCGGTTCGGCCCTGGTCCACCACCTCTTTCAGCGCCTGGGCCAGCGTGGCGCCGCCGGGCTCGCCCAGCGTGTCCAGCTTGAACCCGAACTTGAAGCCGAGCGCCCCGATATCGGCGCCGGCCAGCCGCCGTAGCTTGCGCACGGCGGCGGCGGGCAGCGATTCCAGTTCGGACAGCTTTTCGCGGATGGCGTCGCGGATCAGGGTGGCGGGGCTGCGCTGGGTATCGCTCCACAGATCGACGTAGATCACGATGGCGCCCAAGTCTTCCAGCGCCGGTATCAGGTCGTTGACCAGGAACGTGGTCTTGCCGATGCGCCGCAGGCCCGACAGGAACAGGCCGGAACGTAGCCCTTCGTCCAGCACGCTCGGATGCAGCAACTGCCGCGCCATCTGGCGGGCAAGCTCTGGACGCTTGAAGACGTAGGTCATGGCGGGTTTGGTCTGAATTATTGGATTCCCATAATTATAGGGTTTTTATAAATCGAAATAAAAGCTTAAGACCGGGATCTGCGTGTTTGAAGTGGACAAGAAGGCATTTGCGCACGTGCTTCCGGTGGCAGAATGGCACTTTGCCGCGATCCCGGGGCCTCCCATGCAACTTTCACCCGCTATCCCAATCCTGCGCATCTTCTCGGTCGACAAGGCGAAAGAGTTCTATCTCGACTTCCTTGGCTTCACGCTGGACTGGGAACACCGGTTTGGCGACGACTTCCCGCTCTATGCCCAGGTCTCGCGGTCCGGGCTGACGCTGCATCTCAGCGAGCACCACGGCGACGCCACGCCGGGGTCAGCCATCTTCGTGCCGATCGACGACGTGGATGCGCTCCACCGGGAACTGACCGCGCGGCAGTACCGCTATGCCAGGCCCGGCGTGGAAGACGCCGGTTGGGGCCGCCAGCTGCAGGTCAAGGACCCGTTCGGCAACCGGCTCTGCTTCTGCCAGCAGACGGCGTAGCAGGCATCAATCGGCCGGCAGGATCGACGGATTCCACACCACTTCCCAGAGATTGCCGTCCGGGTCCTGGAAGTAGCCGGCGTAGCCGCCATAGAACGTATCCTGGGCCGGCTTGACGATGGTCCCGCCCGCGCGTTCCACCTGCGCCATCACCTGGTCCACCTCGCCCTTGCTGGACACGTTGTGGCCGATCGAGAAGCCGGTGGGGCAGGGCGCGCTGGGGGGCAGCCCGGTATCCCAGGCCAGATTGTCGCGTGCCCAGAGCGCCAGCTTCAGGCCGGCCTGCAGGTCGAAAAAGGCCACCGCGCCGTGTTCGAATTCCTTGCCGACAATGCCCGGCGTGGCCAGGCCAAGGCCATCGCGATAGAAGCCCACCGCGCGTTCGAGGTCGGTCACGCCGAGCGTCAGCACCGAGATGCGGGGTTTCATGGGGTCTCCTTGATGGGCGATGGCACGGGCGATGGCACGGCGGCGACATCGTCCAGGCGTATGTCGCGCAGCGATGCGGTGGCCTTGGCGATGGCGCGCGACAGCCGCGCGATTTCGTTCAGATGTTCGATCATGTCGTTGGCCAGCCGGAAGTTGGCCACGTCTTCGGGGCTGCGCAGATGCAGTTCGGCCATGATGGCCTGCCGGGCGGTGGCGGCCATGGATTCCAGCGCCGGCTTGGCCGCCACGATGCGGGCCACGGCGTCGATATCGGGATGCACCACCGTATTCACCGCGCTTTCCAGCTGGGCGATGACGGCCGACGCAAATGCCATGGCATCGGCATTGCGCAGGCGGTCCAGGCGCTCGGTGGCGGCGCCCTGCGACAGCCGGCGCTGGCTCAGCGCCAGCATGCTCGTGGTAGCCACTTCGCGGATGGCATCGAGCGTGGCCGCGATGCGGGTCAGACCCACCATCTGGTGGCTTTCGTCCTCGCTGTCGTTGCCATCGGACAACTGGCCGATATAGCCGAGAATGGCCGTGCTCAGCGATTCCGCTGACTGGTCCTGCCCGGCGATGGCCACCGCGTCCTGCGCCGTGCCGCGTACGGCGATATCGGCGCCACGCTCCACCAGCCCCTGCACCTGCCGGCCCAGGCTGGCCAGTTCCAGTTGCACGCGCGCGATACCCAGCGCGGGCATGTCGAGCAGCGTGTCATCGAGGTAGCGCGGCACGCCCGGGTCGTGCAGCGTCTTGCGCGTGGCCGGCGCGATGCGCTGGGCCAGCCGGCCGATGGGCCCCGTGAACCAGATCAGGATGGCCGTGCTGAACAGGCTGAAGATGGTATGGGCATTGGCGGCCTGGCGCGGCGTTTCGGCGGCCAGCCGCGCCGCCCCGGTCAGCGCGGGCGCGCTCGGCGACACCATCCGCACCAGCTCCGCGAACTGCGGAATGATGAACGCAAAGAACAGCACGCCGAGCACATTGAACAGCAGATGGACGATGCCCACCTGCGTGGCCTCGGCATTCTTGCCGATGGCCGCCAGCAGTGCCGTGCCGCAGGTGCCGACATTGGCGCCCAGGATCAGCGCGATGCCCGATTCCAGCGGAATCAGCCCCTGGCTGCCCAGCGCGATCACAATGGCCAGCGTGGCGGCCGAACTCTGCACGATGGCCGTGAATACCGCGCCGATCACGATGCCCAGCAGCGGGTTGCGCATGTCCTGCATCGCGGCGATGAATGGCTCGAAATTGCGCAGCGGCCGGGTGGCGTTGCCCATGAACTCGATGCCCAGGAACAGCAGCCCCAGGCCCAGCAGCACGCCGCCCAGCTGGCGCAACAGTTCGCGCTTTGCAAAACCATGCAGCAGGAAGCCCAGCGCCAGCAGGAACGGCGTGATCGCGGAAATATTGAAGGCGATGATCTGGGCGGTCAGCGTGGAGCCGATATTGGCGCCCATGATGACCGGGATCGACTGCGCCAGCGTCATCAGCCCCGCCGAGACAAAGCCGACCAGCAGGACCGTGGTGATGGTGGACGAATTGAGCAGCGCGGTGATGCCCGCTCCGGCCAGCACGCCGCGCCAGCGGCTGGCCGTCAGCGTGCCAAGCAGCGACTGCAGCCGCGCCCCGGCAATAGCCTTGAGGCCGCCTGTCATGCAATCGAGTCCGTACAGGAACAGGGCCAGCCCGCCCACCAGCAGGCCGACGATTTCAAGCAGGTTCAGCGACGCACCAGGCTGCATGGCGATAGACCTATCGGGACGGCGAAGCCGCCGTAGTTGGCCGCTATTGTAGGCCGCTATCGGCTGAATCTGCCGGCCACGCCGCAGCGGGGCCGAACCCGGGTCGCCGGCCCTCGTTGCGCGCCATCGCCACGGCTACAATGCGTCCTCGCCCCAGCCACCTTATGTCCGCCCATGCCTCCAGCCGCTCGCACTTTGCGTTGCCTTGCCATCCTTCCTCCGCTGTGGGCCGGACTGTCCGCGCTGGCGATTGCCGGGTCGGCACAGGCGGCACAGGCGGCCGATGCCGATGCCATCCAACGGGCTGTCGATGCGGCGGTGCAGCCGGTCATGGCCCAGTACCAGGTGCCGGGCATGGCTGTGGCGATTACCGCCGGCGGCCAGCACCGGATCTTCAACTATGGCGTGGCCTCGCGGCAGGGCAACCGGCCCGTTACCGACGACACGCTTTTCGAGATCGGATCGGTCAGCAAGACCTTTACGGCCACGCTGGCAGCCTGGGCGCAAGCGCGCGGCGTGCTCTCGCTCGATGACAAGGCCACCCGCTACCTGCCAAGGCTTGCCGGCAGCGCGTTCGACCGTATCAGCCTGCTGGAACTGGGCACGTACACGGCGGGCGGGCTGCCACTGCAGGTGCCGGACGCCGTCAATACCATGCCGCAGATGATCGAATGGCTGCGCCGCTGGCAGCCCGACGCCGCACCGGGCACGCAGCGGCGCTATTCGAACGTCAGCGTCGGCCTGTTCGGCCTGGCGGCCGCCCAGGCGCTGGACGCCTCGTTCGACAGCGCGATGGCGCGGCAACTGATTCCGAAGCTCGGCCTGACCCATTCGTGGGTGCAGGTGCCCCGCGCGCAGATGGTCCACTACGCATGGGGCTACCGCGACGACAAGCCCGTGCGCGCGTCGGCCGGCGTGTTCGATGGGCAGGCCTACGGCATCAAGACCACCGCCGCCGACATGATCCGCTACGTGGAGCTGAACATCGATGGGCAGGCTGTCTCCGACGCCGCCCTGCGCCAGGCGCTGGCCGCCACCCATGCGGGCTACTTCCGGGTGGGCGGGATGACGCAGGGACTGGGCTGGGAACGCTATGGCTGGCCGGTATCGCTGGATGTGCTGCAGGCCGGCAACGACGCGCGCATGGTGCGCGACGCCCAGGCCGTGCAGCGCATCGATCCGCCGCAACCGGCGCCGGCCGACGTCCTGATCAACAAGACTGGCTCGACCAATGGGTTTGGCGCCTATGTGGCATTCGTGCCGGGGCGGCGGATCGGCGTGGTGATGCTGGCCAACCGCAATCTGCCGATCCCCGCGCGAGTACAGGCCGCCTACGCGATCCTGCAGGCGCTGGACGGAGCCGGAGCGGCCGGGATCGGGTCCGCGCCGCAGGGCCGGTAAGTCGGGGCTGGCGGCTGGCCGTCAAAAAAAGAACCCGCCTGACGCGAATCAGGCGGGCTTGCAGGGGGAGGTTAAACAGGACGGGTCAGGTCCTGCGATGAAGCTTAGAGTGAGGCACATGCACAAGCTGTAGGCGTTTGTCTGATTTTGCATTTCTGGCAGTTTGGCCCCGCGTTCAGGCCCGGAATGCAGGCCGTGCATGGCTTCCCCCGCATCGCGGTATCGCGCTGGCAATTTGGCGGGCCACACGCTACGATGCGTTTTTATGCAACCAGTTGCATAAGTTATCCGAAGATTGCCCATCCCCATCTTTGCCACCCAAGGAGACCTGCATGGACGTTCAAGGCCTGAACCCCGCCGCGCAACAGACGCTGGCTGCCTGGCACGCGTTGCTGGCGCGCAATGCCATGGAAGAACTGGACCCGCTGCTGTCGGACCGCATCGTATTTCGCTCGCCTGTGGCGCATACGCCATATCCGGGGCGTGCGGCGATCAAGCTGGTGCTGAAGACGGTGAACACGGTGTTCCACAACTTCACCTACCACCGCATGTTTGCCACGGACGATGGCAAGAGCGCCGTGCTGGAATTCAGTGCCGAGGTCGATGGCAAGGCGCTGAAAGGCATCGACATGCTGCGGTTTGACGAGGCCGGCAAGATCGAGGAGTTCGAGGTCATGGTGCGGCCGATGTCCGGCCTGCATGCGCTGGCCGAAGCCATGGGCGCCCGGCTGGCCGCCCAGAAGGCCGTGCTGGCCGGCGCGGAGTAGTCTTCAGCCCACAGCCCACAGCCCTCAGCCCTCAGCCCGCCACCTTCCGTCCGGCCGCGCCCTTGGTCAGGAAGATGGCGGATGGCGGAGGTCGAGCGTGACCACGCGCAGCGTGGCGTCGTCGGGGCAGACCGTATCCGCGAAGCCAAGACGGTGCGCCAGCCCCCGCATGCCGCGATTGGCCGACAGCACATAGCCCTCCATCGTGCCGAACCCGGCCGCCCGCGCCAGTGCGATCAGCGTCTGCATCAACAGGCTGCCCAGGCCCGAGGATTGCCAGCCGTCGAGCACGGTCACGGCGAACTCGCACGCATCGCGCCCCGGCAGCGCCACGTAGCGCGCACCGCCCACCAGATGCCCGCTCTCGGCGGTGCCCGCCACGGCGGTCAGCGTGCAGTCTTGCCCCGGCACCGGGTGAACCACATCGTCGAGCAGCGCCTCGGGCAGGTCGTGCATGGCGGCCATGAAGCGTGTGTAGCGGGAATCGTCGGACAGCAGCGAGAACGCTTCGACAATGCCCGCCTTGTCGTCTTCGCGGATCTTGCGCACCACCACCGGCTGGCCGTTGCGCAGGCTGGCGTGCAGGGGCAGTTGGGGCAGGGCGGCTGTCGTCGGACTGGCGTCGGTCGGCATGGAGGGTCCGGGAAGATGGGGGATGGACGGTGATGTCATGGTAGGCAACCCGGCGCGAAGCCGCCAAGGGCGCCGGCCCCGCAGTGCTTCCACCGGGCCGCATTGGCGAAATCCCCAAGCCAGATATCCTTGACTTCCCCTTGCACGCCGCCTTGAATACGCAAACTGAACAGTGATCAGTTCGGATCGGGGAGACAGCGTGGAAACAGCGCAGCAACGCGTGCAGGAAGAGGCGCATGGCAAGGCAGCCCAGCCAGCGCCGGACGGCATCTGGTCGAAGGGCAACTTTGCGCCGGTGACCCGGGAAATCGCCGCCGCCGGGCTCAGGGTGCGGGGCGAGCTGCCCCGGGAACTGGCCGGCACCTTGTATCGGAATGGTCCGAATCCGCGTTTTCCGACGGCGGCCACGCACTGGTTCGGCGGGGACGGCATGATCCACGCCATTGCGCTGGCCGATGGCGCGGCCAGCTATCGCAACCGCTGGGTCCGCACGCCGAAATGGCGCGACGAAGATCGGGCCGGCCGCGCGCTGTTCCGCGCGTTTGCGGGCAAGCTGCCCGATGCCCCTGAATGGGCGGGCGACGACCGGGGCGTGGCCAACACCCATATCGTGTGGCACGGCCAGCGGCTGCTGGCGCTGGAGGAGGCGCACCGGCCGACGTGTATGACGCCCGGCACGCTCGAAACGCTGGGCTACGCCGACTATGGTCCGCTGCAGGGTCCGTTCACGGCCCATCCGAAGATTGATCCGCTGACCGGCGAAATGTTCTTCTTCGGATACAACGCCGATGGCCCGCTGACGGCTGCCATCACCACCGGCACCATTGGCCCCGATGCGCGGCTGACCCGGCATCTCAAGTTCGACACGCCGTACTGCAGCATGGTCCATGACTTCATGATGACCACGCGGCATCTGCTGTTTCCGGTCCTGCCGCTGACAGGCAGCCGCGAGCGGCTGGACAAAGGCCTGCCGCCGTATGCATTCGAGGCAGACCGGCCGTCGATGATCGGCATCATGCGGCGCGATGCACCGTCCGGCGTGCCGCGCTGGTTCCAGGGCCCGCCGTGCTATGTGTTCCACGCGATGAACGCGTGGGAAGAGGGCGACACGATACACGCCGACGTCATGGTCTACGACGAGGCGCCGCTGTTTCCGCGCCCGGACGGGTCGCCGGGCGACCGGTCGCGCCAGCTGGCCTACCTGACCCGCTGGACCTTCGATCTGGCCAATGGCCGCGACACCTTCACCAGCCAGCGCCTGTGCGACATCCCGGGCGAATTTCCGCGCATCGACGACCGGCTTGCCGGTCGCCAGCACCGGCATGGCTGGTTCGCCGCGTCGGTGCCCGGGGAAGCCGCGCGCCAGGGGCCATCGGACGAGGCGGAACGGCAGGGCATCGTGCATCTCGACGCCGTGACCGGCGCCCAGGCCACGTTGTGGCTGCCGCCGGGCGACGCGACCTCCGAGCCGGTGTTCGCGCCGCGTGGCCGCGCCGAGGGCGACGGCTGGCTGCTGGCCGTGGTGTGGCGCGCTGCATCGCATACCAGTGAACTGCTGGTGCTTGATGCCCTGGATATCGAGGCCGGGCCGGTGGCCACGGTGGAGCTGCCGCAGCGCGTGCCGTTCGGCTTCCACGGCAACTGGGTGGAAGGAGCCAACGCATGAGCCGGCTCCTGCGGGTGGCGTGGCCCGTCATGCTCGACACGCTGGGTGTGCTGGTGTTTGCCGTGCTGATGGCGCTGAACGTGGATGTCCGCATCGCCACGCTGGCGGGGCTGGTCGTGGCACTGGCCGTGGTCGGCCGGGAAATCGTCCACCGGCGCCGCGTGGCAGTGCTGCAGTGGATCAGCCTGGCGTCGGTCGTGGTGTCGTCGATCGCCACCTGGGTCACGTCCGATCCGCGCTTCGTGATGGCCAAACCGAGCATCCTGTTCCTGGTGATCGGCGTGGTCATGCTGCGCGGCGGCTGGATGAACCGCTATGTGCCGACCGCCATCGCGCCGCGCGTGGAGCCCGAGATGACGTTCTTCGGCTACGCCTGGGCGGTGCTGATGCTGGTGTCCGCCGCGCTGAACGCAGCGGTGGCGATCTGGCACCCGGCGTCGTGGCCGGCCTTTATCGCGATCTATCCGGCGGTGTCCAAGGGCGTGCTGTTCTGCGTGCAGTACGGCGTGGTGAAAGCCGCGTTGCGCCGGCGCCCGGCCCCGGTCGCCGACGCCGAGGCCGCGCTGGACAGCCAGGCGGCTCTGTAACCGCCGGATGCGCGACGGCCGCGGTAGCATGGAACCCCGCGACACCAGGCAGCAACCCGGCATGACCGAGCCATCCAAGGCGACCCGTGCGCCCCGGCCCCGCAAGACGCCCACGGGGGCGGCCACCAAGCCGGAAGGGCAGTGGCACCACGGCGATCTGCGCGCGTCGCTGATCGCCTGGGGCCTGCATCTGATCGATACCGAAGGCGTGGCCGCCATGAGCATGCGCACCGCCGCCCGGCTTGCTGGCGTGTCGGCCGGCGCGCCATCGCACCACTTCCAAGACCGCAACGGCCTGCTGGCGGCCATTGCCGCGCAGGCGTTCCGCGAACTCAAGCATTTCAGGAGCGAACGCGCCGCCCGGCTGCCCAACGCCACCCCGGCCGACCGCCTGCGCGGCCTGCTGGTGGGCTATGCGGAATTCGCCCACACCTATCCGGCGCGCTTCCACCTGATGTTCGGCCCCGGCGTCGCGCGCCGCAGCGACTACCCGGAACTGACGCAGGCCGCCGGCGACTCGTTCTCGCGCGTGCGCGAGGCCGTGGCCGCGTGCCTGGACGGCAAGGCGCCTGCCCACCTGACCGAAGAACAACTGGCCTTCGCCGTCTGGATCGCCGCCCACGGCCTGGCCACGGCTACCGCCAGCAACGCGCGCCTGTCGGCGCTATCGGCGCTATCGGCCGAACCGCTCGACATCGACCAGATGGCCGGTGTGGTGGCGGAATTTTGCCTGCAGGCATTGAGGGCGTGCACCGCCTGAACGGCCCCGGCGTCAAAAGCCAAAGAAAAGCCAAAGAATAGCCAAGGAAAAGCCAAGGAAAAGCCAAGGAAAAGGGGCGCCGATACCGATCGGCGCCCCGCATGCCACAGGCTACATCACTTGCGCAGGTCGAAGCGGTCGAGGTCCATCACCTTGGCCCAGGCGGCGACAAAGTCCGTGTAGAACCTGTCTGCGCCGTCGGCACTGGCGTACACCTCGGACAGCGCCCGCAACTGCGCGTGCGAGCCGAACACCAGGTCGACCCGCGAGCCGGTCCACTTGACCGCGCCGGTCTTGCGATCGGCGCCCTCGAACACGTCGCGCGACAGCGGCGTCCACTCCAGGCTCATGTCGAGCAGGTTGCGGAAGAAGTCGTTGGTCAGCGTCTCGGGCCGGTCCGTCAGCACCCCGTGCGCATCCTTGCCATGATGGACGTTCAGCACGCGCAGGCCGCCAATCAGCACCGTCATCTCTGGCGCGGTCAGCGTCAGCAGCTGCGCCTTGTCGATCATCATGTGCTCGGCCGGCACGCGCACGCGCGGGTTGATGTAGTTGCGGAACGCGTCGGCGGTCTGCTCCATGGCGTTCATCGACTTCACGTCGGTCTGGTCCTGCGACGCATCCATGCGGCCCGGCGAGAACGGCACGGTCAGCGTCTTGCCGGCCTTTTCCGCTGCCTTCTCGATGGCCGCATTGCCCGCCAGGACGATCAGGTCAGCCAGCGAGACCTTCTTGCCGCCCGACGCCGCGCCGTTGAAGTCCTTCTGGATGGCTTCGAGCCTGGACAGTACCTTGCCAAGCTGATCGGGCTCGTTGATCGCCCAGTCCTTCTGCGGGGCCAGGCGGATACGGGCACCGTTGGCGCCGCCGCGCTTGTCGGAGCCGCGGAAGGTCGAGGCCGACGCCCACGCCGTCTTGACCAGCTCGGAGATCGACAGCCCCGACGCCAGCACCTGCTGCTTGAGCGCGGCGATGTCCTTGTCGTCCACCAGCGGGTGGTCCACCTTCGGGATCGGGTCTTGCCAGAGCAGTTCCTCGGTGGGCACTTCGGGGCCCAGGTAGCGCGCCACCGGGCCCATGTCGCGGTGGGTCAGCTTGAACCAGGCACGGGCGAAGGCATCGGCAAAGGCCTTCGGATCGTCCTTGAAGCGGCGCGAGATCTTCTCGTAGACCGGGTCGAAGCGCAGCGACAGGTCGGTGGTCAACATGGTCGGCTTGAGCTTCTTCGACGGATCGTGCGCGTGCGGCACCGTCTCGGGTGCATCCTTGGCCACCCATTGGTTGGCGCCGGCCGGGCTCTTGGTCAACTCGTACTCGAAGTTGAACAGGTTTTCCCAGAAACCCTGGCCCCATTGGGTCGGCGTGCTGCTCCACGTCACTTCCAGGCCGCTGGTGATGGTGTCCGCGCCCTTGCCGGTGCCGTACTTGTTCTGCCAGCCCAGCCCCTGGAGTTCCAGCGCGGCCGCCTCGGGTTCCGGCCCGACGTTGCTGGCCGGGCCCGCGCCGTGCGTCTTGCCGAAGGTATGGCCGCCGGCAATCAGCGCCACGGTTTCCTCGTCGTCCATGGCCATGCGGCCGAACGTGTCGCGGATGTCGTAGGCCGCGGCAAGGGGGTCGGGATTGCCGTCCGGGCCTTCCGGGTTCACGTAGATCAGGCCCATCTGCACCGCGCCCAGCGGATTTTCCAGATTGCGGCCCGGGTCGGTGCGGCTGACTTCCTCGCCGTGTTTTTCCACATCGGCCACCAGCACGCCGCCATCGTCCTGCCTGCCGGCCGCGCCCTTGCCGTAGCGGATATCGCCGCCGAGCCAGGTCTTTTCATCGCCCCAGTAGACGTCCTGGTCGGGTTCCCAGGTGTCTTCGCGGCCCGCGCCAAAGCCGAAGGTCTTGAAGCCCATGGATTCCAGCGCGACGTTGCCGGCCAGGATCATCAGGTCGGCCCACGAAATCTTCTGGCCGTATTTCTGCTTGACGGGCCATAGCAGCCGGCGGGCCTTGTCCAGGCTGACGTTGTCGGGCCAGCTGTTGAGCGGCGCAAAACGTTGCTGGCCGCGTCCGCCACCCCCCCGGCCGTCACCGATGCGGTACGTGCCGGCGCTGTGCCAGGCCATGCGGATGAACAGCGGACCGTAGTGGCCAAAGTCGGCCGGCCACCAGTCTTGCGAATCGGTCATCAGGTGGGCCAGGTCCTGCTTCAGCGCGGCGTAGTCGAGACTCTTGAAGGCCGCGGCGTAGTCGAATGTCTCGCCCAGCGGGTTGCTCTTGTCCGAATGCTGGGCCAGCAGGTCGAGCCGCAGCTGTTTCGGCCACCAGTCCGCATTGGTGGTCCCGCCGCCGGCGGCATGGTTGAAGGGACACTTTTCGTTAGACATGCTCTCTCCTTTGGGGGATCCAAACGGTAGTTCTTGTCTGTCTTCACGCGTCAACACTTCCACGAGGCTCTGCCTGGGCAGACCCTGTCGCACGAGAAATATAGGCGAGAGCGCATGCCAACAACATGAGAGCTTTGCAATCGGCGCGATAGGGCATTGCTATGGGGGTGGCGCCATGACGATTCGGGTTAGCACCGACCATTGGGGGCGGCGCCTGACCTATAGTTCCGGTACACCAGACCACTGCGGCGCGTGACGCCGGGAGGCGGCAATCATGACCATGGCGACGAAGCTGGCGCGATGCCTGAGCAGGACCGAGGCCCGGTTCGAAACCGTGCGTCGCCCCGGGCGGCCCGGACAGTTGGCCCACCCCGGCGACGACGCGGCCCGCAGCATCCCCGCCGACCGGCTGGCCCGCACGGTGCTGCTGGAGGACGACAAGGGCTACCTGGCCGCCGTGATTCCTGCCAGCCATCACCTGAAGCTGGCCGAACTGCGCGAGCAGACCGGGCGCAAGGTGGCCTACGCCCGTGCCGACGGCGTGCGCGAGGTGTTCCGCGACTGCGATCGGCAGGCATTGCCGCCGGTCGGCATGGCCTACGGCACGCTGACCTGGATCGACGACAGCCTGCTGACCCACGATGACGTCTACTTCGAGGCCGGCGACCGCGAGGCGCTGGTCCATATGAACGTGGACGATTTCGCGCAGCTGATGTCCGAAGCGCGGCGCGGCCATTTTGCGCATCGGGTCATGTAGGCACGGCGCGCGGCCGCTCCCACGGCATACGTGACGATCTGGCCCCCTGCCGGTATGCCGGTAGCCGGGCGGGTTCCGGCAGGCCGGCGCACGCGCTAGAACGCGAGCGTCATGGCGGCGATGACCACCTGATCGTGCGATGCCGGATTGAACCAGTAGACGCTGCCGGTGACCTTGCCCAACGTGAGCTGTACCAGGCCGCCGCGCTGGAACTCGCGATCGCCGCCGTAGATCCGCGTGCGCTGGGCGACCAGACCCACACGCAGCCACTGGACGGGGCGGAATCCCAGTTCGCTCCACGCATAGGTATAGGGCGTGGTGGAACCCGTGCCGGGCAGATACTCGGCTTCGATGTAGTAATCGAACTTGCTGACCGCGAGGCTGGCCTCCACGCCGGCAATGGGCCCGTGCGCGCTGCCCACCACGACGCCCACGATGGGCGTGACCTTGTACTGGAACGTTTCCCCGCCCGAGAACGACCAGCCGACGAAACCCGACTGGGCATGCCTGGCCTCGTAGTTGACGCGCGCTTCGAGATGCAACTGGCCATGATCGGCCCCGAAAATGCCCGAAGCGTAGCTGTCTTCGTGTCGTGGCATGTTCCAGAAGCCGGTCGCCAGGAAACTCCAGGCGGGCGGCGGGGTATCCGCAGCGGGCGCCGGCGGGATAACGGCGACCTCCTGGGCCTGCACGCCATTTGCCGCGAGCCAGATCGCAGCTGCCACCAGGGGCGCGCGCATCTTATCCCCCCAGCGCGATGACGGCGATGGTGACGGCCACGCCGAGCGCCATCATCCAGAATCCGGCCCGCCAGGGGTTGATCCCGCCGTAGTGGCCCAGCGCCGCACCGCCGACGAACAGCATGATCAGCGTCAGCACCCGGGACACCAGCAGCGCCGTGGACAGGTCGTGCAGCAGCACGAAGGGCAGGGCCACCGGGAACGTGGACAGCACGACGATAAAGAAGATGCGGATCGCGGCAAGAAAGTCGCCGCCATGCAGCGTCGGGCGGTCCGGCACGGTGGCGCCGGACACCAGCCGTAGCCGTACCGGTTCGAGATCCTCGTTGGCAATGTGCGGATTCATGGCGGGCGGCAGCGCGTCGCGGATCGCCGCGATGCCCGAGGGCGCGTCGCCATGCTTGGCCGTCAGGGCAAGCTTCTGCAGCATGCCGCGCCCGGCCAGCGTCCGCACCAGATACATGATCGCGTCGACCAGCCCCCAGGCGAGATTGCAGCCGAGAGCGGCACGCAGCATGGTCTGGGCGGCATCGGGCCCGGCCGTGGCGGACGACACGGCGCCCACGAACGTCAGCGCCATGTACAGCCCGAAACACATTTCGGATACGCGATCGACCACGTCCAGGGCCGGAGCCCGATCCTCGACGCTGTCGCTCTGTGACGGATTGATAGCCGACATGCTGGTTCCTCCCCATGTGCCAGCAACGGGTCAGGACACGGTAGACCGATCCGGACGGTGCTGCCATTGGACCAACGTCCTAGCGTGCAGCGTGGGCGGCGCTCATTGGGGCAATGGGGGGGCGGCAACGGCAGGGATTGCCCGGGGCTGGCAGACCGGGCGGACGGCGGCATCCGCCTGCGCGTGACGGAAGCCGCCGAGCGGCGGCCGCCTTGCTACTGGCAGCTGGTGCCGGGCGTCGCTGCGATCACCAGTCGCAGGTTCTTCGTCACGGGGTCGTCGTCGGCACCCACGGTATTGTCGGTGAACGTGCAGCCATACCTGGCATCGGCCACGACGGACGCCGTCAGTACATCGTCGCCGGCGGGTCGCGTGTGGGTCTGCTCCCACGTCACCATGTCGTCGAAGGCCCTGGTCTGCTCCGCCACCGTGAAATCGCAGTGCGCGATGCCGCGGATCGCGCGCTGCACCAGCCAGGACGCCGTGCCGTTGGCGTCGGCGCGGCGCTTGTAGATCTGCTCCATGCTGAACGGCACGTACATGTCGCCCAGCGTATGCAGCGTCAGCACCGGCACGCTGATTTTCGCGGCGTTCTGCGGAATCCAGCGCAGGCCGTCGCGGCGCAGCCGGTTGGCATCGGCGACCGGGCGCACCCGGAAAATCGCCGCATTGAACGCCTGTTCCTCGGCGGACTGGGCCGGGTCGTTGTCGAACTGGTAGAGCAGGGCGGTGGTGTCCACCACGTTTTGCGTCAGGATGCCGTTGACGGTGCCGTCGGAGCCGAACGTGCTCCACACCGCGTCCTGGTAAGCCTTCGACGCGGGGCTTTGCCCGAAGCCGAGCTCGAACAGCGGGCGCTCGCCGCCGGTCAGGTTCTTGACCACGGCCTTGAGCTTGTCGCCCGCGGCGGTCGTCGCCGAGGGGTAGGTGGTGAACAACGCCGACATCAACGGCGCCACGATCTGCGCCCAGTTCGTGACCGGCCACGATGTGGCCGGCATGCCAGCCAACTGCTGCGCGGCAGTCTGATAGCCACCGAAGTAATTGAAGAGTTCGGTGTCGCCCAGCACGGCGCACATCGGCACCGAGCCGTTGTACGACACCTTGTGCACGGCGGTCTGGATATTCTCGGCATCCACGGCGGCAGCCGCCACATGCCCGCCCATCGAATGGCCAACGATATATGTGCGGGTGGGCGCGGCCAGCGTGCGGCCATTCTTCTTCGCAATATCGGTAAACGCCAGCGCCAGCGCGTTGGTGTCCTCCAGGCCGGCGCGGACGTCGTAGTAGTTGGTGGAATAGGTGGACGCGGCCCACGCGTAGCCGGCTTCCAGCAGATGCCGGCGGATGCCCGGAATGGTGACGGACAGCGCGGAACCCATCCCGGCGTAGCCGTGGGCATACATCACGAGCTTGCCGTTCCAGGCGGCGGGCACTTCCACGACATAACCGGCATTGCCGAGCTGACCGGACCAGCGGTCGGACGCAGGCGCGCCGGCCAGCGGCGCCAGTTTTGCTGCCAGCGCGTTGGTATCGACGGTGAAGGTCCGGCTGTCTTGCGGACGTACCTCTTCGGGCTGGACCGTCGGCGCTGTGGGAGCGGGTGTGGATGCGGTGGTGGCCGAACCGTTGTCGTCGCCGCCACCACAGCCGTACAGCAGGAAGCCGGCCGCCAACGCCAGGGCAGTGCTCTGGAATACGCGATGCATGATGTCTCCTCTGTCTTCTTTATCGTGCGTGTGGGAGTGCGTCGGCACGCGTCCTCGACCGCCATCATGCTTTCACGACATGCTTCCCCCGCGTGACGCAACGCCCGGCCAATGTAACCGCGGCGATACGTCACGCCAATGTTCAAACGGGTGTCCGACTGGGGCGTTGCGCGGTGCAACATGCGCGTTCGACTTCCTGAACCTGCCACTTACGTCATCAGCGCGGGCAAAGCCTCAACGAGCGCGTCGACGGCCATGCGGACTTTGCGCGGCAAGTGAGGCGCCTGCAGCCACAACGCGTAGGCGTCGTAAAGAAATGCCGGCCGGTCCGGCAATAGAGCGACCAACACCCCCGACCGGATGCGATCGCTGACAAGCCAATAGGGAAGCCAGGCGAGTCCCATGCCGCGCGTCGCGGCCTCGGCAATGGCGTCGAGATCATCCATCCGGACCCGGTTGAGCGGAATCATCTCTTCCGGCGGAAGCCCTTCCCTGGGAAACAGCCACGGGCTGACCCGGCCTGAGCGTCTGTACACGATGGCTTGGTGCCGCTGGAGCGCGTCGACGGTGGCGGGCTGGCCGTGCGCCTTGAGATAGGCGGGCGAAGCGCAGACGATCATCGGTTGGCGTGCGACACGACGCGCGATCACGCCAGCCTTGTCGTCCAGATCGCCGGTACGGATGGCGATGTCGAAGTCGCCTTCGCCCAGATCGACGAAACGGTCATTGAATGACAGATCGAGCTCCAGCGCCGGATACGTCTGCGCAAATCGCAGTAGCACCGGGGCCACGCAAAGCCGGCCAAAGTGCACGGGCATGGTGACACGCAACCTCCCGCGCGGTTCGCCGAACTGATCGGCCGCAAGCGCATCTGCGGCCTCAGCCTCCGCCAGCACGACCTTGCAGCGATCGTAGTAGGCCTGCCCGAAGTCCGTCAGGCTCTGGCGCCTCGTGGTGCGAATCAGCAAGCGCACGCCAAGGCGGGTTTCCAATGCGTGAACATGTTTGCCGACCATGGGGGCGGATAGGCCCAGCACATCAGCGGCGGCCGCAAACGAGCCCAGATCGACGGCTTTTACAAAGACGGCCATGCTGGTCAGACGGTCCATATTAAAAACCATTGGTTTCGACTGTCGTCGATTATCCGCCGTTTATCCGCGAAACGTGCGGGACTACAGTGGATTCACTTCAACAAGTTTCGACTGGGAGGGAATTCATGGCACGCGTTGTCCGGTTTCATCAGCATGGGGGACCCGAGGTCCTGCGCATCGAGCACGTCGAAGTTCCGCCGCCGGGGCCGGGCGAGGTACAGATTCGAGTCAAGGCGCTGGGGCTCAATCGTGCCGAGGCGCTGCTGCGTGCCGGGACGTATATCGAGCGGCCGACATTTCCGTCCGGGCTCGGGCTTGAGGCCGCGGGCGTTGTCGAGGCGGTGGGCACCGGTGTCACGGCGATTGCGCCGGGCGATGCCGTCAGCGTTGTGCCGCCGCAGTCGATGGTTCGCTGGCCCGCGTACGGCGAGTTGGTGACGTTTCCCGCCCCACTTGTCGTCAGGCATCCGCGAACGCTGGGTTGGGAGGAGGCCGCTGCAGTGTGGATGCCGTATCTCACCGCCTATGGTGCGTTGATCGACATCGCCAAGCTCGGCCCGGGAGACTTTGTGGCCGTGACGGCGGCGTCCAGCAGCGTCGGGTTGGCCGCGATTCAGATCGCGAACAGGGTAGGGGCGACGCCGATCGCGATCACGCGGACTTCCGCCAAGGCGCGCGACCTGCTGACCGCAGGCGCCGCCCACGTGATTGCCACTGCCAACGTCGATCTCGCCACCCGGTTGCAGGAGATAACGGGCTCAGCTGGCGTGCGGGTCGTGCTGGACGCAATCGGCGGCCCGATCTTCCAGCCGCTGACGGCAGCGATGTCGCGCGGCGGAATACTCATCGAATATGGAGGCCTCAGTACGGAGCCGACGCCTTTTCCCTTGTTTGACGTACTGAGCAAGACCCTGACGCTGCGCGGTTACCTCGTGCACGAGATCACCGGCGACCCGGTGAAACTTGAGGCGGCCAAGGCATTCATCATCGACGGACTGGAATCGGGGGCGTTTCGGCCGGTGATTGCGAGGACCTTCGCCTTTGACCAGATCGTCGATGCGCACCGCTTTCTTGAGTCGAACGAGCAGTTCGGCAAGATCGTGGTGACGGTTTGATGTGCTGCGGCACGTTAAGTGGAATTCCGGGACCATCTGGCGGCTTGCTGGTTGTGGAAGCGGCCGTTCGACATACCGACGTAGATCCCTGACAATTTTGGGCCAGCACTCGATCTGTTCGACGACCCCTTGTCGATGAACTGTGGCGGTGACTGCTGGGGTTGCGTCGGCGAGATTGAGGCCGACCTGGGCAATTTAGCCCCAACATGCGTTATAGCAATAATCTATCTTATGTTAAATAAGATGCGCGCCATTTCGAGAACACTTCGGCCAGCACGGCGCCGCCCAACCGCCTCTTGCCCACGCGCTGGCCCGGCTTGAATCGGGAGTTGTCGCGCCTAGAATCAACTTCATGCGCGAAGGCCCACTCTTTCCATCGGCGCCGCCTGGGAAAAGGCCGGCGGCCCGCAATCGTGCTTCCGGTCGGCGCGTCGCGGAAGCATCGGTGTCTGTTCCTGCGGACCCGTCCGCGCCGTCCGTTCCGTTTCTGCTGGCGACCAAGATCCTTGCGCCGCGTCTGCCGGCCGGATTGATCGAACGTCCGCGCCTGCTGGACGTGCTTGGCCAGGGTCGGGACAAGCGGCTGACCGTTATCAAGGCGCCGGCAGGTTTCGGCAAGACATCGCTTTGCATTGCGTGGCTTGACCGGCTGCGCGCCGATGGCGCTCGTGTTGCCTGGTTGTCGGTGGATCAGGAAGATGACGAGCCTGCACATTTTCTGAGTCATCTGGCGCAGTCGCTGTACGGTGCCTGTGTCGCTGAAGGCGCGCCGCCGGGGCTTGCCGGTGAGGTTTCGCTGCTTGTCCCGCGCGCGGTGATTGCCACGCTGGTCAACGCGCTGGCCGAGATCGACGACGAGTTGTTCCTGTTCGTGGACGACTATCACCTGATCGGTACTGAATCGATTCATGAAGCCGTGGCGCTGCTACTGGCCCACGCGCCGTCGAACTTCCATCTGGTGCTGGGCACGCGTGCGGACCCGCCCTTGCCGCTGGCACGGTTGCGGGCCGGCAATGCGCTGCTTGAGATCGACGCCACGATGTTGCGCTTCAGTGCCGACGAAACCGGGCGGTTCGTGCAGCGCGAATGCGCGGGGGGTCTGCCGCAGGCCTCGGTAGACGCCTTGCACGCCTCGACCGAAGGCTGGGCAGCCGCGTTGCGCCTGTCCGCGCCGATGCTGGCCCGCAGCCAGTCGGGCGCCTGGGTGGCGCCATCGGGCACGGCGCGGCCTATCGCGGCCTATCTGGAAGAGATGCTGGCCTGCCAGACCTCGGAACTGGTCGATTTCATGGTGCGCACCGCCATCCTGGACCGGCTTTCCGCGCCGCTCTGCATGGCCGTTACGGGCGCGGCGCACAGCCAGAACATGCTCCAGGCGCTGGCCGCGCGTCAGTTGTTGCTCGATCCGCTGGACGTCGAGGGCCGCTGGTTTCGCTACCACCAGTTGCTGCGCGACTACCTGCGCCAGCGGCTGGAGACCGCCGCCGACATCGACATTGCAGACCTGCATCGGCGCGCGTCGCGCTGGTATGCCGCGCAGGCACTGTGGACCGACGCCGTCTGGCATGCGCTGGAAGCCGGCGATGCCGCCGATGCCGTTGCGCTGATTGGCCAATGTGCGATGTCGCTGGTCCGCCAGGGTGATCTGAAGACGCTGCTTGGCTGGCAGCGGCGTTTGCCGCCTGACATCATGCGTGGGCAGGTTGACGTGCGCCTGGCGCTGGCACGGGGCATGGCGCTGGCCATGCGTTTCGAAGAGGCGTCCGCGATGGTGGAAGCCATCGAGCAGGATGCCGCACAAGGGCCCGAGGCCGATCGCGAACGCCACCTGTGGGAATGCAGGGCGATACGCGCCCTGCTTGCCGCCTTGCGCGACGATGCCCAAGGCGCGCTGCGGCTGGCGGAAGACTGCCTGAGCCGCCCGCTGTCGGACGACCCGTGGATGATCAACGTGCTCAGCAACGTCGTGCGGTTCGCGCACTGGAAGTCCGGCGATCTGGAACGGCTGTATGCCACGCCATGGATCCCCTACTCGCCCGACGAAAACCGGCGCTACCCGCTGTCTTCGGTCTACCGGCTTTGCCTGCTGGGCCTTGCGGAATTGCAGCAGATGCGTTTCGACGTGGCCGAGCGGTACTTTCTGCAGGCGATGCGGTTTGCCGAAGACAACGCCGGGCCTGCCTCGACGGCCGCCGCGCTGTGCGCGCCCGCGCTGGCCCAGCTGCGCTACGAGCAGGACCGGCTCGAAGACGCCGAAACGCTGCTGGTGGAACGCATGCCGGTCATCGACGCGGCGGTCCTGCTGGACAGCGTGCTGGTGGCCTATACGTTGCTGGTCCGCATTGCGGCGGCGCGCGGGCACCTGGACCAGGCCCACGCGTGGGTCGAACAGGCGTTGACGATTGGCCATCAACGCGCGTGGCACCGGCTGGTGGCGGCCATCCTCCTGGAGCGTGTCCGGCTGCTGCTTGCCGAGGGCCGCGCCCGGGAGGCCGCTGCGTGCGTCGAACAGATCGACAGACTGGTGAACACCGTCGATGCGCCCGATTGCGAGGCCTGCGCCAGCGAACTCGACCGTTATCGGACGCTGGGTGCTGCCAGCCTGGCCATGGCCGGGGCACGGCCGGATGACGCCGTGCGCCTGCTGGATGCCCTGCTCCGGCGCCTTCCGCAGCGGCACCCCAACTACCTCGCGCTACGCGCCCGCACCCTGCTGGCACTGGCTTGCCAGGCCAGCGGTGCGGCGGAGCGGGCCGTCGAGGAATGCAGCCGGGTGCTGGCTTCCATCGAATCCGCGCGTGCGTACCGGATCATCCTGGACCAGGGGCCCGGC
This sequence comes from Cupriavidus sp. 94F1, assembly GCF_057798875.1. Lineage (NCBI taxonomy): Bacteria > Pseudomonadati > Pseudomonadota > Betaproteobacteria > Burkholderiales > Burkholderiaceae > Cupriavidus > Cupriavidus sp. 94F1. Next base: position 327,587 of record NZ_JBYOJT010000006.1, read on the forward strand.
GTCGGGGCCCTACTGGAGCTGGTCAGACAGGCTACCGTCGCCGCCAGCGGCGGCGCGCAACGGCTGGCCTGCATCGACGAACTGCGCGAACGTTGCAACGAACGCTACCAGATGCGGCAAAAGGCGTCGTCGGCGTCGGTGCGCGAGGCGTTGAGCGCGCGCGAAGGCGGCATCCTGGCGCTGATCGCGGCTGGCCAGTCGAACAAGGAAATCGCGCGGACGCTGGGCATCGCGCCCGAGACCGTCAAGACCCATATCAAGAGCATCTTCGTCAAGCTGTCAGTGGAAAAACGTGCGCACGCCGTCGCACGTGCGCAATCGCTGGGGCTGGTGACCGGGCACTGACACCCGCGCCGGCGCCCTCCCCGCCCTCCCCGCCCTCCCCGCCCTCCCCGCCCTCCCCGCCCTCCCCCCCTCCCCGGTCTCCTCTCCCCGCGCTCCCCTTTCCGGTCCCCTCTTTGGGGGATACGGCCATCCCGGCTGCACGGCCAACATGGCATCCATACAGCGCGCCGCCTGAATCCCGCCTGGGGTGACGGCTCCGGCGCACCACAGGCCAAAACGAATGCACGAGGGAATGCGTGCGAGGAGACAACACCATGACCATTGCTGGCTACAGCATGAACACCCTGGGCGACTTCGTCGGGCGCGAGCTTGGCGTATCGGGCTGGCTGATCGTCGATCAGGCCCGCGTCGATGCCTTTGCCGACTGCACGGGCGACCGCCAGTGGATCCACGTGGACGTGGACCGCGCACAGCGCGAGAGCCCGTTCGGCGGCACCATCGCGCACGGCTACCTGAGCCTGTCGCTGCTGGCGTCGCTGTCGATGGAAGTGGGCGTGGTGCCCCACGATGCCAGCGCGGGCCTGAACTACGGGCTCGACAAGGTGCGCTTCCTGTCGCCGGTCAAGGCCGGCGCTCGGGTGCGCAACCGCGTGACGCTGGCGGCGGTGGAAGACAAGGGCGACGGCCGGGTGATCGCCCGGCTGATCAATACGCTGGAAATCGAAGGCGAAACCAGACCGGCGCTGCTGGCGGAATCGCTGGCCATGCTGATGGCCGCGCGCTGACAGGAGCCGAAGACATGCAAGCCAACGTGGAATCCCCCGTGCGCGCCCTGGCCGCGTCGGAAGGCCTGAAAGAGGAAGGCCACGCCGGCACAAACCGGCCGAAGCTCAACCCCTTCATCGGACTGCGCCCGTGCGACGTGCTGGACACCGTGCGCCAGGTGGGCGCGCAGACCGTGCGCCAGCCCGGGCTGCTGGTCGAACAAGGCGCCGCGCTGACGCGCGAACTGGTGGCGGCGCTGGCCGGCAAGGGCGGCCCCGCGCCGCAGAAAGGCGACAAGCGATTTATCGACAGCGCCTGGCAGAGCAACCCGTTCTATCGGGTGGCAATGCAGAGCTATCTGGCCTGGTGCAACGCGCTGGGCGGCTTTGTGGATCGGTCCGCGCTGGACGACCGCAGCAAGGAGCGCGCGCAGTTCGTCCTGCAGCTGATGACCGACGCGCTGGCGCCGACCAACACGCTGCTCGGCAATCCGGCCGCGCTGCGCAAGATCGTCGAATCGGGCGGCACCAGCCTGGTCTCCGGCATCAAGAACGCCATCATGGACGCCGTGCGCAACCAGGGCATGCCGTCGCAGGTCGATACGTCGGCCTTCGAGGTGGGCAAGAACCTGGCCACGTCGCCCGGTGCCGTGGTGTTCCGCAACGAGGTGCTGGAACTGATCCAGTACAAGCCGGCGACGGCGAAGGTGCACGGGCGCCCGCAGCTGATCGTGCCGCCGCAGATCAACAAGTACTACGTGTTCGACCTGTCGAAGGGCAAGAGCATCGTCGGCTATCTGCTGCAGAGCGAATTCCAGGTGTTTGCCGTGAGCTGGCGCAATCCGACCATCGAGCATCGCGACTGGGACATGGACACCTACGTGTCGGCGCTGATCGAAGCCATCCACGCGGTGCGCGAGATCACCGGCAGCGACGATGTGAACTTGCACGGCGCCTGTTCCGGGGCCATGACCATGTCGGCGCTGATGGGCCATCTGGAAGCGCGCGGCGAACGCCTGGTCCATGCGGCCACGCTGATGGTGGCCGTGCTGGACAGCAGCGAGGAGTCCCAGATCGGCCTGTTTGCCACGCCCGAGAGCATCTCGGCGGCCAAACAGAACAGCATCATGAAGGGCGTGCTGGAAGGCAACGAGATGGGCCGCGTGTTCGCATGGATGCGGCCGAACGACCTGGTGTGGAACTACTGGATCAACAATTACCTGCTGGGCAATGCCCCGCCAGTGTTCGACATCCTGTACTGGAACAACGACACCACGCGCCTGCCCGGCAAGTTCCACGGCCAGCTGCTCGACATCTTCGCCGGCAACGTGTTTGCCCGGCCCGGCGCGCTGACCGTGCTGGGCACGCCGGTGGATCTGTCCAAGGTGGCCTGCGACACGTACGTGGTGGGCGGCATCACCGACCACATCACCCCGTGGAAGGGCGTCTACAACACGGCGCGCATGTTCGGCGGCAATACGCGCTTCGTGCTGAGTTCCAGCGGCCACATCCAGAGCCTGATCAACCCGCCGGGCAACCCGAAGGCCAGGTTCTTCGTCAATGCCGAGGCGGCCCTGCCGGAAGATCCAGAGGCCTGGCTGGGCGGCGCCACCGCGCAACCCGATTCGTGGTGGGACAACTGGCGCACGTGGCTGGCCGAGCGATCCGGCGACCGGCGCGATGCACCGGCCCAGGTGGGCAGTGCTAGCCACCCCGCCCTGTGCGACGCACCGGGCACCTACGTCACCGGCGCGTGATCGCGCGCGACCGCCGTAGCCGAGCGTTTCTTTTCTCAACCGCACCCTTAGCATGAAGACCATGGAAACTACTGCATCGAAATCCTCCTCGGCCCACCCCGCCGCCGCCCTGTTCTCCGCCTACACCGGCGTGCTGCAGCGCCTGGGCCTGCCCGGCCTCGACGTGAGCGCCATGGCCGAAGCGCGCCGCAAGGACCTGGCCGCGCTGGCCGCCATCCACCTCGCACTGCTTGACGGCGTGCAGGCGTTCAGCCAGAAGCAGGCGGAAGTCGTGCGCGGCACGCTGTCCGGCCTGCAGGACCGCCTGCTCCAGTCGGGCGACGCCGATGGCGCCGCCGCCACGGGCGCGGTGGAACTGACGCAGGGCGCGCTGCAGAAGTCGCTGGCCAACCTGCGCGACCTGGCCGACATCGCCCATAAGACGCAGGCCGACAGCGTGTCGGCAGCCAGCAAGCGAATCGCCGAGAATGTGGAGGAACTGAAGGCGCTGTTCAAGCCCGCGCAGTGATCGCGGATCCTCATGAAATGCCGGCGGGCGGCTTGCGGGGCGCCCGCGACAAGGACAACCCGATGAATCAGGCAGCGTGCCAGGCCAAGACCGGCGGCAAACTGGATATTCGCACCATTGACGTGGACGGCCGGACGCTGCGCGTCGGCATCCGCCGCGGCACCACCGACAGCCCGCCCCTGCTGCTATTCAACGGCATCGGCGCCAATCTGGAGCTGGTCGAGCCGCTGATCGCGGCGCTTGGCGACGTGGAAGTCGTCATCTTCGACATTCCCGGCGTAGGCGGGTCGCCCACGCCGGTCATGCCGTATCGATTCTCCACCTTGTGCCTGCTGGCCGACAAGCTGCTGACCCACCTGGGCTATACCGGACAGGTGGACGTGCTGGGCGTGTCCTGGGGCGGCGCGCTTGCCCAGGAGTTCGCGCACCTGTATCCCCGGCGTTGCCGGCGGCTGATCCTGGCCGCGACATCGCCCGGCGTGATCATGGTGCCGGCCAGGCCGTCGGTGCTGGCCAGGATGTTGGGGCCGCGCCGCTATACCGATCCCGCCTATCTGGAAAAGATTGGCGGGGATCTGTACGGCGGCGCCTATCGCCATGACCTTGGTCTGTTGCGCGAGCACAGCCGCCATATCGAGCCGCCGCGCGGACGCGGCTATGTCTACCAGCTGCTGGCCGCGTGGGGCTGGAGCAGCCTGCCGTGGCTGGGCGGACTGCGCCAGCCCACGCTGGTCATGCATGGCAACGACGACCCGATCGTGCCGCTGGCCAACGCCAAGATCCTGGTCGCTCGCATTCGTCACGCAACGCTGCATGTGATCGACGATGGTCACCTGTTCCTGGTGTCGCGGGCGGCGGAGGTAGCGCCCGTGATCCGCAGGTTCCTGCGGCAGGACCTGCTGTGAGCCGCGTATGAGCGACCGCGCCGGACTTCCCCCCACCAGGTCGGAGACGTCCGGCGCCCTGCCTGCCGATGCCGGCCAGGCTGTCAACCGCGGCGACCGCGACCTGCGCCGCATGCGCGCGATCGCCACTGGCATCCTGGTGGCGATGCTGGCGCTGCTGGTGGCCAGCGTGCTGGGCCAACCCTACTATCCGTGGCTGGCCTGGGTACGTGCCTTTGCCGAGGCCGGCACGGTGGGCGCCGTGGCCGACTGGTACGCGGTGGTGGCGCTGTTCCGGCATCCGTTCGGACTGCCCGTGCCCCATACGGCGGTGATCCCGCGCAACCAGCAACGCATTGCCGAAAGCCTGGGCATCTTTGTGGAGCGCAATTTCCTGGCGCCCGAAGTCATCGTCGGCCAGCTGCGCGCGCACAACACCGCGCAGGCGGTGGCCACGTGGCTGGCGACGCCCGGCAATAGCCGCGCGCTGGCGGACCAGGCCGTGGACACGCTGCCCGCCCTGCTGCGCGTCTTTGACGACGACGAGGTAGCCCGCCTGATCCAGCGTGGCGCGCTGCCCGGCCTGCGTACGCTCGATGTCTCGGACATCGCCGGCCATCTGTTGCAGATCCTGACCGACACCCAGCGTCACCAGCCGCTGCTGGAACGCGCCCTGACGGCGCTGGAGGCATGGCTGGCCGACAACGCCGGGCTGCTCCAGGCCAAGTTCAGCGAGGCGTCGCGCTACACGCCGGTGCGGCTCGATGCCTACATCGTCAACAAGTTCGTCGAAGGCGTGATTGCGCTGCTGCATGAGGTGCGCACCGAGCCCGGCCATCCGCTGCGCCAGCAGTTCGATGAAGCGGTGCAGGCGATGATCGACAGGCTGCGCACGTCGGACCGCTACCGGCGCATCGGCCACCTATGGATGCGCGATTTGCTGCGTCACCTGGAGCGCGAGAACAGCTACCGCGCGCTTTGGCAACGGCTGCGCGACTGGATCAGCGCCGACGCCGCACGCCAGGATTCGCTGGCGCGCGCCATGCTGGCCGATCTGGTGGCCTCGCTGGGCGCCAGTGTGCGCGATGACCCGGCCTTGCAGGCCAGGATGAACGGCTGGTGGCTGCACTGCGTCCAGCTCACGGTGAGCCGCTACCGGCATCTGGCGCCGATGCTCATCACGGAGGTGGTCAAGGGCTGGGACGCCGCCGAGATCAGCCGCAAGATCGAGTCGGAAATCGGCAGCGACCTGCAATACATCCGCATCAATGGCACCTTTGTCGGCGGCATGGTCGGCGTGCTGCTGCACGCGGCAATGCGGCTGGTCTCCGGCTGATCCAGCCGGCCCGGCGAAGGCCCCGGGCTGTTGCGGCGCGTCATGGCTGGCGGCCCGCCGGCATCCGGGAAAGCCCCATACCGCATATTGGTAATACCACTTTACCTGTCCAATACCCTGACCTAGACTCGGTTCAACTCGGCATGCGTGCGGCGCGGGATTGGGTCGCGGGCATCCGGATCTGCACCCCCTACAAGAAGCAGAACGCAGGAGACCCGAGTGAACGACGACAAGCCGCCGGGGCCGCCCAAAAGGCGCAGCCAGGCCTGGTTCGGCCGACTGGATCGCGATGGTTTCATCTATCGGTCCTGGCTGAAGAACCGTGGCATTCCCCATGACCAGTTCGATGGCCGGCCGGTCATCGGCATCTGCAATACCTATTCCGAACTCACGCCCTGCAACTCGCATTTCCGGACGCTGGCCGACCAGGTCAAGACCGGGGTGTGGGAAGCTGGCGGCTTTCCGCTCGAATTCCCCGTGATGTCGCTGGGCGAAACCATGCTGCGTCCCACCGCCATGCTGTTCCGCAACCTGGCCAGCATGGACGTCGAGGAGTCGATCCGCGGCAACCCGATCGACGGCGTGGTGCTGCTGATGGGGTGCGACAAGACCACGCCGGCGCTGATGATGGGCGCGGCCTCGGTGGACCTGCCCACCATCGGCATTTCGGGCGGCCCGATGCTCAGCGGCAAGTTTCGCGGGCAGGAGCTCGGTTCGGGCACCGACGTGTGGAAGATGTCCGAGGAAGTGCGCGCGGGCCATATGTCGCAGGAGGATTTCTTCGAGGCCGAAGGCTGCATGCACCGGTCTCACGGTCACTGCATGACGATGGGCACGGCATCGACGATGGCCTGCATGGTCGAATCGCTGGGCATGGCCCTGCCGGGCAACGCGGCGATTCCCGCCGTGGACGGGCGCCGCAACATCCTGGCGCGCGCCTCGGGCCGGCGCATCGTGCAGATGGTCAAGGACAACCTGGTCATGTCGAAGGTGCTGACGCGCCAGGCCTTCGAGAATGCCATCAAGGTCAACGCCGCCATTGGTGGGTCCACCAACGCGGTGATCCATTTGCTGGCCATTGCCGGGCGCATCGGCGTGAAGCTGAACCTGGACGACTGGGATGCGCTGGGCCACGCCCTGCCCTGCCTGGTCGACCTGCAGCCATCGGGCCGGCATCTGATGGAGGACTTCTACTACGCCGGGGGCCTGCCGGCCGTGATCCGCGAACTGGGCCCGCTACTGAACCGCGACGCGCTGACCGTCAACGGCAACACACTGTGGGACAACTGCAAGGACGCGCCGAACTGGAACCGCGAGGTCATCCACGCCTTCGACGCGCCCTTCAAGCCCCACGCTGGCATTGCGGTGCTGCGCGGCAACCTGAGCCCCGATGGCGCGGTCATCAAGCCGTCGGCGGCCACACCGGCATTGCTCAAGCACACGGGCCGCGCGGTGGTGTTCGAGGACAGCGAAGACATGCACCGCCGGCTCGACGACGAATCGCTGGACGTCGATGAACACTGCGTGCTGGTGCTGAAGAACTGCGGCCCGCGCGGCTATCCGGGCATGGCCGAGGCCGGCAACATGCCGCTGCCGCCAAAGTTATTGCGGCGCGGCATTACCGACATGGTGCGGATCTCGGACGCCCGCATGAGCGGCACCGCCTACGGCACCGTGGTGCTGCACGTCACGCCGGAGGCCGCCGCCGGCGGCCCGCTGGCGCTGGTGCAGAACGGCGACATGGTGGAGCTGGACGTGGAAGCCCGCAAGCTGCACCTCCATGTATCGGACGAGGAACTGGCAAGACGGCGCGCGGCCTGGCAGCCGCCAGCGCCGCCCATGGAGCGCGGCTGGACACGGTTGTACTTCGAACACGTGCAGCAGGCCAATCTGGGCGCCGACATGGACTTCCTGGTTGGCAAGAGCGGCGCGGCCGTGCCGAAAGACAACCACTGACGCACCACCCCGGGCGCGGCCGCCACCACAGGGCGGCGCGGCGCCGGACAAGGAGACGCAACGCATGGCATCGGTTCAGATCCGCGATGTGCAGAAGTCCTTTGGCGGGACGCAGGTCATACGGGGCGTCAGCATCGACATCCCCGACGGCGAGTTCACGGTGCTGGTGGGGCCGTCCGGCTGCGGCAAGTCCACGCTGCTGCGCATGCTGGCCGGCCTGGAGGAAATATCGGGCGGCGAGATTGCCATCGGCGACCGCGTGGTAAACCGTCTGCCGCCCAAGGAACGCGACATCGCCATGGTGTTCCAGAATTACGCGCTCTACCCGCACATGTCGGTCTACGACAACATGGCGTTCTCGCTGAAGCTGGCGGGCGTGGCCAGGCAGACCATCAAGGACAAGGTGGACAAGGCATCGGGCATCCTGGGCCTGGGCCAGCTGCTGGACCGCTACCCGCGCCAGCTGTCCGGCGGCCAGCGGCAGCGCGTGGCCATGGGGCGCGCCATCGTGCGCGATCCGCAGGTGTTCCTGTTCGACGAGCCGTTGTCCAACCTCGATGCCAAGCTGCGCGTGCAGATGCGCGCCGAGATCAAGGAACTGCACCAGCGGCTGCGCACCACATCGGTCTATGTCACGCACGACCAGATCGAGGCCATGACCATGGCCGACCAGATCGTGGTGATGCGCGATGGCCGCGTGGAACAGCGCGGGCGCCCGCTGGCGCTCTACGACCATCCCGACAACCTGTTCGTCGCTGGCTTTATCGGATCGCCGGCGATGAACTTCGTGCCCGGCGTGCTGCGCCGGCAGAACGGCGAAGCGCGGGTCGAATTCCCGGACGGCACGCTGCTGCCCGCCCCCGCGCGCCTGGAAAACGGCGCCGGCGCCGACGGCCAGCGCGTGATCTACGGTGTGCGGCCCGAGCACCTGGCCTACGGCGCGCCGGGCCAGGGCTTTCCGACCACGGTGTCGGTGGTGGAACCGACCGGCGCCAATACCGAGGTGTACTCGCGCTTCGGTGAGACCGATTTCATTTCCGTGTTCCGCGAACGCCACGACTTTGCTGCTGGCCAGGCGCTGCATCTGGTGCCCGACCATCACCACACGCACCTGTTTGACGCCGAATCGGGCCAGGCGCTGCCCCGCCAGGCCGCACGGCAATAACCACCCTTGGCATGACCATGGAGGAGACACAGCAATGAGCCATTCCGGAAACTTCACAAGGCGCGATTTCCTGGTATCGACGGCGGCCGTGGCTGCCACCACGGCACTGGGCACCACCCAGGCAAACGCCGCCACCCAGCTGCAGTACAAGCCCGAGGCCGGCGCCAAGCTCCGGGTGCTGCGCTGGAAGCGCTTCGTGCAGGGCGATGAAGACCTGTGGAATGCCAACGCAAAGAAGTTCAGCGAGCTGACCGGGGTGGAAGTGCGCATCGACAACGAGGGCTGGGAAGACGTGCGGCCCAAGGCGGCCGTGGCGGCCAGCGTGGGGACGGGGCCGGACATCGTGCTGGGCTGGTTCGACGATCCGCAGCAGTACCCCGACAAGCTTGTCGATGTGACCGACGTGGCCACCTACCTGGGCAACAAGCATGGCGGCTGGTACGACGTGTGCAAGAAGTACGGCATGCACAACGGCAAGTGGATCGCGGTGCCGCTGGGCGTGGTGGGCAACGCGCTGGTCTACCGCGAGAGCCACGTCAAGGCCGCCGGCTTCGACAGCATCCCCAAGGACACGGCCGGCTTCCTGAAGCTGTGCCAGGCGCTGAAGGCCAAGGGCACGCCGCCCGGCTTCGCGCTGGGCAAGGCCGTGGGCGACGGCAACAACTGGGCACACTGGCTGCTGTGGTCGCACGGCGGCATGCTGGTCGATACCAAGGGCAAGGTGGTGGTGAATTCGCCCGAGACCTGGGCCGCGCTGGAGTACGCCAAGCAGCTCTATCCCACCTTCGTGCCGGGCACGCTGTCCTGGCAGGACCCGTCGAACAACAAGGCGTTCCTGGACGGGCAGGTCAGCCTGACGGCCAACGGTATTTCGGTCTACTACGCGGCCAAGAACTCGAAGGAGCCCAAGCTGCAGGAGATGGCGAAGGATATCCAGCACGCGCACTTCCCCATCGGCAAGAGCGGCAAGCCGACCGAGCTGATGCAGATCACGCAGATGATGATCTTCAAGTACTGCAAGTATCCCAACGCGGCCAAGGCCTTCCTGCAGTTCATGATGGAGCCCGAGCAGTACAACCCCTGGATGGAGGCTGCCATCGGCTATGTGAGCCAGCCGCTCAAGGAATACGAGGCGAACCCGATCTGGACGGCCGACCCGAAGCACACCGTGTACCGCGACGCCGCATCGCTGATGCTCGATAACGGCCATGCGGGCCCGCTGGGCACGGCCTCTGCGGCGGCCATGGCCGACTACATCGTGCTCGACATGGTGGCCGAGGCGGCCAGCGGGGCGAAGACGCCCAAGGAAGCCGCGGCCCGCGCGGCACAGCGCGCCGAACGTTACTACAAGGCCTGACGCGATGCAGAATACCGCTGCGACGCCGCCTGCCTCGCAGCGGCCCCCTGCCCAGCCGGCTCCGCGCTCGATGCTGTCCCGGCTGTCCGACAACCGTCACGCGCTGGGGCTGCTGTTCATGCTGCCCACGGCCGTGCTGCTGCTGCTCTTCCTGACCTACCCGCTGGGCCTGGGCGTCTGGCTGGGCTTTACCGACACCAAGATCGGACGGCCCGGCGCGTGGATCGGGCTGGACAACTTCAGCTACCTGGCCAGCGACTCGGTCACGCAGCTGGCGCTCTTCAACACCATCTTCTACACGCTGATCGCCAGCGTGCTGAAGTTTGCGCTGGGGCTGTGGCTGGCGCTGCTGCTGAACCGCAACCTGCCGTTCAAGTCGTTCTTCCGGGCGGTGGTGCTGCTGCCGTGGATCGTTCCCACGGCATTGTCGGCACTCGCGTTCTGGTGGATCTACGATGCGCAGTTTTCGGTCATCAGCTGGACGCTGGTCAAGCTGGGGCTGATCGACCGCTATATCGACTTCCTGGGCGACCCGTGGCTGGCGCGGTTCTCGACCATCGCGGCCAACGTCTGGCGCGGCATCCCGTTCGTGGCCATCTCGCTGCTGGCCGGGCTGCAGACCATCTCCCCGACGCTGTACGAGGCGGCGTCCATCGACGGCGTCACGCCCTGGCAGCAGTTCCGCTACGTGACCCTGCCGCTGCTCACGCCGATCATCGCCGTGGTGATGACGTTCTCGGTGCTGTTCACCTTCACCGATTTCCAGCTGATCTACGTGCTCACGCGCGGCGGGCCGCTCAACGCCACGCACCTGATGGCCACCCTGTCGTTCCAGCGCGCGATTCCGGGCGGATCGCTGGGCGAAGGCGCGGCGCTGGCCACGATGATGGTGCCCTTCCTGCTGGCCGCCATCCTGTTCTCGTATTTCGGCCTGCAACGGCGCGCATGGCAACAGGGGGGCGACAAATGAAGGCGAAGGCGGTGGAAAACGAATCGCAAGGCATGGAGTACCTGCAATCCGTGCCGCGCCGCTGGGTGACGCTGTATATCCCGATCGGCGTGTTCCTGTTCGTGCTGCTGTTCCCGTTCTACTGGATGGGCATCACGGCCTTCAAGCCCGATGGCGAACTGCTGATGCAAAGCGCCAACCCGTTCTTCGTGATGGCGCCGACGCTGGCTCATTTCAAGAAACTACTATTCAACACGCCCTACCCGGCCTGGCTGCTCAATACGGTCATCGTCTCGACGGTGTCCACATTCGCGTCGCTGGCGGCAAGCGTGCTGGCCGCCTATGCCATCGAGCGGCTGCGGTTCCAGGGCGCCAAGCAGGTGGGGCTGGCGATTTTCCTGGCCTACCTGATTCCGCCTTCGATCCTGTTTATCCCGCTGGCCTCGATCGTTTTCCAGCTTGGCCTGTTCGATACGCGCTGGGCGTTGATCCTGACCTACCCGACCTTCCTGATTCCGTTTTGCACCTGGCTGCTGATGGGGTATTTCCGCTCGATTCCGTACGAACTGGAGGAATGCGCGTTGATCGACGGCGCCACCCGCTGGGAAATCCTGGTCAAGATTATCTTGCCGCTGGCGGTGCCGGGGCTGATTTCGGCAGGCATTTTCGCGTTCACGCTGTCGTGGAACGAGTTTATCTACGCGCTGACGTTTATCTCGTCGTCGGAAGTCAAAACCGTGCCCGTGGGTATCGTTACCGAACTGGTGGAAGGCGACGTCTACCACTGGGGCGCACTGATGGCAGGCGCCCTGCTCGGATCGCTGCCAGTGGCCGTGGTCTATTCGTTCTTCGTCGAGTATTACGTGTCCGGCATGACCGGGGCGGTCAAGGAATAACCGCGGTGGCCTGCTCGGGCCGATCCGGCGCGTCAGTCTCGGCGGCCACGATTTGCGTGGCGTCGGCCATATTTCCGGTATCGAGCCTGACGCAGCGCGTCTTCAGCATCTTGGCGATCCGCCACCATTGCACCGTTTCGACGCAGAAGTTTTCTGGGCAAAACAGTTCCGCGTGAACTGGCGAATGATTAATCAGGGATCGGACGATACGCAGTGTATAACCTTCGTTCAATAACTGGACGAGGCGCTTTTGTTGTGGGGACAGTGCCATGAATCCTGCGGTCAGAAAGATGCGGGCAACGTGCGGGAAGCCGTTGCCCGCATGTGAAATCGCTGCGGGTTTCGAAGCGATTTCGCATTAACGGCCGATTATGCCCGTCGATGAATCGCAGGGCACTGCACGTAATCCGCACATTTCGGACATTCCCCGAACCAACCATCACGATGTGACATGTCCGGACAAGGACCCTATTCCGCCTGTGGCACCAGCCGCGGCGTTTGCGTCTTGCCCAGGAAGGCAAACGCGATCTGGATCAGCCCGACGGCCAGGCCGAGCGTGGCGCCGATTTTCCAGGCCATCGCATAGTCGTGCAACAGGTCATAGAGCCAGCCGCCGCCAAAGGCACCGATAAAGCTGCCGATCTGGTGACTGAAAAACGCCACGCCTGCAATCATGGCCTGCCAGCGCAGCCCGAAGGTCTGGGCAATCCAGCCCTGCACCAGCGGCGAGACGCCTAGCCACAGAAAGCCCATGACCGCCGAAAACACCATCGTGGTTTCCGGGGTCGGCGAGACATGAAAGAACCAGATGAAGCCCATCGACCGGCATATATAGATGCCGCCGAGCAGCAGCAATTTGTTGACCCGCCCGCCGGCCCAGCCGAAGAACAGGCTGCCCAGCACGTTGAATCCGCCAATCAGGCCCAGGGCCTTGGCTGACAGCATCGGATCCATGCCGCAGATATCGAGATAGGCTGGCAGATGCGTGGTCAGGAACACCAGCTGCATGCCGCACACGGTGTAAGCCAGCGCCATGACCACGAACGGCGGATGCCGCAACGCGGTCATCAGCGCCTGCCGGCCGCTCTGCTCTGCCTGCGCGTGGGTGGGGATCTGCCGCACCTGGTCGACCCGGCCACCGAACCACGCGGCCGGCAGCATGATCAGCGCCAGGATCACGAACGACGCCAGGCCCATGCGCCAGCCCCATTCGCCCGCGATGCTCTGGCCAAGCGGCGCGGCGATCATCGCGCCCAGCGAGCCGGACGCCGAGACGCAGCCCAGCACGAGACTGCGCACCTGCGTGCTGACCGCGTTCGACGCGGCCGCCATGGCCATCGCCGTGCCGGTGCTGGCCATCGCCATGCCGATCAGCAGCCCGCCACCCAGCACCACCGCCCACATGCCGTGGGCCGTGGCCAGCAGCACCAGCCCGACCAGATACAGCAGCGCGCCGCCCACCATCAGCGGCCGGAATCCGCTCCGCACCGCCAGTGCCCCGGCAAACGGCTGCAGCAGCCCCCAGGTCAGGTTCTGCACCGCCACGGCAATCGTGAAGTCGCCCACGGAAATCCCGATATCACGGGTCAGCGGCGGCACGAAGATGCCGAGGCTCTGCCGCAAGCCCATGGCCAGCGACAGCATGACGGAAGCGCCGATCAGGATCGGCATGACGGGGCGCAGCGAGGATAGGCGGGACATGCGTGGGCTCTTGTTATGGGGCGGCATGCCGGAGGCGCCACCGCTCCAGCCATTTTCGTTGAATCGTCAAGGATTTTGTATGCTCGGGAATACTGAGAAGGCACTGCCCTGCAGAAGATGGCGTGCCGCCGACGCAGCCGGTAGCGCGGATCGGTCACTTTGCTTGCGCTCAGGGTGCGGGAGGGAGTTGCGCTGCAACGAATTCCCCAGCTGCCTTCCAGCGGCATGCCCTTCCCTGCTCCGAACCATCCAGCGAACACGCTGTATTTCCGGATGTTTAATGTTGTCATTGCGATAAGTTTTCTTATCGCAATGAGTTGGTGTGATGATCAAACCGATGACCAGGAAACAGGCCGGAGCCGAGGCCGATGCCCGCACCCGCTTGGCCATGCTTGCTTCCCACGGCCCACGCTCGGTACTAATTGCATCACGCCGTGATGCAAGGCATCGCTACGCTAAGCGGCTCGAATGCGGGCGCGGGAGCTCTCGGCCCCCGCTCGACGGGCCGCCGTCACACTCTGATACACAGTCGTCGATCCCTGCTTCGTTGCATTGCAGCGATGCGACCACACCGTCATGCTTTGTACTTCTCGCCAGGCAAAAACTTCCGCGCCGGGGGAATGCTTGCAAGATCTACCTGCTCACTGCGCCGTTGCCTTAACGTCGCGTTAACCGGCACGGCGTCTGCATCAGCGGTTTCCTGCATGCAGGCGGTTTCGTGGTTCTACGATCGATAGATGTAAGTGGTCCGATATACAGCCCTTACACATTCTTACAGCAAGCCCAGGCCAAACTGACTAACTTTGAATCGCTCCAGCGTTGCATCGCATCAATCGGCGATGCTGTGCTGTGGGCTTCCATGGCGCGTCGCGTCTCGTAGTGCCTGTCTGCATATGGCCCGTCCTGGGCGTGTGCGGACAGTTCAATGGATCGGCACACACGGTCCACTCGCCTGTCCCGGCGGCGTAGCAACGGCCCGGGGCAAACGGCGCATAACAATTGTTGGGGGACGTACAGCATCGCACCAACCGAACGGGCATGCGCTCGTGCGGCGGGATAGTGCTGTCTGCGAATTTAACAACCGCGATCGACGTTGGCGATCGTGGGTGGCCACCTTTTTTCATCCGGGAGCTCGCATGGACAACAATTCAGACCAAAAGCCGACCGTGCCAACGCGGCTACCGCCCTCGCCGCCGCATCGGCCGCAACAGACCCCGCCGCGCGACGCCGTCGCGAAGCAAGGCAGCCCGCTGAGCCTGCGGCCGGTATGGCAGGCCATTCCGCGCCTGGCCAGTTACGGGATGGTGGGGTTCATCATCTGGATCATCCTCTCCGTGATGTTCCCGTACATCTTCGTACGCTCGTCGGAACGCGCGATCGTCAACAGCCCGGTCAGCCTGATCACTACGCCTGTCGAAGGTGTGGTCACAAAGCAGTTGTTGCCGGTGGGCACGGCCTTCACCGCCGGCCAGTCCTTGATGACGCTGCAGAATCCGAACATGGACCGGGCATTGCTGATGGAACTGACCGGCAAGAAGCTCGATAACGACAAACGGCTGGAAGCGGCCAGATCGAAACTGGAAGTCAACCAGGCCCGCCTGGCCGCCACCAATGGCGATGTCAAACGCTATGTATCGGTGGCGCAGCAGCAGAACGACGCTCGCATCCGGGGCATCGAGGCCCGCCTGGCCGCAGCCCAGCAGCAGATGGAAGCGCAGGTCAATGTCGTCACGCGCAACGAAGCCATGCAGCAGGCAGGCGCCGTCAGCCAGGCGTTCACCGAGGCATCGCGCAACCAGCTTGCCGTGCTGGCTGGTCAGAAGGATGCGATCGAGGCGGAACTCAACGGTGCGCGCAGCGCCAGTGCCGCCACGCGCAACCGCGTCTATGCCTCGAACACCGACGGCGCCGCGGGCGCGCTCGCGCAGCGGTCCGACGAGCTGAAGGCCGAAAACGCCCAGTTGCAGGCCGAGATCAAGCAGCTGGAGGAATACGGCGCCGAAGTCGACAAGCTGGTCAACACCGAGCAGCAGCGCCTGGACCGCATATCCAACCTCGACATCAAGGCCTATGCCGGCGGCATCGTCGAAGACGTGCTCGCGCCGCCGGGCACGCATGTGGCCGCCGGCGCCACGCTGATGCGCGCCACCAACTGCACCACACCCAGCGTGGTGGCCGTGTTCCCGCGCAGCCTGAGCAAGGACCTGCTGCCGGGCGCCCCGGTCACGGTGATGGTCGATGGCGTGGCCACGCCGCTGCCCGGCAAGGTAGCCGAAATCCTGCCGCGGGCGCCGGATGGCGACCAGGCGCGCTATTTCGTGCCCTTCCCGCCCATCGAGAAGAACGAGCTGTACCTGATCGCAAAGCTGAACAAGCCGCTGCCTGACCTGCCCGGCGCAGGCAAGACGGACCGCTGCGCGCTCGGCCACTGGGCCAAGGTCAGCCTTGACCGCCCGTGGTTTCGCCGGCTGATCTGATCGGAGCCGATCGCACAGTCATTCACCCAACGCCCGCAGGAAGGAGACTACCGTGCAGCGTACGACCGCAGGAATGCCATACCGGGCCGCCCGCAAGCGGCTGACCGAAGCACTGATGACAGCCGTGCTCACCACCCCGCTGGCACTGTCCGCGGCGCCCGCCTCGGGCGATGTCGCGCGCGACCAGATGCGCGATGCAGGCTGCCAGACGCTGACGCAACGCGTGGCTGCCATCCCGGGCAACGGGCCGGTCATGCTGGCCAGCTACGAAGCCGCGCCGGGCGGCGATCCGCTGCCCGGCCCGCTCAAGGAGTCGGCGTTCGTCTATGACAACGCGCTGGCTGGCATCGCGCTGATCGCGTGCGGCCAGAAGGATGCCGCGCGCCGTATTGCCGATGGCGTCGTGGCCGGCGTCACGCGCGATCGTCATTATCACGACGGGCGCATCCGTAACGCCTATCGTGCCGGCGCGATGCCCGCGGACGGCCCCGTGCCGATGCCGGGCTGGTGGGACGCCAAGGCCAACAAGTGGTTCGAGGACCGCTACCAGGTGGGCACCGCCACCGGCAACGTGGCCTGGGCCGCGCTGTTGCTGCTGGCCGCCTACGACGCCACGCGCTCGACGCGCTATCTCGACACGGCCAAAACGATGATGGGCTGGGTCGACAAGGAGACGTACAACGCCGACGCGCCCGCCGCCTTCATCGGCGGGTACTTTGGCCACGAACCGTCGCCGCAGCGTCAGGGCTGGAAGTCCACCGAGCACAACGTCGACACTTACGCGGTGTTCCGCTGGCTGTCGCGCTATGACAGCGACCCGCGCTGGAAGACCGGCGCCGATCGCTCGCGCAAGTTCGTCGAGACCATGTGGCAGCCCGGCGAAGGCCGCTTTGCGATCGGCACGCGTGACGACGGCCGCTCGCTCAACGGCGGCCCTTCGGCGCTCGATGCCTCGCTCTGGCCGCTGATTGCCATGCCCGATGCCGCCGGCACCTGGCAGCGGGCGCTCGGCTGGGCGCGGGCCAAACACGGCGTCAAGGGCGGCTACGGCTTCAATGCCAACCCCGACGGCATCTGGACCGAAGGCACCGGGCAGGCCGCGCTGGTGCTGCGCGCCACCGGGCGCGACAGCGAGGCCGCGCCACTCTGGCCGCTGCTGGTGTCGCAGCGCGCGCCGTCCGGCTACCTGTTCGCCACGCCCGAGCAGCGCGTGCGCACGGGGCTGCAGATCGGCCCCGACTCGAAGACCGACGACTTCTACTACTTTCACCTGCCCCACCTGGGCGCCACGGCCTGGGCCGTGCTTGCCGCCACCGGCTGGAATCCGTTCCAGCCAGGCGGCTGCCGGGGCGCGAGCTGTGCCACGGCCAACCAGGCCGCGGCACCCCCCGACAATCCACCCAAGGAGTAACGATGCTCGCCGCGAGTTTTGCAAGTTTCCTCGATAGCAGCATGCTCGTGCAGATCAATGCGGGCGCGCTGCTGGTGGCCGTGCTGTGTCTGCGCGGCAACCGGCAACGCGCCGCGGACCGTTGGCTTTTCGGCCTGGCGGCGGCGGTCCTGCTGATCGTGTATTACATCTGGCGCGTCACCGAGACGCTGCCGGAATGGCGCATGGAGTTCCCTAGCATCTGGGCCCATGTATTCCTGGGTTTCGAAACGCTGACGATCCTCTACACGCTGATCTCGATCGTCACGCTCACACGCACCACCGACCACTCGGCCGAGGCCGATGCCAGCGAGGCCCGCCTGCGCGGTGACCGCGATGCGCCGGCCGTGGACATCTTCATCGCCACCTACAACGAAGGCCTGGACGTCCTGGAAAAGACCATCGTCGCGGCCAAGGCCATCGACTACCCGAACTTCCGCGTCTGGGTGCTCGACGACACCCGCCGCGACTGGCTCCGCGATTTCTGCCGTACGGTCGGCGTGAACTACGTGACCCGGCCCGACAACACCCACGCCAAGGCCGGCAACCTGAACAACGGGCTGTACCACAGCGCCCAGGGCGATGGCGGCGCGCCCTACATCATGGTGCTCGACGCCGACTTCGCGCCCAACCGCAACATCCTGCTGCGCATCATCGGCCTGTTCGACGATCCGCGCGTCGGCGTGGTACAGACGCCCCAGTTCTATTACAACGCCGACCCGATCCAGTACAACCTGCGCTCCACCGAATGCTGGGTGGACGAGCAGCGCGCGTTCTTCGATGTGATGCAGCCGGCCAAGGACGCCTGGGACACCGCGTTCTGCATCGGCACGTCGTTCGTGGTGCGGCGCGAGGCGCTGGCCCATATCGGCGGCTTTCCCACCGGCACGGTGACCGAGGACATCCACCTGACCTACAAGCTGATGCCGTTCGGCTACGTCACGCGCTGGCTCAACGAGCGCCTCAGCGTGGGCCTGTCCGCCGAAGGCCTGCCCGAGTACATCAGCCAGCGCAGCCGCTGGGGGCTGGGCACGATCCAGGTGGCCCTGACCGCCGATGGGCCCATGCGCGGCCGCGGCTTCACGCTGCGCCAGCGCCTGCACTATGTGCACGGCCTGCTGCACTGGGTCAGCCGTCCGTTCACGATCATGCTGCTGCTCGGACCGCTGCTCTACTGGTTCTTCAACGTGCCCACACTTTATGGCGACCCGATGCAGTTCCTGGCCTACGGCGTGCCGGCGCTGCTGCTGTACTGGGCGTACAGCATCTGGATCACCGGGTCGCGCGCGATGCCGATCTTCACCGAGGTCACGCAGATCGTGGCGTCGATGGCGGTCACGGCCACGCTGGCCAGCGCCATGTTCAAGCCGTTCGGCCGCCCGTTCAAGGTGACGAACAAGGGGCTGGACCGCTCCAGGCTGACGGTGCACGGCAAGTTCGCGCTGCTCTACGGCAGCCTGTTCTTCCTGTCTGCGATGGGCCTGGCGCGCGCCGTGGCCGCCGACGGCAACGCGCCCGGCACCCTGTTCAACGTCGTCTGGACCCTGGTGTCGATGATGCTCTACCTGGCGTCGATGCTGGTCTGCTTCGAACTGCCGCGTCCGCGCAAGGAGGAGCGGTTCCCGTTCCGCGCGGCCGGGCGGCTGCAGTTCTACGGCGCCGATGGTATTTCACGCGAGGTCGAGGGCGTCACGCGCGACCTGTCATGCAACGGCGTCGCGCTCGAATCGCATAGCGGCACACGGGTGGAACCCGGTGCCGTAGGGGCCTTCTGGCTCGCGCCGCTTGGCTGGGTGCCGTGCCGCGTGGCACGCACCGACGGCCAGCTGATCGGCATCGCGCTGGTTCCCGACATGGCGGCGCGGCACCGGCTGATCCGCCTGCTGTTCAGCGAGCCCCCTCACAACATCGCGCATCGCGGCCTGCCTGGCACGGCCATCGTGCAATTGCTGCGCCGCGCGTTCACAGGTTGATTCACATATGAAGACGATAACAATGCGCCTTTCCCCCGCACGCCTGCCGTCTCTGCGCTGGAGCGCCGGCATCCTGCTGCCGCTGGCACTGGCCGCCTGCACGCTCGAACCGAAGTACGAGCGCCCGGATTCGCCCGTGCCCAACGCCTACCCCGACGGCCCGGCCTACCAGACCACGCAGGGCGCCAACGGTGCGCCGCAGTCGCAGGTGCAGGCCGCCAACCTTGGCTGGCAGGATTTCTTCACCGATGCGCGGCTGCGCCGGCTGATCGAACTCGGCCTGGCCAACAACCGCGACCTGCGCGTGGCTACGCTGTCGATCGACGAGGCCCGCGCGTACTACCGCATCCGGCGCGCGGCGCAGTTCCCGGCCGTCGATGCCAGCCTGGGCTTCAGCAGCACGCGTCTGACCGGCGACTTGCGCCCACCGGGCCAGGACCCGGTGATCAACGCCTGGGGCGCCGGCGTGGGCTTCTCGTCGTTCGAGCTTGACGTGTTCGGCCGCATCCGCAGCCTCAAGCACGAAGCCCTGGAGCAGTACTTGTCCATCGAAGAAGTGCGGCGCAGCACGCAAATCAGCCTGGTTGGCGAAATTGCCAACGCCTATCTGACCTGGCAGGCCGACCAGCGACTGCTGAAGCTGTCGCAAGACACGCTCAAGATCCAGGAAGATGCGTCGGAAATGGTCCGCAAGAGCAAGGCGGCCGGCGGCATGGCCGCCATCGACCAGCACCGCACCCAGACCCAGGTGGAAACGGCTCGCGTGGACGTGGAACAGTTCACGCGCCAGGTGGCGCAGGACGAAAACGCGCTGTCGCTGCTGATCGGCGGCCCGATTCCGGCCGACCTGCCGCCCCCACAGCCGTTCGGCGACAACTCGTTCGTGGCGGAGCTGCCAGCCGGCCTGCCCTCGCAGTTGCTGGAGCAGCGGCCGGACATCATGGCCGCCGAGCACCGGCTGAAGGCCGCCAATGCCAATATCGGGGCCGCGCGGGCGGCGTTCTTCCCACGGATTTCGCTGACCGCGGGAGTCGGCCTGGCCAGCACCACGCTGGCGGGGCTGTTCACGGGAGGCGCGGCGTGGGCGGTTGCGCCGCAGATCACGCTGCCGATCTTCAATGCCGGCGCCAACCAGGCCAACCTGGACGCATCGAAGGTCCGCAAGGACATCAACGTGGCGCAGTACGAGCGCACCATCCAGGGCGCCTTCCGCGAGGTGGCCGACGGCCTGGCCGCCCGTGGCACGTACGACCGGCAGACCGCCGCGCAACAGTCGCTGGAGAAGGAAGTGGCCGAGACGCGGCGGCTGGCCGAGATGCGCTTCAAGAACGGCGTGGACGACTATTTCCCGGTCTTCGACGCCCAGCGCCAGCAGTACGAGGCGCAAAAGAAGCTGGTGACGATCCAGCTCGCGCGGCTGACCAGCCGGGCGCAGCTGTACAAGGCGCTGGGCGGCGGATGGTCGCAGCAGACCGTCAACACCCAGCCGCCGGTGGCGGGCAAGCCGGCGCCTGCGCGGGCCGTTGCGCCACAGGCGGCCGCGCCAGTGCCAGTTTCGGCTCCGGCTCCGACTCCGGCTCCGGCGCCAGCACCGGCCGCGCCAGTTGCACAGACCCGTGCGCCCCAGCCGGCGCCAGTCCCCCTCGCGCAGGCCGCGCCAGCCCCTCAGCCGCAGCCGCAGCCGCTACGCAAGACGCCAGATCCGGCGATCCCCGCGGACCTGAGGTCGGCGCCCGACGTCACCGCGAAACCCGCCACACCGGGGCCCGCAGCCGCGGTGGCAGGTTCGGGATCGTAACAAGGCAGCCGCCCCTCTCATCAATGGGAGAG
Source organism: Cupriavidus sp. 94F1 (assembly GCF_057798875.1). Classification (NCBI taxonomy): domain Bacteria; kingdom Pseudomonadati; phylum Pseudomonadota; class Betaproteobacteria; order Burkholderiales; family Burkholderiaceae; genus Cupriavidus; species Cupriavidus sp. 94F1. Next base: position 348,854 of record NZ_JBYOJT010000006.1, read on the forward strand.
GGGAGACAACATCTGCCGCTGACGCCCCAGCAGGCGCTGCAGCTATGGGCCCTGCCTCAGGGCGGCAAGCCGATATCGCTGGGCGTGCTGGCCATGCGCGCGAAGTGCGCCTGCCGCTCGACGCGCTACCCGCCAATATCGCCGCACTGGCCGTCAGCGTGGAGCCGCCCGGCGGATCGCCCCAGCGCGACGCACCCAGCGGGCCGGTGGTATTCCAGGGTCCGTTGATCAAGGCGCCTGCCTGACACGCGGCAGCGCCGCCCGGCGAAGCGGTTCCGCCCCTTGGGCCCGACTCCGCTAAAATCCACGCCAGAAACAATCCCCAAGGTTTTGCAGCGTGGCTCTTCAGCAGGGTTTTATCCTGACCCGACACTGGCGCGACACTCCGGCCGGCACCGAGGTCGAGTTCTGGCTTGCCACGGACGACGGGCCGCGCCGGCTGCGCCTGCCGTGGCAGCCCTCCACGGCCTTTATCCCCGAAGAACAGCGTGCCGTCGCCGAAGCCCTGCTGCAGGGTGAGCGCGATGTGTCACTGCGCCCGCTGGCCCTGCAGGACTTCCAGCGCCGCCCGGTGCTGGGGCTCTACTGCCCGCAGCACCGGCAGCTGATGCAGCTGGAGCGGTCGCTGCGCGACGCCGGCGTGGACGTCTACGAAGCCGATGTCCGGCCGCCGGAACGCTACCTGATGGAGCGGTTCATCACCGCACCGGTCTGGTTCGACGGCGATGCCGGCGCCGACGGTGTGCTGCGCAACGCGCAGATGAAGCCGGCCGCCGACTATCGGCCCACGCTGCGGCTGGTCTCGCTCGACATCGAGACCAACGCGTTCGGCGACCTGTATTCGATTGCCCTGGAAGGTTGCGGCCAGCGGCAGGTGTACATGCTGGGGCCTGCCCCGCAGAACGCCGCCGCAGAGATGGACTTTGCGCTCGAATACTGCGCCACGCGCCAGCAACTGATCGAACGGCTCAACGACTGGCTGGCCCGCCATGATCCCGACGCCATCATCGGCTGGAACCTGGTGCAGTTCGACCTGCGCGTGTTGCGCGAACATGCGAAGCAGTACCAGATCCCGTTGCGGCTGGGCCGGGGCGGCGCCGAGATGGAATGGCGCGAGCACAACCGGCAGCAGCACTACTTTGCGGGCGCGGCCGGCCGGCTGGTGATCGACGGCATCGAGGCGCTGCGCTCGGCCACGTGGAGCTTTCCGTCGTTCAGCCTCGAAGCGGTGGCGCGCACGCTGCTGGGCGAAGGCAAGGCCATCGACAATCCGTACGACCGCATGGACGAGATCGACCGGATGTTCGCCGAAGACAAGCCGGCGCTTGCGCGCTACAACCTGCGCGACTGCGAACTGGTGACGCGGATCTTCGAGGCTACCGAACTGCTGCACTTCCTGCTGGAGCGCGCCACGGTCACGGGCCTGCCCGCCGACCGCAGCGGCGGGTCGGTGGCGGCATTCACGCACCTGTACATGCCGCTGATGCACCGGCAGGGCTATGTCGCGCCTAGCCTCGGCGACAAGGCACCCGAGGCCAGCCCCGGCGGCTTTGTGATGGATTCGCGGCCGGGACTCTACGAATCGGTGCTGGTGCTCGACTACAAGAGCCTGTATCCGTCGATCATCCGCACCTTCCTGATCGATCCGATCGGGCTGGTCGAAGGCCTGGCGCATCCCGACGATGCCGATTCCGTGCCCGGCTTCCGGGGCGCGCGGTTCTCGCGCACGAAGCACTGCCTGCCGGCCATCGTCGCCCGCGTGTGGCAGGGCCGCGAGGCAGCCAAGCGCGACAGGAACAAGCCGTTGTCGCAGGCGCTGAAGATCATCATGAACGCGTTCTACGGCGTGCTGGGGTCCAGCGGCTGCCGGTTCTTCGACCCGCGGCTGGCGTCGTCGATCACAATGCGCGGGCACGAGATCATGCGCCAGACCCGGGAACTGGTCGAAGCGCGCGGCTACGAGGTGATCTACGGCGACACCGACTCCACCTTCGTGTGGCTGCGCCGCGCCCGCACCGAGGACGACGCGGCGCAGATCGGCCGCAGCCTGGTGGCGTATGTCAACGACTGGTGGCGCGACCATCTCTGGCAGACCTACGGGCTGGAAAGCGCGCTCGAACTGCAATTTGAAACGCACTTCCGGCGCTTCCTGATGCCGACCATCCGCGGCACGGACCAGGGCAGCAAGAAGCGCTACGCGGGCCAGGTGGTGCGTGCCGACGGCCGGCCCGAAATGGTGTACAAGGGCCTGGAAACGGTGCGCACCGACTGGTCGCCGCTGGCCCAGCAGTTCCAGCAGACGCTGTACGAGAAAATCTTCAACCGCGAGCCGTATCAGGACTACGTGCGCGAAACGGTACGGCGCACGCTGGCGGGCGAACTCGACGACCAGCTCGTCTACCGCAAGCGCCTGCGCCGGCAGCTCGACGAATACCAGCGTAACGTGCCGCCGCACGTCCGCGCCGCACGCATCGCGGACGACTACAACGAACGCCACGGGCGCCCCAGGCAGTACCAGAACGGCGGCTGGATCAGCTACCTGATGACCATGGCCGGCCCCGAGCCGCTGGAAACGCGCGCCGCCCCTATCGACTATGACCACTATGTCACCCGCCAGCTGCAGCCGATCGCCGACGCCATCCTGCCGTTCCTGGACGACGATTTCGAGACATTGCTGACCGGCCAGATGGCCCTGTTTCCCCAGTAGTCGCGCACGGCCGGGACAATTGCTGCGTCGCGGCACCGCCCGACCCGCTAGAATGGGCCGAATCTGCCGATAAGAGAATCCGAAGAGACTTCGCCCGCCGCACATGTCCGCCGCCCCGACCTCCCCAAATCAGACGCCCTCCCAATCCGCCTACGCCCTCCACGCCAAGGCCATGCGCTTCGCCGCCAGCATGCTCGTGCTGCGCGACGGGCCCCAAGGCATGGAAATCCTGATGATGCGCCGCCCGCAGCGCGACGACGACCGCAGCGCCGGCGCCTTCGTATTTCCGGGTGGCGTGCTCGATCCCCAGGACGCCACGCTGCATCCGTTGTGCGCCGGCCTGGACGACGCGGCGGCCAGCGCGCGGCTGCAGGTGCCGGCCAACGGGCTGGACTACTACCTGTGCGCCGTGCGCGAGGCGTTCGAGGAAGCCAACCTGCTGTTTGCCTACGACGCCAGCGGGCAGATCGTGCGGCTGGACGACCTGGGCCCCGACGTCCACCAGCAGTTGCGCGAGGCGGCCAGCTACGGCGGCAAGGGCCTGGCCCATGTGTGCGAAATGCTGGGCCTGCGGCTGGCGGTCGACCAGCTGGCCTACTGCGCCTACTGGCTGACGCCGCCGGGCCTGCCCAAGCGGTTCGACACGCGCTTCTTCATGGCCGTGCTGCCCGCCGGGCAGACCGCGATCCACGATGGCGTGGAGGCCGTGGAGCACCGCTGGATGCGGCCGGCCGATGTGGTGGACCCGGCCAACAACCTCACGCTGGTCAATGCCACGCGCAAGATCCTGCAGTCCATCGCGCATTTCGGGACGGCACAGGCGTGTTTCGACTACGCGCGGCAGCAGCGCAATATCGCGCTGGTGATGCCGCGCCTGGCCCATGGCCCCAAGGGCCAGCGCCCCGTGATGCCGGAGGAGCCCAGCTACGCCGAGATCGCCCGCATCGACCCGGATGGCGCAGGCCATGGACGCTACACGCTGGAACCGGGCCTCGCCGTCAAGCTGTCGGAACGGGTCTGGCGCGTGACGGCCAACAACGGCAATGTGATGACCGGGCCTGGCACCAACACCTACTTCGTGGCCGGCGCTGACAACCAGTGGGCCGTGATCGACCCCGGCCCCGATGACGCCGCCCACTTCGACGCCGTGATGGCCGCCGCGCCCGGGCCCGTGAAATGGATTCTGGTCACGCATACCCACCTGGACCACTCGCCGGGGTCGGTGCGCCTGCGCGAGGCCACCGCCGCGCCGGTCTGGGGCCGCACCACCGACGTGGTGGATCGCCAGGACCAGACCTTCCGGCCTGACCATCAGCCCACGCACGGCGACCGCATCGCCCTGGGTCCGCAGACCACGCTGCGCGTGATTCACACGCCGGGGCATGCGTCGAACCACCTGTGTTTCCTGCTGGAAGAGGAAAAGACGCTGTTCACGGGCGACCACGTGATGCAGGGGTCCACGGTGGTCATCAACCCGCCCGATGGCGACATGCGCGCGTACCTGGCATCGCTGCAGGCGTTGCTGGACGAGGATATCGAATGGATCGCCCCGGGACACGGCTTCCTGATGCCGCGCCCGCACGACGCGATCCGGCTGCTGATCCGCCACCGCATGCAGCGCGAAGCCAAGGTGATGAACGCCCTGCGGGCGCTGGCGCCGGCCGACGCCGGCACGCTGGTGGCCAGCGTCTACGACGACGTTCCTGTCACCAAGCATCCGATTGCGCTGCGCTCGCTGATGGCCCACCTGCGCAAGCTGGAAGCCGATGGCGTCGCCAGCGAGGCCGAGGGCGTCTGGAAGCTGCTCTAGGACTGGAAGCGGTTGTCTCCCCTCTCCCGCGTTGCGAGAGAGGGGCCGTGGGAGAGGACCAGCGTCCCAGCATGCCGCTGCGCACCCCTCCTTGCCCCTGGTTTTCTCCCCTCTCCCGCTTTGCGGGAGAGGGGCCGGGGGAGAGGGCCAGCGTCTCAGCTTGCCACCGCGCCCCCCTACCCGCAGCACACTCCGCCACGCCATCGACACCCTGTGAAATATCTGGATACCTTGACGGCCTTGGCGGGCCTCACTCGCACTGCCTACAGTGATCGGATCGAAACCCGCCGCGAGCCGCGCCATGTCCAGACTCCTATGCGCCTTCCTGCTGTCCCTGGCCGCCTCGGGCGCGGCGCAGGCCGTGACCAAGTGCGAGAGCCCGCGTGACACGCTCTACACGAACGGGTCATGTCCGGCCGGCTACCAGAACGTCACCGGATCGATGCGCGGCAACGTGACCACCGTCACCAAGACGGCCAAGATCCGCCAGGACGAACAGGCGTACCTGCAGAACCGCGCCCGCATGTCCGCGCAGATCCAGAACTGGGACGCGCGCGAGGACGAGGCCGATTGGCGCAGCCAGAACGCGTTCTGGAACCAGTGCCGGGCACTGGAGTACCAGGCGCGCGCCGCCGAACGCGCCATGCAGCACACCGAATACTGGAGCTACGCGGACCGCTATCGCCACGCCGCCCAGGCACTGCGCACCGAGCAGTACAGCATGGGGTGCTATTTCTGACCGTCATGGGTCCGATGTTCGGACATAGCAGAACCTGCCGATATTAGTTGCGCTTAGATCGGCATACAGAAAATTTCAGGCGAAATGGGGCCGGAATCACGTCTGCTGTCACATACAATCCGTTCCCATCCGGCCCGCCACGCGCTGTCCCTGCATCGTCCCGGATCACCGACGTGGCAACTGCGGTCGCAACCTCCTCCTGTGACAGAAACATGCTGACTCTCACTGCGATCGTTGCGTATATGCTGGCCTGCATCGTTGCACTGGCTTTCGGTGTCCGCTGGATGGTCAAGAACGACCCCCTGCTCAAGCAGCAACCGTTCCTGGATGCCTCTTCCGGCCCCCGTGACGATTCACCGCGCTAGGCAAACACAGACGCAAGCCCACGCAAGCCCACGAAAATACCTCCGGGCAATCCCATCGAATCATTGCTTTCCCCGAAACGCCGGTCCACAAGACCGGCGTTTTGTTTTGGGGCAACGGTACTGCGCCCCAGTGCCTCCGCCCCGGTGCTGCAACCGTTACGTGTATCCGTCCTACACCGCGACCCGCCGCGCGCCGACACCCCGCGATGCGGCCCGGGGCTATCCTCCGAGAATAATGACCTCCATATCGTGCCCCCATGTCGACCGTCCCGCCTTCTCCCGCCCTGCGGTCCGCGCGGCCGCCAGAGGCCAGCGCGCTGACACCTGACGTCGATCCTGCTGGCGACACGGTGAGCGCCATGCCGGACGCAGCCCTGACGGGGCCGATGCCAGGTGCCGCGGCGGCACCCGTCACCACTTCCGATTACACGCCCCCGAGCTGGACCCAGTCACTCGGGCGCGCCAGTTCGGCGCTGATCGTGCTGGCCACGCTGGCGTCGCTGTACGCGCTGCATGTCGCCACCGCGTTCATCGTCCCGGTGGTGCTGGCCATCATCCTTGCCTATCTGCTCGATCCCCTCGTGGACCTGCTTCAGCGCCGTCACATTCCTCGCGCCATCGGCGCCACGCTGGTGCTGCTGAGCCTGATGGCGCTGGCGTTGAGCTGTGCCTATCTGCTACAGGGGCAGGTGTCGTCGATCGTCGACCGCCTGCCGGAGATCGCCAGCAAGCTGTCGCGTTCGGTGGGGGCACTGATGAGCGGCGACGACTCCGTGGTGCAGAAGGTGCGCCGCGCCGCCACCATCCTCAGCGGCACCGGGCAGCTTCCCGCCCCCAAGGGCGCCCCGGTGGTGGTGGAGCGCACCGCCGACAACTTCAGCAACATGGTGTGGGCGGGCTGGGTCAGTGCCTTTGCGCTGATGGCCCAGTCGGTGGTGGTGCTGTTCCTGACGTGGTTCCTGCTGCTGACGGGCGACATGTTCAAGCGCAAGTTCATCAAGATGGCCGGCAAGACATTGAGCCAGAAGAAGATCAACGTGCATATGCTGGACGAGATCAACCGGCAGGTGCAGCGGTACATGATCATGCTCCTGGTCACCAACGCCTCGCTGGGCTTCTGCATTTATCTGCTGTTGAAGTATCTGTCGATCGACAATGCCGGCACCTGGGCGCTGGTTGCGGCCGTGCTGCACCTGGTGCCCTACTTCGGTTCGCTGGTGGTGGCCGTGTGCCTGGGCGTGGCCGGGTTCATGCAATCCGGCACCCTGGCCGTGGCGGCAGCGGCGGCGGGCGGCTCGATGGTGATCGCCACGCTGATCGGCAACGGCATGACCACGTGGATGACAGGCCGCCTGGCGCGCATGAATCCGGTCGCCGTCTTTGTGTCGCTACTGCTGTTCACGTGGCTCTGGGGCACCTGGGGCATGCTGCTGGCGATACCGCTGGCCGTCATCGCCAAGGTGGTCGCCGATCACGTCGAAGGCCTCGAAGTCATTGCCGAATTTCTTGGCGAATAAGCGACGAGGCGCCTGAGCCCCTCAAGGGCCGCCCGCCGGCCGCTGACGTCATACCGACCGCATCACTTCGGCATGGGTGCCGCGCAGCGTGCGCATGGCATCGTCGCATTGCTCCGGCGACTCGGGATTTACCAGCACTGCCCAGCGACCGTGCTTCACCGCCTCGCGCACCGGGGTGATGACTGCCTGATGATCGGGCCGCGCCGTGATCAGGCCGCCGCCCATCATGCCCAGCATGGCGCCGATAAACGCCCCTGCGGCCGCCGATGGCCACGGATTCTGCGTGACCCACGCGACTTGCTGCAGATACAGCACGGCCACCACCAGCAGCCCCAGGATCAGCCCGCAGGCGCCCAGCGTCAGGTGCGACCGGACGGCCGTACGCGCCATCCCCTGTTCGTCGGGCTCGAGCTTGCGGCCAAAGTGCGCTTCGTGCGGGTGGACCAGCTTGACCTGTTTCGCGCTCAATCCGGCGGTGTTGCAGACCAGATCGACCGCCTGCGTGGCGTCGGCCTCGGTGTCGTAGAGTGCGGCGATACGGGTATTGGCCGCCTCGCCTGAAATCAGATTGCCTGTCATGTCTGGGCTCCTTTGTGCCGGACGCATCGACCGGACGATTCCTGGATGGCCCCCCCCTTCCAGATTTCTCATATTTCTTCTGTGTTCCCCGTTCCATCGTAGCGTTCGCGCCGCTTTCGCCACGTCGGCATGCGGCCGCACGGGTCTGTAGGACGACGCCGAAACTGGCCGATGTCCGAGTTTCGGCCGACAAAATTTTGATGCATCGCAGAATGACGCGCCCGCTCCCGTCGCCTATAAATCAACGGCTGTCGCGCGTACCGAGGTTTCATGACACAAAACCCGACCCGGAGGAGACGCATACGTGACCGTCCAGAGCACATCGCTGCAGAAGGCCTGCCGGCTGCTGCGCGCGCTGTCGGACACCCGCAATGCCCGGCTGACCGATCTGGCTGCCGCCGCGCAGGTCGACAAGGCGTCGGCCCTGCGGCTGCTCGATACGCTGATTGCCGAAGGCATGGTCGAGCGCGACCCGGCCACCAAGGCGTTTTCGCCGGGACGCGAATGGCTGACCCTGCAGGCGGCCGCGCAGCGCCGGCTCGACATACGGCCGCTGGCGCGCCCAGCCCTGATCCGGTTGGCCCATACATTTGAAGATTCGGCGATTCTCTCGGTGCCTGGCGGCTGGGAATCCGTGTGCCTGGATTTGCGCCTGGGCACATTCCCGATCCGTGCCAATTACCTCGATGTCGGCAGCCGCCGCCCGCTCGGCGTGGGGGCGGGCAGCCTGGCGCTGCTGGCCGCGCTGCCCGACGACGAGATCGACGCGGTGCTGGCGTGCATCGCCCCGTCGCTGAAACGCTATCCCCGGATCGATGCCGACATGCTGCGCCGCCACGTGGAAACCACGCGCGCGCGCGGCTATGCCGTGCTGCTCGATGTCGTGGTCGAGCGCATGGGCGGCATCGGCATCGCCCTGCCCGGCCCAGACGGCTATCCACTGGGCGCCATCAGCATTGCCGCCCTCAACGAACGCATTACCGAACGCGAGGCCGCACTGGCGCGCGCGCTGCGCCGCGAGGCCGACGCCATCGCCGCCACCTGGCGCCATCCCACCCGCCAACCACAGGCACAACCGAAGGAGGCTTGAAGCATGCGCTGGAAGCAACGTCCAGAAGGCTCAAACTGGGGCGATTTCGGGCCCGACGATCAACTGGGCCGCGTCAACCTGATCGGCCCGGAACAGGTGGTCAAGGGCGCCCGCGAGATCCAGGCCGGCATCAGCTTCTGCCTGTCGATGCCGCTGGACTATCCGGGCGGCAACAAGCTCAACCCGCGCCGGCATCCGCCGCAGCTACGGCCCACCTTCCGCGATGACATCCCGTACCTGAATTTTCCGCTGGCCAAGGTCAACCCGGCCGCCACCGACGTGATCAGCGACGACCAGGTGCTTCTGTGCCTGCAGTATTCGACGCAATGGGATTCGCTGGCGCACGTGGGCGCGCTGTTCGATGCCGACGGCGACGGCCGGCCCGAACGCGTCTACTACAACGGCTACCGCGCCAACGCCGATATCGTGGGCCCGGTGGACTACGCCGACGATGACCACTTCGAGGCGCACGACTGCGGCCACGGCCACGCCAGCCACGCCGACGCGCTCGGTATCGAGAACTTCGCCGTCAAGGGCATGCAGGGCCGGGGCGTGGTGGTGGACCTGGCCGATGTCTTCGGCACGGACTTCCGCAATGTCGGCTACGACGACCTGATGCGCGCCATGGAGGCCCACCGCGTGGAAGTGGAGCGCGGCGACATGCTGCTGTTGCGCACCGGCTTTGCCGAGGTGGTGCTGTCGATGCAGCGCAATCCCGACGAGGCCGTGCTGCACCACAGCTGCGCCGCCCTGAACGGCCGCGACAACCGGCTGCTGAACTGGATCACCGACGCCGGCATTGCCGCCCTGATCGCCGACAACTACGCCGTCGAACGCTTCCCGGCGTTGCCCCCGCCCGACGACACCAGGGCCCATCCGCTGCTGCCGCTGCACCACCACTGCCTGTTCAAGCTGGGGCTGCCGCTGGGCGAACTCTGGTACCTGCGCGAACTGGCCGACTGGCTGCGGGCCCATCGGCGTACCCGCTTCATGCTGACCGCGCCGCCGCTGCGCCTGCCCGGGGCCGTCGGGTCGCCGACCACGCCGATCGCAACCGTATAGCACGGAGCGGATACCAGGCTCCCCTCTCCCACATTGTGTGAGAGGGGAGAAAACAAATGACATAACAAGACGGAGGAGACTATGACATCAACCTTGAAACGGATCGCCGCCGCCGCGCTGGCCGTGGCATCGCTAGCCGCCCACGCCCAGCCCAAGGCCGGCATTTCCGACGATGTGGTCAAGATCGGCCTGCTGCTGGACATGAGCGGGCTCTATGCCGATGTCACGGGCCGGGGCAGCGCCACGGCGGCCCAGATGGCCATCGACGACTACGGCGGCAAGGTGCTGGGCAAGAAGGTGGAGCTGGTGGTGGTGGATCACCAGAACAAGGCCGACGTCGCCGCCAACAAGGCGCGCGAATGGTTCGACCAGGACAAGGTCGATGCCATCCTGGACGTGGCCGCGTCGGCGCCGGCGCTGGCCGTGCTGGACGTGGCCCGGCAGAAGAACAGGATCGTGGTGTTCTCTGGCCCGGGCACCGAGCGCATTACCAACGATCTCTGCACGCCGGTTTCGGTCCACTACGCCTATGACACCTACGCGCTGGCCAACACCACGGCCCGCGCGATGGTGCAGCGCGGCGGCAAGACCTGGTTCTTCCTGACGGCCGACTACGCGTTCGGCCACACGCTGCAGCAATCGGCCACGACGGTGGTGCAAGAGGCCGGCGGCCAGGTGCTGGGTGCGGCCCGGCATCCGATCAACACCAGCGACTTTGCCTCGTACCTGCTGCAGGCCCAGGCCAGCAAGGCGCAGGTGGTGGGCCTGGCCAACGCGGGCGGCGACACCGTCAATGCCATCAAGGCCGCGTCGGAATTCGGGCTGACGAAGAACGGCACCCAGAAGATGGCCGGCCTGCTGCTCTATATCAACGATATCCACGCCATCGGCCTGAAGACGGCGCAGGGGCTGGTGCTGACCGAGGCGTTCTACTGGGACATGAACGACGCCACGCGGGCCTGGTCGCGCAAGTACTTCGACAAGGTCAGGAAGATGCCGAACATGAGCCAGGCCGGCGTCTATTCGTCGGTCACGCACTATCTGAAGGCCGTGCAGGCCGCCGGCACCGACGAGACCGCCGCCGTGATGAAGCAGATGAAGGCGCTGCCAATCCAGGACTTTTTCGCCAAAAACGGCCGCATCCGCGAGGACGGCCGCATGATCCACGACATGTACCTGTTCGAGGTCAAGAAGCCCGAAGAATCGAAGTACCCGTGGGACTACTACAAGTTGCTGGCCACGGTGCCCGGCGACCAGGCCTTCATGCCGGTGGCCAGGTCGCAGTGCCCGCTGCTCAGGAAATGAACGCTGCCGCGACGGCTGCATTGGCGATACCCAGCTACGTGCGCGGGGCGGGCAACACCCGCTTCGGACGCCTGCCCGGCAGCTCCCCGCTGACGCTGATGGCACAGGCCGCCGATGCCGCGCTCGATGCCGCGCGGCTGGCGCGCGCCGAGGTGGACGGCGTGTTGTGCGGCTACGCCACCACGCTGCCGCACCTGATGCTGGCCGACCGTTTCTGCGAATTCGCGTCGCTGCAGCCGGCCTATGCCCACGGCATGGCTGGGGGCGGCGCCACGGGCGGGCTGATGGCGATGCTGGCGCATGATCTGGTGCGCGCTGGCCGTTGCCGCAACGTGCTGGTGGTGGCTGGCGAGAACCGCCTCAGCGGCCAGAGCCGAGATCAGTCGGTACAGACGCTGGCGCAGGTGGGCGAGCCCGAGATCGAAGTGCCGAACGGCGCGTCGGTGCCGGCCTACTACGCGCTGCTGGCCTCGCGCTACCTGCACGAGGTGGGCCTGGATGCCGATGCGCTGTCTGACTTCGCGGTGCTGATGCGGCGCCATGCCGCCGGGCACCCCGACGCGCACCTGCGCGATCCGCTGTCGCTGCAGGCCGCCCGCCAGGCACGGCCGATCGCGTCGCCGCTGCGGCTGTCGGACTGCTGCCCGATCTCGGACGGCGCCGTGGCGCTGGTGGTATCGGCCGAACCGGGCACCGGCACGCCAGTACGCATCGCAGGCGCCGGCCAGGCGCATCGGCACCAGCACCTTGGCGCGCTCGACGACGTGATGCGCAGCGGCGCATCCGACGCCGCCGGGCGCGCCTTGGCCGAAGCCGGCTGCGCGCTGGCCGATATCGACTATCTGGCGATCTACGACTCGTTCACGATCACGCTGGTCATGCTGCTGGAGGAAATCGGCATCGCCCCGCGCGGCCAGGCCGTCGCCCGGCTGCGTGCCGGCGATTTCGACACAGATGGTGCGTTGCCCCTCAACACGCATGGCGGGCTGCTGGCATTTGGCCATTCGGGCGTGGCGGGCGGATTGATGCACCTTGCCGAAGCGGCGCGCCAGCTGGCCGGCCGGGCCGGCGCCCGGCAATTGCCGCAATCTCGGAAGCGCGCCTTGTTTCATGCCGATGGCGGCGTGCTGTCGTCGCATGTGAGCCTGATCCTGGAGACCGCATGAGCGAACCGCCATCCCAATCCCCCTACACCGAAGGCCTGGCCGCTGGCGTGGTGCGCTACCAGACCTGCGAGATCTGCGGCGCCTGGCAGCCGCTGCAGCGCCATGCCTGCCGCACCTGCGGCAGCCGGCAACTGGCCTGGCGCGATGGCAACGGCCAGGCCAACGTCTACGCAGTGACCGAGGTGTTCCGGGCCCCCACCGAAGCTTTCCAGCCGCTGGTGCCTTACACGCTGGTGCTGGCTACCCTCGATGAAGGCCCGCGCGTGATGGGCCACGCCGACCCGGGCATCGCCATTGGCGACCGCGTGCGCGCCGCGGTGTTCCACCACGCCGGGCAGCCGCTGCTGCGTTTTTCCCGGATTTGATCTGAACAGCCATCGGCAGACCTCAAAACAATGTCCTCCGCCCTCTCCACCCTCGCCACCCTGCTCTCGCCCCGTTCGGTCGCCATCGTCGGCGCCTCCGACAACATCCACAAGATCGGCGGCCGCCCGATCCACTACATGCAGACCATGGGCTATACCGGCGCCATCTATCCGGTCAACCCGCAGCGCGCATCGCTGCAGGGGCTGCCCGCGTACCCGTCGCTCGATGCGCTCCCCGAGGCGCCCGAACTGGCGGTGATCGTGGTCGCCGGTGACGCGGCCGTACAGGCCGTGGCCGACTGCGCGCGGCTGGGCGTGGGTGCCGCCATCGTGATCGCGTCGGGATTCGGTGAGGCGGGCGAGGCAGGCAGGCGCCAGCAGGACGACATGGTACGCATCGCGCGGGAAGGCGGGCTGCGCATCGTCGGCCCCAACAGCCAGGGGCTGGCCAACTTTGGCAATGGCACGATCGCCAGTTTTTCGACGATGTTTATCGAGATTCCGCCGCAGGATGGCCCGGTGGCAGTGGTCAGCCAGAGCGGCGGCACGGCGGCGCTGGTCTACGGCCTGTTGCGCAACCAGGGGATCGGCGTACGGCATGTGCATGCCACCGGCAACCAGGCCGATGTGACCGTCAGCGAAATCGCGCTGGGCGTCGCGCAGGACCCCGATGTGCGCCTGCTCTTGTTGTATCTGGAAACGTTGACTGACCCGCAGATGCTGGCCGAAGCCGCTGCCGTGGCCCGCGCGCGCGGCATCCCCGTGGTGGCCGTCAAATCAGGCCGCTCGCAGGCGGGCGCCCGCGCCGCCGCATCGCACACCGGCGCCATGGCCAACGAAGACCGCGCCGTCGATGCCTTTCTGGCGCGCCATGGCATCTGGCGCGTCGAAGACGCCCACGCGCTGGCACGCTGCGCCCCGCTCTACCTGCGCGGCTGGCAGCCGGCCGGCCGCCGGCTGGTCGTCGTCAGCAACTCGGGCGCCAGCTGCGTGATGGCCACCGATACCGCCGATACCCTCGGCATGTCGATGGCGCCGCTGTCCGCCGCCACGCAATCCGCGCTGGCCGAACGCCTGCCCGGCTTTGCGGCCACGGCCAATCCGGTGGACGTCACCGCTGCCCTGCTGACCAACAGCGGCCTGTTTGGCGATGTCCTGCCGGTGGTCGGCGCCGACCCCTCCGCCGATCTGGTCCTGCTCGACATTCCGGTGGCCGGCATGGGCTACGACGTCCCACGCTTTGCCCGCGATGCCGCACGGTTTGCCGACCAGGCTGGCAAGCCGATCGCCGTGGCCGCGTGGCAGGACACGGTGGTCAGCCAATTCCGCGCGGCCAACGTGCCGACGTTCGTGCACGCCGCCGATGCGCTGGCCGCCTTCCATCAGCTGACCGCCCACCAGCAACTGCTGCGCGACGTGGCGGGCGAGCCCGCCATGCCGCCGATCGTTCCGTTCAACATCGCCACGCCTTCCCGCACGCTCAGCGAGGCCGCCAGCCTGGCCCGGCTGGCAGAAGCCGGCGTGCCGGTGGTCGAGCACTACCTGTGCCAGAGCGCCGACGACGCCGTGGCGGCGTGGCAGCGGATTGGCGCGCCGGTCGCGGTCAAGGCCAGTTCCCCGGCTGTGCCGCACAAGAGCGAACACGGCCTGGTGGCCCTGAACTGCAACAGCCGCGATGCAATTGTCGACGCCTTCCACAAGCAAACGCAGACACTCGACGCCATGCACGCCCCATGCGAAGGCGTGATCGTCGCGCGCATGTCGCGCGGCCAGCGCGAATGCATGGTCGGCGCCCACTGGGACCCGGTCTTTGGCGCAGTGCTGCTGGTGGGCGACGGCGGCAAGTACGTAGAAGTGGTGCGCGACACGGCGGTACTGCTGGCCCCCGCCAGCCCAGCCGCCATCGAACGCGCGATACGCAGCCTGCGCATGGCCCCACTGCTCGACGGCGTACGCGGCGAGGCCGCCCTCGATGTTGCCGCCCTGTGCGACGTGGCCGCCAGGGTCGGCAACCTCGTGCATCAGGCGCAAGGCCAGATCCGCTCTGTGGATCTGAACCCGGTCATGCTCGGGTCAGAGGGGGCGCTGGTGGTGGATGGGTTGATGGAGGTGGCGTAGCCGGTCCGGATATGGCTTCCAGCTACCAAAGGATAGCTACCAAAGGGCGTCGTCAGGCACCATCGGAGAAAAGTGCCCAGGCTGATTGATCCAACCATTTAAGCCGCCGTCGCATCGCATGCGCCATGTGGGGAAGTCTTTGGCGGCTTGCTGGACAACGCTGCATTTCGTGCCTGGCGGGAGAACCGCCAGTACCGGAAAACGCTCGGGGTGCTTGTCCGTGCTACTGGGACGAACGTCTACCATGTCGACGTAGAGCTTTACCGGTCTCACGGCCGTATATGTTTTCCAGTCGAGAAGCCGGTATCCACCGAACGTCATCAGAAAGCCGCACACGACCAACGCCGACAGCAGCGCCACCGCCAATCGCTTACCAGTTACCAGATGCACCGCCATGCCATCCCTTCGGGTAATTGCGCGTCTCCACTAACCGAGAGGAACGCCCCAGCATCTTGAGCATCTCCTTCGGCGACACGGGGAGGTCAAAGAAGCGGGGATCCTTCGACACCACGCCCGCGATCGCCAGGACTTCGGCAACGTTGGAACTGCACGAGTTGGTCAACAGGTTGTAGCGTTTGCCCGCCGACACCCGCCTTTCGAGTTCGGCTCGCATGCGTTCCTTTTCGTCCGGGGTCACCCAGAGCAGAAAGCCGATTCCATCACGATGCGCCCCTCGACGGTGCCCATCAAAATCTACCCAAGGCGGCCGGGTCTGTCCGATGACATAGTCCCGATACGATCCGGTTTCGTATTGGCTAAGTACCCGACTGTAGACAATCCCATCGATCTCGATGGCAACATGGCCCCATTGGGACCCGGCCGATATAATCGCGCCATCCAGCACTAGCACTTCAACGAATTCGCGCTCGACTTCCACGTTCTTGATGGCGTCATCCTTCATGCTGGTTGTCGTACGCGTCGCAATTCGCTTAAATCGTTTTCCCTCGGCATTCGTTACGAACACGGTCATGCTTCCCCCTCCACGTAGATGGTGATGTGTTCAGACTCGACGGTGGCGGACAGCATGTGGGTTTTGCCTTCGGCGTCCGTTGTCCCGAACTCAAGACTGCCATCCGCTCTTTGCAGGGCATACGCAACACGAGTCAAGGGCGCCTTGGAACGGCTATCCCGCAATACGAATCGCTCGTTGAACATGGGACCCGCCGAAGCCGGAACATCGGGGCTTGGTGCGGAAGCCGTGGCGCCCGCAGTTGCCGCGAATGGCGCAGCCACCGCTCGATCAACGACCTCGATGGAAAAATCTTGCTGCGAATGGATAACGCGGGGCGGCTCGGCGCACTTGCAGTACACGCGCGCGCCGCTCACCAGGAGCCGCATTCCCATGACATCGAAATTTGGGGTGCAGTCGTTATAGACGCGACCCTGGGCCTTGCAGGCCGGGCAAGTGGCCGTGTCGCCTTCCAAGGCGACGGTCTTGCCGTGATGCGTGAAGAAGAAACGTTTGTCGGCGATCAGGACGCCGCCCGTTGTCGTGGCGTCGCCGTCCCGCAGTGCATACCTGATATCAGCCATGTCGTCTCCATCAAGAATGGCGCCCATTCTTGATAGGCCCCGATGGACACGCAATCGCCGAACGCTGAAACCGGGCACAGCATCGAACCCCCGCCCCGATTGTTCACATCTCAAGACAAACTGTCAGACGATTCGCTCTTCTTTGCTTTGTCGCTAATCGTTACATTTCAGGCGCCGCATCGCGCCTGAGCCCTTACGGAGGCGCGCGTGCGCGCGTCTCACTACAAGGATAACGAAGCATGAAGACCCGTCTCGCCTGCCTGGCCGCCATGGCCGTCCTGCCTGCCCTGCCCGCCACGGCGCAGGCTCAATCGAGCATCACGCTGTATGGCGTGGTGGATGCCGGCGTGGAGTTCCTGACCCACGCCCCGAACACCACTACCGGCGGCAGCAACAATCTGGTGCGGATGTCGGCCGGCAACCTGTCGACGTCGCGTTGGGGCCTGCGTGGCGCCGAAGACCTGGGCGGTGGCCTGAAGGCGGTCTTCACGCTGGAGAGCGGTTTTGATCTGGATACCGGCAGCCTGAACCAGGGCGGCCGCCTGTTCGGCCGGCAGGCCTTCGTGGGTCTGCAGAATCAGTACGGCACGCTGTCGCTGGGTCGTCACCAGACGGTGCTGTACGACTTTTCGCTGGCCTACGACCCGATGGCCATCGCCACGCGCTATTCGGTGTTGATGCATGACAAGTGGATGTCGGGCCGTGCGGACAATTCGCTGAAGTTCACCGGCCAGACCGGCGCGTTCTACTACGGCCTGTTCTACAGCACCGGCTACGACAGCAGCGCCGGCGGCGAAGTGCCGGGCGACTACAAGGCTGGCCGCAACTGGTCGGTGGCCGGTGGCTACGATGCCGGTCCGGTGTCGGCACGCGTGGTCTATGACGAAGTGCGTGGCAGCACCGTCGCCACCGACGACAACCGCGAGCGCCGCGCCACCATCGGTGCCAGCTACAACTTTGGCCGTGGCCGCGCGTTTGCCGGCTATCGCTGGTACTACGGCGACTTCGCCAGCAGCTCGCTGCGCACCAACCTGTACTGGGTCGGCGCCACCTACCAGGTGACCCCGGCCATCGCCGTGACCGGCGCCGCCTACTACACCGACGTGCGCAACAGCAACGGCGATCCGTACAGCTTCGTGCTGTCGGGTACCTATGCGCTGTCCAAGCGCACCGACCTCTACGCGATCACCGCCTACGCGCAGAACCGCAGCGGTTCGTCGATGGGCCTGTCGGGCTTTGGCCCGTCGCTGAACGGCAGCGCCACCACGCTGACCGCCACCAGCGAGCAGGTACGTGCCGGCCAGAGCCAGTTCGGCGCCATCATCGGCGTGCGCCACCGCTTCTGATCCACGTCTGATCCACGTCTGATCCACGTCTGACCAACGATTGAGCTTCATCGGATCGTAAAGCGTCCAGACTCCACGGCGAAGACTTTCCCTTCGTCTTTCTATGGGCCCGCACAGGTCACTGCCTGGCGGGCCTCTTTCTTTTGTGGCGGCTGGCGGTCTGGTTTGCTCCCCTCTCCCGCAGGCGGAAGAGGGAAGCAAACCGAGGGTGCATTAAACGCTTGCGGCCAACCCCAGCGTCTTCAGCGCCGCGTCCAGCGACGCCTGTTGCTCTGCGGCGTACAGCGCCAGTTCATCGCTGACCGTCGCGCCCAGCGCCTGCTCGAAAGCCGCGCGGTTGGGCGATGCCTGCAGGTCGTCGCGGTTTTCGTCGCCCAGGTTCGACTGGAAGATGCCGGCGGCGCTGACCGGCAGGAAGTCTTCGTAGGTGATCGGCTCAGCCACCAGCGCGCCGGCGGCAATCAGTGCTTCCAGATCGCCACCATCGGCCGCCGCATTGCCCACCGCGTAGCGGTAATACGCCAGGCCCTGCTGGCGCAGCGACTGGTGGTCGTCCGGGAACGCCCGGAAGACGTCGCCAAGCGTCTTGCGATAGGCGTCGGCGTTCGAACCGTCGCCAGCCGGGGTGATGACCTTGCGTACTTCGTTCAGCAGTTCGTCGTAGAGCTTGCGGCCCTTGGCGGTCAGCGCCACGCCGCGTTGCTCGATCTCGCCAAAGCGCGCCGTATGGGTGCCGGCTTCGCCGCCATCTCGGAAGGTGACCGGCTCGCTCAGGGCCAGGAAACTGGTCTGACGCAACAGGATCGGGCAGCGGCGCGTCGGCGGGCCTTCCACCACGGCCTTCGGGCTGATGCCGCGTGCCGGCATCTGCGTCTGGACGATATCGATGTCCAGCGTGCGCGGGGTCAGGTGGTTGATGTGCGGGCCGGGGAAGCACACGATGTCCGCGATCAGCGGATGCGTCTTGCGCAGCTTCCAGTACAGGTCGGCTTCGACGGTGGACTTGCCGTGCCAGCGGAATGTCTCCAGCGCCTCGGCCACGAAGCGGGCGGCGTCGTCGGCAGCCAGGCCGCCCTGCTGCTCGGCGCGCTCGATCAGTGCCAGGCAGCCCGGCGTGAAGATCGACCGCGTGGCCAGCACTGCCGCGGCGGCGTCGCGCAGCGCGGCGTCCTGGATCAGGTCCAGGCGCAGTAGCGACGTGAAGACGCGGAACGGGTTCTCGGCCAGGCCGGCGGTGTCCTTCGGCCGGAACGCCGTGGAGTGGACCGGCACGCCGGCCACGGACAAATCGTAGTAACCCACCGGGAACATGCCCATCACGGCGAACAGGCGACGGATCGTGGCCAATTCCTCAGGTGTACCCACGCGGATGGCGCCGTGGCGCTCCACCTCGATGCGCGATTCCTGGCCGGCCGCACCGGCGGCCACGGCACCGACGCTGGCCAGCACTTCGGCATTGACATCGGATACCAGCGCCATCAGCGTGCCGTACTGCGGCACCTCGGCACGGTACATATCGGACATGGCGCGCGAGAACTGGGCGCGGATCTGGCTGGGGGACGTGAAAGCGGCAGACATGTTATTCCGGGGACGACGGGATCACAAAAAGAGCCGCCAAGTGTGGTCGGGCGGCTTTCGGGCGGCAAGTGATATTTCCGGGCGACTTGATGCGCTTTACGCATTAACTTGATGCCCGGCCGGATGGGCGATCGGAATTCAGGTGCCCTCGCACTGGCGCAGCAGCCAGTCGGCAAACAGCGCCGCCTTGTCCCGATCCGTGCCGTCGCCGGGTTTGGCCTGCCGGTAGGTCAGGAAATAGGCGCCGTGCCGACCGGACGCCGGCGCCCCGGCGAACGGCAGCGCCGCCAGCTGGCCGCTTTCGATCTCCGTGCGCACCATCATTTCTGGCAAAACGGCGATGCCAAGCCCGCAGATCGCTGCGCCCGTGACCATCGTGAACAGGTCGTAGCGCGGCCCCAGGCGCGCGCGGCGCCGGATCGCCTCGTCGTCGCCGCCGAACCAGTCGGGCCATGCATCGGGGCGGCTGGCCAGATGCAGCAGCGGCATGCTCAGCAGGTCTTCGCGTTGGCGCAGGGCCGCGCCCTGCAGCAGTCGCGGGCTGCACACCGGGATCGACGGCCCCTCTTCCAGCAGCGTGGCCGACGGATGCCCGTCCCAGGCGTCGTTGCCAAAATAGATGGCCGCATCGAACAGCGAATCGGCAAAGTGGAACGGCTCGGGCCGCGCGTGGATATTGACGACGATGCGTGGATGCTCGGCCCGGAAGCCGGCCAGGCGCGGAATCAGCCATTGCGTGGCGAAAGTGGGCACGACGGCGAGTTCCAGCACCTCCATGCCGCCAGCGCGCGACGCCAGATCCTTGGTGGCGCGCTCGATGGCCTTCAGTTCGGCGCGGATGTCGCGCACATAGCGGTCGCCGTCGGGCGTCAGCACCACGCGCTGGCGCACCCGTTCGAAGAAACGCACGCCTAGCCGTTCCTCCATGGCCTGGATCTGCCGGGAAATCGCGCTTTCGGTGACGTTCAGTTCGGCCGCGGCGCGCGTGAAGCTGCCAAGTCGGGCAGCGCACTCAAGCATCTGGAGTGCGATCAGGCTGGGCAGGCGCATGGTTCAGGGGGCTGGCAATGAGCAAAAAACACGGCGGATGCGGAATTCACGGGCGCGCGATGGCTGACAGGATGCGCCTGAGCTTGTCGGGGTTGCGTTGTGCGTGGA
Source organism: Cupriavidus sp. 94F1 (assembly GCF_057798875.1). Classification (NCBI taxonomy): domain Bacteria; kingdom Pseudomonadati; phylum Pseudomonadota; class Betaproteobacteria; order Burkholderiales; family Burkholderiaceae; genus Cupriavidus; species Cupriavidus sp. 94F1. The sequence goes on from NZ_JBYOJT010000006.1 coordinate 369,292, forward strand.
TGCTGACAATGCGCTCGCCATCGGTCTCGATGCTCTGGGCCGATTCGAGCTGGCCATCGACAAAGCGCAGCAGCGCCCACTGGCCGTTGAGCACCACCATTTGCACATGCACCGCCAGGCCGCGCCGCTGCGCCGCGAAGAGGACTTGCGCGATCTTGCCGCCGCCGACCAGCGGCTTCGGAAAGCTCGACACCTTGCCGCCGCCGTCGCCAATCAGCGTGGCTTCGTCGGCCAGCAGGTCCCGGATCGCGTCGAATGTGCCCTGCTCCAGCGCCTGGGCAAAGCGCCGCACCAGGGTCAGGTGCGCGTCCTTGCGTACGGGGGATTGCGGTCGGGCATCGCGCAACTGGGTCTTGGCGCGGCTCACCAGCTGGCGGCAGGCCGCCTCGCTCTTGCCGATGACCTCGGCCACCTGGCTGTAGTCGGCGTCGAACACTTCACGCAGCAGAAAGGCCGCGCGCGCTTCGGGCGTCAGGCGTTCCAGCAGGAACAGGAACGCCACCGACACGTCGTCGGCACGCTCGTAGAGGGCTTCGGGCGTATCGGCGCCTTCGGACATTAGCGGCTCAGGCAGCCAGATACCGGCGTAGTGCTCGCGCTGCAGCCTGGCCGCGCGCAGATGATCGATGGCCAGCCGCGTGGTCACCGATACCAGCCACGCCTCGGGGTTGTCGATGGCGTTGCGATCGGTGCCGTGCCAGCGCAGCCAGGCGTCCTGCACGACATCCTCGGCCTCGGCCACGGCGCCCAGCATGCGGTACGCAATGCCCTGCAGGCGGGGGCGAAGCTGGTCAAAGGTCTGGCTGTGATCGGGGGCAGGCGCGGCCATGGCACAAGTGTCCTTGCGGTGGGCTGCCATTGTGGCATTGGCGCCCCCTCGCCGTCTCGCATCGTGTCTGACTGCGCCCTTGAAATTTCCGAACCACTGTATATATTTACAGTGTACTGTATGGATAGACAGTACCAACGTCGTGAGATGGATTAAACAGTGTCGGAACCTTCGGAGCCCTGAAATGGAACACCTGATCCGTGTGCAGAATGAATATGACCGCCAGGTACTGGTCTGGCTGCGTGGACGGATTGGCGACGCAGCCTTGGTGTCGGCCGCGCGCCGCACCGCCGCGGACGGGAAAAAGCCTTATCTCTCAACGATTTGCCGCCTGCTGAACATCCGGCCGCCGTCGCGCCGCAGCTTTGCCGACGAGGCCCGCAAGACCCACCGGGCGGTGGGTGAACGTTATCTGGCGCAGATCCGCCAGATCCTGGCCAAGCCGGGCGCCCCGCACGCACAGCGCGAAACCGGGCATGAGGCCCGGCCGCAGGGTTCCCTCTTCTAGGCACCGTTCGGACGCCGCCGAGGTTTAGTCCGAATTATTGAAATCCTATAATTTGGACTAAACCGCTGGCAGATCCTGCTTTCAGATCACTTTTTGCTGACCTGTTCACCGCCCTATCATTGCGGCAGATCGGTCACGCGCATCGCCGGCGTGATCTGCCGCGGATCGGTCACCAGTTCCAGCACGGCCGGCTTGCCGGCCTGCTGCGCCCGTTCGAAGGCGGCGGCGAAGTCCTCGGTCCGCTCCACGCGCTCGGCCCAGGCGCCGCAAGCCTTGGCCATTTGCACAAAGTCGGGATTGACGATGCGCGTGCCGCTCTGGCGGCCCGGATAGCGGCGCTCCTGGTGCATCCGGATCGTGCCGTACATGCGGTTGTTCACCACGATCACGATCAGGTTCACGCCGTGGGCGGCGGCCGTGGCGATTTCCTGCGGATACATCAGAAAACAGCCGTCGCCGGCAAAGCACACCACGGTTTTTTCCGGAAAGCGCAGCTTGGCGGCAATGGCGGCCGGCAGGCCGTAGCCCATCGCGCCGCACGTCGGGGCCAGTTGGGTACGCGAACGCTTGTAGGCATAGAAGCGGTGCAGCCAGACCGTGTAGTTGCCAGCGCCGTTGGACAGCATGGCGTCCTCGGGCAGCACCCGGTTCAGGTGCGCCATGGCGGCGCCCATGTCCACGCCGGTCAGTTCGGCGTGAGGCTTCGGCGGCGTGACAAAGGCCTCGTGGTCGGCGCGCGCGCCGGCGGTCCAGTCCGTCCAGGCCACCGAAGCGGGCGCGTCCAGCGATGCCAGCATGGCGGCGCCCGGCTCGACGCCGGCGTGGATCGGCAGCGTGGCCTGATAGACGCGGCCCAGCTCGAAGCTGTCGGCATGGATATGCACGAGCTTCTGCTTCGGCTGCGGGACTTCCAGTAGCGAATAGCTATCGGTGGCGATATCGCCAAGCCGCGTGCCAAAGGCCACGATCAGGTCGGCCGACTTCACGCGTTCGGCCAGCTTGGGGCTGACGCCCAGGCTCAGGTGGCCCACGTAGTGCGGGTCGCGGTTGTCGATCACGTCCTGGCGGCGGAAGGCGCAGGCCACGGGCAGATCCCAGGCGTTGACGAACGCGGCGAAGTCGCGCACGGTCTGGCCGGTCCAGTTGGCGCCGCCGGCAATCACCAGCGGACGCTGGGCACCGGCCAGCGCGGCCGCCAGCGCCTGGGCATCTTCGGGGCGCGGTGCGGCGGCCACGGCGCGGTACGGCGCGGCATCGGCCACTTCCACCAGACCATCGAGCACGTCCTCGGGCAGCGCCAGCACCACCGGGCCCGGGCGGCCCGACGTGGCCACCTGGAACGCGCGCGCCACCATCTCCGGAATGCGTGCCGGATCGTCGATCTCGGCCGCCCACTTGCACATCGACCCGAACACGGCCGCGTAGTCCACCTCCTGGAATGCCTCGCGCCCCTTGTGCTCGCGGGCGATCTGGCCAACGAACAGGATCATCGGCGTGGAGTCCTGCTGGGCGATATGCACGCCGATGCTGCCATGCGTGGCACCGGGGCCGCGCGTCACGAAGCAGATGCCGGGACGCCCCGTCAGCTTGCCGTCGGCCTCGGCCATGTTGGCGGCGGCGCCTTCGTGCTTGCAGACCACAAGGTCGATGGCCGGCTGGTCGTGCAGCGCGTCCAGCACGTCGAGAAAGCTCTCGCCCGGCACGCAGAAAATGCGTTCGGTGCCATGGATGCGTAGTTGGTCTACAAGGACACGGCCGCCGGTGCGGGCCGTCTGGGAGGCGTGGGAGGTCATGTCGGGTGTGGTCGCGTTATCGACGTGAAAGATCGGCGGCAGGATCGCAATGTCTGCAATTGTTCCGTTTGACGTGCGCGGCTGCGCGGCCTATCGTGCATTTCTGTTATGCAAATTCTGCAAGTCGCCACCGCCCGGGCCCGTGTAGATTTGCGGGCGAGGCGCAGCACAAGACGCCCCGCCTGACCCACGTTTCCGTTGCGGAAACCGTCAGGCAGAACGGCAGCCCGGACCGGGACTGCCGCACACGAACGTTCGCGCTACAGGAGACATGATATGAATTTTCCCCATCGCCTGATGCGGCCGATGCTGGCCGTGCTTTGTACCGGATGCATGGCGGTCGCCACGCAGGCCCGCGCCCAGGGTGCCGATCACTACCCGAGCAAGCCCATCACCTACGTGGTGCCGTTTGCCGCCGGGGGCACCACCGACCTGCTGGGCCGGCTGATCGGCCAGCGGCTGTCGCAGGTGCTGGGGCAATCGGTGGTGGTGGAAAACCGCGCCGGCGCGGGCGGCAATATCGGTTCCGACTACGTGGCCAAGGCCCCCGCTGACGGCTACACGCTGCTGGGCGGCACGATCAGCTCGCACGCCATCAACGTGAGCCTGTACCCGAAGATGCCGTATGACCCGGTCAAGAACTTCCAGCCCATCGCGCTGATCGGCACGTTGCCGAACGTGCTGGTGGTCAATGCCAACAGCCCGTGGAAAAGTGTGCAGGACGTGATCGCCGCCGCCAAGGCCAAGCCGGGTACGGTCAATTTCGGTTCGTCGGGCAATGGCACGTCGCAGCACCTGGCTGCCGAACTGTTTGCCAACATGGCCGGGTTGCGCATGACCCATGTGCCTTACAAGGGCAGCAGCCAGGCGGTGCAGGCGCTGCTGGGCAACCAGGTGGACCTGGTGTTCGAGAACAGCGTGGCCGCCATGCCGATGATCCAGTCGGGCAAGTTCCGCGCGCTGGCCACTACCGGCGCCAAACGCGCGGCCGAGCTGCCCGACGTACCGACCATGGCGGAGTCGGGCCTGAACGGCTACGAGATCGTGTCGTGGCAGGCCATCTTCGCGCCGGCCGGCACGCCCAGGCCCATCGTCGACAAGCTGTCGAGCGAGATCGGCAAGATCATCCGCCAGCCGGACGTGCGCGCCAGGCTGGCGTCGATGGGGGTGGAGCCGTCGGGCGCCGGCCCCACCGAACTGGGCAATTTCCAGAAGAGCGAAGTCGCCAAATGGGCAAACCTGATCAAGGTGGCCAATATTCACCTGGAGTAAGCATGAGTGATCACCGTATCCCGACTGCCGGCCTGCACCAATGGGTGGCAGACCTTTGGCTGGCGGCGGGCTCCGACGCCCGCGAGGCCCGGCTGACCGCCGATCATCTGGTGGGGGCCAACCTGTCCGGCCACGATTCGCATGGCGTGGGCATGATTCCCAAGTACGTGATGTCGTGGCAGGCCGACCAGCTCCAGCTGAACCAGCAGGTCAGCGTGGTGCATGAATCGGGCGGCATCCTGAGCCTGGACGGCAACCGTGGCATGGGCCAGGCCGTGACCGAACAGGCCATGGGCCTGGGCATCGAACGCGCGAAGGAACATGGCGTGTGCGTGCTGGGCCTGCGCCGGTCGCACCATCTGGGCCGTGTGGGCCACTGGGCCGAACAGGCCACGGCGGCCGGCATGATCTCGATCCACTTCGTCAATGTGCTATCCAAGCCGATCGTGGCCCCGCATGGCGGCTACGATCCGCGCTTTGGTACCAATCCGTTCACGATTGGCGTGCCGGTGGCCGGCCAGCCGCCGCTGGTGCTGGACTTCGCCACCAGCGCCATCGCGCTGGGCAAGGTGCGCGTGGCCCACAACAAGGGCGTGCCGGTGCCGCCGGGCTGCCTGATGGACCCGCAGGGCCACCCCACCGACGACCCCGCCGTGATGTTCCCGCACCCCGGCACGCCACAGGGCGCGCTGCGCACGTTCGGCGAGCACAAGGGCTACGTGCTGGCCGTGATGTGCGAACTGCTGGGCGCCGCCGTGACCGGCGGCCATACGATCCGCCCCGAAACGCTCACGCACGAGCACGCGGTGTGGAACAACATGCTGGCGATCATCTTCGATCCGGGGCGGCTGGGCAGCAGCACCACGTTCGGCCACGAGATGGAGTCGTTCGTGGAATGGATGAAGGCGTCACGCCTGCAACCGGGCAACGACGCCGTCCGCCTGCCCGGCGACCCCGAACGCGCCTGGCGCCGCGCCCGCGCCGAATACATTCCCGTGGACAGCAGCACGCTGGCCCAGCTTGACGATGCCGCCGCCCGCGTGCTGCAGGCCCGTGGCAAATCGCCGGGCCCGCTTTCCGCGCTGGCCGCCGACTGATCCAGGAGATCGACGATGTCCAACACCCCTCACCTGCCCCAGATCCACCCGCTGCCCAACAGGTTCCGGGCCGATGTGCTGGCGCGCAAGCGGCTGATTGGCCTGTGGAGTTCGCTCGGCCAGCCCGTGACCAGCGAGATTGTCGGCCTGGCCGGCTTTGACTGGATGCTGCTCGATGGCGAGCATTCGCCCAACGACGTGCTGACCTTCGCGCCCCAGTTGATGGCGCTCAAGGACAGCGTCAGCGCCCCCGTTGTACGGCCGCCGTGGAACGACCCGGTGATGCTCAAGCGCCTGCTCGATATCGGCTTCTACAACTTCCTGATTCCGTTCGTGGAATCGGCCGAGGAAGCCCGCCGCGCGGTGCGTGCCACGCGGTATCCGCCCGACGGCATCCGGGGCGTGTCGGGTGCCCAGCGGCAGAACCGCTATGGCACGCTGCCGGACTTCTTCAAGACCATCAACGACAACATCTGCGTGCTGGTGCAGATCGAAAGCCGCAAGGGCGTGGAAGCAGCCGCCGAGATTTGTGCGGAACCCGGGGTGGACGGCATTTTCATCGGCCCGAACGACCTGGCCGCGGCCTACGGGCATCTGGGCAATCCGAACCACCCCGATGTCCAGGCGGCGGTGAAACAGATCTACGATGCCGCCAACCACGCCGGCAAGGCCATCGGCACGCTGACGCCGGTCGAAGCCGACGCGCGGCGCTACCTGGATATGGGCGCGCACTTCGTGGCGGTGGGCATCGACCATGTATTGCTGCGCGATGCGGCCCGCGCGCTGCGCGACCGCTTTGCGTCCTGAAGCCATTTTGAACAGGAAGGAATCATGAGCAAGCTCGGATTTATCGGATTGGGCGTCATGGGCAAGCCCATGGCGGAACACTTGCAGGCCGGCGGCCATACCGTCTACGCGCACACGCGCAGCGGCGTGCCGCAGGACCTGCTCGACCGCGGCGTGCAGCCATGCGCCAACGCCACCGAGGTGGCCAGACAGGCCGACATCATCTTCCTGATGCTGCCCGATACGCCCGACGTGGCGCGGGTGCTGTTCGGTGACAACGGCGTGGCCGCCGGGCTGAGCCAGGGCAAGATCGTCGTGGACATGAGCTCGATCTCGCCGATCGACACGCGCGAGTTCGCCGCCAGGGTCGAAAAGCTCGGCTGCGACTATGTGGATGCGCCGGTGTCGGGCGGCGAAGTGGGCGCCAAGGCGGCCACGCTGTCGATCATGGCCGGCGGCAAGCAGGATGTCTTCGACAAGGTGCTGCCGCTGCTGCAATTGATGGGCAAGAACATCACGCTGGTGGGCAATGTCGGTGACGGCCAGGTGGCCAAGGTGGCCAATCAGGTGATCGTGGCGCTGACGATCGAGGCCGTCAGCGAGGCGCTGGTGCTGGCTGCCAAGGCCGGCGCCGACCCGGCGCGCGTGCGCCAGGCGTTGATGGGCGGCTTTGCCAGCTCGAAAATTCTTGAAGTCCACGGCGAACGGATGATCAAGCGCACGTTCAATCCGGGTTTCCGCATCGAACTGCATCAGAAGGATCTGAACCTGGCGTTGTCCACGGCGAAGCAACTGGGCCTGGGCATGCCGAATACGGCATCGACGCAGCAGTTGTTCAATGTGTGCGTGGCCCAGGGCGGCGCGGGCTGGGATCACTCGGGGCTGGTCAAGGCCATCGAGCACCTGTCGTCGTTCGCCATCGGCGATACGCCAAAATCGGCCGGATGACAACCATGTCGGCCGCGCTGAATTCCGACGATCTGGCGTGCTTTGTCTGCGTGGCCAACACGCAGAGCATTTCGCGTGCCGCGCTGGAACTTGGCGCCGACCAGTCAACCGTCAGCCGGCAGATTGCCCGGCTGGAGGCCGCGCTCGACACCCGGCTGTTTCATCGCAGCGGCCGGGGCGTGGTGCTGACCGAGGCCGGTACCACGCTGCTGGGTTACGCGCGACAGGTGGCCGCCACGCTGGCCGAGGCGCGCGCGGCGGTGCGGGCATCCACCGCACAGGGGCCGGCGCAGCTGGTCATCGCGGCGCAGCCGACCATCGCCAATACCGCGTTCGCGGCCATCGGCACGGCGCTGAAGGCGCGCTTTCCGGCGACGAAGATCCGCTTTGTGGAAGGTCTGGCCAACCCGGTGCTGGCGTGGCTGGCGGCCGGCGATATCGATGTGGCCCTGCTCTACCTGCCCGAACAGCAGGGCGCGCTCAAGGTGGACGTGCTGCTGGAAGAAGACCTGACGCTGGTCACGCCCACGTCATGGAGCCACCTCGGCCCCACGTTCCAGGCGCGCCGCCTGGGCGAAGTGCCGCTGATCCTGCCCAGCACGTCGCACGGGCTGCGCGTGCTGGCCGAATCGCTGGCGGCGCGCGTGGGCACCTCGCTGAACATGGCGATGGAGTGCGATGCCTCGAACACGGTGGCCATGCGGCTGGTGGAAGACGGCTGCGGCGCCACGCTGCTGCCGTTCGCGGCTGTGGCCGATCGCGTGGCCCAGGGCCGGCTGCATTCGGCGCGGCTGGTGGACCCGGTGGTGACGCGTCAGGTGGCGATGGCCACGGCGCGCAACCGGCCGGTGGTGCCGGAGTTGTGGGACATCATGCAGACGGTGCGGCAGTCCGTGCGCAATATCGTGATGTCGGGCGCCTGGCCGGGGGCGCGGCTGGTGTAGATCGCCGATGTCCGGTGGTTTTGCCCCCTCTCCCGGGAATGGAAGAGGGGGAAACAGACATCGCGGACATCAAGCCTTACTGCTTCGTCGTACCGTTCTGCAGTTCGGCCTTGGCCGTCTCGTCGGCGGCCTTCTTGGCGTCCTTGCGCTCGGACTTGGCCGCATTCACATCCTGCTTGTACTCGCCCTTGGCCGCCTTCTTCTCGGCCTTGTACTGGTCATTGGCGGCCTTGCGGGCCTCGCGGCGTTCCACGAGCGGGTCCTTCGGCGGCTGGACCTGGGTCGTGACCGGCGGGGCCGCAGTCGTGATGTCGGCCGGGGCGGCCGGCGCCTGCGTGGTCTGTGCAAAGGCGGTGACAGAGATCATGCCGGCTGCCAGGGCGCCAATCAGGGACGTGGTGCGAATGGTTCGTTGCTTGGACATGTTGAGACCTCTCAGGTGGTTGTTATCGAAAACGACGGGTGCGTTGTTTCCCACCGCGTGCCCAGTTTAGAAGCCGCACGGTGCCCCGTGTGCCGCATTCACACATCTCCTTACAAAACCTCGCCCGCACTGACAGACAACGCCCGACAACGCCACAGTTTCTGACGATATTTGCAATGTTTTTGGCTTGATCGAGGCAGGCGCGTGGCCCACACTGAACCGCATCGACCATCGATTCCAGGGGAGTTGCCATGCATCTCGACGGATCGTGCCAGTGCGGCGCGGTGCAGTTCAGCCTTGAGTCCGATTCGCCCTACCCCTACCTGCATTGCCATTGCTCGATCTGCCGCAAGACCGGCGGCAGCGGCGGCTATGGCATCAACCTGGGCGGCGATGCCCATACGCTGCGCGTGGCCGGCCAGCAGCACGTGGCGCATTTCCACGCCGTGATCCGCGAGCCCGGCAAGCGGCCGGTGCGGTCCAAGGGATACCGCCACTTCTGCAAGCTGTGCGGTAGCCCGCTCTGGATGTGGGACCCGCGCTGGCCGGACCTGGTCCATCCGTATGCGGGCGCCATCAACACGCCGCTGCCCAGGCCGCCCGATGTGGTGGAGGCCGGTCTCGATTACGTCGCGCCATGGGTCGATGTGCCGCGCGGCAAGGGCCATCGCCATGTGGGCACCTGGCCCGACGAATCGTTGCGCGAATGGCACGCGCGGCATGGCCTGCTGAGGTAGACGCCAGAACCGCGCCGAATGCGGCCCAAAACGCCTTGCCCCAGGCGCGCCAGCGGGTCGGACGGCTCCTGACAGGGTCTTGCACCGGCGCTGACATACATCGCGCAAGTGCACTCCTATGCTCGAATCAGACAAGGCATCTGGGAGCCCGCCATGCGCGACTATCGCCAGTATCTGATTTATCCGATGGCATCGCTGTTTGCGATCGTGGCGGTCACGCTGCTGGTCGGCTGCGGCGAATCGGCCAAGTTACCCGATACGGCGGGCATCGGTCCGAACCCGCAATTGCCGGCGCCGCACAAGACGGTGCTTCCGACCATCCATATCGCCCCAGCCGAGGGCTGGAAAGACGGCAAGATGCCCGTGGCGGCCGATGGCATGCGGGTGGCGGCCTATGCCGACAAGCTGGACCATCCGCGCTGGCTGTACGTGCTGCCGAACGGCGATGTGCTGGTGGCCGAAACCAACGCGCCGCCGAAGCCTGACGACCACAAGGGCATCCGGGGCTGGATCATGAAGAAGACGCAGGAGCGCGCCGGCGCCGGCACACCCAGCGCCAACCGCATCACGCTGCTGCGCGACACCAATGGCGACGGCGTGGCCGACCAGAGATCGGTTTTTCTTCAAAACCTGCACTCGCCGTTCGGCATGGTGCTGGTCGGCAATGATTTCTACGTCGCCGATACCGATGCCGTGCTGCGCTTCCCGTACACGCCGGGACAGACCAGCATCTCGGCGCCGGGCCAGAAACTGGTGGACTTGCCCGCTGGCTCGATCAACCACCACTGGACCAAGAACATCATCGCCAGCCTCGACGGCAGCAAGCTGTATGTCACGGTGGGATCGAACAGCAACGCGGGCGAGAACGGCATCGACAAGGAAGCCGGCCGCGCCGCCATCTGGGAAGTCGATCGACAGACCGGCCAGCATCGTATTTTCGCCAGCGGCTTGCGCAATCCGAACGGCATGGTCTGGGAGCCGACCACCAAGGCGCTCTGGACATCCGTCAATGAGCGCGACGAAATCGGCAGCGACCTGGTGCCCGACTACATCACCTCCGTGCGCGACGGCGGCTTCTACGGATGGCCTTACAGCTATTACGGCCAGCACGTGGACGACCGCGTGAAGCCGCCCGCCCCCGACATGGTGGCCAAGGCCATCGTGCCCGACTACGCGGTGGGCGCGCACACGGCGTCGCTGGGCATGACCGGCGCATCGGGCAACAGCCTGCTGCCCCAGTTCCATGACGGCATGTTCGTGAGCCAGCACGGCTCATGGAACCGCAAGCCGCGGTCGGGCTACAAGGTCATCTTTGTCCCGTTCGACCAGGGCAAGCCGCGCGGCGCGCCGTTCGACGTGCTGACCGGCTTCCTGGATCAGGACGGCAAGGCGCAGGGACGCCCGGTAGGCGTCGTGATCGACAAGACCGGCGGGCTGCTGGTGGCCGACGACGTGGGCAACGTGGTCTGGCGCGTGAGCGCGGCGAAGTAATGGCGCGAAGTCGTGCCGCGAAGTGCTGTCGCGAAGTCGCCCCCCGACATGCTGCCCGCGTTTGGCGCCTGCGCCGTCATGCCACCGGGCGCTGCGCGCGTCCGACGATCTGCAACGTCCGTAGCAATAACGCCAGACCGCGCCGCGTATCGGCATCGCGCGCCAGCGCCCACAGGGCCCGCGTACCTGGCGGCTCGGCGTCCCGCCGGGTCTGGGCAGCGGCCAGCCGCAGCGCGCCGCTTAACGCGCCATGGGCCGCCACGCCTTCCTCGAACACGCTGCTGACTTTCTCGATCATCGCCGGATCGAGAAAATCGACAAGATCGGCCATCAGCGCCAGTATGTCGACCAGGTTGTCCAGCCGCGCGCCGAGCAGCAGCGGGGCCAGCCTTGGAGACAGTTCTGCCCAGGCTGCCGGCGCCGGGTCAACCGGCTGGCTGTCGGCCAGATGGTGGGCAACGTGCGGCGCAAGGCCTGGCCCGGAAGCCTCGGGAATGGATGCCATGGGGACTCCACAGTGGATCACATCGGGTGATGGCAGGCGCGGCGGTCAGAGCATGCCCCGGGCAACCGCCCAGTAGGCGCCGCGATTGAAGCCCTGGCGCAGCAGGCCACCCAGCCTGGTGGGCGGCATCGGTTGCACGTCCCGCTGGTAGTCGTACCAGAGCGGCATGCCCGCCGATAGCCCAAGCTGGGCAACGGCCTGGACCTTGCCGTCGTAGGCCGCGACCGGACGCCCCAGGCGTATCGACGCCGCGATGTTGTCGGCGATCACCGGCGCCTGGTTGTGGCATGAGCCGCCGGCCTTGCTGACCGGCAGATCCACGGTATCGCCAATCACGTACACCCGCTCATGCCCGCGCACCTGCAAGGTCTCATGGTCGGTGGGCAGCCAGCCCTCGTCGTCGGCGGCTTCGGACAGGCCGCTCTGGCGCACCACATCGACGGCGCGGATGGGCGGCGTGGCCATCAGGATGTCGAACGGCTGCTCGGCGCCCTCTTCCGAATACGCCACCCGCCTGGCGGGGTCCACGCGCGCGAGGGTAAAGCCGCGCTGATAGCGGATGCCGCGCTGCTCGAACAGGGCCGGCACGACATCGCAGGTAGGCTTCTGCAGGAACAGGCAATTGCGCAGCAACTGCGAGACGGTCGGGTAGGTGTAGACGATCTCCACCCGCTCGCGCACCCCGCGCCGGCGCAGGTAGTCGTCGAGCATCAACGTGGTTTCCAGCGGCGCGATGCCGCACTGATGTGGCACGTTGTGCGTCTTCGGGAACGACACCGTGACGAAGATTCGCCCCCGCTGGATGCGCGCGAGCTTCTCGGCCAGCTGACGGGCCGGCGCGTACTGGTAGAAATGGTCGCCCGCCTCGCCCAGCCCCTCGATGCGCTCCGGGGCCGGCACGCAACCGGTGGCGATCACCAGATAGTCGTAGCCATAGCGCCTGCCGCTGCGGGCCTGCACCTCCTGGCGGCCCAGATGGAACTGCTCGGCCGCATCCACCACGAAATCGATCTCCGGCCGCAGCAGCGACCGCTCGCGCCGTACCAGTTCCTCGCGGAAGAACGCGCCGAACGCCACATACATGAACGCCGGCTTGTAGAAGTGATCGGCTGTATCGGACAGCACGGTCACGGCGACGTCGCCGTCGACGATCTCCCGGAACAGCTTGCCGGCCAACTGGTTGGCCAACATCGTGCCCCCCACGCCACCCCCTACGATCAGTATGCGTTGTGTCATCGTCCCCACCTGGTCAGGATCATCGAGAGAACATGCCGCTCAGACGCGAATCCGCACGGGGCGGGAAAGTGTCTGGCAGACCGGGCACTCGCGCGCCGTCTTCAGCACGCGCGCGTGCAGGTCGGCCGATATGGCGGCCAGGAAAAATACGTCGATCTCGAAGGCGGTGATGTCGCCCTGGCGGTTCAGGCGGACATCCACGCGGTACGGCGGCAGTTGCGCGTCGCGGTGGGCCATGTCGATGGTGATGCAGACGCAGGCTGCCAAGGCGCCCGCCAGCAGTTCGTGCGGCCGCATGGCGGTTCCGCCGCGCAGGCCGTCGGCGGCCGCGTCGGCAAGCACCACGTGATGCCCGCTGCGGATCGTCACGGCGTACGACGGGCCTTGGCGCGACGCGGAAACCTGCAGCGGCGTCATCAGTGGACCTGCGCCACCACGAACAGCCGTCGAAACGGAAACAGCGTGCGGCCGTCGGCGCCATTTGGATAGAGCTTGCGCAGCCGTGGCACGTATTGCGCCAGAAAGCGGCCGCGCTCGCCGTCGTCGAGATGATCGGTCACCGCGCGCAAGCCCGACGCCTTGATCCAGTCGTAGACGGGGTCGTCGCCTTCCACCACCTGCAGGTAGTCTGTCTTCCAGATGTCCAGATGCGCGGTGCGATCCACCAGCAGCTGGTAGTAGAACGCCGCGGGCTGCACGTGGTTGCGCGCCAGTGCTCCCCGCAACATCGGCGTGCCCAGCACACTGCCGCCCGGGCCGGCGGTGGCCAGCACCTCGCGCATCAGACCGTACCAGGGGGTCTCGCACCAGTCGGGCATATGCAGCGCCAGGCAGCCACCGGGCCGCAGAAAGCCCAGCAACCTTGGCAGCAGCGTTTCGTGATCGCCCAGGAAGTGGAGCACCGCGCTGGCGAAGATCAGGTCCGCGTGCGCCTGGGGCGTCCAGTGCTCGATGTCAGCCTGCTCCCAGTGGATGGCACCGCTTTCACTCGCTGCGGCAGCCAGCATTTCGGGGGAGCTGTCCACGCCGTACACGCTGGCGTGCGGCCATTTGTCCTGCAAGACGCGGGTGACATGGCCGGGTCCGCATCCGATGTCGTACACCGTGTGCGGCGCATCGAGCGGCACCCGCTGCAGCAGTTCCAGCGCGGGCCGCAGCCGCAAATCGGAAAACTGCAGATACAACGTTGGATTCCAGCGCGCATCCGGCCGGCCTTCGCTCACGTTCATCGACATCAATCGCATGGTTGGCGCTCCATGGCGCGATGCCGGGGGCATCGGGAATGCTCATTAGCATATGCATTCGATGTCGCGACGCTACTGAAGAATCTTTATGTCAGTACTGGCACGGTTTAAATGACAAGTCCGCGCTTCTCACGCGAACGGGTGACATGTGCGCGGGAACGGCCGCACAACGGCTGCCAAAATGAAAACCGGCGGTGCGATCCCCTCGCACCGCCGGAAAGCTGGCCCTGCAGCCCGGAGCAACGTCAGAAGCGGTGCTGCAGGCCCGCCAGCACACCAACCTGGTTGTCCGCATAACCAGCGAAATCCCGCGAGACACTCACGGGCTGGCCATTGCGCGCCTTGGCATAGGCGGCGGACACGTACGCCAGGGTGCGTTTGGAGAAGCTGTACTGGGCGCGCAGCGAGACCATGACCGGATCGGCGTTGGTGTCGCCCTTGATGTTCTGCTTGTAGACCGCGCCGTAGAGCGCGAAGGCGGGCGTGAAGTCGTACGCCGCGCCCAGCCAGTACATGTCGCTCAGCTGGTTGGGGGCCGCCGTGGTGAAGGTCTTGCGGTAATTTCGATAGCCGGCAAAGAGTTTCAGCGCGCCAACGTCGTACCTGGCACCGGCATGGATACCCTGGGCATAGTCTGTCGGGTCGCCGGCGACCCCATTCACGCGGTCCCACGTGAGCATCGCCGAGAAACCGCCTGCCGTGTAGCCAACCGCCAGGTCGTATTTCGACGATGATTTGAAGCTGCCGGGCGTTTCGCCGAAGCCCAGCGTCCCGCCCACCTTCACGGGACCGAACTGCCCGTCATAGCGCACCACGTTCGACGATCGCACGAACATGCTGTCCTGCCGGTCTCCCGAGCCTGTCGAGGCCATGGCCCAGGAATAGTTTTGTGCGTAGTCCATGGGCTCGAACGGCGCCATGTAGTCGAACGTCGTGGAATAGTCCGCGCCCATCCGGATGCTGCCCAGCGTTTCGTGCTCCAGGCCCACCCACGCGCGCCGGTTGAACAGCCCGCGGTCGCCGTAGAACTTGCCGGTGTCGGCCTGGACGCCCGATTCCAGCCTGAAAATGGCGATCATTCCGCCGCCGAGCGGCTCGGCGCCGCGCAGGCCCCAGCGGGAAATGTTCTTGCCGCCCGAGACCATCCCCACCGTCGATTTACCATCGGGACCGGCGTTGCTGAGGTACTCGACGCCGACGTCGAGCAGCCCGTAGAGCGTGATGTTGGACTGCGCTTCTGCTGCTGTCGAGACCAGGCCGGTTGCGGCCAGTACCACTGCCTTGCGTTTCATATCAGACCTCCTTGCACGTTCCTGTTTGGACGTACGGCGTGAGGTCCGGTGCCGGCGCCAGGCCGCGCTTTTGCAGGTCCTTTTGATCCACGGCAGGCGTGCATCACCGCAAGGCCGCAAAGCCGGGGCCAGAAATGAAAAACCGGCGGCGCGAGCCCCTCGCACCGCCGGAAGGCCGCCCACCACGGCAGCCTGAAAACAACGATCAGAAGCGGTGCTGCAGGCCCGCCGTCACACCGACCTGATTGTTGGCATAGCCAACGAAATCGCGCGAGACACTCACGTTCTGGCCGTTGCGCGCCTTGGCATACGCTGCGGACAGGTACGCTGAGGTGCGTTTGGAAAGATTGTATTGGGCGCGCATCGAGATCATGATCGGATCCCCATCCGTGTCGCCCTTGATGTTCTGCTTGTACACCGCGCCGTACAGCGTGAAGGCCGGCGTGAAGTCGTAAGCGGCGCCCACCCAGTACATGTCGCTCAGCTGCTTGGCGGCCGTCGTGGTGAACGTCTTGCGGTAATTGCGATAACCGGCGTACACCGACAGCGGGCCGAAGTCGTAGCTGGCGCCGGCGTGGATGCCCTGGATGTAGTCGGTGGAATCGGCTGGCGTGGTGCTGGCGCCCGCGCCCATCTGGCGATCCCAGGTCACGGCCGCGGCAAAGTTGCCCGCGTTGTAGCCCAGTCCCAGATCGTATTTCGACGAACTCTTGTAGCTGCCCGGCACTTCGCCGAACGCCATCGTGCCGCCCACCTTGAACGGCCCGAACTGGCCGTCGTAGCGCACGATGTTGGTCGAACGCGAGAACATGCCGTCCTTGCGGCCGCCCGTGGCCGTCGAGGACGTGGCCCACGAATAGTTCGGCGCGTAGCCCATCGGGTCGAACGGCAGCATGAAGTCATAGGTCGTGGTGAAGTCACGGCCCAGGCGGATGCTGCCGAGGTTCTTGTCCTGCAGGCCGACCCATGCGCGGCGGTCGAACAGCGTGTTGTCGGTATCCAGCCTGCCGGTATCGACGGCGATGCCCGATTCCAGCGTGAAGATGGCCTTCAGGCCGCCGCCCAGATCTTCGGTGCCGCGCAGGCCCCAGCGCGACGTGTTCTTGCCGCCCGAGGTCATTTTCACCAGGGAATTGCCGTTGGCGCTGGCATGGTTCACGTATTCGATACCCGAATCCACCAGCCCATACAGCGTCACACTCGATTGCGCCGCCGCGCCGCCCGATACCACGCAACCCAACGCGGCCAGGGCCACTGCCTTCCGTTTCATCCTCAGTCTCCTTTGTTGTTCTGGTCTGTCGTGAACGGAGCGGATGGTATGGGGGCCTCACTTTCAGTTCGCTTTCGATACGCCTGCGATTTTTGCCGTGGGGGATGCACCACGATTGGGACTTTCCCCATCTAGGCGCCGGCGCCGGTAACGGGTATCACTCCAGCGCGATTCCCCGTAGACCCCGTTTGCCGTAGCCCCATGCGTATCCTGCTTGCCGAAGACAACCTGAAACTGGCCGCCTCCCTGACGGAATCGCTGAGCCAGAGCGGCTTCACGGTCGACTGCATGCATGACGGGGCCAGCGCCGATCACCTGTTGACGACGCAAGACTACGCGCTGGCCATCCTCGACATCGGCATGCCGCGCCTGGACGGCCTGGAAGTGCTGCGCCGCCTGCGCGCACGCCGCAACCCGCTGCCGGTGCTGATCCTGACCGCCCACGGATCGGTGGACGACCGCGTACGCGGCCTCAACCTGGGCGCCGACGACTACCTGGCCAAGCCGTTCGCGCTGACCGAACTCGAAGCCCGCGCCCGCGCGCTGATCCGGCGCAGCCATGGCCATGACCGCACCGAACTGGCCTGCGGCCCGCTGCACTACGACAGCGTGAGCCGCGCTTTCACGCTCAACGGCGAACTGCTGCAACTGACCGGCCGCGAACGGGCCGTACTGGAGATTCTGCTATTGCGCGACGGCCGCGCGGTCAACAAGGCCGCGCTGTCCGAGAAGATTTTCGGCATTGACGAGTCGGTCAACGCCGACGCCATCGAAATCTACGTATACCGGCTACGCAAGAAGCTGGAAGGCTCCGGCGTCAGCATCGTCACGCTGCGCGGCCTGGGCTATCTGCTCGAAGCACAGGACACCGCTGCGGCCGCCGGCGCGGGCCCGCGCGCATGAAGGCCGGCAGCCTGCGGCTGCAACTGACACTCTGGCTGCTGCTGCCCCTGCTGGTATTACTGGCGCTGGACGCGTGGCTGACCGACCGCCGCGCCATGGCCGCCGCCGACCAGGCGTTCGACCGCACCCTGGCCGCATCGCTGAAAGCCATGCGCGAAGGCATCAAGCTGCGCGATGGCCGCGTGGAGGTGGAGGTGCCCTATCTGGCGCTGGAGGTGTTCGATGCCGAGGCGGATTCGCGCGTCTACTACAAGATCCGCGACGAGCACGGCACCACGATCACCGGCTACGACGATCTGCCGATGCCGCCCGGTCCGGTGCGCTCGCTGTATCGGACGCAGTTCTACGACGCTGACTTCCGCGGCACGCCCGTCCGCATGGCCGCCATGGCGCTTCCGCTGCACGATGTGCGTTCCGCGCGTACGCAGATGGTCTGGGTGCTGGTGGCCGAATCCACCGAGCCGCGCGAGCGGCTGGCCAACGAAATCCTGATCGGGTCGCTGCTGCAGGAACTGATGCTGGTAAGCCTGGCGCTGGTCATCGTCTGGTTCGGCGTACGGCGCGGGCTGCGGCCGCTTCAGCGGCTGTCGGACACCGTGGCCGCGCGCGGGCCCGATGACCTTGCGCCCATCGGCGACACCACGCTGCCGGTCGAAATCCGGCCGCTGGTCACCGCCGTGAACCAGTACGTGGCGCGGCTGCACCGCATGGTGCAGGGGCGCAAGCGTTTCTTTGCCGATGCCGCCCACCAGTTGAAGACGCCGCTGGCGGTCATCCAGGCCGAATCGGAACTGGCGCTGCGCGAAACTGACCTGGCCGGCGTGCGCGGCCACGTGGCCCGGCTCAATGGATCGGTCCGGCAGGCGGCAAAGGAAGTGGCGCAATTGCTATCGCTGTCGCGGCTCGAAACCGACAGCGGCTACGCCCCGACGCTGCGGCTGCTGGGGCTGGGGCCGCTGGCGCAACAGGTGGCGCTGGACTGGGCCCCCACGGCGCGCCAGCAAGGGGTGGACCTGGGCTTCGACGGCGATGCGGAGACCCACGCGGATATCAACGGCCAGCCGGAACTGCTGCAGGAACTGATCGGCAACCTGATCGACAACGCCGTGCGTTACGCGGGCCCGGGCGCCATGGTCACGGTGCGCGTGGCCGGGCGCCGGCTGCTGGTGGAGGACAACGGCCCCGGCGTGGCGCCGTTCGAGCGAGAATCGGTGTTCAAACGCTTTTATCGCGGCGAGGCCAGTGCCAGCCGAGAAGGCAGCGGCCTGGGCCTGTCCATCGTGCGTGAGATCGCGCGGCTGCACGGCGCCACCGTCGCACTGGCCGACACACCGGGCGGCGGGTTGACGGTGGTGGTGGACTTTCCGGGGTAGACCGGGTGCGCGTTACCCCTGCTGGGGCCGGGACAGATTGGCGCGGGCGCGCCGCAGGAATTCGACGAATTGATCGGCCTCGGCTTCGGAAAAGCCATCGAGGGCCTGGGCGGTCACGACGTCACCCACATGCTGCGCGGCGTCCAGCGCCTGATCGGCTTTGTCTGTCATGCGCACCATGCGCTCGCGACGGTCTTCGGGGTTGGGACGACGCGCGATCCAGCCGCCCTCTTCCATGCGATCGAGCAGCCGGCCGGCCGAAATCGGCGCCACTTCCATCAGGTCGGCCAGCCCGGCCTGGTTCATTTCGCCGTGATACGACAGGTAGGCCAGCGCCCGGAACTGGGCACGCGTGAGGTCCAGTGTGGAGCGCGACAGGTCGTCGAACCGCTTGCCGGACAAGCGGCCCACGTCCGACACCAGAAAGCCGAAGCGCTTTTCAAGATTCTTTTCCATGCGCGGGATTATAGGGAGTCGCAGGATTCGGTTTGGTGTCGAAAACCCTGAATGGCACGCTTTGCCCCCGGGGATGCCCGGCTTCGTGCGGGAGTCTGATAGGTGTGCAGCTTGCCGACGACCACAAGCTTGCACACGCCGCCATGGATTACGCTAAGCTGGTCGGCAATCCGACACTTGCTGGCCCTGGCCAGCTTGAAACTGGCCCCGTCCCTGGAGCGGCAATGCCGACCTACGACTACCGATGCCCTATCTGCGGCGACTTTTCTGAAATCCGGCCCATGGCCCGCCGCGACGATCCCGCCATCTGCCCCGACTGCGGCGAAGCTGCCACACGCGCCCTGGTGGCCGCCCCGGGCCTTGCCGGCGGCAGCACGGAAGGCGCCGCCTCCAGCCACGGCGCGTCCTGCGCCTGCTGCGGTCCGGTCAAGCTGGCGGGACGCGCCAGCGGCGGCGGCTGGAGCCGCTGACACCCCTTCGATCCGCGCGAGCAAGGATCTGACGCTTAGCCAAGCGATGCCAATCGCTGGATTGTCTCGGGGTACTTTTGCACGAGCCGGATAAGCAGCGTCGCCTGGGCGTTCGGTTTGGCGCGCCCCTGCTCCCAGTTCTCCAGGGTGCGGGGGTTGATTCTCAGATACATCGCGAACACCGGGCGCGACATATTCAACCGTTCGCGAAGCTCGACCAGTTCTTCCGCGGCAATCGCCTGCAATTCGTCGATTCGCACCTTGTGCGAACGCAGCGTAGCCTTTCCCTGCCGTTCGGCAGCGAGGGCGTCGAATCCCTCCATCAGTTCAGCGAAGATGTCACGCGTCATATCGGTTCCTGACATTCCGTTCCCTTTCAAGCAACGCAGCAAGCTGTTGTCGCTGTCGATGCGTCATATCGTCGGCGGTGTCCTTGTTGTAGACCGTAAATAGCCAGAACTGGGCACCGCCGAGCCAGTAGTAGTAGATCACTCGCAACCCACCGCGCTTCCCTTTCTGTCGCCACCCGTCGACAAAGCGCACTTTGCGCAAGCCTCCCGTCCCGGGGATCACGTCGCCTGCATGGGGATTGGTCAGCAGCAGCGCCTGCAGGCGGCGGAATGCGTCATCGTCCAGGTAATCGGCCCGGCACCGCTCGAATGGCGGAAGCTCAACAAAGGTGGCGTACAAAGTGTACGTTATTTACGTATAGTTTGGAAAGAGGGAACGGGCATGGAAGGCAAAACCCGGGAAGCCAAACTGTAGGCGCCCCGGGCATCCGAGAACGTGTCCGGTTGTGCCGAAAACGTTAAACGTTGTGTCCGCCGGGCGAAGGCGAAAGCAATCCCCCAACTAGGCAAAGCCAATTGGGAATAATTCTCAACAACGTCCTAGAATGCACCATGGGGTCAGTCGACTCCACATGACCGACCCACCACACCATGCCGCCGCCGCCAATCGACTCCGCCACCTTGCCCGCCGCACGGCCGCCGCAGCGGTCGCGCCTGGCTTTCCTGGGCGCCGGCGCGCTCGTGGCCGTGGGCTACATGGACCCTGGCAACTGGGCCACGGCCATCGCGGGCGGCGCCAAGTACGGCTACAGCCTGCTGATCGTGATTGCGCTGTCGAGCCTGGTGGCGATGCTGTTGCAGTGGATTGCCGCCCGGGTTGGCGTGGTGACCGGGCGCGACCTCGCCCAGCTGTGCCGCGAGCGATTTCCGCGCCGCGTGACCCTTGGCCTGTGGGTGGCCAGCGAGATCGCGATCATTGCCTGCGATGTGGCAGAGGTGGTCGGCAGCGCGGTGGCGCTTCAATTGCTGTTCCACGTCAAGCTCTGGGTCGGCGTGCTGATTGCGGCCGTTGTGACGCTGGCCATGCTGGCCGTGCAACGCTACGGCCAGCGCACCATGGAAGCCATGGTCGCCGGGCTGATCCTGCTGGTGGCCCTTTGCTTCGTCGCCCAACTGGCAATGGCCCAGCCCGAGTGGGCCGACGTGCTGGGCGGCATGGCGCCCTCCGCCGATCTGGTGCGCGATGCGGGCATGCTGTGGCTGGCGGCCGGCATCGTCGGCGCCACGGTGATGCCGCATAACCTTTATCTGCATTCCTCGCTGGTGCGCCGCTTCACACCGCCCCCGGGCAGTCGCGTGGCACGGCGCCGGTCCTTTGCCGAAATCCTGCGCGGCATGAGCCTCGATACGTTCGGCTCGCTCGGCTTTGCCTTCCTGATCAACGCGGCGCTGCTGATCCTGGCGGCCTCGGTGTTCCACGCCAATGGGCTGACCGATGTGGAAGACCTGGCCGACGCGCATCGCCTGCTGGCGCCGCTGCTGCACTCCAATCTTGCCAGCCTGCTGTTTGCTGTGGCACTGCTGGCATGCGGCCTGAATTCGACGCTGACGGGCACGCTGGCGGGACAGGCCGTCATGGAAGGCTTTCTCGACCTGCGCATGTCGCGCATGCGCCGCGCGCTGCTGACCCGTGCCGCGGCCATCGTGCCGGCGCTGGCCGCCGTCTGGGTATTCGGCGAACACGGCTCCGCCAGCCTGCTGGTGGCCAGCCAGGTCGTGCTCAGCCTGACACTGCCGCTGGCCGTGGTGCCGCTGATCCTGTTTGGCGCCGACCGCCACCTGATGGGGGCCTGGCGCGTGCGTGGCGTGCCGCTGGCGCTGGCGGGCGCTTCCGCGGTGATCATCATTCTGCTCAACGTGGCGCTGTTGTGGCAGGCGGCGCTGGCGTAGGCGCGGATCTGCGGCTTCCTACACCATCGCTGTCTCGCCAACGTCGTCGCGTTCCTTGACCCAGATTCCGCGCCGCCCCAGGATGCTGGCCGGCGCGGCGGGCCGCTGGTACAGGTAGCCCTGCGCCCAGTCCACCCCGGCTTCGACGATCAGTGCGTGCTGGGCTTCGGTCTCGATCCCCTCGGCGATCACCACCAGATGAAAGTGATGCGCCATGTTGACGATGCTGCGCAGCAGCGCCTGCGCATTGGCGTCCACGTCCTGCGTGAACTGGCGGTCGATCTTCAGGTAGTCGAACGGAAAGCTCTTGATCAGGTCCAGGTTGCTGTTGCGGGTGCCGAAGTCGTCCACGGCCAGGCGGATGCCGGCCTGGTGCAGCCGGTCGAAGGCCTCGCGGGTGGCGCCGCTGTCCGCCAGCAGGTGACGCTCGGTGATTTCCAGCACCAGCCCCGACCCGTCCGGCATGGCCCGCTGCAAGGCAGCCAGGTCGCCCAGGAAGGTGCGCCGGCGCAGGCTGAGCGGCGCGGCGTTGACCGCCACGTGCAGCGGTGCCGAGGGGCCGTAATGGTTGATGTCCTCCACCACCCGGCGCAGCACGAAATGCGTGATGTCGTCGATCAACGGCGTCGACTCCACTGTCTCGATATACGACCCTGGCGGAATACTGCCCCAGCGCGGATGCTGCCAGCGCAGCAAAGCCTCGGCACCGATCCATTGCCGCGAGTGCACCTCGACGATGGGCTGGTACACCAGATGAAACTCGCTGCGCTTCAGTGCCTGTCGCACCGCCTGCAGCAACAGGCGGCGCGGTGCAGCCACAAGCAGGAACAGTGCCACCACAAGCAGCCCGGCGAGCAGGCCGATGGCACCATACAGCAGGTCGTACTTGCGGTGCATTGCGTTGACGTATTCGAAGGATGCCAGCACCTTGACCTGCATCGGCCATGCCTTCGACAGCGTGGTCACGCCGTCCGCCGTCCTGGCCGGGGCGGGCAGATATGTCCCATCGTGATAGATCGACGCCTGGCCCACCGTCAGTACGATTTCCGATGCGCCAAAGCCCAGTCCTTGCGACAGCGCATCGGTGACATAGCGCCCCTCGATCAGCAGGAAGCTGCCCCGGTCGGGCTGGCCCGGCTGCGGCAGGAACATCGCCAGCGCCGGCGCATACTCGCGGAACGGCGTGCCCTGCACCAGCATCAGCCGGTGCGACACGCCCGGTTGCGGATCGGCAAAGTAGTAGGCCAGCGGCACATTTATGGGGCCCCGCGTGCCCGAGCAATAGATGACGCCGCGTTCGACCAGCGCGGCGGTGCGGATATAAGGAATGAAGCTGTGTGCGGTGGCCAGCGCACGGTCGGCTTGCGCGCACGGTTTGCCGGCCAGCGGCGCCACGTGCTGGCGGCCCAGCGTATCGACGGTCTCCGCCACGCGCTCCAGGGCTGCCACGATCTCGGCGCCGATGCTGGCCTCGCGCTGCGTGACGAGATGATCGGCACGTTGCCGGCCAAGCCAGACCGCCACCGCAACAAAGCACAGGCACGTACCAAGCCACCCCAGCAGCGCCAGCGGCGACACATGCCAGCCGCCAAATCGCTCCTGCCAGAAATTCAAAGCCAAGGTCCCCTTGTTGTCGTCTTGTGCCCGATTCCGCCGATTGTGGAGCGGATGGGCGTGTCAATGCTGTCGGCGGCGCGCCTACACGGAGGATGTGACCACGGCATGTTGCCGGCTATACCACCGGCTCCAGCTTGCGATACTGGTTGTAATGGCGGATGGCCCGATGCGGGTCGCCGAGCGCCTCGTGCAGTCGCGCGGCGTTGTAATGGGCGTCGGCAAAGTCGGGCGCCAGTTCGATACACGCGTGATAGCTTTCCAGTGCCTCACGCTTCGCACCGGCATCCTCGAGGGCGACGCCAAGATTGAAATGGATTAACGGTTGATATGGCAGATAACTTAGGGCCTTGCGGTATTCGGCGGCGGCGTCGGCAAACCGGTCCTGGTCGCACAGCAGACAGCCGAGGTTGAGCCAAGCATCGAGATAATCGGGGGCCAGCGCCAGGGCATGCCGATACGCGGCTTCGGCATCACGTGGCGCCACATGTTCGAGGGAAACGCCGCGTTCGAACCAGTCCGACGGGCCGATCTCGTCCTGCATGGGGCCCGGTGCCTGCCGCGTGGCGCGACGTCGCATCTCGACGACTTCGGCGCCGGCGCGCCGGTGGTCGGCATCGTCCAGGTCCAGCACGAACTGCCCCGAATCGACATGCCAACGCCCCCGGCGATCCTGCACGGCCACATCGCCGCCCACAGCCGTCACGCGCAGGCCGGTGGGCGGACGGCCGTCCTCGCCAAGTCCCTGCAGGTGCCGTAGCGACCGTGTGACATGGCGCGTGGGCACGCCCGCCTCGCGCAGTGATTGCGCCGTGCGCAGCAGCACCACATCCTGGAAGGTGAAGCGGTATTCCTGGCGCGCGCCGCGTCTGGGCGAAATCACGCCGGCCGTCATCAACGCCGTGATGACGCTGCGCGAGATGCCCAGCAGCCCCTGCACGTCGCGCATCGAATAGGCTTGCATTGCCGCCCCAGGCGCCCTACTTGCGCGCCGCGCGCTTCGGCGCTTCGGCCGGGGCCGCGGTGGCCCGGCGGGCGGTCTTGCGCGCCGGGGCTTCGGGCGCGGCCGCCTTGACGGCGGCGGCCTTGCCGGCCGACTTCGCTGCCGGCTGGCGCTTGTTGTTGCCGATGCTCTTGCGCAGCGCCTCCATCAGGTCGATCACCTCGCCACCGGCCGGCGCAGGCGTCTCGGCGGCCACCGTGATCTTCTTGCCGGCGATCTTCTTGTCGATCTGTTCCAGGATGCGCTGTTTTTCCTCGTCCACATAGGCGCTGGCGTCGTAGCCGTCCACCGCATTCTGCTCGATCAGCTGCTGCGCCAGCTTGAGTTCGGCGGGCGCCACGTCGATGCGCTCCACATGCAGGTCGGACATGTCGCGTACCTCGTCGGCATAAAGCAGTTGCTGCAGGATCAGGCCGTCCTGGCCCACGCGGATCTGCACCATGTACTGCTTGCCCTTCCAGGCCCACTTGGCCAGCGCGCAGGTGCCGGTTTCCCGCATGGCCTCGGCCAGCAGGTTGTAGGGCTTGCCGCCGCGCTTGTCGGGGCCCAGGTAATAGGCCTTGTCGTAGTAGATCGGGTCGATGGCGCCCAGCGGCATGAACGACACGATGTCGATGGTCTGCTCGGCGGCATCCTCCAGCGCCTTCAGCTCGTCGGGCGTAAAGGTCACATAACGGTCCTTCTCGAATTCGTAGCCCTTGACCATGTCGGCGCGCTCCACCACCACGTCTTCCTTCAGGCAGATGTATTGCTGGCGCAGCCTCGACCCGCACCCCTTGTGCAGCAGGTTGAAGCTGATGGCCGACTTGCTTTCGGTGGCCGAATAGACCTTCACCGGAATGGAAACCAGCCCGAAGCTGATCGACAGCGAAGCGATGGAACGTGCGGCCATGGCGACATCCTCCCGCAAGAAGGAACAGGTCATCGTCCAGCCAGTCTAGTCCGCGAGACACGGGCCCTGCCAGTGCGCGCGGGCGGTGTGCAGTGTCAGACGCGTCCTACGTGCCCGGCGTGTTGCTGCGGGACAATGGTCGCGCTACCGCTTGCATGGCGAAGCGCGCGATGCTGGCGGCGGTACGCGCCCGGCCCCAGACCGAAATGCTGGCTGAATACCCGGCCGAAGGCGGCCTGCGAGGCGTAGCCGCACTGTTCGGCCACTGCCGCCGCCGACAGTCCGTCCCGCCGCAGCAGCCGCGCGGCGCGTTCCATGCGCAGCGTGGTCACCAGTTCCAGCGGCGTCATGCCAAGCTGTGCAAAGCGCCGGGCCAGCGTGGCCCGCGACATGCTGCAGACTTGCGCGAGGCTGTCGACCGTCCACGGCCGTTCGGGATGGCGTACCACGGCATCCGCGGCCCGCGCCAGGCGCGCATCGGCCATCAGCGCCATCACGCCATGCGACACCGCCCCCTGCGCGATCAGCGTGCGCAGCAGCACCGTGAACAGCGCGGTTGACAGATCGGCGATGATCGCCGCGCTGCCGGGCCCCGGCGCCTCGGCTTCCCCATGCATCATGCCGATCAGGCCGCGCAGCCAGCCCAGGCCGGCGTCACCCTTGGCGCCGGTCTTGACACACAGCATCTCGGGCAGCGCGCGCAGCAGCACGCCCGCCGAACTGCCCAGCACGAAGGTGCCGCAGAGGATGTCCAGCGGCTCGGCCGCGCCCGGCACTGTCACCTCGGTCACCACCCCGTTGAAATGGCGCGATTCCGGCCCGGAATCCGCCTGGCGTGTCGTGCCGCCGTGCACGCCCGACAACGTATGCGCCGCCCCGTGCGGGAACAGCAGCACATCGCCTGCCGCCACGCGCAGCGGCTCGCTGCCCATCGATACATCGGCGTGCCCGTGGAGGATGGCGTGGTACGGCACGTGCCCGGGCGCTGCCTGCGCGTTGTGGGCAGACCAGGCACCTGCCACCCGGCAATGCAGGTCGACGGTTCCGGATGGCGCCAGCAGGCGCACCAGTTCGCTCAGGCTGTCCATGGATACATTCGGGTGGTGAGACGATTGAGCAAAAATTTGATTTGATTCTAATCCATCCGGATCGTCGTCGCCTCTACCATTGAGTCCAAGGCAGTGCTGCTACCAAGCCGGATGCGGCACCCGAACCCCGACATGCAACCCGCAATCCAATCCGATCTGAAGGAGTCAACACCATGACCACCCGCCTCCATACCATCGCCGCCCAGGACGCCACGGGCCAGACCGCCGAACTGTTCGGCGCCATCCGCAAGGCCGTCGGCAAGGTGCCTAACGCCTACGCCACCATCGGCAGCAACGCGCCGGCCGTGCTGGCCCAGGCGCTGCAGACCAACGCCGTGCTCAAGCAAGGCAGCCTGTCTGCCAGGGAACTGGAAGCGATCAACCTGTCCGTCAGCGAGCACAGCGGTTGTGATTACTGTCTGGCTGCCCATACGCTGACTGCGACAAAGATTGCCGGCTTCAGCGTGGAACAGACGCAGCAGTTGCGCCGGGGCACGTTCCCCGAAGACGCGAAGATCGATGCGCTGACGCGTTTCGCCGTGGAACTGGTGGGCACCCGCGGCACCGTACCGGCCGCCAGCGTGGCGGCGGTGCGCGCCGCCGGCTACAGCGATGCGCAGATCGTGGAAGCCATCCAGGCCATCAGCGCGATCCTGTTCACGAACATGATCAATCGCGTCAACGACACCACGCTGGACTTCCCGGCCGTGGTCTGACACAGCAAGGCGTCGAGGCAGCGGCGGCGCCCGGGGCCTAGTGCCAGGCGCTGCCCACCTGCAGGTAGAACGCGTTCTGGTTCTTGCTGTGGGCCACGTCGATGCCCATCGACAGCCCCAGCTTGCGCGCGATCATGTAGCGGAAGCCGCCGCCGACGCTGACGACGTTGGAGGCGTCCGAAAAGTCGTTCCAGCGGCCGTAGGCCCTGCCCATGCCAGAAAACGCCAGCACCGACCAGCGCGGCGTCACGTCCCAGCGCAGCTCGGCCTCGGCCACCAGCGCGTTGCGGTCCTGATAGCGGCCCTTCTGCACGCCGCGCAGGTCCACATACGGCTGCGCGTAGAACGGCACGTCGCCGGACGAGAATCTGGTATCGGCCCGCAGGCCCAGGATCCACGTGCGCGCCAGCGGCAGCCAGGTAAAGCCACGCGCGTTGAACATATTGAAGTCTTGCGTGCTGCCCAGGCCGCCGCGGGCAAACTGGGCCTCGAATTCCGCGTAGCTGCCCTTGTTCGGGAAGAAGATGTTGTCGCGCGAATCGTAGTCGACCACCAGGCCGCCCTTGCCGATGCGCTGGCTTTTGTCGATCGGTCCCAGTTCATTGGCCGAAGCGCCAAACTTGAAGCTCGCCGTGGTGTCCGCATAGACGTAGCGCGGCCCAATATACCAATGGGAATCGGCCACGCGGAACAGCAACTGCTGCACCAGCGCGAAGCCATCGAGCGAATAGGCGCGCGGCTGGTTCTGCACGCCAAAGTATTCCAGGTTGGCGTTGACCTTGCCGATGGCACCCAGATAGCGGATGCGGTCGCCGCCCCAGGTATGGAAGTGCGCGGCGCCGGCTGCCCAGGTGCCGTTTTCCGTATAGGCCCCGCCCACGGCCGTGATATTGGGCGGCGCCGGCCCCTTGCCCGATGCCCGGGCCTCTGCCGCGGCATCGGCCATCGATTCCGAGAAGAACGCCAGCGCCAGCCCAAAGCCATAGCCCACGGCCGGCTCGGTGATGATCGTCGGCACCGGCAGTGCGCCCTTGTGGTGAAGCAGGAAGTCGCTCATGTCGAACATCCCGTCCTCGGGGTCGAACAGCGACAGCTTCGGCTTGGGTGCCGGCGCATTGCCCCCCGCCGACGGGGCTTCGGATGGCACGGCTGACGGAACCGGCAACGCCGCGGCTGCACCGTCCGGCAGATCGGGCTCGGCGCGCACCGGCGCCGGCGCGCTGGCCAGCCACGCCGATGCCATCACCGCGAACACTGCCCAGGTACGCTTCATTTGCCGAAGGTCATGTTGAGGCCGGCAAATATCGTCCATTGCGGAACGCCACTGCCGTCATGCAGCACGGAATACTGCGGCTCGACAAACGCGTTGAAGATGGTGTGCCCGTCTTTCCACGCCTTGCCCGCGCCCAGGCCAATCGGCACGTAGTAGGTGCCATGCTGCAGGTCGAAGGTCCACGTCCCCGTGGATCGCACGTACCACCCATGCGGCAGGTTGAAGATCATGAACGGCTGGGCCGTCAGCGACTGCACGTCGGGCCGGCTGCTTTGCCCGGCGAACGAATGCTGCCACTGCACCAGCATGCCCAGCAGCCGCGCGGGCGTGGGGTCCACCACCACGGCGGCCACGCCGGCCTGCCACTTGCCGGTCCCCAGGCTGGGATCGGTGGCGGTCGGCATCGTCAGCAACGGGCCGGCGCCGATCTGCATGCCTTCACTGCGCAACAGGAAGATATCGAACAGGTTGATGTCGCCCAGGCCGGTTTCGTACGAGCCGTCGGCCTTGGGCCGGGTACTGATGGGCACCGTGCCACGGAATATCTGGGGCACGCCGATCAGGCTGCCCGGCGCCACCGGGAGGGTCGGGCGCAATAGCAGGTCGTTGGTATGGGCATTGCTGCCATACAGCCGCGGCGAATAGAAATTCTGGATATTGAATGACGGCGCCAGGTTCAGCGGGTTGTTGCTCTTGTTGGCCAGCTCGGCGCTCGATTGCGCCCCGGCCCCACCTGGAAACGCGCCGACGGCGACGCATAGGCCGCCGGCAACCTGCACTACGAATTTGCGTAGCGATTTACGGGCGGATTTTCCTCCAGCTGGCACTCGCATCGGGTGAACTCCAGAGCAATGATCGACATGGGCCTGTGTGGCATATCAAGCCCCTGCCGGGCAATGTACCGGAGTGCCCCGCCGGATAGACGCCGCGCCGTGATGAACTTTCTTGCACCCCGCCTTAAGCAGTTTCGCATCGCGTCTTCGTGATATTGCAGGCGAAAGCATTACTGGCGTCACACATTGACATAATGTCGAGTCATTCAATAACCCGTACGGGGGATTATCCAATTGCCTTCAATTGCGCCACAGAAAATCTCATCGACACAGTTTCGCGCATTTCATTTCATCTAATTCGAGACACAATAAAATTGAATTCCCCTTTCTCAGCGGTTTTGCCAGACTACGGTCCGACGAATGCCCGCAACACAGCATTCGTTCGGGGCGTGGATCGGTTACTGACCGATCAACTTTCGATCAGTGCAACGCAAAAGGAAACCGTCGTGAAGCACTACACACCTGACAATTTCCAGCTGACGCAAAGCATTGGCTTTCACCTGAACAAGGCCCGCAACAGCCTTCTGATGGAAATGGACTCGGCGCTGCGCCCACTGGACATCAACGGCCAACAAATGGGTATTCTGCTTGCCCTCACGCGAGGAATGGCGAGCACCCCGTTCGAGATCAGCAAGCTCCTTGGCATCGACAGCGGCCTGATGACCCGCATGCTCGACAAGCTCGAGGAAAAAGGCCTGCTCGAACGCAGCCGCAGCATTGACGACCGGCGCGTGGTGAATTTGACCCTGACACCCAAAGGCCGGAGTATTGCCTCCGAAATCCCGACTATTGCGCCGGAAGTATTGAATCAGCGCTTGCAGGGATTTACTGTTGAGGAATTCGAGGAATTTCGCCGACTGCTGTACAAATTCGTGAATGGCGGTTGAATCCGGTTATGCGCGGTACGTGCGGGGGAACACCGCGCGACCACCCTGAGTCCGGCCGGGCATCTCCAACCCGACGCCATCCTGCCGCGAGACACCGCCCGACACCCTTTCTTAACTGTCCGCCCGCAACGACGACACAGCGCGCTGCGCCTGGTCGATGGCTGCGGTGACCGAAGGACTTCCGGCCACATCGGCCCCGGCAATACGGACATTGCCGACGCCCAGGCCCGCCTGATCCAGCGCGCCTTGCAGACCTGCGTCGTCAGGCACCAGCGTGGAAGGCATATAGCTGTAGCCATGCGCCCAGCGGTTGACGGTGATGGCGCGAATATCGCGGGCCGACTGGAAGCCGCCGGCGGCCAGCATGCGGTCCAGCTGCGCGCGGATATCGCGCTCCAGCACATCGAAGGGCGTGCCCAGCAGGAACGCCCGCCCCGCGCGGAAGCGTTCGCGTGCCTGCATGCCGCTGTCGGGCACGGTCGGCACATACAGCATGTGCAGCACCACCGGATCATCCCGCCCGCCAGCCGTAGGCTCCAGCCAGAGATCGGAATAGACCATGGCCGGCGCATGGACGCGCCACGCCTTCAGCGCGTCAAAGGCGCGCCAGTTGTCGAGTGCCACCTTCGCGTAGACAAGCGGCGCCTTGACCTCCGCGCGCAGCGCGGCCTTGGCCGGCGCCGGCAGGGTCGGCACGATGAACGGCACCATCATGCCGTAGCCGGCCACAATCACGTGCTGTGCCTCGACGCGTTGCAGATTGCCCTGCCAGCCGTAGGTCACGCGCGTGATGCGCACATCGGGCTCGACCGCGATCGCCGTGCTGTTCAGCCGGATGCGCACGGCGCTGCCGTCCTGGTCGAGCTTGCCGTAGCCGATGCGGGACGTGCCCGCAACGCCGGCCGCCAGACTGCCGGCTGGCAGCACGTCGGGCACCAGTTGTGCTACCAGCGCCCGGGCGAGCGTGGCGTTGCCATCCGCAAACCACTGGCGCGACGCCGGTGACTTGCCCAGCCGGGCATCCACACCCGGGTCGGGCATGCCGGCGCCGGCAGGCAACCCGATGGCGATGGCTTGTGCCACGGAGATCCCGTCGGCATCCAGCGCGTAGGCGTCCTGGCTGCGGCTGCGCAGGAAACGCAGCGCGCCCAGCCCCAGCCCGGCCTTGTCGCGCAAGAACGTGGCGTAGCGCGTGGATTGCAGATACGTGCGCCGGGTCTCGGCTGGCATCCCCGCCAGAAAATCGGTGGCACCCTGCGCCAGCCGCAGCAGCGCCTCGCGATCCGCTGCGGGTAATGGCGCTTTCTCCAGAAAACCACGCAGCTTGTCGATGGCATCGGTCGATACCGCGGCGCCACGCAGGCGCGCATCGACAATGCCGGCATACGGATCGCCGGCCACCCACTGGTCCCGACCAAAATGCCCGGCGTCGAAGAACACGGCACGCCCGAGGCCGCGGCGTTCATAGTCTTCGCCGGGCAAGGCCTGCGCCTGCGCGGTGGGCGCCAGCCCCAGCCCCGCCAGCAGCGCGCGCACTGCGGCATTGTCGTTGGCCGACGGCGGCATCTCGGCGCTGCCGCCGTACGTGACCAGCGTGCGCCCACGCACCGTGAACTCGTTGCGCTTGGCATGGCCGCCGAAATCGTCGTGATTGTCGAGAATCAGGATGCGACGCCGGGCGCCAAACCGGCGCTGATAGAACCACGCCGCCGCCAGGCCGCTGATGCCGCCGCCCACCACCACCAGATCGTAGGCTTCCCTGGCCAGCACGCCGGGATACGTGGCGCCTTCGCGCGCCAGGCTGTGCGCCAGCGTGTAGGTGCCGGCATGGTTGCCGCGCAGGCCCGTCAACGCGGGCGGATAGATGCCCGGGGCCGGCCCAGGGGCCGCCAGCAGCTGCGCCGGGGCCAGACCCGCTGCCACGGTCATGGCGGTGCCGTTCAGAAAGTCTCTGCGGGTGATCGTCATGGCGTCATGGGGTCTCGGGGGCGCGCACGCCCATCGCGCGGCGGCGCTCGGCCACGGCTTCCGGGGTCACGGGCGCGGCGCGATTGCCCCAGCTGCCCCGGATGAAGGTCAGCAGATTGGCCAGCGCCTGGTCGTCCAGCGTCCAGCCGTAGCCGGGCATGTGGTAGTCGGTGGGGGCCGTGTCCACGCGTGCCGTCACGGCGCCGTCGAGCAGCAGGTTGACCAGCGATGCCGGATTCGGATCGACCACGGTCGGATTGCCGGCCAGCGGCGGAAACACCCGCGCAAAGCCCTTGCCGCTGCTCTGGTGGCAAGGCATGCAGAAGGTGGCGTACTGGCGCGCGCCGGGCGTGTCGAAGCGGCCCTGGTCAAGTTGCTGCTGCGCCGTCGCGTCGAAGCGGAATGGCTGCGTCTCGCCCCGGGCGCCGGCAATGGATTTCAGGTACGTGGCGACCGCATCGAGATCGGCGGCGCTCATATACTGCGTGGACGAGGCAATCACCGTGGACATCGGCCCGAACGACGTGGCGTGGGCGTTGCGGCCCGTGTGCAGGTACTCCACCAGGTCCGCTTTGGACCAAGCCCCCAGCCCGGTCAGGACATCCCCGGTGAGATTGGTGGCCGACCACCCCTCGACGGTGGCGCCTGACAGGAAGTGGCGGCTCCGTTCGTCGATGCCCTTCTCGCCATACAGCATGCCGCGCGGCGTGTGGCATGCGCCGCAGTGGGCCACGGCCTGCACGATATAGGCGCCGCGTTGCCAGGCCTGGCCCTGCTTCGCATCGGCCCGCACCGGATCGCCGCGCAGGTTCAGCCAGTTCCAGGGCACGAGCAGCCAGCGCATGCTGTACGGCCACTGCAGCGTTGTCTCGCGATTGGCCTGTCGCACCGGCTTTACCTCGCTGCGCATCCAGGCGTAGAGCGCCGCCACGTCGTCGCGCGTCATCTTCGCGTAGGACGTATAGGGCATGGCCGGGTACAGCCGTTTGCCATCGCGCGCCTGGCCGTGGCGCACCGCGCGGTCGAAATCGTCGAGCGAATAGCGCCCGAGCCCGGTTTCGGCGTCGGGCGTGATATTGGTCGAATACACCGTGCCGACGCCGGTCTGCAACGGCAGCCCGCCGGCCATGGGCGCGCCGCCTGCGGCCGTGTGGCAGGCCACGCAGTTGGCGATGCGGGCCAGGTAGCGCCCGCGTGCAACCTGATCGGCGGCGGCAGCCGGCGCTGGCCCGGCGCCAAGCGCGGCGCCGGCCATCGGTATCAGCGCCATCGCCAGCCACCAGTATCGGAATATCTTGAATCCACGCATGGGCATCACGGATGGGTTAGCCTCGGGACACACGCTGGCGGCGTATCCACCATTCCACGCCGCCGAACGCGCCCTGCACCAGCAGCGCCAGCAGCGCGGCCGGGATGGCGCCCGCCAGCAGCAACGTCGAATCATTGAGCGCCAGTCCGGTGACGATGCGCTCGCCGTAGCCGCCAGCCCCCACGAAGGCGGCGATGGTCGCCGTGCCCACGCTGATGATGGCGGCAGTCTTGACCCCGGCCAGCACCACCGGCATGGCCAACGGGATTTCCACGTAGCGCAGTACCTGCAGCGGCCGGAACCCAAGCGCCCGCGCCGCGTCGCGCATGCCATGGGAAATTTCCTGCAGGCCCGTGCACGCATTGCGCACGATGGGCAGCAGCGCATAGAGGAAGAGCGCGATCATCGCCGGCCAGACGCCGATCTGCCCGAGCAACGGAATCAGCATGGCCAGCAGCGCCAGCGACGGCACCGTCTGCAGCATGCCCACCAGCGCCAGCAGCACCTGCCCCAGCCGGCGCCGGCGCGCCGCCACGATGCCCAGTGGCAACCCCACCAGCGTAGCCGCGCCCACCGCGCCGCCCACCAGCGCCAGGTGGCGCAGCGTCAGCCGCCAGGTATCGGCACTCACCAGCACCGGGAGCAGGCGATGGCCAACGGCCCGGCCTTCCCCGCCACCGCCCGCAGCGACCGGCCGGCCCGACAGAAATCGCCGCGCAATGGCCGTGAACGATTCCCCGCCGATCTCCGCCGCTGCATTCATGTCGATCATGTCGGTCACGGTGATACGCCCGGCCAGCTGCCGCAACGCCTGCCAGGCGGCCGGAAATCGCTGCGGCACGTCCAGCCGGTACACGATCACGGCCTCGTAGCCGGGAAATACGTGCAGGTTGTCTTCCAGTACGCGCAGGTGGAATCGATGGATCTTGGCGTCGGTCGAGTAGATGTCGGTGCCGTCGATCTGGCCATTGCGCAGCGCCTCGTAGGCAATGCCATGGTCGATGCCGACCGGCTTGTGCGGCAGGCCATAGGCCCGTACCAGCGACGGCCAGCCGTCGGCCCGCCCCAGGAATTCATGCGACAGGCCCAGTCGCATGTTCGGCTGGCGCGCCAGGTCTGCCAGCGTATGCAGGCTGCCCGCACGGGCATCGGCAACCGCGATGGCATAGGTATTCTCGAATCCCAGCGGAATGGCCGCGCCCAGCCCCATCGGCGCCAGCGCGGCGTTGATCTGCGCCAGCGTGGCGCGGCCGGGCAACTTCAGCACCTCGCTGGCCAGCGTGCCGGTGTAGTCGGGGTAAGCATCGATATTGCCGGCCTTGAGCGCCTCGAACACGATGGCCGTGTTGCCAAGACCCTGCAGGTGCCGCGTGCCGACATGGGGCGCCGCGGCCTGCGCCAGGATTTCGCCCAGGATGTACGACTCGGTGAATCGCTTGGAGCCAATGCGCAGGGTGTCGGGCTGGGCAGCGTGGACGGCGGCCGGGCCGAACAAACAGGCAAGCGAGAACCAGACGACGAGCAGCCGGGGCGTGGGGGACAAGCCGGAGTCTCCGGGTGAGTTGTCCCGACATCATAAAGCCATACGAGGGCCATACAAGACATCCCGGCGTGCGCCCATTTCCCCCTCGCAGCCCCGGGCGGTTACTTTGCTTCCGGGCTCACATGGACGGCCAGCCAGACCGTGGGCTGCGCCGCGTCGGTCCAGGCCACCCGATGGCGGCAATGGGCCGGCAACTGCAGCCAGTCGCCGGCGCCGAGCCTGTGGCGGGTGCCATCGTCGATTTCCACGCTGGCGCTGCCGCTGATCACCAGCACCCACTCGTCGTCGGCGCTGTCGTACCAGAAGTCCGGCGGACTGGCCTGGCCGTTCGAGACGATCCGCTCGATCCGGACCCGGCCCGTGGCTTGCCACGACAGCAGGTCCGTAAAGACCTCGCCATCGGTATGGACCGGGATGTCGTGCAGCAGGTTGCCCTGGATGGCGCGCATGGCGATGGCCTTGTTCCGGTGCGTGCCGGTCAGTCGCCCGGGCCGCCGGGCGCGATGACCTCGCGCGTGCCGTTGCGGCCCATCGGCGACACCAGGCCGGCGGCTTCCATCTGCTCGATCAGGCGCGCCGCGCGGTTGTAGCCGATGCGCAGTTGCCGCTGCACGGCCGAGATCGACGCCCGGCGTGACGTCAGCACGAATTGCGCGGCCTCGTCGTAGAGCGGGTCGGCCTCGCCATCGCCGCCGCCTTCGCCAAACAGATCGGCAGCGCCTTCGGGCACATCGCCCGCCAGGATGGCTTCGTCATAGTCCGGCTCGCCGAACTGCTTCCAGTGCTCCACCACGCGGTGCACTTCCTCGTCGGCCACGAAGGCGCCATGCACGCGCTGCGGATAGCCGGTGCCCGGCGGCAGGAACAGCATGTCGCCCTGCCCCAGCAGGCTTTCGGCGCCCATCTGGTCCAGGATGGTCCGCGAGTCGATCTTCGACGACACCTGGAACGCCACGCGCGTCGGGATATTGGCCTTGATCAGGCCGGTGATCACGTCCACCGACGGCCGCTGCGTGGCCAGGATCAGGTGGATGCCCGCTGCCCGCGCTTTCTGCGCCAGGCGGGCGATCAGTTCCTCGATCTTCTTGCCCGCCACCATCATCAGGTCGGCCAGTTCGTCGATCACCACCACGATCAGCGGCAGCGTCGATAGCGACTCCGGCGCGTCGGGGGTCAGCGAGAACGGATTCGGCACCTTCTGCCCGGCCGCTTCGGCCGCGCGGATCTTCTGGTTGTAGCCGGCCAGGTTGCGCACGCCCAGCGCCGACATCAGCCGGTAGCGTTTTTCCATCTCGCCCACGCACCAGTTCAGCGCGTGCGCGGCCTGCTTCATGTCGGTCACCACGGGCGCCAGCAGGTGGGGGATGCCCTCGTAGACCGACAATTCCAGCATCTTCGGGTCGATCATGATCAGGCGCACGTCTTCCGGCGTGGCCTTGTAGAGCATCGACAGGATCATGGCGTTCACCGCCACCGACTTGCCCGAACCGGTCGTGCCGGCCACCAGCAGGTGCGGCGCTCGGGCCAGGTCCGTCACCACGGGATTGCCCGTGATGTCCTTGCCCATTGCCAGCACCAGCTTCGACGCATGGGCATCGAACGCGCTGCCGCTGACGATCTCCGACAGGCGGATCATCTGGCGCTTTGCATTGGGCAGTTCCAGCCCCATGCAGGTCTTGCCCGGAATCGTCTCGACCACGCGGATCGACGTCACGCCCAGCGCGCGCGCCAGGTCCTTCATCAGGCCCACCACCTGCGCGCCGCGCACGCCGACAGCCGGATCGACCTCGAAACGCGTGATGACTGGACCGGCGCTGGCGCCCACCACCGACACCGGCACCTTGAACTCGGCCAGCCGCTGCGCGATCAGTTCGCCGGTCTGCTGCAGCCGTTCCTCGGAAATCTGTTCCGCGCTCTCGCCGGTCTCGGCGGCGGGTTCCAGCAGGTCGGTGCCGGGCAGCCGGTAGTCAACCGGCACGCGGGGGGCTGCAGGCACCGGAAGTGGCGCAGGCGCCACCGTGAACGACGTCTGGGTCGCAGCGGGCTGGGCCGGGGTCAGCGCCACCGTATTGCCCACCACGGCCGGCAGCACGATGCGCGGCTTTGGCGTGGGCTGGACGAAGGCGTTGGCATCCTCTACCGGCGCAGGCTCCGGCGCCGGCACGGTATCGGCCGGCTGCAACGCTTCCGTCACGTCGATGGGTGCCGTCACGACGGTGGCGACTTGCGGGTCGGCCGCCGCATCGAGGGCCGTATCCACTTCGGCCCCGGGGGCCGGTTCGGCCTCGGCTTCCGAGATCGACGCGGCAACGGCGGCGTCGATGGCTTCCGATGCCGTTTGCGCCGGGGCTGTCGGCGCCTGGGATTCCAGCGCCTGGGATTGCGGCGCGCCCGGCTCGATCCACTCCGCAGCGACCGGCTCGGCTTCGGCTTCAACGGCCGGGTCGAACGCGACAGCCGCCTCGGCCGCCAACGGCTTGACAGCCGCCTGGATCGGCGCCGGGTCTGCCGCCGCTTCCAGCGGCCCGGCCTCAGCCGGCACTTCGACGGCGGGCGCTTCGATTGGCTTGCCAGCCAGCGCGCGCAATTCGGCCAGCAGCGTCATCGCTTCATCGCGAAGGGACGCCAGCGTGACGGGTTCGTCGGCCTGCGCCGGTGCGACAGCCTCCTCCGCCAAGTCGGTGGCAGCCGCGATCATCGCGATATCAGCCGCGATATCGGTCGCGATATCAGCCGCGATCTCGGTGGCGCGCGCGACGGGGGTATCGGCTTGCGCGGCCGCCTGCGTGTCGGCCACGGTCGGCGCTTCGGCGACGGCCACGTCCGATTCAGCGGGTGCCGCCACGGCCGCAGCGGGGCTTGCCGCCACCGCGGCGGGCTTAGCCATGGCCTCCGGCAGCGTCGTGATGGCCGAGCGAAGGCCGAGTTGCGGATTGCGGAACGGGCTGCTGACCACAGTGGCCTGTGGTGCGGAGGGTCTGGCGTCGGGCCGGGCTTGCGGTTGCGGCTTCGGTTGCGGCCGGGCTTGCGGCGACGGCGGCGTGGGCACGTCGGGCCTCAATGCCGCGCGGGCCGGTGTGGCCACCGGGTCGGCCTTCACGGCGCCCGGGGCGCCAGCCTGATGCAGCCAGATCTCGCCCGGCTGCGGGGGCGACTGGCGCGTGCGCGGCGGCGGTTGCCAGGCTGGCTGGCGGCGTGCGGATACGGCTTCGATACCCTTGTGACGCGGCGCCGGCCGGCTCTGACCGGGCATCGACGTCGTTTCCCAGCGATCGCCGGATTCGCGCGGCGCGGCCGGCGCGGGCGCGGCCTCGGAGCGCGGATCGGAGCGGAATTCGGAGCGGAAATCCGTGCGGAAGTCGGAACGCGCATCCACGCGCAGATCGGCGCGCGATTCGTGGCGCGATTCGTGGCGTGATTCGTGGCGCGCGGCCGCCGCAGCCGGTGCCTCGTCGGCATCCACGCGCGGGCGGCGCAGCAGGAACAGGCTGCGCCAGGTTTCGCCGAACACCATCGGCGCGGCCAGGCCCAGCACGGCCAGCATCATCAGCAGCGCGCCGGTCCAGCCCAGCATGCCGGACACCGTGCCGGCCAGCGCATGGCCGACGGCACCCCCGGCGGTAGCGCCTTCGCCCTCGCCGCCGGTCAACGCCTCCAGCGTGGCACTGGCGCCCAGCACCAGCACCGTACCCATCCATATACGCAGCGAGCCACGGCCGAACAGGCGGCGATCGCCGGCGAGCACGCGCCCCACCGTTCGCCAGACAAGCGGCAACAGCCAGAAGGTCGACAATCCGAACCAGCCCAGACCCATTTTTGATATGACAGCTTCAAAACCACGGGCAGCGATTGTAGCGGGTCTGGCTGTGCGGGACTGGCCCGGCGCGGAAAAACTTACGACTTTGCCACGCCTTATTGACCCGGCGCCCCGATGCCCGCGCGGAACGGATACCTGGCGAAGATCTGCCCCACCACCTGCTCGATCATCAGCTGGCTGGTCTGGCGCTCCGGCTGGCTGGCATCGCCCTGGGCCACGCCTTCCCAGACGAGCTGGTTCCGTCTGGCATCGACCAGGTCGATGTTCAGCGTGCCCTCGGTATAGGTGTAGGTATCGCTATAGAAACCGTAGCCGGGCCACGGCGCGTAGAGCCCGCCCCGGTAGGCGTAATAGCCCATGTAGCCGGGCGGCGGCATCGGCGCCGGGCTGCTGACGATCTTCTGCTGGAACTGCATGTTGAAGTTGACCAGCAGGTCGGGCTGGCGCGGCGCATATTCATAGCCGCGCGCCGTCATCTCCTTGTGCACCGCGTCCTTCAGATATTGCGTCGTCAGGCTTTCGTAGCCCTGCCGGTCCGTGCCCAGGCGCGGCAGGAAGGCAAAGGTGCGGTATTGGGAAAAGTCGGTGCTGTGGTTGTAGTCGGTACGGATGTCGGGGCCGGTGGCACAGCCTGCCAGCGCGGCGGCCAGCACCGTGCCAAGGGCGGCCGGTACGCGAGACATCATCAGGCCTGACATGGCAGTCTCCCTATTTCCGGGTTACCAGATCCCGCTGGCTAGTTCCACTTGCCGTCGATACCGCCGACGCTGAACCGTCCCGCCCCGAGCAGGGCCACCGCCAGCGCCGCGGCCAGGTACATCGCCTGGAGTTCCAGCGCCCAGCCCCCGGTGGGCGCCATCTCGCCAAGCTGCTTTGCATGGACAAGGGCGAACGCGAACAGCATGTTGACGGCCACGATCAGGCCGGCCAGGCGCGTCCAGAGCCCGATGATCAGCAGGATGGGGGCAATGATCTCGCCGATGTAGACGCCGTAGGCCAGCGCAGCGGGCAGGCCGGCTTGCGTCACCACCTGCGTGACAAAGCCAGGACCGGACATCAGCTTCGAAATGCCGTGCAAGAGGATCAGCACGCCCAGCACGATACGGAGAATGGCTTTGCCCAGGTCTTGCGTTCCTTGCGTGCGACTCATCGCGATGGCTCCTTGCGGTTTGATGCAGGCGCATGTGACCTGCACAACTACCTTAGATCGTGCCAGCGTGAAGGTAAAGGCGCAGCGCCAACGGGAAGCGCCGGCCTGGACTCAGTCCGCGTCCGCCTTCTGGGTGCCCGATCGCGCGGGCGGCGGCGCGGTGGGCGGCGCCGCATGCATCGGCACACCGGTCGTCGTCATCATGCCCACCTTGCGCGCGTGTTCCGGCAGCACTTCGGCCAGGAAATCGAGGAAACGGCGCAGTGCCGGCGTAACGCCCTGCCGGGACGGAAACACCGCGTGCAGCACGCCCATCGGCAGGTCCCACTGGGGCAGCACCACTTCGAGGTCGCCGCGCTCGACATCGTCGCGGCAGTACATGCGCGGGAGCATGGCGACGCCCACGCCGGCGATGGCCGCCTCGCGCAGGATCGCGAACTCGTCGGACACCAGACGCGGGTCGTATCCGATATGGACGGGCTCGCCCGCCTTGTCGAACAACGTCCAGACATGGCGCCCTTCGTGCGGTTTCTGCGCCACCCCGGGCATGCCTTCCAGCGCCTGCGGCGTGCGCGGGCGGCCAATGCTGTCCAGCAGCGCGGGGCTGGCCACCAGCTTCATGTCGCTCCGGCCAAAGGTGCGCACGGCCAGGCTGGAATCGTCCAGCACATTGCGCACGCGCAGGGCCAGGTCATAGCCCTCGCCGATCACGTCAACCCGGCGGTTCGTGGCATCGATCTCCAGCTGGACACCAGGATTGGCGCGCATGAAGTGGCCGATATTGGGCGCCAACAGGATCTGGACGATGGCCACGGGACAACTGATCCGCAGATGACCGCCCGGCTGCTCGCGCGCCTGATCGATCACTTCACGCGCCGCCTCTGCGGCCTGCAGCATGTCGCGGCAATGGGCGTAGTAAGACTCGCCAAGCGGCGTCACACGCACCTGACGCGTGGTCCGGCGCAGCAGCTGGACGCCCAGATCCCGCTCCAGCTGGGCGATGCGCCGGGACAGGCGCGATTTAGGCACCCCCGTGGCGCGACTGGCTGCGGAAAAGCTGCCGTGCTGCACCACCTGGGCAAACAGCGACAAATCGTTGAGATCCTGCATGGTGGGCGCTCCGTTGCATCGATAGAACAATCATTTGCATTTTGCCTCACTACCGGCATCAATGGCCAGACTATATCTTTCAGCCATCCCAACCGAACTAGTGGAGCCAGACAATGAACATCCTGCAGATCGATTCGAGCGTACTGGGCGACAACTCCGTCTCGCGCAACCTGACCGCCAGCATCGTGGCCGACCTCGTGGCCCAGAACCCCAGCGCCAAGGTCACCGTGCGCGACCTGGACCGTGAAGCGCCGGCCCACCTCGGCAACCACCTGCTGCCCGTGCTGGGCGGCCCGAAGGACGGCCTGAATGCCGCCCAGCAGGCCGAACTGGACATCACCGAGGCATACCTGGCCGAATTCCTGGCCGCCGACGTGCTCGTGATTGGCGCACCGCAATACAACTTCGGTATCCCGAGCCAGCTCAAGGCCTGGATCGACCGCATCGCGCAAGCCGGCCGTACGTTCCGCTACACCGAGAATGGTCCGGAAGGCCTGGCCAAGGGCAAGAAGGCCATCGTGGTGTCGTCGCGCGGCGGCGTGCGCCAGGACGGCGCGGCGCTGGACCTGCATGAAGTGACTGTCGACGTGGTGCTGCGCTTCCTGGGCATTA
This sequence comes from Cupriavidus sp. 94F1, assembly GCF_057798875.1. NCBI lineage: Bacteria > Pseudomonadati > Pseudomonadota > Betaproteobacteria > Burkholderiales > Burkholderiaceae > Cupriavidus > Cupriavidus sp. 94F1. The sequence goes on from NZ_JBYOJT010000006.1 coordinate 410,925, forward strand.
CCGATATCTCGTTCGTCCGCGCCCACGGCCTGGCCATGGGTCCGGAAGCCCGCGAGGCTGGCCTGAGCACGGCCAAGACCGAAATCGCCGCCCTGAACGACGCGCTGCGCGCCGCCGCCTGAACTGCCTGATTGGTTCCAGCCGGTTGTCGACTGGAGCCGTCACCCCGCCTCCGTGAAGTACCGGCGCTGATCCCCGTGGCGCCGGCTGCTGTCTGAGACAGGTATCCCCATCAGGGGTACCTGTCATTTTTTTGCCTGTACGCAGCGTGCGGGCCGCTGTAGGCATCGACCTACAGGGATCGCGGAAGTCACCCGGCTCGCCCCCCGGCGCAGATGGGTCTATGATGGTTCGACTGTCTGGACAACCTGCCAGCCAGCCCTGCATCCGCCGTCATCCGGGAGTCTGCATGACCGCCGCCGCCTCAGCCCTGCTGCCTGCCACCGCCAGTCATCCGCCGCACGAACCCGCCCTGCTGAGCCAGTATCGCCATGTGCGCGCCGCCACCGAGGCGCTGGTGGCTGACCTGTCCGATGCCGACGCCACCGTGCAGTCGATGGACGACGCCAGCCCCGCCAAATGGCACCTGGCCCATACCACGTGGTTCTTCGAGGAGTTCGTGCTTGGCGCACGCATCCCCGACTACGAGCCGGTGGACCCGCAGTATCGCTACCTGTTCAATTCCTATTACGAAGCGGTCGGCGCGCGCCATCCCCGGCCACGGCGCGGGCTGCTGACCCGACCGTCGCTGGACGAGGTGCTGGCCTACCGCGAGGCCGTGGACGACAGCATGTTCACGCTGCTGATGTCGGCCCAGACCGACGACGAAGCCGCGCTGATCACGCTGGGCCTGCATCACGAGCAGCAGCACCAGGAACTGCTGCTGACCGACATCCTTCATCTGTTTGCCCAGAATCCGCTGCGCCCGGCGTACGCGCCGGCCTTGGCGGTGCCGGTGGTGGCCGATCCCCGCCCCGCGCCCGACTGGATCACGCTGCCCGGCGGCATCGTCACGGTGGGCCATGGCGACGACGACTTTGCGTTCGACTGTGAAACGCCGCGCCACCAGGTGCTGCTGCAGCCGTATGCGCTGTGCTCGCACCCCGTGAGCAACCGCCAGTGGTTCGAATTCATCGAGGACGGCGGCTACCAGACCGCCGGGCTGTGGTTGTCCGATGGCTGGCGCTGGGTCTGCGACAACCGCATCGAGGCGCCGCTGTACTGGGAAGACCGTGAGGGCACCTGGTGGCACATGACGCTGCGCGGCATGCAGCCGGTTGACCCGGAAAGCCCGGTCACGCATGTGAGCTTCTTCGAGGCCGACGCCTTCGCGCGCTGGGCCGAACGCCGCCTGCCGACCGAAGCCGAATGGGAACACGCGGCCCGCAACCTGCCCGCGACCGGCAATTTCATCGAAGGCCGCTCGCTGCGGCCGCTGCCGGACCGGCAGAACACGTCGGGCGTGCTGCGGCAGATGTTCGGCGATGTCTGGGAATGGACGGCCAGCGCCTTCTTGCCCTACCCGGGCTTCCGGCCCAGTGCTGGCGCGGTGGGCGAATACAACGGCAAGTTCATGAGCAGCCAGATGGTGCTGCGCGGCGGGTCGTGCGTCACCCCCGAATCGCACATCCGCGCCACCTATCGCAACTTCTTCTACCCGCACCAGCGTTGGCAATTCACCGGGGTGCGGCTGGCGGACGATGTTTGAGGGCTGACGCCACGCACTCAATGGCCTGCGTGGCCATGGGCGTCCGGCGGCGCGTCGTTCAACGCGTAGCTCGTGCTGCGTCCGCCGCCAACCGCCTTGCGCAGCGCCCCGCGCGCCACCAGATCGTTGATGTCGCGCAGCGCCGTATCTGCGGAGCATTTGGCAATGGCCGCCCACTTGCTGCTGGTGAGCTTGCCCTCGAAGCCGTCCAGCAGCCGGTTCAGCACCTTGACCTGCCGGGCGTTGAGCGCCTGCATGCCCCAATGACGCCAGAATCGTGCCTTGGCCAATACGTCGTCGAGCGTGGCGTGGGCCTGCTGCACGGCACGCAGCAACGTTTCGAAGAACCACGCGAGCCACGGGGTGACATCCATCGAATCCTTCTGGGTCCGCTCGAGGATGTCGTAGTACGCATTGCGCTCACGCTGGATCTGCGCTGACAGGCTGTAGAACCGCTGCAAACTGCCATCGGCACGGGCCAGCATCAAGTCGCCAATGGCGCGCGCGATACGCCCATTGCCGTCGTCGAACGGGTGCAGCGTCACAAACCAAAGATGGGCCAGGCCGGCCCGGACCAGCGGCGGCTCGACAGGCGGGCCATTGACCCAATCCAGGAATCGCGCGGTCTCCGCCGCCAGACGCCCGGCCGGCGGCGCTTCGAAATGGACGCGCTGCCGGTGCAGCGGTCCCGAGACCACTTGCATCGGGCCCGCAGCGTCGTCGCGCCATTGGGCGACGTTGATCGAGGACAGCCCGGAGTAGCCGGTAGGGAAAAGCGCCGCGTGCCAGCCAAACAAACGCGCCTGGCTGACGGGGGTCCGGCAATTGGCCGTGGCATCGAGCACCAGTTCGACCACGCCCTCGACGTGGCGATCTACCGGCGCCAGCGCGCCGATGTCGACGCCGAGTCTGCGCGCGATCGACGAGCGAACGGAATGCACGCTGAGATGCTCGCCCTCGATTTCACTCGTCTTGACCACGTCATCGGTCAGTGCGGCAAGACAGGCCTGGTCGCGCAGGCCCATGCCGACATCGGACAGCCGTCCCAGCAGCAGCCCCTGCGCGTGGCTGGCTTCGGCCATCGGCGTCGCCAGCGCACCGGCGTCGTATCGCCAAGTGGGCCAGTCGGGTGCCTGCCAGATGTAGGTGTATTCGCCGCGATTCATGCGGAGATTATGGTGGCTATTCCCCGCAAGAACAAGCTAATCACCGCAGAATTTGCGGTGATTAGGGGCCGCGATCGCCGTAAGTGCTTTATTCGCTGCAGTTTGTGAGCTGAACGACCACGATTTTCTGCGTCTATGTCGGCCCCTGAGTATGCATGCACAGGGCCGGAACGGCCTTCGAGCATTGCGATCCATGGTGGCCGTTAATTGCGTTTATGTGCCAAGCACAGCCGATGCCCTTCATCCCTCCCGCAGCCTCCGCCAAAGCGTGGTGGCGCTGATGCCCAGCTGGGCGCAGGCGGCGGCACGGTTGCCGCCGCACTCGGCCAGCACGCGGCGGATGTGTTCGGCCTGGCTTGCCCTGGCGACGCCGGCCAGCGATTGCGTCCCGGCAACACCCGCCAGCCCTGCTCCGCCCGGCTCGGGCATGTCCGTTGCCGGCGGCTGCAGGACGGCCATGTCGTGCCCCGAAAACAGTTCCGGGACAGCCGCCTGCAGTTCACGCTGCAGCGCGGCCGGGGCCAGGTCCGTCCCGGCGACGAGCACGGCGATGCGTTCTGTCACGTTTTCGAGTTCGCGGATGTTGCCCGGCCAGATATAGCGGGCCAGCCGCCCGCGCACTACGTCGGGCAGCGGCTCGGGCGTGTCGATGCCCAGCCGTTCCTGGGCACGCCGGTACAGCAGCGCGGCCAGCGCCGGCAGGTCGGCCGCGCGCTCGCGCAGCGGCGGCATTTCGATCCGCAGGATATTGAGCCGGTAGTAAAGATCCTGGCGGAACGTCCCTTCGCGCACCAGCGCGGCCAGGTCGCGGTGGGTGGCGGCGATCACGCGGACGTTGACCGGCACGGCTTCCAGACCGCCAATCGGCAGCACCTGCTTTTCCTGCAGCACGCGCAGCAGCCGCGTTTGCAAGGCTGGCGGCATGTCGCCCACTTCGTCCAGGAACAGCGTGCCGTTGTGGGCCGATTCGAACAGGCCGGCCTTGCCGCCGCGCCGGGCGCCCGTGAACGCCCCTTCCTCGTAGCCGAACAGTTCGGATTCGAGCAGTGCCTCCGGAAATGCCGCGCAGTTGACGGCAACGAACGGAAACGCGCGGCGCGGGCTGGCATCGTGCATGCCCTGTGCCAGCACCTCCTTGCCGGTGCCGCTTTCCCCGCTGACCAGCACCGTCGAATCGACCACCGCGTAGCGCCGCGCCAGCGCCCGCAGGTCGCTCATGGCGGGGGAATCGCCGGCCAGGTCGTCGAGGCTGTAGCGCACGCCCGCCGCGCGGGCCCGCGTACGCGAGCGCAGGTTGCGGTCGGCGCGATGGATCGCATTGGCGTCCTGGATCGTCAGCACCGCCCCCGAAGCGCCAGACTCGCCGACGATCGGAATGCGGTTGACCACCACCATCCGGTCGCCCAGCCGGTGGATCGCCTCCAGCTCGCGCGCGCCGCTCTGCATCACGCCATCGAGCGACAGGCCCGGTGCCAGCGTGGACAGCTTGCGCCCCACGGCCGCGCCGGCCGGCGTGCCCAGGAATCGCTCCATCGCCGGATTGAACGCCTGCACGCGCCCTTCGGCGTCCACGGCCGCCACGCCTTCGTTCAGGTGGGCCAGGATGGCATTGACGTAATCGCGCCGCGTGGATTCGATACGCCGCAGCCGCGCGGCCTCGATCGCATCCTCCAGCGCCAGCCGCACGGCGTTGCCGGAATACAGGAACACGCCCATCAGCCCGTACTTGTCGGCCAGGTCGGTCACCATGCCGGGCCCCACCACCACGCGGATGCCTTCTTCCTTCAGCGCCCGCACGCGCGCCGTGGCATCGTCTTCGGTCAGGTAGGTATAGCGGGGAATATCGAGCCCGAACGCACCCACGAAGTCGTCCACTTCGGCGTACGTGGACGCATGCGTGACCAGGGCCACCTTGGGCGAAATGCGTCGCGCGGTGGCCAGCGCACTCATGACGTCGAAGCCGGTGACCTTGACCAGCACCACGGGCACGTCCACGTGCTGGCGCAGGTAGGCGCCGTTGGAGCCCCCGGCCACCACCACATCGACGCGGTTCTCGCGCGCCTCGCGGTTGATGGCGCTGGCCGCCGACTCGAACGCCCGCCCGACGATGCGGAATTCCGCGCGGGCGGCGTACGCCGGAATCAGGTCGGCGAAGGCGCGCGACAGGCGGCTGATCCCCATCGCCCAGATGCGCGGACGCGCACCGGGAACGGCCGGGGAAGCCGGGTTCAGCGGGATCGGGGCAGGCAGCGACGACATGGCGGCAGGACGCAAGAGATCGGTTTGCCGATTGTGCGCGCCATCGCAAAGCATTTCAACTTTGAAATCCAAAGATTGCATGCCTGCAATGCACAAGCGCATTATTGTGATGCAAGCGGCCTTTCATGTGGGCGATGACTGGCCGTCGACATCACCTAAGCCACTGACGCATAAGGGTTTCTGCCTACCGGAATGCCGCCCGGGCGGCGCGGGGCTCGCGTTTCAGCGGGCTGGCACACCCCTTGCGCTAAAGAGCCGCCCTGCCTCCGAAGCAGGATTGAACCAACCCAGAGATCCAAGCCATGACTTTTTCCGCCAACGAACTTGCCCGCTCCGCGGGTGCCCGCTTCCGCCAGGCCCTGATCGACGAGACCCCGCTGCAGATTCCGGGCACGATCAACGCCAACCATGCGCTGCTGGCCAAGCGCGCCGGGTATCGCGCGATCTACCTGTCGGGCGGCGGCGTGGCCGCGGGCTCGCTGGGCCTGCCGGACCTGGGCATCTCCAATCTCGATGATGTGCTGACCGACATCCGCCGCATCACCGATGTCTGCGACACGCCGCTGCTGGTGGATGTTGACACCGGCTTCGGCTCGTCGGCCTTCAACGTGGCGCGCACCACGCGGTCGCTGATCAAGTTTGGCGCCGCGGCCATGCATATCGAAGACCAGGTCGGCGCCAAGCGCTGCGGCCATCGCCCGAACAAGGAGATCGTCGGCAAGGACGAAATGGTGGACCGCATCAAGGCCGCCGTGGATGCCCGTACCGATGAGCACTTCGTCATCATGGCCCGCACCGACGCGCTGGCCGTCGAAGGCCTGGACGCCGCCATCGAGCGCGCCGTGGCCTGCGCCGAAGCCGGCGCCGATGCCATCTTCCCGGAAGCCATGACCGACCTGGCGATGTACGCCAGGTTCGTGGACGCCGTGAAGGTGCCCGTGCTGGCCAACCTGACCGAATTCGGCGCCACCCCGTATTTCACGCTCGACGATCTGCGCGGCGTGGGCGTGGCCATGGCGCTGTACCCGCTGTCGGCGTTCCGCGCCGCCAACAAGGCCGCCGAAAACGTCTTTGCGGCCATCCGCCGCGACGGCACGCAGAAGAACGTCGTGGACACCATGCAAACGCGCGCCGAACTCTACGAGCGGATCGACTACCATGCCTACGAGCAGAAGCTCGACGCACTGTTCGCGCAAGGCAAGGCCCGGTAACGCCCCCGCACACGTACGCGTTATTCTTTGCGATGCGGTCTGTTGCGCTGCAATAGGACACCCCACCATGACCGCACGCACCCCAAACACTCGAAATCGAATCAAGGAGACCCAGATGTCCGAAGCCCAACCGCTGGCCACGCCGAAGCCCAAGAAATCCGTTGCCCTGTCGGGCGTTGCCGCCGGCAACACCGCCCTGTGCACCGTTGGCCGTAGCGGGAACGATCTCCACTACCGCGGCTACGACATCCTCGACATCGCCGATACGTGCGAATTCGAGGAAATCGCCCATCTGCTGGTGCACGGCAAGCTGCCGAACAAGGCCGAATTGGCCGCCTACAAGACCAAGCTGAAGGCCCTGCGCGGCCTGCCCGCCAACGTGAAGGCCGCCCTGGAATGGGTGCCGGCCAGCGCCCACCCGATGGACGTGATGCGCACCGGCGTGTCGGTGCTGGGCACCGTGCTGCCGGAAAAGGACGACCACAACACGCCGGGCGCGCGCGACATCGCCGACCGCCTGATGGCCAGCCTGGGATCGATGCTGCTGTATTGGTACCACTACAGCCACAACGGCCGCCGCATCGAGGTGGAAACCGACGACGAATCGATTGCCGCGCACTTCCTGCACCTGCTGCACGGCGAGCCCCCCAGCAAGCTGTGGGAGCGCGCGATGCAGACGTCGCTGATCCTGTACGCGGAGCACGAGTTCAACGCCTCGACGTTTGCCTGCCGCGTGGTGGCCGGCACCGGCTCCGACATGTATTCGGCCATCTGCGGCGGCATCGGCGCGCTGCGCGGCCCGAAGCACGGCGGTGCGAACGAAGTGGCGTTCGAGATCCAGAAACGCTACGACACCCCGGACGAGGCCGAGGCCGACATCCGCCGCCGCGTGGAAAACAAGGAAGTGGTGATCGGTTTCGGCCACCCGGTGTACACGATCGCCGACCCGCGCAACGTCGTGATCAAGGAAGTGGCACGCAAGCTGTCGAAGGACGCCGGTTCGATGAAGATGTTCAACATCGCCGAGCGCCTGGAAACGGTCATGGCCGACGCCAAGAAGATGTTCCCGAACCTGGACTGGTTCAGCGCCGTGAGCTACCACATGATGGGCGTGCCCACCGCGATGTTCACCCCGCTGTTCGTGATCGCCCGGACGTCGGGCTGGGCCGCGCACGTGATCGAGCAACGGATCGACAACAAGATCATCCGTCCGACGGCCAACTACACCGGCCCGGAAGACCTGAAGTTCGTGCCGATCGAGAAGCGCGCCTGATCCATTGCAACAACAACAGTGCCGCCACCCGGCCCGGCCACCCGCCGGGCGGTGGCAGGCACGCACAGTCCTCACGTCGCCATGAACACTGCCTACCGCAAACCGCTGCCCGGGACCCGTCTCGATTATTTCGACGCCCGCGCTGCCGTCAATGACATCTCCCCGGGCGCCTGGGACAAACTGCCGTACACGTCGCGCGTGCTGGCCGAAAACCTGGTGCGCCGCTGCGACCCCGCCACGCTGACCGATTCGCTCAGGCAGCTTGTCGAGCGCAAGCGTGACCTCGATTTCCCGTGGTTCCCGGCCCGCGTGGTCTGCCACGACATCCTGGGCCAGACTGCGCTGGTGGACCTGGCCGGCCTGCGCGATGCCATCGCCGACCAGGGCGGCGACCCGGCCAAGGTCAACCCCGTGGTGCCGGTGCAGCTGATCGTCGATCACTCGCTGGCCGTGGAATGTGGCGGCTTTGATCCCGACGCGTTCGCGAAGAACCGCGCCATCGAGGATCGCCGCAACGAAGACCGCTTCGATTTCATCAACTGGACCAAGAAGGCGTTCCGCAACGTCGACGTGATCCCGCCGGGCAACGGCATCATGCACCAGATCAATCTGGAAAAGATGTCGCCCGTGATCCATGCCGACCACGGCGTGGCCTACCCCGACACCTGCGTGGGCACCGACAGCCACACGCCGCACGTTGACGCGCTGGGCGTGATCGCTATCGGCGTGGGCGGCCTGGAGGCCGAGAACGTGATGCTGGGCCGCGCGTCGTGGATGCGCCTGCCCGACATCGTCGGCGTGGAACTGAGCGGCCGCCGCCAGCCCGGCATCACCGCCACCGACATCGTGCTGGCGCTGACCGAATTCCTGCGCAAGGAAAAGGTCGTCGGCGCCTATCTGGAATTCCGTGGCGAAGGTGCGTCGAGTCTGACGCTGGGCGACCGCGCCACGATCTCGAACATGGCGCCCGAATACGGCGCCACCGCCGCGATGTTCTTCATCGACGGGCAGACCACCGAATACCTGCGCCTGACCGGCCGCGACGAAGCGCAGGTCCAGCTCGTGGAGACCTACGCCAAAACCGCCGGGCTGTGGGCCGATGCGCTGAAGACGGCCGAATACGAGCGCGTTCTGCATTTCGACCTGTCCACCGTGGTCCGCAACATGGCCGGCCCGTCGAACCCGCACAAGCGCCTGCCGACGTCCGACCTGGCCGCGCGCGGCATTGCCGGCAAGTGGGAGGAAACGCCGGGCCAGATGCCCGACGGCGCGGTCATCATCGCCGCCATCACGAGCTGCACCAACACCAGCAACCCGCGCAACGTGATTGCCGCCGCGCTGCTGGCCCGCAACGCCAACGCGCGCGGCCTGACGCGCAAGCCGTGGGTCAAGTCGTCGCTGGCGCCGGGCTCGAAGGCGGTGGAACTGTACCTGCAGGAAGCCAACCTGCTGCCGGACCTGGAAAAGCTCGGCTTCGGCATCGTGGCGTTTGCCTGCACGACCTGCAACGGCATGTCGGGCGCGCTCGACCCGAAGATCCAGCAGGAGATCATCGACCGCGACCTGTACGCCACGGCCGTGCTGTCCGGCAACCGCAACTTCGACGGCCGTATCCACCCGTACGCCAGGCAGGCGTTCCTGGCGTCGCCGCCGCTGGTGGTGGCCTACGCCATCGCCGGCACGATCCGCTTCGATATCGAGCAGGATGCCCTGGGCACCGACGCGAGCGGCAAGCCGGTCTACCTGAAGGACATCTGGCCGAGCGACGAGGAAATCGACGCAATCGTGAAGCAGAGCGTGAAGCCCGAGCAGTTCCGCAAGGTCTACGAGCCGATGTTCGCGCTGCACGCCGAGAACGACACGTCGATCGATCCGCTGTACGACTGGCGCCCGCAAAGCACGTACATCCGCCGCCCGCCTTACTGGGAAGGCGCGCTGGCCGGCGAGCGCACGCTGCGCGGCATGCGCGCGCTGGCGGTGCTGGGCGACAACATCACCACCGACCACCTGTCGCCGTCCAACGCCATCCTGCGCAACAGCGCGGCCGGCGAGTACCTGGCAAAGATGGGCCTGCCGGAAGAAGACTTCAACTCGTACGCCACGCACCGCGGCGACCACCTGACCGCCCAGCGCGCCACGTTCGCCAACCCGACGCTGATCAACGAGATGGCCGTGGTCGATGGCGCGGTCAAGAAGGGATCGCTGGCCCGCATCGAGCCCGAAGGCAAGGTCGTGCGCATGTGGGAAGCCATCGAGACCTATATGGATCGCAAGCAGCCGCTGATCGTGGTGGCCGGGGCCGACTACGGCCAGGGCTCGTCGCGCGACTGGGCTGCCAAGGGCGTGCGGCTGGCCGGCGTGGAAGCCATCGTGGCCGAAGGCTTCGAGCGCATCCACCGCACCAACCTGATCGGCATGGGCGTGCTGCCGGTGGAATTCCTGCCCGGCACCAACCGTCTGACGCTGGGGATCGACGGCACCGAGACGTTCGACGTGGTAGGCGCACGCCGCCCGCGCGCCGAGCTGACGCTGGTGATCCATCGCAGGAACGGCGAAAAGGTGGAAGTGCCGGTGCTGTGCCGGCTGGACAGCGACGAGGAAGTGTCGATCTATGAAGCCGGCGGCGTGCTGCAGCGATTTGCCCAGGATTTCCTGGAATCGTCGCGCGCCGCAGCCTGATCGGTATTAGGAAAACTACGATGTCTCACGTACCTCAAATCAGGATTCCCGCCACGTACCTGCGTGGCGGCACCAGCAAGGGTGTGTTTTTCCGGCTGCAGGACCTGCCCGAATCGGCGCAGAAGCCCGGCGAAGCACGCGACCGCCTGCTGATGCGCGTGATCGGCAGCCCCGATCCGTACGGCAAGCAGATCGATGGCATGGGCGCCGCCACGTCCAGCACCAGCAAGACGGTGATCATCGCAAAGAGTTCGCGTCCGGACCACGACGTGGACTACCTGTTCGGCCAGGTGTCGATCGACCAGCCGTTCGTGGACTGGAGCGGCAACTGCGGCAACCTGTCGGCGGCCGTGGGCCCGTTCGCGGTCAGCAACGGATTTATCGAGGCCTCGCGGATTCCTGAAAATGGAACCGTGACCGTGAGGATCTGGCAGGCCAATATCGGCAAGACGATCATCGCGCATGTGCCGATCACCAACGGCGCGGTGCAGGAAACCGGCGATTTCGAGCTCGATGGCGTGACCTTCCCGGCAGCCGAAGTCCAGCTCGAGTTCATGGACCCGGCCGCCGAGGAAGGCGACGACGGCGGCGGTGCGATGTTTCCGACCGGCAACCTGATCGACGACCTGGACGTGCCCGGCGTGGGCACGCTCCGGGCCACGATGATCAACGCCGGCATCCCGACGATCTTCGTCGAGGCGGAAGCCATCGGCTACACCGGCACCGAGTTGCAGGACGCCATCAACGGCGACCCGAAGGCGCTGGCGATGTTCGAGACGATCCGGGCCTACGGCGCCAGGCGCATGGGCCTGATCCAGGATATCGACGAAGCGAAGAAGCGCCAGCACACGCCCAAGGTGGCGTTCGTGGCCCGGCCTGCCACCTATACCGCGTCGAGCGGCAAGACGGTGGAAGCCGGCAGCGTGGACCTGCTGGTGCGTGCGCTGTCGATGGGCAAGCTGCACCACGCGATGATGGGCACCGCGGCCGTGGCGATCGGCACGGCGGCTGCCGTGCCGGGCACGCTGGTGAACCTGGCGGCCGGCGGCGGCGAGCGCGAGGCCGTGCGCTTCGGCCATCCGTCGGGCACGCTGCGCGTGGGCGCGCAGGCCGCGCTGGTGGACGGCCAGTGGACCGTGCAGAAGGCCATCATGAGCCGCAGCGCACGCGTGCTGATGGAAGGCTGGGTGCGCGTGCCGGGAGACGCGTTCTAGCCGATCCCTTGTTCCATGCGATAGATCTGACGTGGCTCTCGGACTTTTCTGAAATTGTCGTCACCGGGCGGCATTCTTCCTGACAGGAGAATGCCGCTTTGTCTTATCCAGCATACGTTTTGCGCGGGTGCAAGGATTCTGTTGAAGTTGTCGACGCAACGCCGTGGCGTGGTTATAGTTCTGGCTCCGTTCGCGAACCATTGCGGCTTGCGGCGGTTCAACGAACCAATCAAAAGCGGCCCCTGCTGTTTCCACAAGAATCACGCACCAGGCCGGGAAAGAGGAGAATCATGCAACGACCTGCCAAGCTCACCACCCTTGCCACCCTGCTGCTGTCCGCCGCGCTGCTGACCGGCACCGCGCATGCGCAACTGGCCCCGTCGGCCAGCGCCTCCGCGCCCGCCGGCACCACGGCCGAAGCGCGCAAGGCCAACATCGTCATCATCGGCACCGGCGGCACCATCGCCGGCGCGGGTGCATCGGCCACCAACACCGCGGCGTACCAGTCCGCCGTGGTGCCCGTGGACAAGATCATTGCCTCGGTCCCCGAAATCTCGAAGGTCGCCAACGTCAAGGGCGAGCAGATTTTCCAGATCGGCTCCGAGAGCTTCAACAACGAACGCCTGCTGAAGCTGGGCAAGCGCGTGTCGGAACTGCTCAAGCAGCCTGACGTGGACGGCATCGTCATCACGCACGGCACCGACACGATCGAGGAAACCGCGTACTTCCTGAACCTGACGCTCAAGAGCGACAAGCCCGTGGTGGTGGTTGGCTCGATGCGTCCGGGCACGGCGCTGGGCGCCGACGGCGCGCTGAACCTCTACGATGCCGTGCTGGTGGCTTCGAGCCCGGCCTCCAAGGGCAAGGGCGCGCTGGTGGTGCTCAACGACGAAATCCACACCGGCCGGGACGTGACCAAGACCAACACGTTCAAGACCGAGACGTTCCGCTCGCCGTTCGGCCCGCTGGGCTACGTGGTGGAAGGCCGCACGCTGTACTACCGCACCCTGGCCCGCCCGCACACGCTGCAGACCGAGTTCGATATCGACAAGATCGACAAGCTGCCTGAAGTGGCCGTGGTCTACGCCTACGGCAACGTGAATCCGGCCAGCATCGACGCGGCCGTCAAGAACGGCGCCAAGGCCATCGTCTATGCCGCGACCGGCAACGGCAGCGTGGGCGACTACATGGTGGAGCCGCTCAAGGCCGCGCAGGCCAAGGGCGTGCAGGTGGTGCGGGCCTCGCGCACGGGCAGCGGCATCGTCGTGCGCAACGCCGAGCAGCCGGACGACAAGTACAACTGGATCGTCACCGACGACCAGCTGCCGCAGAAGGCGCGCATCCTGATGGCGCTGGCGCTGACCAAGACCAACGACCCGAAGGCCCTGCAGCAGATCTTCTGGAAGTACTGATCGCCGGCTCGGTTGACGAGCAAGGCCCCGGCCCCGCCGGGGCCGCCTGACTGCCTACAGCAGTGCCGTGCTCATCAGCGCCTTGGCGGCGAGCACGGCTTCTGCCTCGCTCTCGGCAAACACCGACACCTCGGTCACCACCTGGCGCTTGCCCCGGCGTACCACGTCCGCCACGGCACGCAGCGTCGCGGATTTTGCCGGTGCCAGATACTGGATCGACAGCGATCCGGTCGCCCCGCCCTTCACGACCTCCAGATCCACGGCAGTAAACGCCGCCGCCGCGCCGGCCACATCGATCAGCGTGGCGATGACGCCGCCGTGGACCATGTCGCCCACGGTGATGTTTTGCATGCTGAATGGCAGCAGCAGCTCCACATGATCTGGCGCTACTACATCGAAGCGAATCCCGAGCGCGCGCGCCACGGGCGATCCGCCCAGCACCGATTCGAGCATGGCGGCATTGCGGGGTTCGACTGACTTTGCGGACATGGACGGCCTCCCTGGCATCAACTGGACTGGAATCATGACCCGTCAAGGGTAGATGGCCGTCAAGCGGTCCACAATGACCTCAGGGGTAATTCCCAAGTGCCGAAGGCGCCGGGGCCGGGCGTTTATAATGTGCGGCCAGCCGCCATACGGCCTTTTCCGCAGCGCCCCGCTTCATGTCCGCCAATACCCCCGATCCGCTCCATTCGCCCGCCACTTCCGACCAGGACGAGGCCCAGACGCGCCTGAGCGACCGCCCGGACAGCCCCTGCATCGGCATCTGCTCGACATTGTTCGACGAGGTATGCCAGGGCTGCGGCCGCACCGCAGCCGAAGTCAGCAACTGGGTGTTCTATAGCGAAGAGGAAAAACAGGGGATCTGGGAGCGGATCACGCGCGAAGCCACGGCATGGCGATTCCGCCAGGAATAGGCCGGAAGAACGCGATTTGTACGTTTCCTGTCGCACTTTCACGATAGTGTTGATGGATTGATACGAGCCAAGGTCGGCCATTTTTGATCTCCCCAGAATGCGCGGGCGGAAAGTTCCGCGGCATCGGGAGATTGAGCATGGCAACACGTGCATTGCAGCGCCGACCATGGCGCACAGGATGGTCGCGCCACGTCGGATCGTTACTGCTCTGGCTATCTGTGGCTGCCAGCGGGCAAGCCCTGGCCGGCCAGGCGTGCGTCTATACAGAGGCGGATTACCAGGGCGACAAACGCTGCTTCAACATCGACACGCAGGTCGATGTGCCAGATGGCCTGGCCTTCAAGTCGGTCAAGCTCGATTGGGATACCGAGCTCGTCGTCTCATCCGGTCCGAAGTTCAGAGGTCAGCTTCGGCGCTTCACCGGGGACTATGCCCGGACGGTGGACGCTTCCGCCATGACCTTCAGCAGCTTCCTTGCGGTGCCCCGGGCGTGCGTCTACAAGCACGCCCGGTTCCAGGGTCGGGAGAATTGCTTTGCCCCGGGGGCGCTGGAGTGGACACTATCCGACAGTGTCGACAGTAATGCGTCGTCGTTGCTGATGGCGAAGGACCTCGCCTTCTACGCGTTCTCTGAACAATTAGGAAAAGGCGAGTCTTACGTCCGGTATTACGGCGCCAACTTCTTCAACGCGTTCAACGACAAGACGCGGTCGCTCCAGGTCGTCAGAACGCGGCTGAATTGCAGCATTGACTGTCCCGTTGGATTTTCGGAGGGATACAACCTTGCCGATATCGTCGGCAACACCCCGGACGGCAAGCATTACCCGTTGAGTCAGGTGGTAATGACCGTCGAGACCAGCTCGCGGCAGTACTTTCACGTCTACGTTGGCAACGCCCTGCGCATCAAGTTCAGCGGGCATACTGCCGACATCGAGGATGCGTATACGTTTCGCAACGTCGCCAAGTTCGACCTCGATGCCGAGGCGGCATTCGTTTCCATCGCCCTGGCCTACGAAGACCCAACGCACATCGATGTCCAGCTCGTGTCGTCCGACCGGATGCGAAAAGTGCTGCGGACATCGCCAATTGCTACCGTGCAGCGCCCGGCCGCCCCGCTCGGCACGACACTCGCGATCGAGAACGAAACCGGCGAGGCAGTGCGAATTGCCGCACTGTCATTCGCACAGGTCAAGCCGGAAGCGCGGCTGCAGCCGCCGACCGCGTGCTGGCGCAACGAGATGCTCGCCGTCGCCACGTTCTTCCTCGGTCAGTGCAGCGCCCCGTCCCCGGGCAAGGCCACGCAGGACCCGAATGCGGTCCGTTACTCGGCAGGGGCTCCGGCCCACACGGGTTTCAACGCAGTGACACCTGCGAGGCCCAGAACCGCAGTGCCCGAAACCAGGCTGGTGTCCTATACGGCCATGGGGCGCAATCCCATGGCAGTCTATGCAGCCTCGCGCGTCTGCCGCACGGAGGTCGAGCATATCGTGACACCCCGCATGCGACGCGGCGTGGACGATCCAGCCGATTGCGTCAGCCGGACGATGACGATCATCGCGCTGTTCCAGGCGCTGTTCGGGCCCCAGTGGGATTCGGAAAGATTCGAACAGGTCGTCTCCAGCATTCTGGCCCACGGCACCACCGGCTATGCATCCTCGAACCCAGAGCTTGAGAATGAACTGATCGCGGCGGTACGGGAGCGGGACGGCTCGACAACGCGCGACAATCGCCGCGAGACCGCGATGGCTGCGTATCGCGCTGCCGACCAGGTCTTCCAGGTGTCGCGCAATGGCACCATGGACATGGAGGTGGCGGCAGCCCGCATGCACGCAGCGGGCAACGGCCAACTCGTGCAGTCCAATACGGCGCCGGCTACGCTGGCCGAGGCGCAGACCGCGCCGCTGGGTCGGTATCAGATCGATTTGCGAAACTTCCAGCCGCAGACCGTCTTGCCAAGAGTCCTCAGGAACGGGCGCTGGGAACAGGACGCGCGGAACCCGTTCACCTTCGAGATTCACAACTGGGACAACATTCCGGTCATGCTGCGCCTGTCGAGCGTGCTGCAACGCTGGCGCGATGACTACCGCCGTTTCGCCAGCGACAACGCCATGTCCCCCGGCCAGGCTTCCCTTGCGCATACCGGGCGCAGGATGGCGGACAGCATGGTCACCTCCATCGCGGAAGGCGAACCTGCCATCTATGTACTGGTGCTATATCAGGGCTTCCCCGTCTCGGTCCTGCTAGGCAGCATCGACGAGGACGATCCCACCCAGGCGGATGTCGGCACCGTGGTCAGCGTGCCGCAGAATGTTCTCTATCGCCAGAACGGCGTACGCGGCGCGGCAAGCTTTGGATTGCAGGTGTACCTGAACTATTTGAGCGGCCGGGGGGTGACCGATGTATTCACGTCGGCCATCACGACACCGTCGGCGCTGGTCAAGCAACGCGCGGGGTTCAGGCTGATCGAGCCCATGGACGACGAAAGCGCCGGCTCGGACGATGACAGAAGGCGCCGCCGCTAGGCCGCGGCCCTGACACAGGAAGGCTGGCGGCAGGCAATGCCAGCCGGCCTTACCCACCCGCCAGCCGTTTCTCCATATCCTCGACTGCGTGGTTCGCCACGCGCTGGCGGGCCAGCTTGCGCCAGCTTTCTGCCAGGACCGGCAGCTCCGCCATCTCGGCCAGCGCGGCGATATTGAGCCGGTCGACGTAGAGCACGTGCAGCAGCCGTTGCAGGCTCCAGTCCGGACAGGGCCGCGCCACCAGCACCAGGCGATCGCCGGCGGCCAGATCGCCCTCCTCGATCACACGGTAGTACCAGCCCGTACGGCCGCTACCCTGCACGGCGCGCGACATGCCTGCAAACCCGAAGCGATGATTGAGCTTCCAGCATGGCTGGCGGGCCTGCGAGACCTCCACCAGTGCCGTGCCCAGCCGGAAGCGGTCGCCGATGCAGACATCGGCCTCCGTCAAACCCGTTGTACTCAGATTTTCGCCAAATGCGCCGGCGCGTTCGAGTACGTCGATGTTGCTACCGTGCCCGGCCAGTTCGCCGCGCCAGCCAGCATAGTGGTCGTGCGGATAGTGGTGGATCGCCTTTTCGGGCCCGCCATGGTGTTTCGGATCGCCCTGTTCGTCGATGTCCAGCCCGATGGTGGTCACACGTACCGGCCCGTCGATTGCCGTCTTGTCGATGCCGCTGGGCACGCCCTTGGGCCCGAACGGCCGGACGCGGCCTGCCAGCAGCGCATCGATGCGGACATCGATCCGCTCGTCGATATCGTGGGGACGCCCTCTGCTCACAGCCCCGCTTCCTCCATCCACCGCGCAAACATCAGTTCGCCGGCACTGGCCACCGTGGCACCAATCTCGGCCGTACGGCGGCGGATCGTGCGCGGATCGATGCCGGCCCTGGCCAGTTCAACGGTATGGCCGATCAGCCACGTCTCGATATCGCCGGGCTTCACCTCGGGGTGGAACTGCAGCGCCAGCACATGCTTGCCGATGGCGTAGGCCTGGTTCGGCGTGGCCGCCGTCGATGCCAGCAGTTCGGCGCCTTCCGGCAGGTCGAAGGTGTCGCCGTGCCAGTGCAGGACTTCCCAGTCGGCGTTGGCCAGCACCGCCAGCGGCGAACGGCGCCCGGCGTCGGTCGGCTGGATCTGGCCCCAGCCGATTTCGCGCGTACCCGGATAGACGCGCGCGCCCGATGCGGCGGCAATCAGCTGCGCGCCCAGGCAGGCGCCGATGATCGGCAGTTCGTCTGCCAGGCGCTGGCGGATCACGCCGATCTCGGCCTCCAGCCACGGGTAGGCTTCGGTCTCGTAAACGCCGATGGGGCCCCCAAGCACAACCAGCAGATCGGCCGGGTCGGTCTGCACCAGCGTCAGGTCGTCCACGCCCGCCTGGTAGATACGGATGTCATGGCCGCGGTCGCGCGCCACCTCGGCAATCACGCCCGCATGCTCGAAGGCAACATGCTGGATGACATCGGTACGCAACTGGCGCCTGGATTCGCTCATCGACTGACACTCCTGCTGGAAAATGGCTTGGATTTCAATGCGGCCCCATACGATACCGCACCGCATCATCGCTTGTCTTTCACAGGTTGCAACACGAGTGTGTCGAAGCTGTCACCACCCGGGTTGCGCCGGTGCCCGCCAATCGTGATGAACTGCACCGCCGCCCATTTATCGGTCCAGTCGCGATAGTGCGGCGACAGCGCATTGCCCGATTGCCCGGTCGATGACATGAACCGGGAGTCGGACAGGTCGGCAAGGTCGTAGATCGCGCGCAGGCTGGCCGCATGGGTATTCTCGAACGGCGCCGCTTCATCGCGCAGGTTGTGCCGGCCCACGTCCACCGTATAGGTGTCGCCGCCGGTGCGGACGCGGATATTGAACAGGTTGGCCAGGTACGGCACCTTGCCGAACGGCTTGTGCTCCGAACGCGCCGCATGGGCCTTGCCCCAGCGCCATTTGGCCGGGTCGTCGCCATAACGCTGATCCAGGTCGGCAATGGCGCGTTGCCAGGCCAGGCCAATGGTGACCGCGCACGTCTCGCGCGCCGTGGTGCGCGAGTTGTCGCACCAGAATGCGCCGAGACCCTTGGGATCGCGCATGGCATTGAGCATCGGCAACTGTACGTTGCGCTGGTCCCAGAGGCTGTTGAACATCGGATCGCCGACCTTGTCCTCGAACAGCAGCCGCGACAGTTCACGCAGCCAGGCCGTCACCACCAGCGGCTCCGCGCGATCGGCGGCCATCGTGCCATCCCACTTGCGCAACGCATCGAACAGCCGGCGCTCGCGTTCCGGACGGGCGGCATCGCTGGCCACGGGTGCGGCCAGCAGCAGCGGCAAGGCGTCGCGCACGGCCAGCGACACCACGTCCTTCTGGATCGTGCCGAAGGTCTCCGGCGTATGGTGCGGCTCGGCGTCCAGCAGCGTCTGGATGCGCTGGGCGCGGTACGGCACGCTCCATTCGCTGGTGATGTAGAACGGGTAGTCGTTGTCGACGATCTTCTGGTTGGCCGTCACGATCGTCCCCGACGGCGGATTGAAGCGCCGTGGCAGCTGGTCGAACGGAATGAAGCCCTGCCAGTCGTAGCGCGCGTCCCAGCCCGGCGCGGGCGCCAGCCCCATCAGGTCGTTGTCGGGCCGGCGGATCGGCACCAGTCCCGGCGCGATATAGCCGATATTGCCGTCCACATCGGCGTACACGATGTTCTGCTGCGGCGAATGGAACTCACGCAGCGCGCCGACAAAGCTCTTCCAGTCGGTGGCCATGCCCATCTTCAGGCTGGCCTGGAAGGTCCGGTCGTCCGGCCGCAGCGCCGTCCACTGGAACGACACCACATACTGCGCGCCCAGCGGCCTGGCCGCCGCGCTGATCGGCTCGGCCACGTCCGACATCACCGGGCCATGTCGCGTTGTCCGGACATTGAGCGTCAGGTCGGGCTGCCCCTTGATGCGGATGACCTCCTGGCGCGTCTCGAACTCGGCCCAGCCATCGGGCGTCTGGTAGCGATTCGGGTTCGCCGGGTCGATCCGCTCGATATACAGGTCCTGCACATCGGGCGCGGTATTGGTGAATCCCCAGGCGATGCGTCGGTTATGGCCCAGCACCACAAGCGGCGCGCCAGGCAGCGTGGCGCCGGTAAGATCCATCCCCGGGGCCTGCAGGTGCGCGAAGTACCAGAGCCCGGGCGCCTGCAGCCCCAGGTGCGGATCGTTCGCCAGCAACGGCTTGCCGCTGCGGGTGTGCGCACCGGACACCACCCAGTTGTTCGATCCCATGCCATCGACATAGCCGGCCGGCGCGCGCTCGGACAGTTGCGCCATGGCCGTGGCCACGGGCGCCAGCTTGCGATAGAAGCTGGCGTAGTCCATCGTCCGCAGCGGCTTGTCACCGGGGTACGGCGCCAGGATCTCGGCAATACGCGACGTGGGCAGTTGCTGGGCCAGGCCCATGCGCAGCACCTCCTGCCGCCAGTTGCCGCCCAGGTCCCAGGCCATCATGGTCTGCCAGCCCAGCGTGTCGGCCGGCTCCCAGTGCTCAGGCTTCGTGCCCAAAATCAGGAACTCGGGTGGCAGCGCCGCCTTGCGGGTATCGATATAGGCATTGACGCCATCGGCATAGGCCTGCAGCACCGCGCGTGTCTCCGGCGGGGTCTGGGCCAGCACGGCTTCGGCGTTGCGGCGCACGCCCATGGTGCGCAGGAAGCGGTCGGTATCGAGCGCGCTCGGGCCCAGGATCTCGGCCAGCCGGCCGGCCACGATGCGCTTGTTCATCTGCATCTGCCAGAGCCGGTCCTGCGCATGGACATAGCCCAGCGCGTAGTAGGCGTCCAGCGCGTTGGCGGCCTGGATATGGGGCACGGCGTTGCGGTCGCGCACCACCACCACGCGGTCGCGCAGTGCGGGCAGGTGCATCGTCCCGGCGGTATCGGGCTGCGAGGCCTGGCGATACCAGATATAGCCGCCGATGGCGCCCGTCAGCCCGATCAGCAGCACGCCCGCCAGTATCCAGCCCACCCGTTTGAACCAGCGCATTCGACGTATCTCCCCGTGGAAAGACGCAAGCATCGCAGATTTCCGCGCAGACAAGAATGCCCGGACTGGCCGGGCATTGCAGTGGCGTCGCTGGAAGGCCCCGTCAGGCGGGCTTCTTCAGTTGCAGCGATTTGTATTCGAGGAATTCCTCCAGCCCGAACTTGCCGCCTTCGCGGCCATTGCCCGACTGCTTGAAGCCCCCGAACGGCGCGTTCATATTGAACGGGCCGCCGTTGATATCCACCTGGCCGGTACGGATGCGGCGTGCCACCTTGATCGCCCGCGCCTCGTCGCCGGACCAGACACCGCCGCCCAGCCCATAGACGCTGTCGTTGGCGATGCGGATCGCATCTTCCTCGGTGTCATAGCAGATCACCGACAGCACCGGCCCGAAAATCTCTTCCTGGGCGACGGTCGCCTTCGGATCGACATTGCCCAGCACGGTGGGCTTGACGAAAAAGCCGCGCTCGAAGCCGGCCGGGGCTTCGGGGCCGCCCGCCACCAGTTCGGCGCCCTCTTCCAGCCCGCGACGGATATAGCCGGTCACGCGTTCCTTCTGCACCGCGGAAATCAGCGGTCCCAGCCGCGTGGTATCGGCCAGCGGGTCGCCCACGGTAAAGCCTTCCACCACCTTGGCGGCGATGGCCTTGACCTCGTCATAGCGGCTGCGCGGCACCAGCATGCGCGTATGCGCCGAGCAGGTCTGGCCCGAATTCAGGAAGCACGCGCTGATGGTGCCCTTGACGGCCGCCGGCAGGTCCGCGTCGTCCAGGATCACCGATGCCGACTTGCCGCCCAGTTCCAGTGCCACGCGCTTGACCGTGTGCGCAGCCAGTTCGGACACCCGCTTGCCGGCCCGGGTGGAGCCGGTAAACGACACCATGTCCACCTCCGGATGGCTGGCCAGCACCTCGCCCACCACCGGCCCGTAGCCGGTCACCAGGTTGAACACGCCCGGCGGCAGCCCGGCCGCCTCGATCACCTCGGCCAGCACGAAGGCATTGAGCGGTGCCACTTCCGACGGCTTGAGCACCACGGTACAGCCCGCCGCCAGCGCCGGCGCCACCTTCAGGGTGATCTGGTTCAATGGGTAGTTCCACGGGGTAATGGCCGCGACCACGCCCACGGGCTCGCGCACCACCAGCGAATTGCCTACCTGCTCCTCGAAGGTAAAGCCTTCCAGCAGCGTGGCGGCCTGGCCCCAGTTGTAGACCGGGCCGCCCACCTGGATGGCGCGCGCCAGCTTGATCGGCATGCCCACTTCGCCCGCGATCAGCTGCGCCAGTTCCTCGGTGCGGTCTTTCAGGCCTTCGGCAATCTTGCGGATATAGCGCGCACGCTCGGCCGGCGGCGTGGCGGCCCAGCCATCGAATGCGGCCCGGGCGGCCGCGATGGCGTCCTCGGCGTCACGCGCGTGTCCCTCGGGGATCTTGCCCATCACCGCCTCGGTGGCGGAATGGATCACTTCAATGCTGCCAGTGCCGTGGGGTGCCACCCACTTGCCGTTGATAAACAGTTTGTCTCGTTGTTGCATGGCCACAGCCCTCATCAGGTGGATCGGCAATTGCAAAATTTTTGTTACTTTTATGGAGCACCACATTGTAGGCCGGTTTGCGGATTCGGATTTTTATCGACGCGGGCTGGTCCGGACAACAAGATGGCGATAATCGGCCGTGCAGGCAATCGATCCGAGGGCTCTCGCCGCGGGCGGCCGATCCAGAACAAAAGGAGCGAGACATGGTCGACCCGATCTATCAGAAGACGGAGGCTGGTCAGGAGGAAATCCGCACCCGCGCCCGCAAGCTGGACCAGAAACTGCGGGCGCTGCTGCTGATCGTGAACGGAGAACGCAGCAAATCGACGCTGATGGCGCAAGTTGCCGGCATGGGGGTGGCCGAGGAGGCATTCGACACCCTGCTGGCGCTGGGGCTGATCGCGCCGATGTCCGACCCCGCCGGCCAGGCATCGGCTTCGTCCGGGGCGTCGGGGGCGTCGGGGACGTCTGCCTCGCGGTCCGGCAGGCAGGCCAGCGCCCGCAAACCCGCCGACACCAATCTGTTCGCCGCCTATTCTGGCTTTAATTCGGCGGCCGGCAAGGGGATCGACGACCGCGTGGATGAGCGCGACGTGCTGGCCGACACCACGATCGCGCCCGCGATGGCGCCCGTCGCCGCCGGCACCCCGGCCGGCGCCAGTGGCTACCAGCGCCTTTACCACTTCTATACCGACGTGATCGGCAACCACCTGGGACTGCGCGGCTACGTGCTGCAGGTGAAGGTGGAAAAGGCATCCACCGTGGTGGAACTGGCGGCGCTGCGCGACACGCTGGGCGCGGCGCTGCAAAAGTCCAAGGGCGAGATCACCGCGCACGCGATCATCGACCAGCTCGACGATCTGCTGGCGGAAATGGGCGTGGCACCGGCGGCGCCAAGGCGATCTCGCTGACCCGGCAATATCGCTGGACCGATCGATATGGCCCCGATCGATCCGGCCTCGCTCGGCGCGGCAGTGCCCCGGCTACGCGCCGCCCTCCTGGCTCGATGCCTGCGCCGGGCTGCCCACCGAGTACCAATCCACCTTGCGCGTGATCGCCATGATGCCGGCCAGTATCACGAACAGCAGCAGCGAGCCCAGTACCAGCGCGTTGTCCTCCGACACCAGCAGCCCATACAGCGCCCCGTACAGCGCGGTCAGCAGCCCCGCGAAGCCCGCGCCGCGTTGCCAGCTGCGCAGTACGAAGGTGAGATAAAAGCCCAGCAGGCCGATGCAGGCTGCGCTTGCCGCCAGATAGGCCATCAGGAACGGCGCGTGCTCCGACAGGCTGACCAGCAGCAGGAAGAACATCGCCAGGGCCAGCCCGGCCAGCAGGTACTGGATCGGGTGGATGCGGAGCGTCTTGACCAGTTCGAACAGATACAGGCCGGCAAAGGTCAGCAGCACGAACAGCAGCCCGTATTTCACGGCCCGCTCGGCCTTGACGTAGATGTTCACGGGCTCCATCAGCGTGACCGAGGCCGCCTCCAGCGACATCCGGCTGCCCGCCCCGGGATTGCCGGCCAGCTGGTCGCGCACATGGGTATTGAATGCCGTGACGGACCATTCGGCGGTGAAGCCGTCGTCTCTCACCGTACGCTGGCGTGGGAGGAAATCGCCGTCGAAGCTGGGATGCGGCCACGCGGAGCGCATCGTGAACTGGTTATGGTCGGCCACGGGCACCAGCGCCATCGACCGCGCGCCAAGCACGGCCAGCGTCAGGCTGAACGGCACGGTGCGGGCATCGAGCGGCTTACCCGCGGCGCCGTCCACGTCGATCCGCGCGTGCAGGCCCTGCGGCAGGCTTTCGAGCCGCGCGCCCTGCTGCAGCGGAACGGGCTTGCCGTCGAGTTGCAGGACAGGCTGCGACACCAGGCCGCGCATGTCGCCAACGCCAAGCACCACATAGGGCTGGCCCATCTCGAAGCGGACATGGCCGACGGATTTCGCCAGGTCTTCGTCCGACGTCAGGTCCGGCAACGCGATCGTGCCCTGCCATTGCGTGGCCGTCTCATGGACGATCGTCTTGTGAATGCCGCGATATCGCTCGCCCGGCGTCACGTCGGCACGCACCTGCAGCGTCTTGGGAAACACCAGCAGCCGCCGGCTTTCCTCACGATTCTGCTGCGGCGCGTTGCCGGCCACCGCCACGGCCACCACCTCCTTGTAGGGCACGACGATGATGGGGCCCGTCAGGGTCTGGGGGCCGGCATAGCTCTGCCAGATGCTTTGCTCGGCGGCGTCGCGGTACTGGCTGCGTTCGCGCACGATGCCAAGCACCATCTGCAGCGCGAACCACAACAGCAGGATGACGCCAGTAATGATCGCGATTCGGTAAAACAGGGCCTTGTTCATGGGAGCCTTGCGAGTGGAGATGCCGCAAGACTAGCCAGCGCATGTGGGCGCAAGATGGGGCCGGTGGGTAGCCGGCGTGAAGTGGGCCCCAAGCGTGTGAAGTCGCCCGGTATCGGGGGGATCTGGCGCGGCCGGCCGCGAGCACCGCGTGCCGGCCGGCAACTCAGACCGCCACCGGCAGCGCCAGTTCGGCGCGCGCCCCGCCGCCCTCGCGGTTGATCACGGCAACCGTTCCCCGGTGCAGCAGGGCCACCTCCCGCACCAGGCACAGGCCCAGACCGGTACCGCGCTCGCGGCCATCGGGACGCGGCAGAGAATAGAAGCGTTCGAACAGCCGTGGCATGGCATAGTCGGGAATGCCCGGCCCGCGATCGTCGATCCGGAGCACGACGATTTGCCCGGGCCCGGACCCGGGCGCCAGCGATATATCGATGGCGGAACCCGCAGGCGCGAAATCGAGCGCGTTTTCCAGCAGATTGACGATGGCCTGGCGCAGCAGGAACACATCGCCCGTGATCGCCGGCACGGCGTCGGGCGGCTGCCATCGCAACTGCACGGCCCGTTGCCGTGCCCTGGGCTCCAGCGACTGCACGATCTGCCCGATTTCCAGCCCCAGCATCACCGGCTCGGGCTTTTCCAGGTGCTGGCGCTGCTCCACTTCGGCCAGCGTCAGCAGCTTGCGGATCAACAGGTCCAGCCGCTGCGCCTGGCCTAGGATATTGCTGACTAAAACGCTGACGGTCGGCGGCCGGCATGTCCTCCTGCAACAGCTCGGCCGCGCCGCCGATGGCCGCCAGCGGGCTCTTCATTTCGTGGGTCAGCGTGTGGATGTAGTGCTCCACATACTGCTTGTCTTCCAGCCGCAGGCGCATGGTCTCCACGGCGCGGCCCAGTTCGGCAAGCTCACTGGCACCGCGCAGCGGCATCTCGGCACGCTCGCCGGCGGCCACCGCGCGGGCATAGCGCTGCAGCTTGCGCAGGCCGAACACCAGCCAGAGCGTACACAGCACGCCAATCGCGGCCGCGCCGCCAATCAGCAGCAGGCCATAGGTCAGGATCACACCCTGGCTGCGCGCGATAAACGGCGCCACGGCCTGGTTTGGCTTGGCCACGGTCAGCACGCCGATAATGCGCGTGCCATCGCGGATGGGCGCCGCCACATACATCACCGAACTGCTTTCATCGGCAGGGTCCGAGCGGGTACTGCGCGCGCCGTACTTGCCCTGCAGGGTCAGGTAGACGTCGTTCCAGCGCGAATAGTCGGCGCCCACCGCCTGGCCCGCCGTATCGAAGCGCACGATGCCGAGGTCGTCGGTGATGTAGATGCGGTAGCCCACCGCGTCCTTGTGCATGCCCCAGACGCTGGCATCCACCGGCTGCTGGCGCAGTTGCGCCAGACGTTGGGCGAACGCCCCATCGGCCATCTGGCCGGCTTTCAGGTCGTCGGCCGCCAGCACGGCCAGCACATGGGCGGTATCGACCAGCGTGTCCTCCATCGCCTGGCGCACCCCGGGCTTGACCTCCTGGACGAACACCCGCAGCGTCAGGAACGTCGCCAGGCCGACCACCAGGAAAAAGCCGAAGAATATCCGCAGACCGATGTGCATGGACGGGGAGCGGGATCTAGACGCCGGGCGCCTGGCGCACGTCCGGCGCTTCGAGCGAATAGCCCATGCCGCGATGGGTGCGGATCGGGTCGCCTGCCGGGTCCACGTCGCGCAATTTGGCGCGCAGCGTCTTGATATGGGTATCGACGGTGCGATCGACCGTGTCGAGCGCGTCGTGCCAGACCAGGTCCATCAACTGGGAACGCGCATAGATGCGCCCAGGATGCTGCACCAGCAGCGCAAGCAGCCGGTATTCGTATCGCGTGAGATCGAGCCACTGGCCTTGGTAGGCCACCCGCGCGCCTTCCGCGTCGTGCCGGAAGCCGCTGGACCGCCCGGCTCTGTCGGGCACCGGGATGGTCACCATCGGGGCTGCCGAGGCTGCCGGTTCGGCCTGAGGCCGGGCGCGACGTAGAATCACGCGCACCCTCGCCGCCAGCTCGCGGGGCGAGAACGGCTTGACCACATAGTCATCCGCGCCAATCTCCAGCCCCACGATGCGGTCGATTTCCTCATGGCGCGCGGTCAGGAAGATCACCGGCACATCGGAAAACGTACGCAGCGTGCGGCAGACCTCGAAGC
The DNA here is from genome assembly GCF_057798875.1 of Cupriavidus sp. 94F1. Taxonomy (NCBI): domain Bacteria; kingdom Pseudomonadati; phylum Pseudomonadota; class Betaproteobacteria; order Burkholderiales; family Burkholderiaceae; genus Cupriavidus; species Cupriavidus sp. 94F1. Next base: position 437,391 of record NZ_JBYOJT010000006.1, read on the forward strand.
CGTTGATGTCCGGCAGGCCGATGTCGAGCACGACCAGATCGGGCCGATCCGCGCGCAACCGGGCCAGCGCGTCGCCGCCCAGCGTGCAATGCTCCGCCAGCATGCCTTCCGTCCGCAGCGCGTACAGGATGGTATCGGCAATGGCGGATTCGTCTTCCACCACCAGGATTGACGGTTGTTTCATGGGTGGGCGCGGCAGGATGGACGGTGTGTATTATCCGCCATCGCGCTGCGCGGTGGTCGATTGCTCCGGCACGCCCAGCAACTGGCGGAGTCGGCCGAGAAAAGCGGGAATGTCGATCGGGCGGCGGCGATGCATGGCTGGCTCCGGAAAAGATGGAGCAGCCAGTGTCGTGGCGAACGGTGAAGGGACGGTGAGGCCGAAGTGAAGCGGTCGCCCGACGTGCTTCACCGACGTGCTTCACCACCACACTCGCGCCGCCGCCAAGCTCGACGCGTGCCTTCGGCGTGTGCCTGTTCGTCAGGCCATTTCACACGCCGCTTCGCCGGCCAGTGCGACTGCCGGCGCTTCGGCCACGGGGCTTTTCGCCATCGCGCTGTCGGCTTCGGAAGCGATGTCGCCCAGACCGATGGCGACCGTGATATTCGGTGTCCAGTTCTGGCGGTCGGTGCTGACCTCGGCAAACGTGGTCACGGTCGCGGTGTAGCCCTGCGCCCTGAGGTCGTCGGCCAGCCGCTGCGCGCGCGGTTCCAGCGCCGCCTGCGGATTCTCTTCATTGATGTCGAGCACCAGTGTGGTCTCGAATTCTTCCTTGCCCTTCTGGATCGCCGTGTGCATGGCCTTGAGCTGCTTGTTCGCGAGCGCGACGAGCTTGCTGTACCGGGATTCTTCCTGACTGGCGCGCAGTGCCTTGGCGGCGTTGATGATTTCGGTGCGATCCACGAACATGATTGCCTTTCGAGGTGGAGGGATGGAAAACGCGGGCGCCGCACCGGCCTGACTGCGGGACGCAGCGTCTCCGGAAGGCGGCGACAACTGTATAAATATACAGTGTCTGTCAGCGAGCCGGCAAGACGTCGCGATGAAAAAAGCCGGCGCGCCTGATGGCGGGCCGGCTTTTCTGGCGAAATGACGATGCGGCGATGCCGCCGGAATTACGCCTCGATGCCTTGCGACTGCAGGTACTCGTCGTACGTACCCAGGTAGTCGGTGATCGTGCCGTCGGGGCGCACCTCGATCACGCGCGTGGCCAGGCCATTGATCAGTTCGCGGTCGTGCGACACGAAGATCAGCGTGCCCGCGAACTTGTCCAGTGCGATCTGCAGCGATTCGATCGACTCCATGTCCATGTGGTTGGTCGGCTCGTCCATGGCCAGCACGTTGTGGCGGCCCAGCATCAGCTTGCCCCAGATCATGCGGCCCTTTTCGCCACCAGACAGCACCTTGACGTTCTTCTTGATGTCGTCGGCCGAAAACAGCAGGCGGCCCAGCGTGCCGCGCAGCGACTGGTCGTCGTCGCCTGCCTGCGTCCACTGGCTCATCCAGTCCATCACGGTCACGTCGTTCGGGAATTCCTCGTACGTGTCCTGCGGCATGTAGCCCACGTTGGCGTTCTCGGCCCACTTGACCGTGCCACGATCCACTTCCACGCCGCGCTGCACGCCGGTTTGCACGACGTTGTTCAGCAGGCTGCGCAGCAGCGTGGTCTTGCCCGCGCCGTTTTCGCCGATGATGGCCACGCGCTCGCCGGCCTGGACGGCCATCGACAGGTTGTTGATGATCTTGCGGTCGTACGTCTTGGTGATGTCCTCGACTTCCACGGCCAGGTTGTGCAGCTTCTTCTCGAACTCGAAGCGCACGAACGGATTCTGGCGCGACGACGGCTTGATGTCCTCGACCTTGATCTTCTCGATCTGCTTCGCGCGCGACGTGGCCTGGCGGGCCTTCGACTTGTTGGCCGAGAAGCGGCGCACGAAATCCTGCAGTTCGGTGATGCGTTCCTTGGCGCGCGCATTGGCGGCCACCTGGCGCTCGCGCGCCTGCATCGACGCCTGCATGTAGTCGTCGTAGTTGCCCGGGTAGACCTTCAGCGTGCCGTAGTCCATGTCGGCCATGTGCGTGCACACCGAGTTCAGGAAGTGGCGATCGTGCGAAATGATGATCATGGTGGAGTTGCGCTCGTTGAGCACGTCTTCCAGCCAGCGGATCGTGTTGATGTCTAGGTTGTTGGTCGGTTCGTCCAGCAGCAGGACATCGGGGTTCGAGAACAGCGCCTGGGCCAGCAGCACGCGCAGCTTCCAGCCCGGGGCGATGTCGCTCATCGGGCCCTGGTGCTGGTCGGTCGGGATGCCCACGCCCAGCAGCAGTTCGCCGGCGCGCGCCTCGGCCGTATAGCCGTCGTACTCGGCGTACTTGGCTTCCAGTTCGGCGGCGCGCATGTAGTCTTCGTCGGTAGCCTCGGGGTTGGCGTAGATGGCGTCGCGCTCGCTGGCGGCGGCCCACATTTCCACGTGGCCCATCATCACCACGTCGAGCACGCGGTTGTCTTCATACGCGAACTGGTCCTGGCGCAGCTTGCCCAGGCGGATGCCCGGTTCCAGCATGACGGTGCCCGCCGACGGCTCAAGGTCGCCGCCGAGGATCTTCATGAAGGTGGACTTGCCGCAACCGTTCGCGCCAATCAGGCCGTAGCGGTTGCCCTCGCCGAACTTGACCGAGATGTTCTCGAACAACGGCTTGGGGCCGAACTGCATGGTGATGTTTGCGGTAGAAAGCACGTCTGAACCTTGTCTGGAATATGGGTGTGCCCTGTGGGCACCACCTGCTGGCAGCCGGATTGTGGCGGCACGCACCCGATTGGCGTGCCCGGCGCAGCGAAAATGAGGAAATAACCCGTGATTTTACCACTTGCGGGGGGCATTCGTCAGCCATGGCCACGGCTCCGGCATCGACCTGCCGTGGCCTGCCCGATGTTTGTTACAACGTCGGGTACCCGGCCAGGGCCAGGCTGAAGCCATCGCCACGGGCTTCCAGCCGCGCCTGGGCGCCCACCGGCAGCGTCAGCTTGCGCGGGCAGTGGCCGAACGGCAGGCCGGTCAGCACCGGGATATCGAGCTGTTCGCGCAGATAGTCGAATACGGCATCCATGTTGTAGCCGTTGTCGTAATCGGTGGTGCGGTAGTTCGAGAAATCCCCCAGCACGATGGCCTGCTGCCCCGCCAGTACGCCAGCCTGCAGCAGTTGCAGCAGCATGCGCTCCACCCGGTACGGCGGCTCGTTGATGTCCTCCAGGAACAGGATGCCGCCAGGCATCTTCGGCATGTAGGGCGTGCCCAGCAGGCTGCACAGCATCGCCAGGTTGCCGCCCCACAGCGTGCCCTCCGCCGTCGCTGCCGTCACCACCTGCGGCGCGGCCACCTCGATCTTGCAGGCCGGGTCGCGCAGGATGGCCTCGAAGTGCCGCCACATGAACGGATCGACGTGTTCCTCGCCAAAATCGGCCAGCAGCATCGGCCCGGCAAACGTGACGCCGCCGGTGGCAGCCAGGTAGGCCAGCTGGAAAGCCGTGAAATCGCTATGGCCGACGATCGGCGTGCCGCTGACGCGGGCCTGCTCGGCAATGCGCGCAAAATCGATCTTGTCCAGCAGCCGCGCCAGGCCGTAGCCGCCACGGACCGCCAGCGTCAGTTCACCGCGCCCGCCGGTGCCGATGGCGTGCAGGTCGGCAAGCCGTTCGGCGTCCGTGCCGCCAAAGCGCAGGTAGCGGCGCGCGAGGATATCGGGATTGTTGACGTGGTACCCGTGTTGCTTGAGCCAGGCGCAGCCGCGCGCGGCAATGGCCACGTCGTGCGGGTAGCCGGATGAGGCGATCAGTCGGACTTCGATGGGTTGGCGCATGCTTCGGATGTTGAGGGTACGACGCTCGGAAGCAGGAATTCTCGCCTAATCGGCTGCCGCTGGCGAGGGTGGCGAAGGTGGTGCGACCTGCCCTTCGGCAAGCGGCTGCTCCCCGGCGGCCCGCGCTGCCTGCTGCGCTGCCTGCTGCGCTGCCTTCTGGGCCGCCTTCTGGGCCCGGCGCCGTGCGCCAAAGAAATCGCGCAGCATCTGGCCACACTCATCGGCCATCACGCCGCGTGCCAGCGTGGTCTGGTGGTTCAGCGTGGCCTGCGCGAACAGGTCGACGACACTGCCCGCCGCACCGGTCTTGGGATCGGTGGCGCCAAACACCACGTGCTTGAGCCGCGCATGGAGAATGGCGCCACTGCACATCGCGCAGGGCTCCAGCGTCACGTACAGCTCGCACTCGGGCATGCGGTAGTTGCCCAGCACCTTGGCCGCCGCGCGCAGCGCCTGCATTTCGGCATGGGCGGACGGATCGACCGAACGGATCGGCAGGTTATGGCCGCGCGCGATGATCTGGTCGTTCCACACCACCACGGCGCCCACCGGCACCTCGCCGGCCGCCTCGGCCAGGCGCGCCTCTTCCAGCGCAGCCGTCATATAGAAACGGTCCCGCGTGGCTTCGTCCTGGAACTGGGGCGCGCCGGACATGGGCAGCTCAGTCCTGCGCCGGCAGCGCGAACGGCGCGCTGACTTCGGCCCAGCAGTTCGGCGTTTCGAACAGCACCAGCTTCGTCAGCTGCAGATGATGGCCGAAGCAGTCCTTGAACACGGGCGCCAGGATATCGAACGCTTCCTGCGCCAGGTTCTCGACGGTCGGGATGCTGTCGATCACCACGGTCTTGTGGTTGTCCATCGACTGCAGGAAGTTCAGCAGCGCGGTGTCGCCGCGATAGATCAGGAACGCATGGTCCCACTTCGACACCAGGTGCTCGTTGGCCAGCGTCTTGATATCGCCGAAATCCAGGATCATCCCGTCGTCGGACGCGCCTTCCTGGCGCAGCACCTCGCCGGACAGCGTCAGGTCCAGCCGATAGCGATGGCCGTGGATATTGCGGCACTGGCCGCCGTGGCTCGGGATGCGGTGGCCGGCATCGAATTCGAGCCGGCGGGTGATGGAAACTTGTTTGCTCATGTGTCAGCGAATGCCCAGCAGCTTGTGGGTCTGCAGCGACAGGCGCCAGCGTGGATGACGCTGGCAGAAGTCGACCGCGGCGGCCGTATTCTGCCGGGCCAGCGGGCCATCCATGGCCTGCACCAGGAAATAGCGGAAATCCAGTTGCTCGTATGCCGCGAAGTCCTGACCCGCCTGCGGCATCACCACCTTCAGTTCGTCGCCCTTCTTCACGACCAGTTCCGAACCCATCTTGGGGCTCACGCAAACCCAGTCGATGCCATCGGGCACTTCGATCGTGCCATTGGTCTCGATGGCAATCTCGAAGCCCTGCGCGTGCAGTGCGTCGATCAGCGGCGCGTCAAGCTGCAGCAGCGGCTCGCCGCCCGTGCAGACCACCAGCGGCGTGCCGCCGGCGCCCTGCGGCCATTCCGATGCCACTACCGCGGCCAGTTCCTCGGCCGTCTTGTACTTGCCGCCACGCGTGCCGTCGGTGCCCACGAAATCGGTATCGCAGAACTGGCACACGGCGCGGGCGCGATCTTCCTCGCGGCCGGTCCACAGGTTGCACCCCGAGAAGCGGCAAAACACCGCGGCGCGGCCGGCGTTGGCGCCCTCGCCCTGCAGCGTATAGAAGATTTCCTTGACGGCGTATGTCATGCGTATGCGACGGTTGGGGTGCGTGGGGAGTTCCTGCTCAAAAATTAGGCAAAAGCCGAGGCGCGAGCAACCGGCGATTGTATCAAGAACCTAGGGTTTCTGCTAAGTCCATCGAAATCCGCCGAACCAGCGCCTGCCTTGCAGGCACCTGCCACCTTTCTTGATTTCAAATCAAATATCTTCTGCAGATCGACGGCTTTTTCGGCAACAAAGGCGCTGGCACACTGCGCTCCACCCTTGAATACCGGAGCTTGCCATGCCCGTTGCCTTGCTGGCGCTGACAATCAGTGCCTTTGCCATCGGAACCACCGAATTCGTGATTGTCGGCCTGATCCCGACCATCGCCGCCGACCTGCACATCAGCGTGCCATCGGCGGGACTGCTGGTCAGCCTCTATGCGCTGGGCGTGGCCGTGGGCGCCCCGGTGCTGACCGCGCTGACCGGCCGCCTGCCGCGCAAGGCGCTGCTGCTGTCGCTGATGGCGCTGTTCACCGCCGGCAACCTGCTGGCCTGGCAGGCGCCGAGCTATGAATCGCTGGTGGCCGCGCGCGTGCTGACGGGCCTGGCGCACGGCGTGTTCTTTTCGATCGGATCGACCATCGCCACCAGCCTGGTGCCGCGCGAAAAGGCAGCCAGCGCCATCGCCATCATGTTTACGGGCCTGACGGTCGCACTGGTCACCGGCGTGCCGCTGGGTACGTTCATCGGGCAGCACTTCGGATGGCGCGAGACGTTCCTGGCGGTCTCCGCGCTCGGTGTGATCGCGTTTGTGGGCAGCCTGTTGTTCGTGCCATCGACGATCCGCCACGCCGCGCCGGCCTCGCTGCTGCAACAGGCACGCGTTCTGGCCGAGCCGCGCCTGTTGCTGGTCTATGCCAAGACAGCCATCGGCTATGGCGGATCGTTTATCCCCTTCACGTTCCTGGCGTCGATCCTGCAGGATGTGTCGGGCTTCAGCGCCAGCGCCGTGGGCCTGGTGATGCTGGTGTATGGCGTCTCGGTCGCCATCGGCAATATCTGGGGTGGCCGCCTGGCCGACCGCCATGGCCCGATCGCGGCGCTGCGCATCGTATTTCTACTATTGGCGGCCGTGCTGTTCGTGCTGACCTTCACCGCCCCGCATCGGTGGCTGGTGCTCGCCACGGTACTGGCCTGGGGCGCGGTGGCCTTCGGCAACGTGCCGGGACTGCAGGTCTATGTGGTCAAGCAGGCGGAGCACCACACGCCGCAGGCCGTGGACGTGGCGTCGGGACTCAATATCGCCGCTTTCAACCTGGGCATCGCCGGCGCGGCATGGGCGGGCGGGCTGGTCGTCGAGCACTTCGGCCTGATGCATACGCCGTGGATCGGCGCGATGGTGGTGCTGGTGGCCTGGGCCCTGACCGAGCTGAGCGGCCGGCTTGACCGTGCCGCAGGCATCGACGTGCGCGCCGGTGGCATGCCGGCCGGGGCCCTGCAGCACTGATCTCCACCCTCGATTACCACCATCGGGCCCGGTAGCCTGCGCATCCAAAGCAGAACGGGCCTCGCAGGCCCGTTTTCCGATGGCATTGCCGTTTAGCGCGGCGCGCCCAGGAAATCCATCTTGCCGATCTGCACGCCCTTGTGACGCAGGAGGTCGTAGGCCGTGGTCACATGGAAGTAGAAGTTCGGCAGCGCAAACCCGAGCGTGTAGCTCTTGCCATCGAACGTCACCGGGCCGTTGCGCAACTTCAGCTCCACCACGCGCGTTTCGCTGCCCTCAAGCTGCTCGGGGCGGATCGACTTCAGGAAGCCCACCGTCCGGGCGATACGCTCCTGCAGTTCGGGGAACGTGGTCTCGTTGTCCGGATACGACGGGATGTCGATCCCGGCCAGCCGTGCCGCGCAGCCCTTGGCCGAGTCGCTGGCCCGCTGCACCTGCGCCGGCAGCGCGTCCATGTCGGCAATCAGACGCGTCTGAAGCAGCTCGGCGGCGTCCATGCCCTGTGCCTGCGCGTGGGCAGCGCCTTTTTCAAGGATGGCGGACAGGTTCGTCAGGGCCCGGACAAACACCGGGATCGATACGTCGTACATCGAGAGGGCCATGGGGGGCTCCTTGCATGGGTCGTGGGATGTTGTCGTGTCACTGCGTGGTCCGGCGGCGCGTGGCGCGCGGTGTGCCGCGGGCTGACGCCTGCCGGTGTCGCAGGCCAGAGCATAGACCGGAACCGCCGGAGCCGCTGGCTAGCCGCCGAGCCCGGCCAGCCACGCATCCGCATCGTCGATGCCGAACTCGATCCACATCGGCAGATGATCGCTCATGCGATAGGTGCGCCAGTCCTTGAAGCTTCGCCCCGGCCGGGTCTGGCGTTCGGACGCGTAGGCATCGGCGTCGGCCAGCCGGTAGACGTGCTCGTACACGTCGAACACGCCGGCGTGGCCGGTCGGCGCCATGCGCGACAGCCGCCGGAAGTAGGCAATCTGGTCGTAGTGCCGGTTCTTGTCCACATTCGAGCCCGGCAAGGATTGAAGCGGCTCAGGCACGACGAACCCCGCCCGGGTGATCGCCTCCATCGTCACGTCGCGCCGGTTGAAGATATTGAAGTCGCCCAGCAGGATCAGGTTGCCCGGGTCGGCCTTCACGCCGGGCGCCGGCTGCGGCGCGGCCGACAGCTTTCCGGCCGCCCTGGCGACGGTCTTGCTGAAGGCGGTGATCTCCGCCAGCCGCCGCGCGTCGTCGGGCTTGCCGGTGCCGTAGTAAATATGGACCGTGGCCAGCGTCAGGTACGCCCATCCGGCCTGGAAGCCGGCGCCAGGTATGGCGAGCGCGCCAGCTGCACGGGGGCCGGCCCCGCCCTGCCCGCCCTGGGCAGCACCAGTTCCGCAGCCAGCCCGGTAAAGCGCACCTTGCGGCGGTCGTACAGATAGGCCATGCGCTCGGCATTGCCGGACGTGCCCAGCGTGACATCGGTCACCAGATAGCCCCACCACGGCCCGAGCATGCGCTGCAGCCGCTGCAACGGGTACAGGCCGTCCCTGACTTCCTGGATGGCGATCAGGTCGAAGCGGCTCAGCACCTCGGCGATGTAAAGGTAGGACTCTTCCGAACGGTAGCCGTACTTGCCGCTGTCGAACTCGCGGATATTCCATGTGGCCAGCAGCAGCGTATCGGTGGCCGTGCGCGCCGGGATCTGGCTCGCCAGCGCCTGGCGCAAGCGTGTCAGGCCTTCGATGGTGCGGGCACGCGCATGCGCGTCGGCGATATCGGCAAGGAAGTCGTAGTGGGTCATTGGAGGGCGCCACGTTGAAAGCCGGCCATCGTCGGGGCCGCCCCTGGCGGCTGCATTGGTCTGCATCAAGCGCGCGGCTGGATAACGCCAATTCCAGCGGACTACGATGCCGCGCCGCCTCCCATGATCCGCGTCAACGCCCACGGCTCCCCCCGGAAATACGATGGCTCGCATCGTTGACAACACAACGGCCATCAAGGGATAGACGCCATGAATCACGCTACAGGTACCACCGCAGGGAATCCTGAAGCTGGCCTTTCGCCAGCATCCGAGCGCGCGCAGCCGCCGAACTTCGCCGGGAACGACCGGGTGTTGTTCGGCATCGTGCTGGGTGTGCTGACGTTCTGGCTGTTCGCGCAGACCACGCTGAACATTGCGCCGGACATGGGCGCCACGCTGGGCCTGTCGCCCACCACGATGAACATCGCCGTGGCCATCACCGCGTTGTTCTCCGGCATCTTCATCGTCTTCATGGGCGGCATCGCCGACCGCGTGGGGCGCTACCGCATCCTGCAGCTCGGCTTTTGCCTGAGCATCGCGGGGTCGCTGCTGGTGGCGATCGCGCCGGCCGGCCCGCTGGCCATACCTTGCCTGCTGGCGGGCCGCGCGCTGCAAGGCCTGTCGGCGGCATGCATCATGCCGTCGAGCCTCGCGCTGATCAAGACATACTGGCCCGGCAAGGCACGCCAGCGGGCCATCAGCATCTGGTCGATCGGATCGTGGGGCGGCTCGGGCGTGTGCGCGATCTTTGGCGGAACCATCGCGGCCCAGTTCGGCTGGCGCTCGATCTTCTTCCTGTCGATCGCGGCGGCCGTGGCCGGCCTGCTGATGATCCGGGGCACGCCCGAAAGCCGGGCCGAGGACCGGCACGACGCGAAGATCGACCGCAAGGGTATCTTCACCTTCATGGTTGCGATGATCGCGCTGCAGGTGGTGGTCACGCAGGGTGCCCGGTTCGGCTGGACCAGCGTCAGCACGCTGTTGCTGGTGGCAGCCGTGGTGATCTTCGGTTTCGTGTTCCTGCGCCACGAGGCCCGCGCCGCGGACCCGTTCATCGACTTCCGCCTGTTCCGCAGCAGCACCTACACCGGCGCGACGATTTCCAACTTCATGCTCAACGGCGTGGCCGGCACGCTGATCGTGGTCATGCAGCTGGCGCAGCTGGGCGGCAACATGACCGCCCAGCAGGCCGGCGTGCTGACCATCGGCTTCGCCATCACGATCATTGCGTTTATCCGCGTCGGCGAAAAGCTGTTGCAGCGGTTTGGCGCCCGCAAGCCGATGCTGTGGGGCTGCGCGCTGACGGCCGCGTCGGTGATCTGCCTGGCGATGACGCAGCTGACGCTGGCCGACTACAAGATCGTCGCCACCATCGGCTTTGCCCTGCAGGGTATCGGCCTGGCGTTCTATGCCACCCCGTCCACCGATGCCGCGCTGTCCGCGTTGCCGCCGGACCAGGCGGGTTCCGGCGCCGGCATCTACAAGATGGCGTCGTCGCTGGGCGGCGCGTTCGGCGTGGCCATCTCGGCCACGATCTTCACGGCCGTGCGCACCCATGCCGAAGGCGCGCAGATGCTCGACGGGCTGATCGACTTCCAGGGCGCCCAGGACCAGGTGGCCGTGCGTACGGCGGCCATCCTGGCGCTGGCATTCAACCTCTGCATGGTCGTCGTGGCGGCCATTTCGATCATGGCAACCATCCCGCGCGCCAAACCCGGTGTGCCTGCCCGGTGATGGGCCGGCATCCGCGCACGGTGACGCCTGCAACTGCGCCTTTTATGTCTTCCGTACTGATGTCCTCATCAAGGAGGCCTGTTCCATGTCTGCATCCATCGTTCTCATCTGCGGCAACCTGTTCGACGGTCTCGGCGACACCCTGCAGGGACCCACCGAAATCCTGATCGAACACGACACGATTGCCGCCATCGGGCCGTCGGTGGCGCGGCCGCGCAATGCCCGCGTGATCGATCTGTCCCATCGCACGATCGCGCCGGGCTTTATCGACACGCACGTTCACCTGTTCCTGGATGGGATGAACCTGAAGCAGCAGATCCTGCAGTCCAGCGCCGGCAAGGCGCTGGCTGGCCTGAGCCTGGCCCGCCAGTACATGCGCTATGGCTTCACCACCCTGCGCGACCTCGGCACGTTCGACGATGGCTGGCCGGGGCTGGAACTGCGCAACGCAATCAACGCGGGCCGCCTGACCGGTCCCCGCCTGTTCGTGGCGCCGCATATGATCAGCGGATCGGGCGGCCATGGCGACATGCAGGGCGCGCTGCCGTGCCGCTGCCATCTGGGGCTGTCGAAAACGGCCGACTCGCCCACCGATATCCGCAAGCAGGTGCGTTGCCAGGCCGCGCATGGCGCCGACTGGATCAAGACCATGAACACCGGCGGCTATATGAGCTTTGGCGACGACCCTGCGCGCGTGACGTGGTTCGACGAAGAAATGGAGGCCGCAGCAGCCGCCGCCCATCAGCTGGGCCTTCCGGTTTCCGTGCACACGGGCGCCGCCGAAGGCTGCAAGCAGGCCCTGCGTGCCGGCGCGCGCAGCCTGGAACATTGCTACCTGATCGACGACGAGGGCATTGCGCTGGCCGAAGCGTCGGGCGCCTTCCTGGTGCCAACCATGCAGATGACGCTGGAAGACAAGGACATGCTGGCGGCCAACACGTTGCCGCCGCAGGCGGTCTGGAAGTTTTCGCGCGACCTGCCCGAAATCGAGCGGGCCCAGCGGCGCATGGCCGGCAGCCGCGCCCACATCGCACTGGGCACCGACTGCGGCATGTTCCCGTTCTCGCGCGGCATTCTGGAATTCCAGGCGATGGTGGCGGCCGGCCTGTCGCCGGCCCGGGCGCTGCGCGCGGGCACCAGCGTGGCCGCGGCCCTGCTCCAACGCTCCGACATCGGCGTGCTCGAAGTCGGACGCCAGGCCGACATCGTGGCGATGCCAGGCGATCCGCTGGCCGACATCGCGGCCACCGCGCAGGTGGACTTTGTCATGCGCGGCGGACGCATTTACCGATTTGGTGATCTCGACCTGCCGGGTTGAAAACGCCCACAGCCCCGGAATCGTCGAAACACCTGCCGGAGATCTTCGGAAGCATCCACGACATGCCGTCATTCCAACGTAGAATTCGCAAGCCGGCGCACAGCCCCGGCGCAATGTCATGTCATCTGGATGTACGTCGATCTCCTTACCCTTTACCTTCTGGCTATCGGAACGCTGCTCGCCAGTGCGGGCATGATGTTCTGGGAACACCTGGCCAATCCCCGGCACGGCAAGGCCCTGCGCATTCTGTCCGCGGCATTTGCGACGCTTGCCGTCGGCTGCGTGACGGTGCTCTTCCGGCGCGCCGTGCCCGGTGTGCTGGGATCGGCACTCGCCAACCTGGTAATGCTGTGCGGCTACCTGCTGATCCTCAATGGCGTGGCGGCGCTCAGTAGCCGGCGCTACCACATCACCGTCGGCGTCGTGCTGTGTGGCATGGCAGCCGTTTGGGCAGTATCCGGCACACGATGGCTGGATGCTGTGTGGAACTACGTCAGCGCGTTCCCCATTGCCATCATCAGCGCCATGACTGCACGCGAAATGCTGCGGTGTGAGGCGCTGAAGCCATTTTTGGCGCGTCACATCGTCGTGGCCGTGGCGGGCATCCACGCCCTGCTTTACGCCGGCCGTGCGTTTGCGCTGCCCTGGCTCGTGTCGGCGTACGGGCCTGCCATGCAAGGCATCGCGAGCAAGATCACCATGTACGAGGGGGTCCTGTATTCGGTGATCCTGCCGATGACGATCCTGAAGCTGATCCGCGAAGACAGCCACATGCAGTTGCTCAAAGAATCCCAGACTGACTACCTGACCCGCCTGGGCAACCGCCGGTGGTTTTTCGAACAGGGCCAACGCATTCTGGCGGCCGAAGACCACCGCCGACCGGTAGCCGTCCTGGCTTTCGACCTCGATCAGTTCAAGGCCATCAACGACCGCTACGGCCACCAGGCCGGCGACGAAGTGCTGAAATCGTTCGCGGAGATCGCCCGGGGCGTGATGGGCCCGGACATCCTGTTCGCACGCATCGGCGGCGAGGAATTCGCTGCATTGCTATATGGCGCAGACGCGCAGCGCGCCGGCACGCTCGGCGCGACCGTGGCGGCGCAGTTCGCCGAGAATATCGCCGGCCGTATCGGGGGCGTCGGCATTCCGGCCACAGTCAGCATCGGGCTGGCGCAATTCGAGCGGGAAACGCCAGTGCTGAGTGACGCATTGGTCGCCGCTGACCAGGCGTTGTACCGGGCCAAGGCGCTGGGTGGGAATCGTCTGGAAATCGCGCAAACCGAGGACCAGTCGGCGACGGTGTGACGCGGCCGGGGAAGGCCATGTGAGGCGGGGTCCGGCAGGCGGATACCTGCTGGCATCCGCCCGATGCGGGATCGGCACCGGCGCATCCGGCCCTGCCAGGCGCCGGATGGCCTAAGGCCGGGGGATTATTCCCATTCGATCGTTGCAGGCGGCTTGCCCGAAACGTCGTACACCACGCGATTCAGGCCGCGCACCTCGTTGATGATGCGGTTCGAGCAGCGGCCCAGCAGCGCGTACGGCAGATGCGCCCAGTGCGCGGTCATGAAGTCCGTGGTCTGCACGGCGCGCAGCGCCACCACGTAGTCGTACGTGCGGCCATCGCCCATCACGCCAACCGACTTCACCGGCAGGAACACGGCGAATGCCTGGCTGGTCAGGTCGTACCAGCTTTTGCCCACCTGATGCGGTTCGCACAGGCCGGCGGCGGCATCCTGCTCGGTGGCGATGGTCTTGCGCAGTTCCTCGATGAAGATCGCGTCGGCGCGGCGCAGCAGATCGGCGTACTCGCGCTTGACCTCGCCCAGGATACGCACACCGAGGCCCGGACCCGGGAACGGATGGCGGTAGACCATTTCTGGCGGCAGGCCCAGCGCCACGCCCAGTTCGCGCACTTCGTCCTTGAACAGGTCGCGCAGCGGTTCCAGCAGCTTCAGCCCCAGCGTTTCGGGCAGTCCGCCCACATTGTGGTGACTCTTGATCGTGGTTGCCTTCTTGGTCTTGGTGCCGCCCGATTCCACCACATCCGGGTAGATCGTGCCCTGCGCCAGCCACTTGGCGTTGGTCAGCTTCTTTGCTTCGGCCTGGAACACTTCCACGAACTCGCGGCCGATGATCTTGCGCTTCTGCTCCGGATCGGTCACGCCGGCCAAGTGGCCCAGGAACTGGTCCGATGCGTCGACATGGATGACCTTGGCATGCAGGCGGCCCGCGAACATGTCCATCACCATCTTGCCTTCGTCCAGGCGCAGCAGACCGTGATCGACAAACACGCAGGTCAGCTGGTCGCCGATCGCGCGATGGATCAGCGCAGCCGCCACCGACGAATCGACGCCGCCGGACAGGCCCAGGATCACCTCTTCGTCGCCCACCTGCTCGCGGATCTTGGCCACGGCCTCGGCGATGTGGTCCCCCATCACCCAATCCGGGTTCGCGCCGCAGATCTGCAGCACGAATCGATCGAGCATCTCGCGGCCCTTCGACGTGTGCGTGACTTCCGGGTGGAACTGCACTGCGTAGTAGCCGCGGGCCTCGTCGGCCATGCCGGCGATCGGGCAGCTCGGCGTCGATGCCATCAGCTTGAAGCCGTCGGGCAGCGCGGTCACCTTGTCGCCGTGGCTCATCCAGACCTTCAGCATGCCGTGGCCTTCGGGCGTGCTGAAATCCTCGATGCCCTTGAGCAGGTTCGTATGGCCATGGGCGCGGACTTCCGCGTAGCCAAACTCGCGCGAATCGCTCCATTCGACCTTGCCGCCCAGCTGCACGGCCATGGTCTGCATGCCGTAGCAGATGCCCAGTACCGGCACGCCCAGATCCCACACGGCCTGCGGTGCGCGCAGCTGGTGGTCTTCGTAGGTGCTGGCGTGGCTGCCCGACAGGATCACGCCCTTTGGCGCGAACTCGCGGACGAATTCATCGGTCACGTCGTTCGGATGGATTTCGCAGTAGACGTGCGCTTCGCGAACGCGGCGGGCGATCAGCTGCGTGACTTGCGAACCGAAATCAAGAATGAGGATTTTGTCGTGCATGATTGGCAGTGGGCAGTGCATCCGGATCGGGTTCGGTCATGACTTCGGTGCCCGGGCCATAGCCGGGCGGCGGCGTGATGACCGGCTCGCGCCGGTATTCGGGGGATGCGGGGGACGTCGCCGGGCGCGCCGGGCGGCCAATGCCGCTGTCGGCGACATCGGTCACGTCGGTAACGTCGGTCGGATAGGGAACGCCGGCGGCACGCGCGTCGCGGTCGGCCTTGGCCTGGTCGGCCAGCGCGCGTTCGCGCAGCCGCACCTTCTTGGCCGACGGAATCAGCACGATGGCGAAGAACAGCAGCATGGCCGCCATCGTCAGCAGCCAGACCTTGCCGGCCGGCTGGACGGGCATGTCCAGGAACAGCGTCCAGGCGGCCACCAGTATCGCGCTGGCCAGGTTGATCAACCCGGCGACGCGCGCCACGGGCACCGTCATATGTCCATTGAATGTGGCCGTGAACAGCAGCCATGACATGCCGAGCGTGGCCACGCCCAGCAGCTGCCCGAACAGGGCCGGCTCCGGCACCGGCAGTTGCAGCGCGGCGTACAGCGTGGTGAACGGCGACATCAGCAGCAGCAGGCCAAGCAGCAAGTCGAGCACCGCATCGAAAAACAGCACGGCTCGCAGCAATACCTTCATGGTCGCTCCTTATTGCGGCGCGGCCGCGCAGGCCCCGTCAACCTCGACAGAACCGGCGCGGCCGTGGTGCCCGTCAGGGCAGGCCAGATCGACATCAATCGATATGGTAGTTCGGCGCTTCCTTGGTGATCTGCACGTCATGGACATGCGATTCGCGCATGCCCGCTGCCGTGATCTGCACGAACTCGGCCGATTCGTGCCACTGCGGAATCGAGCTGGCGCCGCAGTAACCCATCGACGCGCGGATGCCGCCAGTCAGCTGGTGGATGATCGCCTGCACCGGTCCCTTGTACGCGACTCGGCCTTCGATGCCTTCCGGCACCAGCTTGTCGACGTTGGCGGTGTTGTCTTCCTGGAAGTAGCGGTCAGCCGCGCCGTCCTTCATCGCGCCAACCGAACCCATGCCACGGTAGCTCTTGAACGAGCGGCCCTGGAACAGGAATACCTCGCCCGGAGCTTCCTCGGTACCCGAGAACATGCCGCCCATCATCACGGTGTGGGCACCGGCCGCCAGGGCCTTGGCCACGTCGCCGGAATAGCGCACGCCGCCATCGGCGATCAGCGGCACGCCCGTGCCCTTGAGCGCCTCGGCCACGTTCGACACGGCCGTGATCTGCGGCACACCGACACCGGCCACGATACGTGTGGTGCAGATCGAGCCAGGGCCGATACCGACCTTGACGCCATCGGCGCCATGCTCGACCAGCGCCAGCGCGGCGGCGCCGGTGGCGATATTGCCGCCCACCACCTGCACCTGCGGGAAGTTCTGCTTGACCCACCGCACGCGGTCCAGCACGCCCTGGCTGTGGCCGTGCGCGGTATCCACCACGATCACGTCGACGCCGGCCTTGACCAGCAGTTCCACGCGTTCATCGTTGTCCGGGCCCACGCCCACTGCGGCGCCTACGCGCAGCTGGCCGTGCGCATCCTTGCTGGCCAGCGGATTGTCCACGGCCTTCTGGATGTCCTTTACCGTGATCAGGCCGCGCAGCTCGAACGCCGCGTTGACCACCAGCACGCGCTCAAGGCGGTGGCGGTTCATCAGGCGCTTGGCTTCTTCCAGCGGCGCGCCTTCGGCCACCGTCACGAGCTTGTCGCGCGGGGTCATCTTGGCACGCACGGGTGCGTCCAGTTCTTCTTCGAAACGCAGGTCGCGGTTGGTGATGATGCCGACGACGGTCTTGCCCTCGAGCACCGGGAAACCCGAAATGCCGTGCTGTTGCGACAGCGCAATCACATCGCGAACCTTCATGTCCGGCGAAATGGTGATCGGATCACGCAGCACACCCGATTCGTAGCGTTTTACACGCGCCACTTCACGGGCCTGGTCGGCGGGCTTCAGGTTCTTGTGAACGATACCGATACCGCCGGCCTGCGCCATGGCAATGGCCAGGCGCGCTTCCGTCACCGTATCCATGGCGGCGGACAGCAGCGGAATATTGAGTTCGATCGAACGGGTCAGTCGGGTGCGGAGGGAAACATCCCGGGGCAGGACGGCCGAATAGGCCGGGACGAGCAGCACGTCATCGAATGTGAGTGCTTTCTGGACAAGACGCATAGCGAATCCTCTAGGCGCAAAAGCAGATTATACAGGAATGCAGGATTTGCTGATGCGTTGTTGCAAGCCGTTTGCTATTCTCGGCCACCTTTTTCAAACAAGGCATCGGGAGACCATGGGAATCGGCGTACTGTGCGGGCTGCTGGCCGGCGCGTTCTGGGGAATGGTATTCATCGCCCCAAAGCTGCTGCCGGCATTTCCCCCCTGGGAACTGGCAATCGGCCGCTATCTGGCGTACGGCCTGGTGGCCCTGGTCGCCGCCCTGCCGCTGATGCGCCGCATTGCGCGCAAGCTGACACGCCCCGACTGCGTGGCCCTGTTACGGCAGGCCTTTACCGGCAACCTGCTTTACTACGTGCTGCTGGCGTTCGGCGTGCAACTGGCGGGCGTGGGCCCCACGTCGCTGATCATCGGCATCCTGCCGATCTCGGTCACGCTGATGGGCCGGCGCGACCATGGCGCCGTGCCGCTGCGCCGCCTGACGCTGCCGCTGCTGGTCGTGGCGGCCGGCATCGCCTGCATCAACGTGGACCTGTTCGGCGGTGGTGGCGGTGGTGGCGGTGCCCACGGCGCGGCCGTGGCGGACGCAACGATCCGCCCCGTGTGGCAGAAAATCGCCGGCGTGCTCTGTGCGGCTGGGGCGCTGGCCTGCTGGACGCTCTATGCCGTGGACAACGCGCGCTACCTGCAGCGGCACCCGCACTTCAGCGGCAACGAGTGGTCCGCGCTCTATGGGCTGTCCACCGGGCTGGTGTCGCTGATCCTGGCAATCGCCGGCTGGCTCGCGTTCGGTGACACGCTGACGGCCCCAGGCAGCGCCCGGGACTGGCAGTGGTTCTGGACCGTCAACGCGGCGGTTGCGCTGGGAGCGTCGCTAATTGGCAACAATCTCTGGAACATTTCGAGCCGCCGGTTGCCGCTTACGCTGTCCGGTCAGATGATCGTCTTCGAGACGCTGTTCGCGCTGGCATACGGGTTCGTGTTCGATCACCGCTGGCCGCGGCCGCTGGAAATCGCCGCCATTGTGTTGCTGATGGCTGGCGTAGCGTGGTCGGTCCGCTTGCATGCGACGGACAAGTCTCAGTAGACTAGCGGCCAATGCCGGGTGGGTCACACGAAAGTCAACCCCACTGGCGACTGATGCCAACACAACCTGCTCGACCCGCTCACGATTTCGCCATGAAACGATCGTCCGCGCTGTACCTGCTGATTGCCGCAAGCCTGGCCA
Organism: Cupriavidus sp. 94F1; assembly: GCF_057798875.1. Lineage (NCBI taxonomy): Bacteria > Pseudomonadati > Pseudomonadota > Betaproteobacteria > Burkholderiales > Burkholderiaceae > Cupriavidus > Cupriavidus sp. 94F1. The sequence continues at coordinate 455,806 of NZ_JBYOJT010000006.1, forward strand.
TTCCCGGCACCGCCTTCTCCCAGTGGCAATGGAAGGACGCCAACGGCCGCACGGTCTACAGCGATGTTCCGCCGTCGCCATCGGTGCCTGAACGGGCCATCCTGGCCGCGCCGGGCCGGGTAGCCGGCGCCTATCGCCCGCTGGAAACGGAAACCGCCAAGGCTGACGGCAACCCGGCGCCGACGGGCAGCGCGCGCATGCAGCAGGTCAGCGCCAAGGCCAAGGCCGACAAACCCGTCGATGCCGACGAGGCATTCCGCGAGCGCCGCGATGCCCGCATCAAGGCCGACCTGGAAGCTGCCGCCAAGGAACGCAGCCAGCTGGCGCGCGACGAACGGTGCCAGCAGTTGCGTAACTACGCCACCGGGCTGAGTGCCGGCGTGCGGGTGTCCCGATCCGGCGCCGACGGCGCCCCGATGCGCCTCAACGACGACGAGCGCACGGCCGAACTGGCGCGCACCAACGATTCGATCAACCAGCAGTGCAGCGGCTGACGGGCTGATGCCTTGAAGGCAGGAGGCCCTGTTCAGGCGCCCTGCCCGCCTCCGCCGCGCAGCCATTTCTGGCCCTCGCGCATCCCGGAGGCCCGGGTTTTCTGCACGCGCTTGCGCCGGGCGGTCTTGGGATCCGCCGTCAGGACACGGTAGATTTCCACCCGATCACCCTGGCGCACCACGGTATCCAGCGATTTCAGCTTGCCGTAGATTCCCACGCGCATCGTCGTGGGATCCACTTCCGGGTGCGCCTCGGTCAGCCCGCTGGATTGAATGGCGCCGACGATGGTCGTGCCCTCCGGGACGGCAACTTCCTTCAGGAACACCGCATCCGGACGGGCATAGCAGACCGAAACGCGGACGGTCGCCGATGCTTCAGCCTTGCTTGGCATAGACCACCTCGGCCCGTTTGACAAAGGCATCCACAAACGTGTTGGCGATCACGCTGAACGCCGGACCGATGATTTTTTCGAGAATGACGCTCGAAAATTCGTAATGCAGGTGAAATTCGATCTTGCAGGCATCGGCGCGCAACGGCGTGAATCGCCAGGAACCGTTGAAGGTCTTGAAAGGACCGTCCGCGAACGTCATATCGATACGAGTTGGACGCTCCTGGGTATTGCGCGTGTGGAAATACTGCTTGATGCCGCTGAAATGGATATGGATCTTGGCATCGAGCAGCGTGTCGGTTTGCTCGAAGACCTCCACGCCACCGCACCATGGCAGGAACTTGGGATAGTCCTCCACGCGCGTGACCAGGTCGTACATCTGTTCGGCCGAGAAGCCGAGCAGGACGGATTTATGGACGTCTGCCATGTATACGGGTTGCGGGCACCTCGGGACTGGGCCGGGCCGGAGCGGTTTGCTAAAATCAGGATTTTAGCCGACAGCCGCGAACACGGCACGCCTTGGCGCGCTCGGCCGCAGTCATGTTGCTGCGCACCCTCACTGCCGCCGCCCTGCCAGGCCGCGCCGGTCAAATTTAGGAAATCACCTCCCGCATGACGATCGCTGACAACAAGAAGGCCTTTTTCGACTACTTCATCGAAGAACGCTATGAAGCCGGGATCGTGCTGGAAGGCTGGGAAGTCAAGGCGATCCGGGCGAACCGCGTGCAGATCAAGGAAGGTTATGTTGTGGTGCGCAACGCCGAGATGTTCCTGATCGGCGCCCACATCAGCCCGCTGCAAAGCGCCTCCACGCACGTCACGCCCGATCCGGTACGCACCCGGAAGCTGCTGCTCAAGGCCGACGAGATCAGAAAACTGATCGGCAAGGTGGAGCAGCGCGGCTATACGCTGGTGCCGCTGAACCTGCACTACACGCGCGGCCGCATCAAGTGCGAAATCGGCCTAGGCAAGGGCAAGAAGCAGTTCGACAAGCGGGAGACCGAAAAGAACCGCGACTGGCAGCGCGAAAAGGCGCGCCTGATGAAAAGCGAGAAGGAATGAAGAACGGAGGCCTCGGCCTCCGTTTTCGTTTCGTTTTCGTTTTCGTTTTCGTTTTTCAGCGATGCCAGATGGCGTCAGAGCACCTTCTCGACCTTCTGGCCCTTCACGATCTGCAGCGCAGAAGCAATCATCGAGCTCATCTCGCCGAGATTGCCTGGCACGATCAGCGTATTACCCTGCTTGGCCAGGTTGCCAAAGGCGGCAACGTATTCCTCCGCCACCTTCAGGTTGACTGCCTCCGTACCGCCCTCCCCGCGAATGGCGTGGCCGATTTTCTCGATGGCCTGCGCATTGGCTTCCGCCACGGCCAGAATGGCTGCGGCCTCGCCCTGCGCCTTGTTGATGGCGGCCTGCCTTTCCCCTTCGGACTTCTGGATGGCGGCTTCACGCGCGCCCGAGGCCAGGTTGATCTGCTCCTGGCGCTTGCCCTCGGACGCGGCGATCAGCGCCCGCTTCTCGCGCTCCGCCGTGATCTGGGCCTGCATCGCGTGCAGGATTTCCTTCGGCGGCGTCAGGTCCTTGATCTCGTAGCGCAGCACCTTCACCCCCCAGTTGGCCGCCGCCTCGTCGAGGGCGTTGACCACGCTGTGATTGATGAATTCGCGCTCCTCGAACGTCTTGTCCAGTTCCAGCTTGCCGATGACTGACCGCAGCGTGGTCTGCGACAACTGCGTGATAGCCACCACGAAATTGCTCGATCCGTACGAAGCCTTCATCGGGTCAGTCACCTGGAAGTACAGCACCCCATCGACCTGCAACTGCGTGTTGTCCTTCGTGATACAGACCTGGCTCGGCACATCGAGCGGGATTTCCTTGAGGATGTGCTTGTAGGCCACGCGGTCGATAAACGGCACGACAATCGACAGGCCCGGCGTCAGCGTCGCGTGGTAGCGCCCCAGCCGCTCCAGTACCCAGGCGTGCTGCTGTGGCACGATCTTGATGGACTTCGCAATCAGTACGATGGCGGCAATGAGCAGAATCAGCGGAAACAGACCGAGCTGATAGGCAAGCATGTACGACTCCCGTCAAAAAGAAAAGACTGCAAGGCAGAGGCAAGCGCCAGGCTAGCGTGGCGACACGATAAGCGTGGCGCCGCGAACTTCGATGATTGTGTAGCGCCCCGGGGAGGGGTCGGTCCCGGGAGCCAGCTCCACGGTCCAGTCGGCGCCGCGATATGGCACGCGGGCGCGACGGAAGGCATCCCAGGCGGAGACTTCGACTTCCTGTCCGATATCGATGTTCACGTCAGGGTTGGTCGCGGCATCGCTACGGCGCAGCCGGCCGAAGCGTGTGCGCCGCATCGCCACGATGGCCACGATGGCAACCACTGCCGCGGTAACCGTCTGCACGGGTACCTCGGCACCCAGCAGCGCGGCAATGCCGCCGGCTGTCACGCCGCAGGCGACCATCAACAGATAAAACGTGCCGGTGGCCATTTCCGCGATCAACAGCACCACGGACGCGGCAAACCAAAAGTAGTACGACGTCATCCCGTTCCTTTCCAGCCAGCCAGACACCAGCCCGAAAAAACAAAACCCCCGCCAAACGCCTGCGGCGTCTGCGGGGGCAGTTGGAACACCTGACCGCAGGGCCGGTGCCACACGGCGCGCCGGCCCATCAGGCCGGACGCCGCTTGTTCGGGTACGTCGCTATTGTGACGCGAAATGCCTCAGGAAGCCAGTTGCTGCCAGGTTTCCACCACCGAATCAGGATTCAGCGAGATCGACTTGATCCCTTCCTTGGCCAGCCAGGCTGCAAAGTCCGGATGGTCCGAGGGGCCCTGGCCGCAAATGCCGACGTACTTGTCCAGGCGCAGCGCCGTGGAAATGGCGCGCTGCAGCATGAAACGCACGGCCGGATCGCGCTCGTCGAAGTCCTTGGCCAGCAGTTCCATGCCCGAATCGCGGTCCAGGCCCAGCGTCAGCTGGGTCAGGTCGTTCGAGCCGATCGAGAAACCGTCGAAGAATTGCAGGAACTCTTCGGCCAGAATCGCGTTGGACGGCACCTCGCACATCATGATGATGCGCAGACCATTCTCGCCACGCTTCAGGCCGTGCTTGGCCAGCAGTTCGATCACGCGCTCGGCCTGGCCCAGCGTCCGCACGAACGGCACCATGATCTCGACGTTGGTCAGGCCCATCTCGTCGCGCACGCGCTTCATGGCCTTGCATTCCATCTCGAACGCTTCGGCGAAGTCGTCGGCGATGTAGCGCGAAGCACCACGGAAGCCCAGCATCGGGTTTTCCTCGTCCGGCTCGTAGCGCGAACCGCCGATCAGCTTCTTGTACTCGTTCGACTTGAAGTCCGACAGACGCACGATCACAGGCTTCGGATAGAACGCGGCACCGATCGTGGCCATGCCTTCGGCCAGCTTGTCCACGTAGAAGGCACGCGGGCTGGCGTGGCCACGGGCCACCGATTCCACGGCCTTCTTCAGGTCGGCATCGACCTGCGGATAGTCGAGAATTGCCTTCGGGTGAACGCCGATGTTGTTGTTGATGATGAATTCCAGGCGAGCCAGGCCAACACCGTGGTTCGGGATCTGCGCAAAATCAAACGCCAGCTGCGGATTGCCGACGTTCATCATGATCTTGGTCTCGATCTCCGGCATTTCGCCGCGCATGACCTCGGTGACCTCGGTTTCGAGCAGACCGTCGTAGATGCGCCCTTCGTCGCCCTCGGCACACGACACCGTCACCAGCGTGCCGTCCTTCAGCACGTCGGTGGCATCGCCGCAACCGACCACGGCCGGCACACCCAGTTCACGCGCGATGATCGCGGCGTGGCAGGTACGGCCGCCACGGTTCGTGACGATCGCCGCGGCACGCTTCATCACCGGCTCCCAGTTCGGGTCGGTCATGTCGGCCACCAGCACGTCGCCAGGCTGCACACGTTCCATCTCGGACGGATCGTTGATCACGCGGACCGGGCCCGTGCCGATCTTCTGGCCGATTGCACGGCCGCTGGTCAGCACCGCGGACGTGCCTTTCAGCTTGAATCGCTGCTCGGCCTTGCCGGCCGACTGGCTCTTCACGGTTTCCGGACGCGCCTGGAGGATATAGATCTTGCCGTCCTTGCCGTCCTTGCCCCATTCGATGTCCATCGGGCGGCCATAGTGCTTCTCGATGATCATCGCGTAGCGGGCCAGCTCGTTCACATCGTCATCGCTGATCGAATAACGGTTGCGCAGCTCGGGCGGCACGTCCACGGTCTTCACACGGCCGGCTTCGCCTGGCTTGGTGAATTCCATCTTGATCAGCTTCGAGCCGATCGAACGGCGGATGATGGGGTACTTGCCGGCTTGCAGCGTCGGCTTGAAAACGTAGAACTCGTCCGGGTTCACGGCACCCTGCACCACCGTTTCGCCAAGACCATAGCTCGACGTGATGAACACCACGTCCGGGAAGCCCGACTCGGTATCGATCGTGAACATCACGCCCGAGGCAGCCAGGTCCGAACGGACCATGCGCTGGACGCCGGCCGACAGGGCCACCACGTCGTGGGCAAAGCCCTTGTGCACGCGGTAGGAAATGGCGCGGTCGTTGTACAGCGACGCGAACACGTGCTTGATCTTGTCGAGCACGTCGTCGATACCGCTGACGTTGAGGTACGACTCCTGCTGGCCTGCGAACGAAGCGTCGGGCAGATCTTCGGCGGTGGCCGACGAACGCACGGCGAACGATGCCTCGGCGCCTTCGCGCGCCGACACGCGTGCATAGTGCTCGCGGATTTCGGTCTCGAGACGCGGCTGGAACGGCGCCGAGGCCACCCAGTTGCGGATCTCGGCACCGGCTTCTGCCAGGGCCTTCACGTCGTCGACGTCAAGCGTCTTCAGGCGTTCCGAAATGCGAGCGGTCAGGTTGTTGTGTTCGAGGAAGTCGCGGAATGCCAGCGCGGTGGTGGCAAAACCGCCGGGGACGCGCACACCGGCACCGGCCAGCTGCGAGATCATCTCGCCAAGCGACGAATTCTTGCCGCCGACGGTCTCCACGTCCTGCATGCGCAGTTCTTCGAACGGCAGCACGTAGGCGCCGTTATTTACCTGGTTGGTCATAAAAGCCTCAAAACAAAGTAAGAAATCTTTTGCACCGACCGGTATGTTGTTGGAGTTCTGGCCCCGGCGGATCGCTTGGCTGAGCAATTCCGTGTGACATCGGACGCTTCCGATGCTGCAATGCACATTGTCGACAATTCGGCGCCAAATCGTTGCCTGGCTGGGATTGGCGGAATTGCTTAGCCAAAAGATCGCCGCTATTCTACCGTGCCGCACCGCACTTTCGCTCGGCGGCTGCTCCAAAATAATTGTTCAGACATGTCCCTGCCCGAAGCGCCTGACGCGTCGCAACCCGCGCCAGCCCTGACTTCCCAGTCTTCTTCATCCGCTGCCGGCGCCCAGCCTGGGGCTGCGACGGCACCTGTGGATCGCCCTGCCGTGCGTACGGTTTTCATTGTGTCGGATGGCACAGGCATCACGGCCGAGACGTTCAGCCACTCGATCCTGGCCCAGTTCGAGATGCGCTTCCGCAAGGTGCGCATGCCGTTCGTCGACACGCCCGAGAAGGCGCATGTGGCCGTCAGCAAGATCAACGAGGCGTTCTACAACGAGGGCGTGCCGCCCATCGTGTTCACCACGCTTGTCAACGCCGAGTCCAACAAGGCGATGCGCCGCGCCAAGGGCATGATTCTGGACATGTTCCAGACGTTCATCGAACCGCTGGAAAAAGAACTGGGACTGAAGTCCACGCATGCGATCGGCCGGTTTCACCAGAACGCCGATACCGAGGCGTACAAGAACCGCATCGAGGCAATCAACTTCTCGCTGGCGCATGATGACGGTCAGTCACACAAGAACCTCGAGGACGCCGATGTGATCCTGGTGGGCGTGTCGCGCAGCGGCAAGACGCCTACCAGCCTGTATCTGGCCATGCAGTACGGCCTCAAGGCGGCCAACTATCCGCTGATCCCCGACGATTTCGAGCGCGGACGTCTGCCTTCGGCGCTCTACGCGTTCAAGTCCAAGATTTTCGGGTTGTCGATCGACCCGCAGCGGCTGACCGAGATCCGCAACGAGCGCCGGCCGGGCAGCAAGTACGCGGCGGTTGAGAATTGTCGCTACGAGGTCAACGAGGCCGAGGCGATGATGCGCCGCGAAGGGATCAAGTGGCTGTCGTCGACCCACAAGTCGATTGAGGAAATCGCGACGACGATCCTGCAGGAAATCAAGGTCGACCGCGATAACTATTGAAACACACGATTTTTGAGAATCGTCTTCTTGGCGGGTGATGGCTGGAGGGGAAAGATGACGTCATCGAACGTTTTCTTTCATGAACCATGTCCATCACCATGTCAGCTGATCCGCTTTCCAGCCTCCCCGACGCGGCCGATCCCACCCGCGCTCGCCAGCACCGCTACCCGCCGCGCCACGACTGGCGCATGGCCGCCACCATCTTCACTGCAGTCTTCGTCGCCCTCGGCGGGATCTTCGCCATCCTCGATTACTCCGGGCGCCAATCCGACAAGACGACCGACAACATCTATTACCGCTTCGATATGGTGGATGAGCGGCTCGGCGTGATGGACCGCCAATCCCAGGCAACCGACAAGCGATTGGATGGCATCGACCGCCGGATCGACAGGCTTGAAGTGAAGGTTGACGAAGGCTTCGCCAAGGTCGACCGGCGCCTCGATAAGATGGACGAACGCTTCGACAAGATGGACGAGCGCTTCAACAACCTCGAAGTCGGGCTCGGCAGGAAGTTCGACCAGATCGACCGGAAATTCGCCCAGATTGACGGGAAGTTCGACCAGATTGACGGGAAGTTCGACCAGATCGACGGGAAGATCGGTCAGATCGCGGACCTCCTGCACCTCCTGGTCGAACAGAAGGCCACTTCAGGCGCCACGGAACCCAGCCAAAAACTGGGCAGCCGCCCTCGCTAACAGCGCTCGCTCAGCCTGTCCGCCGCTGGCGTACCGCTTCAAACAGGCAGATGGCGGTCGCTGCGGCGACGTTCAGCGATTCCAGGCCACCGGGTTGCGGAATGCCGACCTTGCGCGAGACGCGTGCCATCCACTCCTGGCTCACGCCCGCGCCCTCGTTGCCGACGACCCAACCTACCGGCTGGCGCAGGTCGGTATCGAACACGGTGGCGTCGGCATGCGAGGACGTCGCAAGCAGCGGCACGGCCAGCCGGGACGCGAGCATGTCGAGTGTGCAGTGCTCGACGATATTGAGATGGAAATTCGCACCCATGCCGGCACGCAGTGTCTTGACCGACCAGGCGAATGCACAGCCGGTGGTCAGGAACGCGTGAGGAATGCCAGCCGCCGCGGCACTGCGCAGGATCGAGCCGACGTTGCCCGCATCCTGGACGCCATCGAGGATGATGCAGTCTGTCGCAATCTGCGCTGGCAGATGACCCGCCGGCGTCTCGATCACGAACAGCAGGTCGATGCCGTTCGCCACATTGCTGATCTGGCTGAAGAGCGCATCGGCCAGCACGACGACGCGTTCGGGCTCGACCTGGTCGAGCAGGCGCCGTACTTCGGCATGGTCAACATGACGTTCGCCTACGACGCAAGAGACCGGCTGACCCAATGCGGCAACGTAGGCCTGCGCCAGATGCACGCCGTCCAGCACCGATTGCCCGGCCTTGCGACGTTGATGCGTAGACCCGATCAGGGCCTTCAGGTGCTTGAACAGCGCGTTATCGCGCGAAGTGACGTGCTTCAAGGGGGTGGTGTCTTAGAAAGGCGGCGCTTCCTGGGCCTGGGCCTGGGCCTGGGCCTGGGCCTAGGCCTGGGTCATGCCGTTGACGCGTTCCAGCGCCAGGCGGACCGGCGCGAACGACCGCCGATGATGCGGGGTGGGACCATGCCGATCCAGCGCAGCAAAATGCTGAGGCGTCGGATAGCCAAAATGCGAATCGAAGCCGTAATCGGGATACTGCGCGTGCAATTCCCGGAGATTGCGGTCACGCGCAACCTTTGCCAGGATCGACGCGGCCGAAATGGCACGCACCTTGGCGTCGCCCTTGACGATCGCTTCCACAGGAAAAGCCACCTGCGGGCAACGATTGCCGTCCACCTGGACCAGATCGGGAATCACGCCATTGGCGGCAAGCCCTTGAACGGCGCGCTGCATGGCCAGCATCGAGGCATGGAGGATATTGATCGAATCGATTTCCTCGACCGTTGCAAAGGCGATGTGCCAGCCCAACGCCCGCTCGCAGATCCTGTCGAACAAGACCTCCCGCTTTTCCGCGGTCAGGATCTTCGAATCGGCGAGCCCGCGGATCTGGCGGTCCGGATTCAGCACAACAGCCGCCGCGTAAACGGGCCCCGCCAGCGGGCCACGGCCTGCTTCGTCCACGCCACAAAGGCGCTGGACCACGGCGACCGTCTGCGTCAGTGCAAGCCCCATCTGGCCGACATTGACTGCCTTGATGCGCGGCATCACACAGCCCCCCGAGTGTGGAGCAGATCCGCCACCACACCGGCCGCCAGCTTCGACGTATCGCGCTTTAGCGTTTCATGCATGGTCGTGAAATGTTCACGCAGGAATGCAATATTGCCTTCGTCATTGAGCTGCAACAGCGTTTCGCGCGCCAGCGCCTCTGGCGTGGCATCGTCCTGCAACAGTTCGGGCACGACAAAGCGTCCCGACAGAATATTAGGCAGTCCGACGTACGGCAGATAGCCCTGTCGTTTCATGATTTGTGCAGTCAGCCAGGGCACCTTGTACGAGATCACCATCGGCTTTTTGTACAGCGCAGCCTCCAGCGTTGCCGTACCGCTCGCCAACAGGATCACATCGGCTGACTCCATCGCCAGATGTGACTGACCATCCACAATTGTCAGATCGATCTCGGGATGCTGCGCGTGCAGACCTTCCACAATGGCATGGAGTGCCGGCGAGGCGGCGGGCAACACGAATGCCAGATTCCCGTCCATACGGTGCATGCGCGCCATGGCCTCGAAGAAAGTGGCGCCGAGATTCCGGACTTCGGACTGTCGGCTGCCCGGCAGCACGGCCACGATACGCTTGTTTTCCGGGAGGCCCAGCTTGGTGCGGGCGCCGGCCACATCGGGCACCATCGGAATCACATCGGCAAGGGGATGACCGACGTATGTTGCCGGGATACCCGCCTTGGCGTAGATCTCCGGCTCGAACGGAAACAGACAGAGAATATGGTCTACCGCACGCGCGATGGTACGAATGCGACCGCCCCGCCACGCCCAGATCGACGGACTGACGAAATGGACGACCGGTATGCCGGCGCGCCGCAGCGGAACTTCGAGACCGAAGTTGAAATCCGGAGCGTCGACACCAATAAAGCACAGTGGCGGCTGGGCCAGCAGCTGGTCCCGAATGGCCCGACGCGTGGCCAGAATCTCGCGCAGCGACCCCAGGACTTCCACATAGCCGTTGACGGAGAGTGTTTCCATCGGCCAATGCGAGACAAACCCTTGCGCCATCATGCGGCGGCCACCGATCCCGGCATAGTCAACCGACTCGCCCAGCCGTGCGTGCAATCCTTCCAGCAACAGCGAAGCCAGCAGATCGCCAGATGCCTCGCCAGCAACCATGGCAATCGTGCCACGCTTGTTTTCATGAGCTTCCGCATCAGCGGGAAGCACGGCCTGCATGGCTGCCTCGACCATGTCCGGCTGACGTCTAGCGCACGATGCCGCGTTGGGTCGCGGCGAGGAACTCGACGAAGGCCTTTAGCGGCGCTGCCGTGGTGGCATCCGACTGGCCCAGCATGGTCGAAATCTCGTTGCGGGCATCGTCGAAGCTGAGATCCGACTTGTACAGCAGCTTGTAAGCCTGACGCAACGCCGCGATCTGGGCCGCATCGAAGCCGCGCCGACGCAGGCCCTCGACGTTGATGCCATGCGGCGTCGCCTTGTTGCCGCTCTTGTCGCTCGCGGCAATCACGAACGGCGGCACGTCCTGGACCAGTGCCGAAGCCCCACCCAGCATGGCATGCGCGCCAATACGCACGTACTGATGCACGCCGCTCATACCGCCAAGAATCGCCCAGTCGCCCACTTCCACGTGGCCGGCAATCTGCGCATTGCTCGAAAACACCGTGTGGTTGCCCACGCTGCAGTCGTGCGCGATATGCACGTACGCCATGATCCAGTTATCGCTGCCGATGCGGGTCAGGCCGCGATCCTGCACGGTGCCCGTGTGGATTGTCGTGAATTCGCGAATCGTGTTGCGATCGCCAATCTCGAGCCGGGTGGGCTCGTTGGCATACTTCATGTCCTGCGGCACTCCGCCCACCGAGGCATATGGCCCGATGCGGTTCCCCTCGCCGATCGTGGTATGCCCCTCGACCGTGGTATGCGAGCCGATCCGCGTGCCGCTGCCGATCCGCACATTCGGACCGACGATCGAGAACGGGCCGACTTCCACATCGGCGGCGAGTTCAGCCTTCGGGTCGATCAGTGCGGTGGGATGGATTTGCGTCATACGTACTGTCCTGTGCTGTCAGTTCTGCTCGGTAACGGGAAGATCAGGCCTCGGCCTGCTTGACCGTGCACATCAGCTCGGCTTCGCAGGCAACCTCGCCATCCACGGTGGCGCTGGCCTTGAACTTCCAGATGCCGCGAATGTAGCGTTCCACGGTCACGTTCAGGTGCAACTGATCGCCGGGATACACCACGCGCTTGAAGCGGGCGCCGTCGATGCCGACGAAGTAGTACAGCGCGCCTTCCTTGCGCTCCATGTCGGCGCCAAAGGTCAGCAGGCCGGCCGATTGCGCCAGCGCCTCCAGAATCATGACACCCGGCATCACCGGTTGTTCCGGAAAGTGGCCCATGAAGTACGGCTCGTTGATCGTCACGTTCTTCAGGGTCTTGATCCGCTTCTGCGGTTCAAACTCGAGCACGCGGTCGACCAGCAGGATCGGATACCGATGCGGCAGCAGCTTCAGGATCTTGCGGATGTCGATATCGGAGGCTGTCATGATGATTTCTCTTCGTCTTGTTTGCTATTAACCCCGGCGGACGTGCCGCGCAGCCGGCGCTCCAGTTGCACCACACGCTCGCGCAGCTTCGACAGGCCGCGCACGATGGCCGCGTTGCGTTCCCACTCGCCATGCGATGTGAATGGGAACACGCTGGTGAAATGCCCACCGGGTTTTGTAATCGATTTGGTAATCGAGGTACCGCCGGACACTGTGGTCCGGTCGGCGATATTCAAATGTCCGGAAAAATTGGCCGCGCCGCCAATCACGCAGAACCTGCCGATCTTCGTACTGCCCGAAATCGCGGCCGTGCCGGCAATCACGGTGTGCGCGCCAACATGGACGTTATGGGCGATCTGCACCTGGTTGTCGATCTTGCAACCGTCCTCGATGACGGTATCGGCCATGGCCCCGCGGTCCACGCAGGTGTTGGCGCCAATCTCCACATCGTTGCCCAGCACGGCCCGCCCCACCTGGGGGATCTTGACGTACTGGACCCCGCCCGGCCCGATATCGGGCGCAAAGCCAAAGCCATCGGCCCCGATCACCGCACCGCTGTGCAGGATGTTGCGCGCGCCCACCACGCAACGATGATAGACAGAAACATTGGCGTAGATGAGCGTATCTTCGCCGATCTGCGCGCCTGCGCCGATAAAGGCATTTGCCAGGACGCGGACCCTCTCGCCCAGCCGCGCTCCGGCCTCGATGACCACGTTCGGACCGATAAAGCACGACGCAGGCACGACCGCGTCGGGCGCTACCGTGGCACGCGGGTCGATGCCGGTACGCGGATCGGCATTGGCGACGCGATCGAAACGCTGGGCCACGCGCGCAAAGCAGACGTACGGATTGCGCGCCACCAACCAGTTTCGGCCGTCAGCCTGCCCATCCGCGCGAATGCGCTCCAGATCCGCGGGCGACACGATCACGGCACCGGCCTTCGAAGCCAGCGCCTGCGCCAGGTAGAGCGGATTGGAAAGAAACGACAGATCGCCGGGACCGGCCTGGTCGAGCGGTGCCAGACCGCCCACGGCCAGGTCGGGATCACCCACAACCTGCGCGCCGTTCTCGGTGGCGAGCTGACCCAGTGTGGGTGTCTGCATGGCGGTACTTCCTTGAAAAATCGTAAAGCGGCGCGCGAGCGCCCGCCGCTTACTTGCCGGAGCTGGCGTTCAGCGCCTTCATCACGTCGTCCGTGATGTCGATGCGCGGATTGACGTAGACCGCTTCCTGCACGATCAGGTCGTACTTGCGCTGCTCGGCCAGTTGACGGATCACGCGGTTGGCGCGCTCCAGCACCTGGGCCAGTTCTTCGTTACGACGCTGGTTCAGGTCTTCGCGGAATTCGCGCTGCTTGCGCTGGAATTCACGGTCGAGGTCGGCCACTTCGCGCTGACGGCGCTGGCGGTCGGCGTCGGCCAGCACGGCGGTGTCCTTGTCGAGCTTGTCGGCCATGGCCTTGATCTTCTGGGCCATGTCCTGCAGTTCGCGGTCGCGCTTGGAGAATTCCTGCTCGAGCTTGACCTGGGCGGCCTTGGCGGGCTGCGAGTCACGCAGGATACGCTCCGAGTTCACCGCGGCAATGCGCGCCTCCTGAGCCATCGCCGGGGCCGCCGCGCAAAGGGCCGCAGCGGCCAGCGCGGCCGCGCTCAGGGATTTGATCAGTGGAGTGTGGAGTTTCATCAAACAAATCCTTTTGGGGATCAGAACGCGGTACCAATCTGGAACTGGAACCGCTGAACCTTGTCGTTCTCGTCCTTCTTCAGCGGGAAGCCCATGCTGACCTTCAGCGGGCCGATCGGCGACAGCCACGACATACCAAAGCCGGTCGAGTACTTCAGGTCGCTAACCGTGATCGGCGCACCTTCCTGATAGACGTTACCGAAGTCGAAGAACGTAAACAGACGCAGCGTGCGGTCAACACCCGAACCCGGCAGCGGGAACACGAATTCCACGTTACCGATCATCTTCGAGGCACCACCCACCGGGTTGCCGTTCTGGTCCTTCGGACCCAGCGTGCTGGTCTGGTAGCCGCGGACCGAACCGATACCACCGGCGTAGAAGTACTTGAACACCGGGAACGGCGTATTGCCGTAGCCGTGGCCGTAGGCCACCTCACCGTTGAAGGCCAGCGTGAAGGCCTTCGAGATCGGATAGAAGTACTGCTGCTGGAAGCTGGCGCGATAGTACTGCGTATCGCCGCCCGGCACACCGATTTCCAGGTTGGCCTGAGTGTACGGACCCTTGGTCGGGATCAGCGCACTATCCCGGCGGTCACGCGCCCAGCCGACCGTAAACGGGAAGTTGTTGATCGGGTCGCCGCTTGCCTTGCCGATCTTCTGCAGCCAGGCTGTGTACTGGCTAGGCGTATTGACCGAGGTATAGACCTGGGTACGCTCGTAGCCAATGCCGAAGAACACCGTGTCGTTCTCGGAGAACGGCACGCCGAACTTGAAGCCGCCACCGGCCGACACGATCTTGTAGTCCTGGTCACCCGTGTAGTACAGCGGGCGGGACGTACGGTAGTAGATATCGGTCGAGCGGCTGATGCCGTCCACCGTGAAGTACGGATCGTACTGGGTCAGCGCGATCGTACGGAACGACTTGGCCGTGTTCACATCGAGGCCAAGGCTGGTACCGGAGCCGAACACGTTGTCCTGGCGCAGGCCGGCCTGCAGCACGAGCTTGTCGGTCGACGAGAAGCCGAGACCCAGGCTGATCTGGCCGGTAGGCTTTTCCGTCACATTTACGTTCACATCCACCTGGTCGGGCGCGCCGGGCACGTCCTCGGTCGTGATGTTCGTATCCGTGAAATAGCCGGTACGGTTGATACGGGCCTGCGATTGCTGGAGTTTCTCGCTATCGAACCACGAGCTTTCCATCTGGCGCATTTCGCGGCGCACCACTTCGTCGCGCGTCTTGCTGTTGCCCACCACGTTCACGCGACGCACATAGACGCGGCGACCCGGATCGACCATCAGGGTCAGCGCCACTTCGCGCTTTTCCTTGTCGATCTGCGGCTGCGGGTTGATCGTGGTGAACGCATAGCCGTACGTACCGAGCAGATCGGTGATGGCCTTGGTGCTGGCCGTCAGCTTTTCGGACGAGAAAATATCGCCCTTCTTCAGCTGCAGCAGCTTCTGCATTTCTTCCTGCTTGCCCAGCAGTTCGCCGGCCAGGTGGATATCCGACACCTTGAACTGCTCGCCTTCGGCGATATTCAGCGTCAGGTAGATATCCTTCTTGTCAGGCGTGATCGAGACCTGCGTCGACTCGATCTGGAATTCCAGATAGCCGCGATTCAGGTAGAACGAGCGCAGCGCTTCCAGGTCGGCCGTGAGCTTCTGCTTCGAATACAGGTCGTTCTTGGTGTACCACGACAGCCAGTTGGGCGTGGACAGCTGCATTTCGTCGCGCAGCGTGCTTTCCTTGAACGCCTTGTTGCCAACGATATTGATCTGGCGGATCTTCGCGACCGGACCTTCTTCCACGTTGAACACCACGGACACGCGATTGCGGTCCACCGGCGTCACGGTGGTCTGGACTTCGGCGGCGTAGTAGCCGCGGGCCACGTACTGGCGCTTCAGCTCCTGCTCTGCCTTGTCGATCAGCGCCTTGTCGTAGTAACGCGCTTCGGCCACGCCCACGGCCCGCAGGGACCGGCGCAGCGTGTCCTTGTCGAATTCCTTGATGCCGACGAATTCAAGCTGGGAAATCGCCGGGCGTTCCTCGACCTGCACCACCAGCACGCCGTCTTCGGCGCGGATCTGCACGTCCTTGAAAAACCCGGTATTGTAGAGCGCACGGATGGCGTCGGCGCCCTTGTCATCGGTGAAGGTTTCACCGACGCGCACGGGCAGGTAACCGAAGACGGTACCCGGCTCCACACGCTGCAGGCCTTCCACGCGAATATCCTTGACCACAAACGGATCTGCGGCCCAGCCCGCCGGGCTCCAGGCCGCAATAATGGCACTCGTCAGCAAGCCCAGCGAGATGCGCTTATTTCTGATCAAAGTCGATCCCCTCTTCCTCATCGATTTCATGCAGGGTGTGGCTCCAGCGCCGATTGCCGCTGCGCCTGACAATACCGGCACGACCGATCCTTCCCGACGGAGAAAATCCCCCCGGGATACGACCGCCCCCGTCCGACTGGCGCTTCCGGCTGCGCGAAACTAGCCGCGCGCAAGAAACAGTCGGCTGACGTCATTGAACAAAGCGAGTGAGGTCAGGAGCAAGATGCATGCGATGCCGACCTTCTGCAGCATCGCTTGCCAGTGGTCTGGTACAGGCCTGCCAGTCAAAAATTCCACGCAATAATACAGCAAATGCCCCCCATCCAGCACCGGAATAGGTAACAAATTCAGTACACCGAGGCTGACGCTAACCAATGCGAGGAAGCTCACGAACGGCTGCCAGCCCATGTTGGCGGCCCGGCCGGCATAGTCTGCAACGGTCAGCGGACCGCTCAGATTCTGCAGCGATGCCTGGCCGACGAGCATCTTGCCAAGCAGCTTCAAGGACAGCGTGCTGGTGTTCCAGACCTGATCGGCCGCACGGGCCAGGGCCTGGGTAAACGGGTAGCGCACGATTTCGGTCTGCACGGCCTGGTTCAGCGCGGCGCCCAGCTTGCCAACCAGCGGCGCGGGCTCGCCATCGGCACCAGCCTTGCCGCCCGGTGCGGCATCGAGCTTGACCGTCACGTCAATGCGCTGGCCGGCGCGCTCGATCCCAAGCGTGACGTCCTGGCCCGGGCGCGCCCGAACCCCGCGAATCAGTTCGCCGGCCTGGGTCAGCGGCTGGCCCTGCCAGGCCACCACCTTGTCGCCGGCGCGCAGACCCGCCCGTTGTGCCGCCGACTCGGCGACGATCTCGGTAATGGTGACCGGCCCGCCCTTCAGGGCCAGGCCCAGTGTGGCCAGCGGGTCCTGATCGGGGTTCCCGCCGGTATCGGGAAGCCGGCCCAGTGCGACGTCCCGCTCGGCACCATCGGCACCACGGACGTGCATGACGGCACGCGCCTCGCCAAAACCCTGGGCAAACACGGCCATGCGCAGATCGTTCCAGGACCGGACAGGCTCGGTCTGGCCATTCGCGCTCAGCGACAGCACGCGGTCGCCGTCCCGGACGCCGGCCTGCGCCGCCGCCGTATTGGACGCCGGCGCGGCCAGCACGGGGGCGGGCTCGCGCATGCCGCCGGCAAACAGCACCAGATAGAGGGCGATGGCCAGCGCGAAATTCGCCAGCGGGCCAGCGGCCACGATGACAAACCGCTTGCCCACGGGCTGGCGGTTGAATGCACGCGGCAAGTCGGCCGCATCGATGGCCGGATCCGCGTCCGGGTCGCGCTCCCGCTCGTCAAGCATCTTGACGTAGCCGCCCAGCGGGATGGCAGCCAGCGTCCATTCCGTGCGGTCACGCCCCTTGCTGACCCAGCGGGCGAGCGGACGGCCGAAACCGATCGAGAATCGCAAAACCTTGACCCCGCACGCACGCGCGGCCAGGTAATGGCCCATCTCGTGAACGAAGATCAGGATGCAGAGGGCGACAACGAACGCGATAACGGTTTGCATGGCAATCACCTCTTTCCAGATCCGGGCCTCACCGCGATCGTGATGACGATCAGCGGCCGGCCAGTTGTTTCAGCAGCGCCAGGGCGGCCTTGCGTGCCGCGGCATCGGCGGCCAGCACGCCGTCGAGCGACCCGGCTTCACCTTCGGCGGGCTGTTCCAGCACACCGGCCACGACCCGCGCGATGTCCGTGAACCGGATGCCGCCGGCCAGGAACGCGTCCACGGCCACCTCATTTGCGGCATTGAGCACGGCCGGGGCCACATCACCGGCGCGCAGTGCGTCAAAAGCCAGGCCCAGGCACGGAAAGCGCCCCAGGTCCGGCGTCTCGAAATGAAGCCCGCCAGCCACGGTCAGGTCCAGCGGGGTCACGCCCGAGTCGATCCGTTCCGGATAGGCCATGCCGTAGGCAATCGGCGTACGCATGTCTGGGTTGCCAAGCTGCGCCAGCACCGAACCGTCGGCATAGGCCACCATCGAATGGACAATGCTCTGCGGGTGAATCAGCACCTCGATTTTGTCCGCCGGCGCGCCAAACAGCCAGTGGGCTTCGATGACCTCGAGCCCCTTG
Organism: Cupriavidus sp. 94F1; assembly: GCF_057798875.1. Taxonomy (NCBI): domain Bacteria; kingdom Pseudomonadati; phylum Pseudomonadota; class Betaproteobacteria; order Burkholderiales; family Burkholderiaceae; genus Cupriavidus; species Cupriavidus sp. 94F1. The sequence goes on from NZ_JBYOJT010000006.1 coordinate 473,867, forward strand.
TTCATCATCGTGGCCGAATCCACCGAAATCTTGCGACCCATCACCCACTTCGGGTGCGCGCAGGCCTGGTCGGGCGTGATGTCGTGCAGCGTCGACGGGTCGCGGGTGCGGAACGGGCCGCCCGATGCCGTCAGCAGCACCTTCGATACCCCTGCGCCATAGCGCGGGTCGCTGGTCGGCAGGCACTGGAAGATGGCATTGTGTTCGCTGTCGATCGGCAGCAGCGTGGCGCCGTGATGCTGCACCGCATCCATGAAGATGCTGCCCGACATCACCAGCGATTCCTTGTTGGCCAGCAGCACGCGCTTGCCCGCCCGCGCCGCGGCCAGCGACGAGCGCAGGCCCGCGGCGCCGACAATGGCAGCCATCACGGCATCGGTCTGTGCATCCGCGGCGATCGATTCGAGCGATTCCGGGCCGTAGCCGACTTCGGTCGCAATGCCGGCCGCACGCAGCTTGCCTTCGAGCTCGCGCGCCGCCTCGGCCGAACCCACCACCGCCCGTGCCGGACGGAACTCGGCGCACGCAGCGGCCAGCTTGTCCACCTGACGATGGGCGCTGAGCGCGTGCACCGTGTAGCGGTCGGGATGTCGGCGCACCACGTCCAGCGTGCTTTCGCCGATGGAACCCGTGGCGCCCAGAATCGTAATGCGTTGCATATAACCAGACGAATTCAGTTGTGATCAGACCCAGGACAGCAGCAGCGCCGCCAGCGGAAATACCGGGATCAGCGCGTCGATGCGGTCGAGAACGCCCCCGTGGCCCGGCAGCAGCCGGCTGCTGTCCTTGATGCCGACCTGGCGCTTGAGCAAGGACTCGAACAGGTCGCCCACCACGCTGGCCGCCACCAGCAGCGTGGTCAGCATGGCCAGCACGCCCAGGCCTACCTTGTCGGCGATCAGCGAATACCAGGTAGGCGCGAAGGCATGGCTAGCCGCCAGCCCCAGCGCGACGATCATCGCCAGCAACCAGCCGCCGATCGCACCTTCCCAGGACTTGCCCGGGCTGATGGTCGGCGCCAGCTTGCGCTTGCCGATGGCCTTGCCGACGAAATAGGCACCGATGTCAGCGGCCCAGACCAGCACGGCGGCGGTCAGCAGCACACCCACCCCGGCCACGCGCAGCGCCATGACCGCATGGCCGAACGCCGGCAGCATGATCAGTCCGAGCACGACGCCCAGTACGGTGAATCCGGGCGTTGCCTTCCGTACGCCGCGCGCCAGCAACACCAGCGCCACGCCCCAAGCCACCAGCGAAGCCTCGAGCAGCCAGTCGATGGCGAATCCGGACGGCGCAAGGTGCCACGCCAGCAACGCCACCAGGCATGCCACGGCATAGACATATGGCCACTGGCGCGGCAGGCCGATCAGGCGACCGAATTCCCAGCCGCCCAGCAGCACGATGACTGCCACCAGCACCGCCAGCGCCGTGGGGGGCGCCAGGAACAGGATCGGCAGGATCAACAGCAACAGGCATACGGCGGTGATAACGCGGGTCAGAAGCATGCGGCTGCGATTCCCGTTGATATGAAGGTACGACCGGCCTCAGGCCGTTCCCGACAGGCCCGGCGCCACGACCTGGGCACTGGTCCGGCCGAATCGGCGCTCTCGCTGGCGGTACGACGCAAAGGCCTTGTCGAGTTCCGCGGCGTCAAAATCGGGCCAGAACGTATCGGTGAAATAGAGCTCGGTATAGGCGAGCTGCCAAAGCAGGAAATTGCTGATGCGCTGCTCGCCGCCGGTACGGATGAACAGGTCCGGTTCCGGCGCATAGGCCATCGCCAGGTGCGGCGCCAGCAACGATTCGTCGATCGATTCCGCATCGAGCATCGGCGCGCGCGCCAGCATCTTGCGCATGGCCTGCAGCAGATCCCAGCGGCCGCCGTAGTTGGCGGCGATGGTCACGGTCAGGCCCGTGTTGCCTGCCGTACGCGCCTCGGCGTCCTTGATCATCTGCTGGATACGCGGGCTGAAGCGCGCCAGGTCGCCCACCACGCGCAGGCGGATGTTGTTCGCGTGCATCCGGACCACCTCGCGGCGCAAGGCGGTCATGAACAGGCGCATCAGGAACGAGACTTCGTCCGCAGGCCGGCGCCAGTTCTCGGAACTGAATGCGAACAGGGTCAGGTACTGGACGCCGCGTGCGGCGCAGGCCTGCACGATCTCGCGCACGGTATCCAGACCCCGAGTGTGGCCAGCCACGCGCGGCAGGTGACGCTTGGTCGCCCAGCGGCCGTTGCCATCCATGATGATGGCAACGTGTCGTGGCACATAGGTGGTATCGGGAACGCCGAGCGTCGAACTGATATGCTGCATGGATTCGCGGACGGGCTGGGACAACCCCGGCGGACGCGCCGCCGGGACGGCCTTACACCGTCAAGATCTCCTTCTCTTTCTCGGCGACGAGCCTGTCGATCTCGCCGACATACTTGTCCGTCAGCTTCTGGACGTCGTCCGTACCGCGGCGCTCGTCGTCTTCCGAAATGGTCTTGTCCTTGACGAGCTTCTTGAACTGCTCGTTGGCGTCGCGGCGCAGGTTGCGCACGGCTACCTTGGCGCCCTCGGCCTCGCTCTTCACCACCTTGATCAGCTCCTTGCGGCGCTCTTCGGTCAGCGGAGGCATCGGCACGCGGATCACGTCGCCCATCGTGGCGGGGTTCAGGCCCAGGTCGGCGTCGCGGATTGCCTTTTCCACGGCCTGCACCATCTTCTTTTCCCACGGTTGCACGGTAATCGTCCGGGCGTCGCCCAGGCCAATGTTGGCCACCTGGCTGATCGGCACCGGCGAGCCGTAGTAATCCACCTGGACGTGGTCGAGCAGGCCGGTGTGCGCACGGCCGGTACGAATTTTCGCCAGATCGGCCCTGAAGGCTTCGATCGACTTCTGCATCTTCTGCTCGGCGCTCTTCTTAGTGTCGGCGACGGTCATGATTACCTCCGGAAAACAGCCAGACAGGATCCCGTCAGGCGGGATCGAAAATGGAACATTCTACTCTCAGGCCAGACCGAATCCGCATTTTGATGCGGTCCGGACTGCTTAAACGTGCACTAGCGTACCTTCGTCCTCGCCCAGGATCACACGCTTCAGGGCACCCGGCTTGACGATCGAGAACACCTTGATCGGCAGCTTCTGGTCGCGGCACAGCGCGAACGCGGTGGCATCCATGACCTGCAGGTTGCGCGAAATGGCTTCGTCGAACGTGATCGTCGTGTAGCGGGTGGCGCTCGGGTCCTTCTTGGGATCGGCCGTGTAGACGCCGTCCACCTTGGTGGCCTTGAGCACGATTTCCGCGCCGATTTCCGAACCGCGCAGCGCGGCGGCCGTATCGGTGGTGAAGAACGGGTTGCCGGTGCCGGCGGCAAAGATGACGACCTTGCCTTCCTCCAGCTGGCGGATGGCACGCGGGCGGATATACGGTTCCACCACCTGGTCCATGCGCAGCGCCGATTGCACGCGGCCTTCGATATTGGCGTGGCGCATGGCGTCCTGCAGCGCCAGGGCGTTCATCATCGTGGCCAGCATGCCCATGTAGTCGGCCGTGGCACGGTCCATGCCGGCCGCACCGCCGGCAACGCCGCGGAAAATGTTGCCGCCGCCGATGACAACCGCCACCTGGACGCCCAGCTTCACGATTTCGGCTATGTCATTGACCATGCCTTCGATAGTGGCCCGGTTGATGCCGAAGGCATCGTCGCCCATCAGGGCTTCACCGGACAGTTTCAGAAGGACGCGCTTGTAGGCTGGCATGTTCACCCTCGGGCAGGTTCTAGTCGCTCGTTTGAACGGATGGATGGGCGCGGGCGGCACGACGCAACTGCGCACCGGCCGCGCATGAATTTGGACTGCTTGACAGCTGGAAAGCCGGTTTTCGCCGTCATCTGCCGGCATCACGCCGCTAAAGGCGCGCTTTTTGCAGGTGACTGCGAAAACTGACTGGCACGGCGCACATGGCAACCGTACTTGTGCAGAGGGGCACCTTGCGGCGCCCCTCGGCATTATACGGTGGCAGACCGGGCATCCCGCCAGGGAAACCCGCCCGGCCACCCGGACATCAGCCCTTCTGGGCGGCAGCCACCTGGGCAGCCACTTCAGCAGCGAAGTCGTCCTGCTTCTTCTCGATGCCTTCGCCCACCACGTACAGGGTGAAACCCTTCACATTGGTGTTTGCAGCCTTCAGCATCTGCTCGACCGTCTGCTTGTCGTTCTTCACGAACGGCTGATTCAGCAGCGACACTTCCTTCAGGTACTTCTGGACCGAACCTTCCACCATCTTGGCGGCGATTTCGGCCGGCTTGCCCGATTCGGCAGCCTTCTGCTCGGCAATGCTGCGCTCCTTCGCGATCAGCTCGGCCGGCACCTGTTCCGACGACAGCGACACCGGCTTCATGGCGGCCACGTGCATGGCAACGTCCTTGGCGGCGGTTTCGTCGCCGTCGAACTCGACCATCACGCCGATGCGGGTGCCGTGCAGGTACGAAGCCAGCTTGCCACCGTTGGCGTAGCGCACGAAGCGGCGGATCGTCATGTTCTCGCCGATCTTGCCGATCAGGGCCGAGCGCACGGCGTCAACCGTCGAACCGTCCATTTCCAGGGCCGACAGGGCTGCCACGTCGGCCGGAGCCTGCTTGGCGATCAGTTCGGCAACCTTGGCGGCAAAGCCCAGGAAGTCGTCGTTCTTCGACACGAAGTCGGTTTCGCAGTTCAGTTCGACCAGCGAGCCCGTGGTGCCGTCGATGTACGTGGCCACGATGCCTTCGGCGGTCACGCGCGAAGCGGCCTTGCTGGCCTTGTTGCCCAGCTTGACGCGCAGCAGTTCTTCAGCCTTGTCCAGGTCGCCGTCGGCCTCGGTCAGGGCCTTCTTGCATTCCATCATCGGCGCGTCGGTCTTCGCGCGCAGTTCTGCAACCATGCTTGCGGTAATTGCCGCCATTTGTCACTCCTTGATTGGTTGGCTTCATCCGCGGCGAATCATATCCACGGCGGATGACAACTGAATCTGTTTGCAAAAAGGGGGCGCCAGATGTGCCCCCTTTTCTTGGTTGCCGTCAGGCGGGCGCCGGCGGCCGGTGTGTCCCGGCCTCAGGCGCCAGCGGGCAATCAGCCTTCCTGGACTTCGACGAATTCGTCGTCGCCACGCACGGCTTCCACCACTTCCTGCACCGCGTTCGCACGGCCTTCCAGGATGGCGTCGGCCACGCCGCGCACGTACAGGGCAACGGCCTTGCTCGAGTCGTCGTTGCCCGGGATCACGTAGTCGATGCCTTCCGGCGAGTGGTTCGTGTCGACCACGCCGATCACGGGGATGCCCAGCTTGTTGGCTTCGGTCACGGCAATCTTGTGGTAGCCGACGTCCACCACGAAGATGGCGTCAGGAACGCCGCCCATGTCCTTGATGCCGCCGATGGACTTTTCCAGCTTTTCCATCTCGCGCTCGAACATCAGCGCTTCCTTCTTGCTCATGGTTTCCAGCGCGCCGGCTTCCTTGGCGGCTTCCATGTCCTTCAGGCGCTTGATCGAGATCTTGACGGTCTTGAAGTTCGTCATCATGCCGCCGAGCCAGCGGGCGTCGACGTACGGCATGCCAGCGCGGCCGGCTTCCTCAGCCAGGATCTCGCGCGATTGACGCTTGGTACCCACGAAAAGCACGGTGCCGCGGTTTGCTGCCAGCTGACGCACGTACTTCAGCGCGTCCTGGAACATCGGCAGGGTCTTTTCGAGGTTGATAATGTGGATCTTGTTGCGATGACCGAAGATGAAGGGGGCCATCTTCGGGTTCCAGAAGCGGGTCTGGTGGCCAAAGTGGCAACCGGCTTCCAGCATTTCGCGCATGGTCACGGACATGTGAATAACTCCAAAAGGGTTAGGTTCTGAAGTCCGCCCCGACATTCCTGAAAAGGAACACCCCGGATGAGCGGACCAGCGATTTACAAAAAACAGCGATCATTCCCGACCCGCAGCGGCCCGTTTCCGGCCCATCAGCAAGTCAGCCCGCGATTGTAGCAACAAAGCAGCCCTTCCCTCAAGCCCCTTCGCAAAGGCATGCGAACGAACCGCCCGGCGGCGCCGGCCCGGCCTGCTACCGTATTTCCCTGCTTTCTCGTCACGAAGGTGAGATAATCCCGCTTTGCGAACAGTAAAGGCGCAGCTGCGGCTGGGCCATCACATTTCAGGCGAAGCAGCATGAGCATCCATATCAATACCGCCGAAGACATCGCCCAAATGCGCGTGGCTTGCCGCCTTGCCTCCGAGGTCCTCGACTACATCACCCCTTTCGTCAAGGTTGGCGTCACCACCGGCGAACTCGACCGCCTGTGCCACGCCTACATGCGTGATGTACAAGGCACCGTGCCCGCCCCGCTGAACTACGCGCCGCCGGGCTACCCGCCCTTCCCCGGCGCCATCTGCACGTCGGTCAACGACGTGATCTGCCATGGCATCCCGGGCGACCGCGTGCTCAAGGCCGGCGACGTGGTCAACCTTGACATCACCGTCATCACCAAGGAAGGCTACTACGGCGATACCAGCCGCATGTTCGTGGTGGGCGAGGCATCGATCCTGGCCAAGCGCCTCGCGCAAATCACCTACGAGTGCATGTGGAAGGGCATCCAGCAAGTGCGCAATGGCGCACGTCTGGGCGATATCGGCCACGCCATCCAGACCCACGCCGAAGCCGCCGGCTACACCGTGGTGCGCGAATACTGCGGCCACGGCATCGGCAAGGTGTTCCACTCGGACCCGCAGATCCTGCATTACGGCCGCCCGAACACCGGCATGGAAATCAAGTCGGGCATGATTTTCACGGTCGAGCCGATGATCAACGCCGGCAAGCGCGATATCCGCACGATGCCCGATCACTGGACGGTCAAGACGCGCGACCGCAGCCTGTCGGCCCAGTGGGAGCACACGGTGCTGGTGACGGACACCGGCTACGAAGTGCTGACGCTGTCGGAAGGTTCGCCCGTACCGCCCGCGTTCATCACCGACACCGTGGCGGCCTGATCCCGCACCGAACGCCAGGGCGCCCACCAAGGCGCCCTTTCTTCTTCCAGCCGTGCCCACGCCCACCCTCGAACCGCCGCCCATGGACACCACGCCGGAACTGCTGCTCTGCCAGCGCATTCGCGACAGGCTCAAGGCCGACAAGCAGGCGCTGTTTGCCGAGTTCGACGCCAACAATCTGGTCACGCCTCTGGTGACGAAGCTGCGTCGCGCCGTCGATGCCGCGCTGATCGAGGCCTGGACCGCCCTGGAACTGCCGGCCTCCGCCGCGCTGGTGGCCGTGGGCGGGTATGGCCGTGGCGAGTTGTTCCCGTATTCCGATGTCGATGTGCTGTTGCTGCTGCCGGCCGAGCCCGACAGCGAGACGGCCGCCAAACTGGAACGCTTCATCGGCCTGTGCTGGGACCTGGGGCTGGAAATCGGCTCGTCGGTGCGTACCGTGGACGACTGCATCCGCGAATCGGCCGCCGACATCACCATCCGCACGTCGCTGCTTGAGGCGCGCCTGCTGACCGGCAGCAAGACGCTGCTCGCGTCGCTGCTGGCACGCTACCAGGCCGACATGGACGCGGCCGACTTCTTCCAGGCCAAGCTGCTGGAATTGCGCCAGCGCCATGCCAAGTACCAGGACACGCCCTACGCGCTGGAGCCGAACTGCAAGGAAAGCCCCGGCGGTTTGCGCGACCTGCAGGTCATCCTGTGGATGACCAAGGCGGCGAACCTGGGCGACAGCTGGAAGGAACTGTTCGAACGCGGCCTGCTGACCGAGCGCGAATCACAGGAACTGGCCCGCAACGAACGTCTGCTGCGCACCATCCGTGCGCGCCTGCACCTGCTGGCGGGCCGCCGGCAGGACGTGCTGGTCTTCGACCTGCAGACCGCGCTGGCCGAGTCCTTCGGCTATCGCCAGACGGCCCACAAGCGCGCCAGCGAACAGCTGATGCGGCGCTACTACTGGGCCGCCAAGGCGGTCACGCAGCTCAACAGCGTGCTGCTGCTGAACATCGAGGCGATGCTGTTCCCGAGCGAGTCCAAGGTCACGCGCGTGATCAACGACCGTTTCGTGGAGCGCCAGGGCATGCTGGAGATCACCAGCGACGACCTGTACGAGCAGAACCCGCACGCCATCCTGGAAACGTTCCTGCTGTACGAGCGCACGCCGGGCGTGAAGGGCCTGTCGCCGCGCACGCTGCGCGGGCTGTACAACGCGCGCACGGTGATGGATGCCAGCTGGCGCAACGACCCCGTCAACCGCAAGCTGTTTCTGGCCATCGTGCAGGAACCGCAGGGCATCACGCACGCGCTGCGGCTGATGAACCAGACCAGCGTGCTGGGCCGCTACCTGATCAACTTCCGCCGTATCGTCGGCCAGATGCAGCACGACCTGTTCCACGTGTACACCGTGGACCAGCACATCCTGATGGTGGTGCGCAACATGCGCCGCTTCGCGATTGTCGAGCACACGCACGAATTCCCGTTCTGCAGCCAGCTGATGGCCGGCTTCGAGCGGCCGTGGGTGCTGTGGGTGGCGGCGCTGTTCCACGATATCGCCAAGGGGCGCGGTGGCGACCACTCGAAGCTCGGCACCGTCGACGCGCGCCGCTTCTGCAAGCAGCACGGCATTGCGCGCGAGGACACCGACCTGATCGCCTGGCTGGTGGAAAACCACCTGACCATGAGCCATGTGGCCCAGAAGCAGGACCTGACCGACCCCGACGTGGTGAAGGGGTTCGCCCAGGTGGTGGGCAGCGAGCGTTACCTGACGGCGCTCTACCTGCTGACCGTTGCCGATATCCGCGGCACCAGCCCGAAGGTGTGGAATGCCTGGAAGGGCAAGCTGCTGGAAGACCTGTACCGCATCACGCTGCGCGTACTGGGCGGCGCCAAGATCGACCAGCATTCCCTCTGGGCGCAGAAGCGCGACGACACCATCGCGCAGTTGCGCCTGAAGGCGTTCGATCCCGAACTGGCCAAGCCGCTGTGGAGCCGGCTGGACATGTCGTTCTTCATGCGGCACGATGCGCGCGACATCGCCTGGGTGACGCGGCACCTGTTCAACAAGGTGAACAGCGTCGATCCGGTGGTCAAGGCCCGCGTGTCGCCCGCGGGCGAAGGGCTGCAGGTGGTGGTCTACGTGAAGGACCAGCCCGATCTGTTTGCGCGCATCTGCGGCTATTTCGAGCGCAAGGCGTTCTCGATCCAGGACGCCAAGATCGAGACCACGCGCGACGGCTACGCGCTGGACACCTTCCAGATCACGGACCCCGGCCTGGACGGCGGCTACCGCGACATTCTGGCGCTGGTGGAGCATGAACTGGCCGAGCGCGTGCGGCTGGAGTGCCCGCTGCCCGAGCCGACGCAGGGCCGGCTGTCGCGCCAGTCGCGCAGCTTCCCGATCAAGCCGCGCGTGGACTTGCGTCCCGACGAACGGGGCCAGTATTACCTGCTGTCGGTGTCGGCCAACGACCGCACCGGCCTGCTCTACGCGCTGGCCCGCGTACTGGCCAAATATCGCGTGTCCGTGCATTCGGCGCGCATCAACACGCTCGGCGAACGCGTGGAAGACGTGTTCCTGGTCGACGGCTCGCCGCTGGCCGCCGACAACCGATTGCAGATTCAAGTGGAACAGGATTTGCTCGACGCACTGGCCATCTGACTCCCCGATGGCCGGCGCGCGGGCGCTTGGAAAGATATGACAGATAGCAACAACCCCGGCCGCAAGACGCTGGGCATCAAGACCTCCACGACGGGCGCACCGCGCAAGGCGAACCGCCCGGTGCGTGTGTCGGACCTGAACCGCAAGCGCGTGCAGGATGTCGTGACCGGCATCAAGCAGGCCAAGGATCGCGCGGCCGAGAAAGACAAGCGCAAGCCGGCGCCGGCCGAAGGTGCACCGCGCCGGTTCGAGGGCGAGCGTACCGAGCGTCCGCGCCGCTTCGAGGGGCAAGGCTCCGACCGCCCGCGTCGGTTTGAAGGCGAAGGCTCGGACCGCCCCCGTCGCTTCGAAGGCCATGGGTCGGATCGTCCGCGCCGCTTTGAAGGCCAGGGCTCGGATCGCCCGCGTCGCTTCGAAGGCGAAGGCTCCGACCGCCCGCGTCGTTTCGAAGGCCAGGGCTCCGACCGCCCGCGTCGTTTCGAAGGCCAGGGCTCCGACCGCCCGCGCCGTTTTGAAGGCGAAGGCTCGGACCGTCCCCGTCGCTTCGAAGGTCAGGGCTCGGATCGCCCGCGTCGCTTCGAAGGCCAAGGCTCCGATCGTCCGCGCCGTTTTGAAGGCGAAGGCTCGGACCGTCCCCGTCGCTTCGAAGGCCAGGGCTCGGATCGCCCGCGTCGCTTCGAAGGCCAGGGCTCCGACCGCCCGCGCCGTTTTGAAGGCGAAGGCTCGGACCGTCCGCGTCGCTTCGAAGGCCAGGGCTCGGATCGTCCGCGTCGCTTCGAAGGCCAGGGCTCGGATCGCCCGCGTCGCTTCGAAGGCGAAGGGTCCGATCGTCCGCGCCGCTTCGAAGGCCAGGGCTCGGATCGTCCGCGTCGCTTCGAAGGCCAGGGCTCGAATCGCCCGCGTCGCTTCGAAGGACAGGGCACGGATCGTCCGCGTCGCTTCGAAGGCGAAGGTGGCCAGCGCCCGCGCCGCTTTGGCGACGATGCGCGGACGGACCGTCCGCGCCGCGATGATGGTGCGCCGCGCCGTGGCGATGCACCGGCACGCCGTTTCAGCGACACGTCGGACCGCGCCCGCCCGGTGCGCGGCGACCGCGGCGAACGGTTCGAACGCTCGGAACGCCCGGCCCCGCAGGCCCCGGCCGAGCCGCGTGAAGACGGCCTGGTCCGTCTGTCCAAGCGCATGTCCGAACTGGGCCTGTGCTCGCGCCGTGAAGCCGACGAATGGATTCCGCTGGGCTGGGTGCTGGTCGATGGCGAGCCCGTGACCGAACTCGGCTCCCGCATCCGCCCGGACGCCGAAATCGAAATCCGGCAGGAAGCGCGCTCTGAGCAAGGCGAGCGCGTGACGGTGCTGCTGAACAAGCCGGTCGGCTATGTCTCCGGCCAGGCCGAAGATGGCTACGAGCCGGCCGCCGTACTGTTCACGGCCGAGAACCAGTGGGAGCAAGACCCCACGCGCAAGCGTTTCGCGCCGTGGCAGCGCAAGAACCTGGCCCCGGCGGGCCGGCTCGATATCGACTCCACCGGCCTGCTGGTGCTCACGCAGGACGGCCGCGTGGCGCGGGCGCTGATTGGCGACGATTCCACCGTCGAAAAGGAATACCTGGTGCGCGTGGAGTGGGAATCGCCACAGGGTCTGGTCGACCGCAACATCAGCGCCGTCTTCCCCGAAGACCAGCTTGAGCGCCTGCGCTTTGGCCTGTCGCTGGACGGCGTGGCGCTGAAGCCCGCCAAGGTAAGCTGGCAGAACGAAGAGCAGTTGCGCTTCGTGCTGCGCGAAGGCCGCAAGCGCCAGATCCGCCGGATGTGCGAACAGGTGGGACTGAAGGTGGTGGGCCTCAAGCGCGTGCGCATGGGCCGTATCGCGCTGGGCGACCTGCCGCCGGGCCAGTGGCGCTTCCTGGGGCAGTTCGAGAAGTTCTGAGGCGGCTCGGGCAGCCTTGATTCGCCGGCCCCTATCCCGCAAGCGGGTGGGGGCTACACCCCTCACCCATGCACCGCCGGCAGCTTCCTTAGCGCGGCCTCGGCCTGCTCGTCGGCCGGCACATAGACCAGCAGCCGCGCGCCATTGCGCGGCGCGGTCCAGAAATTGGTCTGCGTCAGCTGGAAATCCCCGGTTTCCGGATGGGTGAAACGCTTGACGTGGTTCTGGATGCCGCGCACCTGGTATCTCTGCCAGAGCTGCTGGAAGGTCTCGGACACCGCCATATAGCGCGCCAGCTGCGCTTCCCACAGCGGATCGTCGACATGCTCGGCCATCGCCGCCCGATACATCGCCACCATGTTGCAGACCATGCTTTCCCAGTCGGGCACGGCCTTGCGCCAGCCCGGGTGCGTCAGTGCCAGATAGATGCAGTTGCGGTCTTCCGGCGGCAGGCTCGGGACATTCATCCCCAGCAGCCGGCAATAGGCGTCGTTGTGCGCCACGATGTCGAAGCGGGCGTTCTGCACCAGCGCCGGGATCGGGTCGAGCTGGTCAAGCATGCGCTGCGTGGTCACCGACACCGTTTCGCAAACCGACGTGCCGGCCAGGGCGGCGGGCCGCTGCAGGCCGGCAAGCGTGAACAGGTGCTCGGTCTCGGTCGGCGAGCATTGCAGCGCGGCGGCCACCGCATTGAGCACCTTCGGCGACACGCGGATCGGCCTGCCCTGCTCCAGCTTGGTGTACCAGGTGATGCCGATATCGGCCATCGCGGCCACTTCCTCGCGCCGCAGGCCCGGCGTGCGGCGTCGGCCGGCACGCGACAGGCCGATCCGTGCCGGATCGAGATTTTCGCGGCGGGCGCGCAGGAAGGCGCCTAATTCGGCCTCCCTGCCGGTGCCGGCATGGGCTGCGAACTCAGGCGCGTCGTTGTCCGTGGGCAGGCCGGTTCCCGGGTTCCACAGCGCACTCGGTTCCTGACGGGCGTTCATGATCGATCACTCCTGCGTAGCCTGACACTGTTTATACCAGTCTAACTGGACTCTTGTACCAGTCTGGATGCATGACCATACTCCCAGCCTCACGCCTTGTCGAGGTCCGCATGCCATGAAAGCCCCCGCACCTTCCATCCATACTTCCGCACCGGATTCCACACCGTCACTGGGCCGTACCGGCCTGTACGTGCTGCTGGCCGGTCAGTTGCTGCCGCAGATCGACTTTTCCATCGTCAACGTGGCGCTGCACCCCATTGAACATTCGCTGGGCGCCTCGCCGGCCGAACTGGAACTGATGGTGGCCGTCTACGGCGTGGCATTCGCCGTTTGCCTGGCCATGGGCGGCCGGCTGGGCGACAACTTCGGGCGCCGCCGCGTATTCAACGCCGGCGTGCTGCTGTTCGGCATTGCCTCGTTGCTGTGCGGCGTGGCCGGGTCGATGCTGGTGCTGCTGGGCGCCCGGTTGCTGCAGGGCGCGGCCGCCGCGCTGCTGGTGCCGCAGATCCTGGCCACCATCCACGTGGGCCTGCGCGGGCACGCGCACTCCCGCGCGCTGGCGCTGTTCGCGTCGGTGGGCGGTGTGGCCTTCATCATCGGGCAGGTGCTGGGCGGCTTCCTGGTGGATGCCGATATCGGCGGCCTGGGCTGGCGCAATGCGTTCCTGATCAACCTGCCCGTTTGCGCGGCCATCCTGTGGCTGTCGCCGCGCGTGATCCCGGAAACGCGGCGGGACAATCCGGCCGGTGTGGATGTCCCCGGCACGGCGCTGCTGGCGATGGTGATCCTGGCCGTGCTGCTGCCCGTGGCGATGGGGCCGATGTTCCACTGGTCCTGGCCCGTGCTGGCCACGCTGGCGGCGGCGGGCCCGCTGACGCTGTGGCTGTGGCAGGTTGAAAAGCGCCAGGAACGGCGCGGCGTGCATCCGCTGCTGCCGCCGTCGCTGTTACGGCTGCCGAGCGTGCGCTTCGGCTTTGTGGTGGCCATCCTGTTCTACGCGTGCTGGAGCGGCTTCATGTTCGTGCTGGCGCTGGCCCTGCAGGGCGGTGGCGGCATGACGCCGACGATGGCCGGCAACGCGTTCATTCCGCTGGGCGTGGCGTTCTCGGTGGCCTCGCTGCTGAGTCCGGGTGTGGTGGGGCTGTGGGGCCGTACGCGCGTGCTGCTGATCGGCTGCCTGATCCAGATGGCAGGCATGGCGGCGCTGGCCTGGACGCTGCGCCATGTCTGGCCGCATCCCGACCTGCTCACGCTGGCCGCGCCAACCATGCTGATCGGCATTGGCAACGCGCTGGTGGTGGGCTGCTTCTATCGCATCGGGCTGGCCGATATTCCGCCCGATCACGCCGGCGCAGGCAGCGCGGCGCTGGCCACGGTACAGCAGGCGTCGCTGGGCCTCGGTTCGGCGCTGCTGGGCACGGTGTTCGCCCAGCGCATCCACCACGGCGGCAGCTACCTCGATGCCACGCTCACGAGCCTGGCGGCCGAGCTGATCCTGATGACGATGCTGGTGGCGGCGGCCGCGATCTATCACGCCCGCCACGGCCAGCCGGTGCTGGCCACTGGTGCCGCATGACGGCCCCGCCCGCCGCCCCGCTCAGTCGTCGTAGTTGGGCGGCAGTTCGGGGAACAGGACTTCCGTGAAGCCGAAGCGCGTGAAATCCTTGACCCGCATCGGATACAGCACGCCGATCAGGTGATCGCACTCGTGCTGCACCACGCGCGCGTGAAAGCCATCCGCCACGCGCTCGATCGGGTTGCCGAGCATGTCGAAGCCCGAGTATTTCAGGCGGGTGTGGCGCGGCACCACGCCGCGCAGGCCGGGCACCGACAGGCAACCCTCCCAGCCGTCTTCCATGTCGTCGGACAGCGGCTCCAGCACCGGATTGATCAGCACGGTCTTGGGCACCGTCGGCGCATCGGGATAGCGCGGGTTGCGATCGAAGCCGAAGATCACCACCTGGAGGTCCACGCCGATCTGCGGCGCAGCCAGGCCGGCGCCGTTGGCATGCTCCATCGTGTCGAACATGTCGTCGACCAGCAGCCGCAGTTCCGGCGTGTTGAACTCGATCACCGGCCGCGCCTTCTGCAGCAGCCGCGCATCGCCCATCTTCAGAATCTCGCGGATCATTGCGGTTCTCCGTTGTCGGGGGCCTCGGCCCCGGCGTCGGCCAGCAGCTTGAGCATGCCGTCCTCGTCCAGCACCGGCACACCCAGCGCCTGCGCCTTTTCCAGCTTGCTGCCGGCTTCGGCGCCAGCCACGACGTAATCGGTTTTCTTCGATACCGAGCCCGCCACCTTGGCGCCGGCGGCTTCGAGCTTTTCCTTGGCGTCCTCGCGCGACAGCGTCGGCAGCGTGCCGGTCAGCACGATGGTCTTGCCGGCCAGCGGCAGCGGCGCCCGTGCCGTGGGTTCCGATTCGACCCAGTGTACGCCTGCGGCACGCAACTGCTCGATCACCTCGACGTTGTGCGGCTCGGCGAAGAAATTGGCAATCGATTGCGCCACCACCGGCCCCACATCGTTGACTTCCAGCAGCGCGGCCTCGTCGGCGGCCAGCAGGTTGTCGAGCTTGCCGAAGTGCTTGGCCAGGTCCTTGGCCGTGGCCTCGCCCACGTGGCGGATGCCCAGCGCAAAGATAAACCGGTTCAGCGTGGTCTCGCGCGACTTGTCGATGGCCGCCACCAGGTTCGTGGCGGACTTGTCGGCCATGCGGTCCAGCGCGGCCAGCTTGGCCACGCCGAGCTTGTAGAGATCGGCCGGCGTGCGGACGATGCCCATATCCACCAGCTGTTCGACGATCTTGTCGCCCAGGCCATCCACATCCATCGCGCGCCGTTGGGCAAAGTGGATCAGCGCCTGCTTGCGCTGCGCCGCGCAGATCAGGCCGCCCGTGCAACGGGCGATGGCCTCGCCCTCGAGCTTTTCCACATGCGACCCGCATACCGGGCACGCGGTGGGCATCACGAAGGCGCGGGCGTCGGCAGGCCGGCGCTCCAGCACCACGGCCACCACCTCGGGAATCACGTCGCCGGCACGGCGAACAATCACCGTATCGCCAATATGCACATCCTTGCGGCGGATCTCGTCCTCGTTATGCAGCGTGGCATTGGTGACGGTCACCCCGCCGACGAACACTGGCGCCAGCCGCGCCACGGGGGTGATGGCGCCGGTCCGGCCCACCTGCACCTCGATGTCCTCGACCGTGGTGGTCATCTCCTGCGCCGGAAACTTGTGCGCCAGTGCAAAGCGCGGGGCGCGCGAGACAAAGCCCAGCTGTTCCTGCTCGGCGATGGCATTGACCTTGTAGACCACGCCGTCGATGTCGTACGGCAACTGGTCGCGGCGCGCGCCGATATCGCGATAGAACGACAGCAGCCCCTGCGCGCCCTTGACCACGCGGCGTTCGTCGCAGACCGGCAAACCCAGCGCGGCGAAGCCGTCCATCATCACGCTGTGCGTGGCCGGACGGTCGGCGCCCTGCAGCTCGCCCAGGCCGTAGGCGAAGAAAGACAGCGGCCGCCTGGCCGTGATCCGCGGGTCCAGCTGGCGCAGGCTGCCTGCCGCCGCATTGCGCGGATTGACGAACGTCTTTTCGCCGGCCTCGGCCTGGCGCGCGTTGAGACGGTCGAAATCGGCGCGGTACATGAACACCTCGCCGCGCACTTCGAGCACGGCCGGGGCCTTGCCGCGCAGCTTCAGCGGAATGGCCTTGATGGTGCGCACATTGGCGGTCACATCCTCGCCGGTCTCGCCATCGCCGCGCGTGGCGGCCTGCACGAGTTTGCCGTCCTCGTAGCGCAGCGACATGGCCAGGCCGTCGAACTTCAGTTCGCACGCGTATTCGACGGCGCTTTCGGCCGCTTCGGCGGCACCGAACAGGTCATCGGCCGGCGCCGCCACGGCGGCCTTGCCCAGCCCCTGTGCGCAGCGGCGGTCGAAACTGACCACGTCCTCGTCCTCGAAGCCGTTGTTCAGAGACAGCATGGGCACGCGGTGGCGCACCGTGTCGAACGCGGCCAGCGGCGCCCCGCCCACGCGTTGCGTCGGCGAGTCATCGGTCAGCAGGTCGGGATGCTCGGTTTCCAGCGCCTGCAGCTCGCTGAACAGCGCGTCATATTCCGCATCGGGAATGGTCGGCGCATCGAGCACGTAATACTGGTAGCTGTGGCGCTCCAGTTCGGCGCGCAGCCACTGCACGCGCTCGGCGGGGGACGCATGGGCCGGCAACGGGGCGGCGGGCGCGGGGGCCGGAGCCCGCGCGCCTGGATGCTTGGCGGTCATGGGGGCTCCGTCGTTATACGCTGAACAGGCGCTGGGCCACCGGCGATCCGGCCGGCATGCCGCGCGCTTCGAGCTTTTCGTAGAGCTTTTCGAGCTGGTTGAAGATCGCCACGAACGACGCTTCTGTCAGCGGACGCATATTGTCGTCCACCAGCTGGGCGCCCATCCGCTGCGCCAGGCTGTAGCCGTACTCGCAAACCGTCTTGAACGGCTTGATCGTCTGCGCGGCCTGCGGCACGTCGAGCAGCAGCGTGATCTGGCGGCCCGCGTTCAGCGTCAGGTCGTCGCGCAGGAAGTTCGTGTCGCCGAACTGCAGCGTGAACAGCGGCTTCTGCACGCCATCGGCGCCCGGTTCGTAGCGGATGAACCGCGTGCCGTCGCGCGACAGCACCAGGCCGTCCTGCGTGGCCACGGTCTGCACATAGGCCGCCGACCAAGGCGCGCCGTCCGAAATCACGTTGACGCCCAGCTGCACGTCGGCACCGGCCGCAAAGCCGTCCAGTTCGCGTGCGTTGGCCACGGTCTCGGTCATGTCGGGCAGGTCGGCCGATGCATCCAGCGCCTCGGCCAGTGCTTCCACCGCGTTGACGAATTCGGAGAATTCCAGCGCATTGAGCGGGCCGCTGCGGTTGGCCAGCTGCACGGCCACCTGCAGGTCTTCGTACTGGTGACCGGCGGTGACCGGCTCCCAGGCATTGGCTTCGACGCGCAGCCCTTCGATATGCACCTGCTTCGTGCCAGCGCGGCGCAGACGGCCCGTCAGCGGCAGGATGCGATCACCGGACGCCTTGCGCTCCAGGTGCATCGGCACGATGCAGTCGATCAGCGGATCGATGACGGCGGCGGCGGGCTGGCCGTCCGGGACGGATACGGTGGCGGGGGCCGCCGGGGCCGCCTTTGCGACGGGTTCATCGGCGACCTGGCCGCCGGCTTCGCGCCCGGCGTCCGCCAGTGCGTCGGCATGGGTCCCGGCATGGGCTTCCGCGTGCGCTTCGGCGTGGGTTTCGGCGTCAGCATCGGCATGCCCGGCAGCCGGGGCAGCTGCCACGGCCACCTCGTCGGCCACGATGTCGTCGGCATCTGCCGAACTGGCGGCGGCATGGGCGGCGGCGGTGGCCATGGCAACGTCGGCCGGCGCGTCACGCTTCAGGCCCTTGCCGGCCTCGCCCAGCGTCGGCTCGCGCCGGCTCACGTGCTCGGGCGGCGCTTCCTTGAGCTTGGCCTGCGTTTCGGGCTGCGTGGTCTTGCCCACCACCGGCTCGCGCATCGGTGGCAGGTCGTCCTCGGGCATCAGCGGCCGCACGCGGCGCGCCTTGTGGATCTGCCAGCGGTTATAGGCCACCAGCAACAGCAGCAATACAACACCCGCGATGATCAGTGCGTTCTGCAGTTCCATCTTAAGCGGCCTCCGCCATCGATACGGCTGCATCCATGTCCACTGCCACGATCCGCGAGACACCCTGCTCCTGCATCGTCACGCCAATCAGTTGGTGGGCCATCTCCATCGCAATCTTGTTGTGGGAAATAAATACGAACTGTGTCTTGTCGGACATACGCGCCACCATGTTGGCGTAACGCTCGGTGTTGGCGTCGTCCAGCGGCGCGTCCACCTCGTCCAGCAAGCAGAACGGGGCCGGGTTCAGCTGGAACATCGCGAACACCAGCGCAATCGCCGTCAGGGCCTTTTCGCCACCGGACAGCAGGTGAATCGTCGAGTTCTTCTTGCCCGGCGGCTGCGCCATCACCTGCACGCCGGCATCCAGGATTTCCTCGCCCGTCATGATCAGCCTGGCCTGGCCACCCCCAAACAGCGCCGGGAACAGCTCGCCGAAGTGATGGTTGACCTGGTCGAACGTGCCCTGCAGCAGCGCCCGCGTTTCCTGGTCGATCTTGTTGATCGCGTCTTCGAGCGTGTTGATGGCGTCGGTCAGGTCGGCCGACTGCGCATCGAGGAACGTCTTGCGTTCGCGGGCGGCGGCCAGCTCGTCCAGCGCGGCCATGTTGACCGGGCCCAGTGCGTTGATGGCATTGTTCAGGCGCGTCACCTCGCCCTGCAGGTACGACGGCTTGAGGTCGCCGGTCAGCTTTTCGGCAAGCGCCACTTCGTCCACCTCGGCCGTGGCCAGCTGCTCGGTGAACTGCTCCTGGTTCAGGCGGGCGGCCTGTTCCTTGAGCTGGCATTCGGTGATGCGGTCGCGCAGCGGCTGCAGGCTGCGTTCGGCCGCCAGGCGCTGTTCGTCGAACTGGCGCAGCTGTGCCGACAGGGCATCGAGCTCGATGCGCGCGGCGGACAGCTTCTGCTCCTTCTCGGCGCGCACTTCCAGCGCTTCCTGCAGGCCGGTATTGGCAGTCTGCTCGTTGATCGTTTCAAGCTCGGCGCGGGCGTTTTCCAGCGATTCCGCCACGCGCTCGCGCTGGTCGGCGGCCATCTGGATATTGCGGCGCAGTTCGTCGATCCGGCCGGCCAGATTGCGCTCCGCAAACACCGCTTCCTGCGCGCCGCGCTCCAGGTCGCGCAACTGTTGCCGCGCGTGGGTCAGCTGGGTATCCAGGGCATCGAAGGCCATCTGCTGGTCTTCGTGCGCCGCCTGCAGTTCGGCCAGGCTTGTATCGTGCTGCTCGAAGCTGGCTTCGGATTCGGCACGGATGGCGCGCTGCTCGTCGATCTGCGCGTCGATTTCACCAAGTTCCTCGCGGATCTGGTTGCTACGCGCCGAAAACCGCTCCATGGCCTGCGACAGCTTCAGCACGTCCATCTGCAACGCATGCACGCGGCGCGTGGCCTGCTCGGCGCGCGCACGCGCCTCGATCAGCGTCGTGCTGGCATGCGTGTACGCGGTCTCGGCGCGCACGGCATTGGACCTGGCCTCGTCGGACAGCAGCATCTGCGCGCGCGACTGCTTCTGCAGGTTCTCGATCTCCTGCTCGCGGGCCAGCATGCCGGCCTGCTCGGAATCGGCCGCGTAGATCTGGATCGCGTTGCGGCCCACCAGATGGCCTTCGGCCACCACGAACTGGGCGCCTTCGGGCAGCGTGCCGCGTGCCGCCAGGGCCTGCGACATGTCGGTGGCCGTATAGATGTCGGCCAGCCAGTCCTGCATCACCGCGCGGATGCCCGGCTCGGTGATCTGCACCAGCGACATCAGTGGACGCAGCCCGGCCGGGGCTTCCACCGGACGCGCGGCGGGCGGCGGCGTGTAGAACGCAAGCTTGGACGGCGGGGCGTCGGACAGGAAACCCTTGACCCAGTCCAGGTTCGACACTTCCAGTGCCGCGAGCTTTTCGCGCAGCACCGATTCGAGCGCGTTTTCCCAGCCCGGCTCGATATGGACCTTCTTCCACAGGCGTGGCAGTTCGGCCAGGCCATGGCGCTCCAGCCAGGGCTGGACCTTGCCATCGGTCTGCACGCTTTCCTGCAGCTGGCGCAGCGCGGCCAGGCGGGCGTCCAGCGATGCAATCGCGGCCGTCTCGCGCTGCACGCGCTCCTGCGCCGCGCGGCGCTCGGCGTCCAGGCGCGGCACCGCTTCCTCGGCATCCATCAGCGACGCCTGGGCTTCGTCAAGCGTGGCTTCCTGCTCGGCCAGGTCCATGCGCAGCTCTTCAAGCCGCACTTCGTCGGGACGGTCGAGCCCTTGCTCCTCGGCCTTCAGGCGTTCCTTGCGCTGCTCCAGCTGCTGCAGCATCTGGTTGGCGTTGCGCTGGTGCGCGGCTTCGAGCTTCAGTGCCTGCTCGGCCTGCATGATGGCGCTGCGCTGGTCGTTGAGCTTCTGCTGGGCGTCGCGCCACTGGGCTTCCAGGGTGGGCAGCTCTTCGCTCTTCTGGGCCACGGCGTCCTGGGCCTCGACCGTGCGGGCCTCGGCCAGCGCCAGGTCTTCCTCGGCCTGCGCAATGTCGTCATTGGCCTGGTCGGCCTTGCCCTGCCACTGCTCGCGCTGGGCGGTCAGCGCGGCAATCTGCGCCTGCAGCCGGTTGCGCGACTCCACCACATAGCGGATTTCGGCTTCGAGCTTGCTGACTTCCGCGTTGGCCTCGTACAGGGCGCCCTGCGCGGCGTGCATGCCATCGGATGCGGCATAGTGCGCCGCGCGCATGGTTTCGAGTTCGGCCTCGACATGGCGCAATTGCGCGGTCTGGGCTTCCAGGTCGATCTGCGCCTGCTCGATGGCGCGGGCATGGCGTTCCTGCTCTGCCTGGGCTTCGCGCTTGCGCAACAGCCACAGCAGGTGCTGCTTTTCCTCGCCTTCGGACTGCAGTTGCCGGAAGCGTTGTGCCACCTCGGCCTGGCCTTCCAGCTTGTCGAGGTTGTTGCCCAGTTCGCGCAGGATGTCTTCCACGCGGGTCAGGTTCTCGCGCGTGTCGCCCAGCCGGTTTTCGGTCTCGCGGCGGCGCTCCTTGTACTTGGACACGCCGGCGGCTTCTTCCAGGAAGATCCGCATGTCGTCGGGCTTGGCCTCGATGATGCGCGAGATCATGCCCTGCCCGATGATGGCGTAGGCGCGCGGCCCCAGGCCGGTGCCCAGGAAGATGTCCTGGATGTCCTTGCGGCGCACCGGCTGGTTGTTGATGTAGTACGAAGACGTGCCGTCGCGGGTCAGCACACGCTTGACCGCCACTTCGGCGTACTGGCTCCACTGCCCGGCGGCACGCCCCTCGGCGTTGTCGAACACCAGTTCCACGCTGGCCCGGCCCGCCTGCTTGCGTGCGGTGGAGCCGTTGAAGATCACGTCCTGCATGGATTCGCCACGCAGTTCCGACGCGCGTGATTCGCCGAGCACCCAGCGCACCGCGTCGATGATGTTGGATTTACCGCAGCCGTTAGGACCTACGATGCCGACCAGTTGGCCCGGCACTTGAAAATTGGTGGGGTCGACGAAGGACTTGAAGCCCGCCAGTTTGATCGAGGACAGTCGCACGGTTGTCGTGTGGTTTGGGCGATACGAAATGGGAAATGCCGGGCCCACGCCGGAGCACACGGCAAGACGTGACGCCTGCGCCGCAAACTGCCCCCGGTGCCCGATAGATTGGCGCTCATCATACCATCGCCAATCCATTGACCGGCCGTTTTCGCCACCGTTGCGGCCCCCACGAAGCGGTCGTTGCCTGACTTGAAAAATCGTTGTACTTCCGAGACTTGCGGGCGATGCTGCATGCACTTTCTAGCCCCTGCCGTTGTTTCATGAAAACGTCACGCTGGCAAAGCCCCCGGAAACTTCTTAGGGTTAGTGCTAGTCTCTGGAGATGCCGGCGTGATCCCGGGGTCCCACTCCCCATGCGCCGGGCCCGCCGCTCCGCCATGCCTGCCGCTGTCCTCATGGCGCGCGCGGCCAGTCTGAAGCTTGATTGCCTGCAGCGCAGCAGTTTTGGAGGACTGAGCATGACCCCAACCCCACCGGTCGAGACGCCGGGTGACCTGCCGTGGTCCATCGCGGAGATCAACTACAACGCCATCGACGTCGCAAAGGTCCGAGACGATCGCACGCTCTTCTATCTGCTGACCGGCGCCTCGTTCATCGAGAGCGGGTCCGACACCTACGCCGGCAATCTGGCGCAGTACTACGCCGACGTGCCCGACGCGGCCGAGTGGCTGTCGCAGCACTGGGAATCCGAGGAACTGCAGCACGGCCTGGCGCTGCGCCGCTATGTCGAGCATGTCTGGCCCGAATTCGACTGGGAACGCGGGTACCGGCGGTTCTTTGACGAGTACAGCAAGACCTGTTCCGTCGACAATTTCGAGCGGACGCCGGCACTGGAAATGGCCGCGCGCTGCGTGGTGGAAACCGGCACTGCCACCTATTACCGGGCACTGGAACAAGCCAGCGACGAGCCCGTGCTGCGCAACCTGACGCGCCGCATCGCCAATGACGAAGTGCGTCACTACAAGCATTTCTTCCGTTATTTCAATGACTTGAGCAGCGACGAGCGGCTTGGCCGGGCCAAGGTACTGGCCGCCCTGGCGCGCCGGCTGCTGGAAATCAAGAACGAGGACGCCGAAATCGCCCTCCGGAACGTGCTGCGCATCGAGCAGAACCGCGAAGACGTGCCGGATCGCGAGGTGCGCGCCCTGAATTCGCGTTGCAGCGCCGTGATCCGGCGCCACCTGCCGATCGAGATGACGGTCAAGATGCTGTTGCGCCCCCTGCACCTGCATGCGCGCCTGGAAGACCTGGTGCGTCGGCCCATCGTCGCAATGGTGTCGCGGGTGATGCTGTATTGACGGGCGCCTGTACGAGGTACCTGCGCCCGCCCGCGCTTTCCGGTCATGTGCCCGGCGCGATATACTGCTGCGTTTCAACCGCCCCGCCGCCCTGCCACCGTGAATCCGCGCCTCGACCTGCTCCAGACCTACCCTTTCGAGAAACTGCGCGTGCTGGTGGCCGATGTGAAACCGGCCGACAAGCCGGCCATCAGTTTCGGCATTGGCGAGCCCAAGCATCCGACGCCGCAGTTCATCAAGGACGCGATGACCGCGTCGCTGTCCGGGCTGGCCACATACCCTGCCACGGCCGGTACCGACGCGCTGCGCCAGACCATCGCCGGCTGGCTGGAGCGCCGCTACCACCTGCCGAACGTCGATGCCGCCACCGAGGTGCTGCCGGTCAGCGGATCGCGCGAGGCGCTGTTTGCCTTCGCGCAGACCGTGATCGATGCCAGCCGGCCCGATCCGCTGGTGCTGTGCCCGAACCCGTTCTATCAGATCTATGAAGGCGCGGCCCTGCTGGCCGGCGCCCGCCCGGTTTTCGCCAACAGCGATCCGGCGCGCAATTTCGCCCCCGCGTTCGACCAGATCGACGCCGATGTCTGGCCGAAGGTGCAGCTGCTTTACGTATGCTCCCCGGGCAACCCCACGGGCGCCGTGCTGTCGCTGGATGACTGGAAGCAGCTGTTCGAACTGTCGGACCGCTACGGGTTCGTGATTGCGTCGGACGAGTGCTATTCCGAGATCTATTTCGACGAAGCCACGCCGCCGCTGGGCGCGCTGGAGGCCGCCCACAAGCTGGGTCGAGGCTTCGAGCGCCTGGTGATGTTCTCGAGCCTGTCCAAGCGATCTAACGTGCCGGGCCTGCGCTCGGGCTTCGTGGCCGGCGATGCGGCCATCCTGAAGAAATTCCTGCTGTACCGGACCTACCACGGTGCCGCGCTGAACCCGGCCGTGCAGGCCGCCAGCGTGGCCGCCTGGGGCGACGAGGCGCACGTGCGCGACAACCGCGCCGCCTATGTGCGCAAGTTTGCCGAGGTCACGCCGCTGCTGGCCCAGGTGCTGGACGTGGCGCTGCCCGACGCGGCGTTCTACCTGTGGGCCGATGTGTCGCGCACGGGCCTGAGCGACACCGAGTTCGCCGTTCGCCTGCTGGCCGAGCAGAACGTGGCCGTGCTGCCGGGCAGCTACCTGGCGCGCGACGCGCACGGTGCCAACCCCGGCAAGAACCGCGTGCGCATGGCGCTGGTGGCCACGCCCGACGAGTGCCTGGAAGGTGCGCGCCGGATTGTCGAATTCTGCAAGTCGCTGGGCTGACAGACCCGGCGCCACGCTTCACCTGCTTCACCGATCGAATGCCCTGGCGCCGGGGCACCTGCCACCGGCGCCGCCTCTTACACAAATCACCACTGAGAACACCATCATGACGCAAGCTCTGCAAGCCCTGATCGACCAGGCCTGGGAAGACCGCACCAGCCTGTCGCCGAAGTCCGCGCCGAACGATATCCGCGAAGCCGTGGCCAACGTGATCTCGCAGCTGGACGCCGGCACGCTGCGCGTGGCCGAGAAGCAAGGCCAGGACTGGATCGTCAACCAGTGGGTCAAGAAGGCCGTGCTGCTGTCGTTCCGTCTGGAAGACAACGCGCCGATGAGCGCCGGCGGCTTTGCCCAGTTCTACGACAAGGTGCCGACCAAGTTCGCCAACTGGAGCCAGGACGACTTCGCCAAGGCCGGCTTCCGCGTGGTGCCGCCGGCCGTGGCCCGCCGTGGCTCGTTCATCGCCAGGAACGCCGTGCTGATGCCGTCGTACGTGAACATCGGCGCCTACGTGGACGAAGGCACGATGGTCGACACCTGGGCCACCGTCGGTTCGTGCGCCCAGATCGGCAAGAACGTTCACCTGTCGGGTGGCGTGGGCATTGGCGGCGTGCTGGAGCCGCTGCAGGCCAACCCGGTCATCATCGAGGACAACTGCTTCATCGGCGCCCGTTCGGAAGTGGTGGAAGGCGTGATCGTTGAAGAAAATTCGGTGATCTCGATGGGCGTGTACCTGGGCCAGTCGACCAAGATCTACGACCGCGAAACGGGCGAGATCCACTATGGCCGCGTGCCGGCCGGTTCGGTGGTGGTGGCGGGCAACCTGCCGTCCAAGGATGGCAAGTACAGCCTGTACTGCGCCGTGATCGTGAAGAAGGTGGACGCGCAAACCCGCGCCAAGACCAGCCTGAACGACCTGCTGCGCGACTGATCCACGGATCTGTCGAGCCGCACCCAGCCGCCGGGCCCGTCCCGGCGGCGGATCACAGCCCCGCCGATGCCATCCTCTGCCAAGCGATTCATGGCCCTCGACCCCGCCACCGTCAGTACCGTGCTATCCCTGCTGCCCACCATCCTCGAACAGGCCAACAAGACCATCGAGAAGCTCAAGAAGGGCAAGCGCAAGGACGGCAGCGAAACCACGCAGCCCGACGCCGAGCCGCCGCGCGACCCGGCCGCGCGCATCGCGGAACTGGAAGCGGCCGCCATGCAGCAGGCCGAGGCGGTCAAGCTGCTGGCCGAGCAGCACGCGATCACGATCGAGGCGCTGCGCCGCGAGGCCGCGCGGCTGGACCGCCGGCTGCGCCTGATGACAGCCGTGGCCATGGCTGGCGTGGCATTTGGCCTGGGCGGGCTGATCATCGCGATCAACCTGCTGTTCCGTTAATTTCACCCCGATTCCGCGCACCATGACCGTCTTGCTCTACGGCATTCCCAACTGCGACACCGTCAAGAAGGCCCGCACCTGGCTGGAATCGAACGGTGTCGATTACACGTTCCACGATTTCAAGAAGCAAGGCGTCGACGAGAAGATGTTGCGCGCCTGGCTCAAGCACGTGCCGCTGGCCACGCTGCTGAACAAGAAAGGCACGACGTACCGCGCGCTGTCCGACGCCGACAAGGCCAAGGCGGACAACGAAGCCGGCGCCGTGGCCCTGATGCAGACCAGCCCGTCGCTGATCAAGCGCCCGGTACTGGATCGCGATGGCCAGGTCAGCGTGGGGTTTTCCGCCGACACGTACGCCTCGCTGTTCTGAAGACCCGCATTTCGCACCATTCGTCGCACCTGCCCGCACCATGAATCCGACCCTTGCCCTGACCGAAGACCTGATGCGCCGCCGCTCGGTCACCCCCGCCGACGAAGGCTGCCAGTCCGTGCTGGAAGCGCGCCTGAGCGCGCTTGGCTTTACCTGCGAGAACATCGTCAGCGGCCCTGACAGCTTCCGCGTGACCAACCTGTGGGCGGTCAGGCGCGGCACGCAGGGCACGGCGGGCAAGCTGCTGGCCTTTGCCGGCCACACCGACGTGGTGCCGACCGGCCCGCTCGACCAGTGGTCGTCCGACCCGTTCGAACCGACCCAGCGCGACGGCAAGCTCTACGGCCGTGGCGCGGCCGACATGAAGACGTCGATTGCCGGCTTCGTGGTGGCCTGCGAGGAATTCGTCGCCCGGCACCCCGACCACGCCGGTTCCATCGCGTTCCTGATCACCAGCGACGAGGAAGGCCCCGCGCACGACGGCACCGTGAAGGTGGTGGAAGCCCTGAAGGCACGTGGCGAACGGCTGGACTACTGCGTGGTGGGCGAACCGACCTCGGTCGATACGCTGGGCGACATGGTCAAGAACGGCCGCCGCGGGTCGCTGTCGGGCAAGCTCACGGTCAAGGGCGTGCAGGGCCACATCGCCTACCCGCACCTGGCACGCAACCCGATCCACCTGGCCGCGCCGGCGCTGACCGCGCTGGTGGCCGAGACGTGGGACCAGGGCAACGAGTATTTCCCGCCCACCACGTGGCAGATGTCGAATATCCATGCGGGCACCGGCGCCACCAACGTGATTCCGGGCCACGTGACCATCGACTTCAATTTCCGCTTCTCGACGGCCAGTACGCCGGACGGCCTGAAGCAGCGCGTGCATGCGATCCTGGACCAGCACGGCCTGGAATACACGCTGGACTGGACACTGGGCGGCGAGCCGTTCCTGACGCCGCGCGGCGATCTTTCCGACGCGCTGGCGGCCGCCATTGCCGCCCAGTGCGGGGTGACGACCGAGCTGTCGACCACGGGCGGCACGTCCGACGGCCGCTTCATCGCCAAGATCTGCCCGCAGGTCATTGAATTCGGCCCGCCGAACGCCAGCATCCACAAGATCGACGAACACGTGGAAGTGCGCTTCATCGAGCCGCTCAAGAACGTTTACCGTGGCGTGCTGGAACGCCTGATCGCCTGATCGGCTGATCGACTTACCATTGGAACGACCCACCGCCATGGCTACCCCCTCCCCCCTGAAGACGGTCCGCGACCTGCTGCGCCTGGCCGTTTCCCGATTTACGGCCGCCCGGCTGTCGTTCGGCCACGGCAGCGCCAACGCCTATGACGAAGCGGCCTACCTGGTGCTGCACACGCTGAACCTGCCGCTGGACACGCTCGATCCGTTCCTCGACGCGCGCCTGCTGCCCGAGGAAGTCGACGCCGTGCTCAAGGTGATAGACCGCCGCGTCACGGAACGCGTGCCGGCCGCGTACATCACGCACGAAGCGTTCATGCACGGCCTGCGCTTCTACGTGGATTCGCGCGTGATCGTGCCGCGCAGCTTTATCGGCGAATTGCTACAGGACGGCCTGGAGCCATGGCTGGGCGACATCGGGCAGATCGGCCCGGTGCTGGAACTTTGCACCGGCTCGGGCTGCCTGCCGATCATCGCCGCGCATGTCTGGCCCAATGCGCGCATCGACGCCGTGGACATTTCGCCGGACGCACTGGCCGTGGCCCGCCGCAACGTGGCGGACTACAAGATGGAACACCGCATCGCGCTGTTCGAGGGCGACCTGTACGCGCCGCTGCCTTCGGGCGCCACGTACGACGTGATTCTGACCAATCCGCCCTATGTCAACGAGCAGTCGATGCGCGAACTGCCGGCCGAGTACCTGGCCGAGCCGCGCCTGGCACTGGCCGGCGGCGACGACGGCATGGACGTGGTGCGCCGTATCGTCGCTGGCGCCAAAAAGCGCCTGAACCCGGGCGGCGTGCTGGTGGTGGAAATCGGCAACGAACACGACAACGTGGAAGCGGCCTTCCCCGATCTCGATATCGTCTGGCTGTCCGTTAGCGCGGGCGATGACCAGGTGTTTTTGGTGACGTACGACGCGTTGCCGGATTGAGTGCAAGCCAGGGCCCCAAACCCACCAAGATTTGGTGGGTGGTTTGGGGTCGAAATATATAAAAAGTTCGGCCAGCGCCAATTTGGTGTGGCGTATGGCGGTGCACTGTGCGTTTTGAGTGACGTAAACAGCATCGCCTAATAAAAAGTAGACGAGTAGCCCGAAAAACATAAAAATCCTTCGCCTGCCTAATAAAAATTTGCGCCCCAAACATCACTTTAAGGGGTCGCCATGCACAGTATGCGATTGGTTGGATATGCCCGGCTGCGTGAACAGCTGAGGTAGGCCCACTTCACCGCGCGACCAGGTAGGTCTTTGCCCATCGTGGCGATGAAAGTATCCACTTCCCGCAGCTTGGCACACGGGTCCGGCCCGAAACGTTCGACGCCATCGAACATGCCGTCCAGGCGGTGTTTTTTGCTGAGGCCGACGACGCCGATACGCACCGCTAAACAAAAAAACGCCGCGACCCCGCGGCGTTTTTCTTAGGAAAACTCCTACCCGGATCAGCTTCCCGGCCCGACCGAATAGATCGTGCCGTTCGACGACACCTGATAGTAGTCGGCGCCGACGCCTACCCAGTGATACCCCTTCTTGGGCGCGGGCAGGTTGTAGTCCTTGTACTTGTCGATCACGTACTGCCGGTCGCGGAATTCTGCCGGCAGCTTTTCGCCCTTGTTCCACTTCTTGGGCGAGTAAGGCGACTGGGCGCCCATCGGCGCCGAGCCAGACTGGCCGGAGGACATGCCACCCTGCGACATGCCGCCTTGGGACCCGCCCGAGGACATACCGCCTTGGGACCCGCCCGAGGACATGCCGCCCTGAGACATGCCGCCTTGGGAACCAGAGCTCTGTCCCTTGTTCGACATGCCTTGGGGCTGCCTGCCGCTGGTGGCTGGCGGCATCGGAGTCGCATTGGGTGGCATCGCGCCTGCCTGGCCCGGGGATGGCATGGGGGTGGGACCCGACGGCTGGGTCTGGCCGGGCATCGGTTGTTGTTGCTGGGCCTGGGCGAGCGGCACGGACAGCAGGCCGGCGGCGACCAGTACAGCGGGTATTAACGTCTTTGTTTGCATCGTGATCTCCTCACAGACGGAACACGGCAGACTGTCCCAGAACCAGGGCAGTCCCAAGAAAGCTTAGTAGCAAATGCAGGGCCCGCATGACGGCCCGATGTCGACCGGGCGTCTCCCGGGCTGGCTTTCTCCAATGATTTCAACGATTTGGGACGCGCGTGCGGCGGATGCCCGGACTGAAGAAAACGCGCAGAGGGGCGTCGATCGCCGGTAGTTTTGGCATGCAGCCGTGTCATATCTTCCCGCGCGGCCCTCCTCGTGGTCCCCGCTTCACCGGTGCGATGCCCTGCTGCGCCGCGCCATAACATTTTCTTGAAGCGGCGCGCAAAGTCTCCTAGAAATTGGTCAGACCGCTTGACCATTTGTCCGCTGCCTGCCCGGGATACCCCATGCCGCTTCAGCAGATCGAACCGCGTCGCCTGTACCGCCAGATTGCCGACCAGCTGCGCCGGTTGATCGAAAGCGGGGAGTTCCCCGTTGGCGCGCGGCTGCCGCCCGAGCGCGACCTGGCGGTGCAACTGGGCGTGTCGCGTCCGTCGGTACGTGAGGCGCTGATTGCGCTGGAGGTGGAAGGCCTGGTCGAGGTCCGCATGGGATCGGGCATCTATGCCTGCGCGGCCGATGCCACGCCCCCCACCGTGCACGGGGGCGGCATCGTGGCGGCGACGCCGCTGGACGTGATCCGCGCCCGCCAGGTGATCGAAGGCGAAATGGCCGCCGGCGCCGCGCGCCACTGCACGCCGGCACTGCTGGAGGCGCTGGCCGAATCGATCGCGCTGATGGAAGAGGAAGCCGGCGGCGGCCATATCCCCGTGCGCGGCGACCGCATGTTTCATCTGCGCATTGCCGAGGTATCGGAAAACGCCGTGCTGCTGCGCCTGGTGGCCGAGCTCTTCGACGAGCGCCATAACCCGCTGTTCGCGCAGTTTGGCAACCATTTCGAGAATGCCGAAAGCTGGGCCGCCGCCATTGCCGAACACCGTGCCGTGGTGAACGCCATCGATTCCGGCTCGCCCGATGCGGCGCGGGCCGCGATGTGCGACCACCTGGAACTGTCGCATCACCGCTTCTATGCGGCGTGGCCGGGCCATGGCAAAGACGTGAAAGCCCACAGCGAGGAGTCGTGATGTCCCTGACCTGCCATATCCACGCCAGCGAAGACCTGCGCTTTACCGAAGTGGAACCGGCCGCCCCCGGCCCGCACGATGTGCTGGTGCGCCTGGGCGCGGCCGGCATCTGCGGGTCGGACCTGCACTACTACTTCCACGGCAAGGTCGGCGCGTTCGTCATCCAGGAACCGCTGACGCCGGGGCACGAAGCGTCCGGCATCGTCGAGGCGGTGGGCAGCGCCGTCACGCGCGTGGCGCCGGGCATGAAGGTGGCGATCAATCCGTCGCACGCGTGCGGCCAGTGCGACTACTGCCGCGCCGGCCGCGACAACCTGTGCCGCAACATGCGCTTCCTGGGCAGCGCCAGCGTGTTTCCGCATGTGCAGGGCATGTTCCGCCAGCACTTCCCGATGCATGAGCGGCAGTTGACGCCAGTGCACGCCGATATCTCGCTGGGCGAACTGGCCTTTGCCGAACCGCTGTCGGTGGCGCTGCACGGCGTGAACCGGGCCGGCGAACTGCTCGGCAAGACCGTGCTGGTGACCGGCGGGGGCACCATCGGCAGCCTGACCGTAATGGCCGCGCGACTGGCCGGCGCGGCGCAGATCATCGTGTGCGATATCGCCCAGCGGCCGCTCGACGTGGCGGCGGCGGTGGGCGCAGACCGCACCATCCTGACCACGCAGGTGCACGCCAGCGAACTGCAGGACATTGCCGACGTGAGCCTGGAGGCCGCCGGCAGCGTCGCCGCGCTGAGCACGTGCCTGACGGCCACGCGCCGGGGCGGCCGCATCGTACAGGTTGGCACCCTGCCGGCCGAAGGGCTGCACTTTCCCGCCAACAGCATCATGGCGCGCGAACTCGATTACGTGGGCGCGTTCCGCTTCGGCCGCGAATTCGACTGGGCGGTGCAGTACCTGACCAGCCGGCGGCTCGACGTGCGGCCGCTGCTGTCCGCCCAGTTGCCGCTGGCACAGGCGGTCGAGGCCTTCCAGCTGGCCGCCGACAAATCCCGCAGTACCAAGGTGCAGTTGACCGGATAAGGTTTTGCCCTCGCATGCCGACTGGTCACCTCTATAAGACCGGCGGATCTTTCACCGAAAAAGGAGACCCATGATGCTACGTCGCCGGCAGTTCTCGTCCACGCTCGGTGCGGCCCTGCTGTTCGCCGCCACCCTGACCACCCCCGCGCTGGCCCAGCAGGCTTCCCCGATCAAGCTCAAATGGGCGCACGTCTATGAAACCTCGGAGCCGTTCCACAAATGGTCGGTCTGGGCCGCCGACGAGATCAGGAAGCGCACCAACGGCAAGTATCAGATCGACGTGTTCCCGGCGTCGCAACTGGGCAAGGAGAACGATATCAACCAGGGCCTGGCGATGGGCACGGTGGACATCATCATCTCGGGCTCCAGCTTCGCGGCCAAGTCGTTCCCGCGCATCGGCGTGACGTACTACCCATACATCTTCCGGGGCCCCGACCACCTGCTGGCCTACACGAAGAGCGACATCTACAAGGAACTGACGGCGGGCTACGAGCAAAAGACCGGCAACCATATCGTGGCCACCACGTATTACGGCACGCGCCAGTCCACGTCGAACAAGCCGTTCTCGCACTGCGCCGAGATGAAGGGCCTGAAGATGCGCGTGCCTGACGTGCCGGCCTACCTGGCCATGCCCCGGGCTTGCGGCGTGAATACGTCGCCGATCGCGTTTGCCGAGGTCTACCTGGCGCTGCAGAACGGCACCGTGGAAGCCCAGGAAAATCCGCTGACCACCATCGAGGCGAAGAAGTTCTACGAGGTGCAGAAGTACATCGTGCTGACCGGCCATATCGTCGATCACCTGAACACGATTGTCTCGGGCGCGCTCTGGAAGAAGCTGTCCGAGCCCGAGCGCAAGATGTTCCTCGACGTGGCGCAGGAAGCCGCTGCCAGGGCCACGGCCGACGTGGTGGCGCGCGAAAAGGAACTCGTGGCGGTGTTCAAGCAAAAGGGCATCACGGTGACAGAGGTCAGCATCCCCGAGTATCGCGACGCCGTGCTCAAGAACGTCAGCGTCGAGTCGCAGGGCTATCGCAAGGCGGACTGGGAAAAGATCCAGGCGGTGAAGTAAGCCCGACTCGCAATCCCGCTCCCCTCTCCCGTACACGGGAGAGCGGAGAAAAACCACCACACGAACCGGAGACTTCCAATGGAACTGCGCTCCCAGGCCTTGCCCGACCGGTCCACGGACACCCCGCCCGCCGACGGCGCCCCGCACATGACTTCGGTCGAGGAAATCGTCCACACGTTCGAGGCCGCCGATGCGCAGCCGGTGGACCTGTCCGGCTACGCCGCCGAGGACTGGTTCACCGTGGGCCTGTTCTGGATCATGACGCTGCTGGTCTTCATGCAGTTCTTCACGCGCTACGTGATGAACGATTCGCTGGCCTGGACCGAGGAACTGGCCACCTACTGCCTGATCGGCGTGGTCTTCATCGGCGCGTCGATGTGCGTGCGCAAGAGCCGGCATATCCAGGTGGACCTGATCTATCGCTACCTGCCGCATGGCGCGGCGCGCGTGCTGTCCACGCTGGTCGACGTGCTGCGCACGGCGTTCCTGGGCTACGCCGCGTGGCTGGTCTGGAAGTACATCGGCATCGTGGGCGACGAGCCGATGACCACCATCGACTGGAACAAGAACCATGTGTACTGGGCGGCGCTGCTCGGCTTTGTGCTGATGCTGGGACGCTCGATCCAGGTGACCTGGCAAAACTGGCGAAACGGCTATTCGATTCTGGAACGCCCGGAAGCCTTCGAATCGTTTGACGACTAAGGAGCCCGGGCATGTGGATCCTGATTGCTTCGTTCTTGCTGCTGATGCTGGTGGGCATGCCGGTGGCCGTGTCGATGGCGCTGGCGTCGCTGTTCTATATCTGGGCCAGCGGCACAGTGCCCGACGTGATCCTGGCCCAGCGCATGATCGCCGGCGTGGAGAGTTTTCCGCTGCTGGCCGTGCCGTTCTTCATCCTGGCCGGCAACCTGATGAACGTGGCCGGCATCACGGGCCGCATCTACAACTTCGCGGTGGCGCTGGTGGGCTGGATGCGCGGCGGCCTGGGCCACGTCAACATCATCGGCTCGGTGATCTTCTCGGGCATGAGCGGCACGGCCATTGCCGATGCGGCCGGCCTGGGCACCATCGAGATCAAGGCGATGAAGGACCACGGCTACGAGACCGAATTCGCCGTGGGCGTGACGGCGGCATCGGCCACGCTGGGCCCGATCATCCCGCCGTCGCTGCCGTTCGTGATCTACGGCATGATGGCCAACGTGTCCATCGGCTCGCTGTTCCTGGCCGGCATCGTCCCTGGGCTGGTGCTGACGCTGTTCATGATGGCCACCGTGGCGTGGATCGCGCACCGGCGCGGCTGGGGCGGCGACACGGCGTTCTCGTGGAAGCTGCTCGGCTCGGCCACGGTGGAGATCATCGTGGTGCTGGCCTTCCCGATGGCGATCTGGCTGGCCGTGTCGGCCGGCATGTCGACCAACATGGCGGCGATGATTGCCCTGGTGGTGCTGCTGGCGCTGGACTGGTACTTCGACTTCTCGGCCGTGATGGCGCTGATGGCGCCCGTGATCCTGATCGGCGGCATGACGCTGGGCTGGTTCACGCCCACCGAGGCAGCCGTGGCCGCGGTCATCTGGGCCCTGTTCCTGGGCCTGGTGCGCTACCGGTCGATGACGATGCGGGCGCTGGCCCGCGCCACGCTCGATACGGTGGAAACCACCGCGTCGGTGCTGTTCATCGTCACGGCGGCGTCGATCTTCGCCTGGCTGCTGACCACGAGCCAGGCCGCGCAGGCGCTGACGGACGCCATCCTGGGCTTCACGCACAACAAGTGGGTATTCCTGCTGCTGGCCAACGTGCTGATCCTGATCGTCGGCTGCTTTATCGACACCACGGCGGCCATCACGATCCTGGTGCCGATCCTGCTGCCCATCGTGCTCAAGCTCGGCATCGACCCGATCCACTTCGGCCTGATCATGACGCTGAACCTGATGATCGGCCTGCTGCACCCGCCGCTGGGCATGGTGCTGTTCGTGCTGGCGCGCGTGGCCAGGCTGTCGGTGGAGCGCACCACGGTGGCCATCCTGCCGTGGCTGATCCCGCTGTTCCTGACCCTGATCGCCATCACCTACGTGCCCGAGATCACGTTGTGGCTGCCCAACCTGGTAGGCAGCAAATGACGACGATCACGCACGTTGAACTGCTGCAGGTCGATCTGCCACCCCCCGTTGCGCGCTCCGATGCGATCCAGTCGTTCGTTACCCAGGAAACGCCGATGGTGCGCGTGCGCTGCGACGACGGCAGCGAAGGCACGGGCTACAGCTATACGATCGGCACAGGCGGCTCGTCGGTCATGGCGCTGCTGCGCGACCACCTGGCGCCGCGGCTGATCGGCCGCGACCCGGCCCGCATCGAGCAGATCTGGCGCGACCTGCTGTTCAGCACCCACGCCACCTCGGTGGGCGCCATCACCAGCCTGGCACTGGCGGCCATCGACACGGCGCTGTGGGACTGGCGCTGCCGCCGCGACGGCCAGCCGCTGTGGCTCGCCGCCGGCGGTGCGCAGCAGCGCGTGCCGATGTACTCCACCGAAGGCGGCTGGCTGCACCTGTCGCCTGCCGAACTGGTCCAGGCCACGCTGGCGGCAAGGCAGGCGGGCTTCCAGGGGGTCAAGCTCAAGGTTGGCAAGCCGCATCTGGCCGAGGATCTCGACCGTCTTTACGCGGTGCGCGAAGCCGTGGGCAACCATTTCGCGCTGATGATCGACGCCAACCAGTGCTTCACGTCGGCCGAGGCCATCCGGCGCGCGCCCCACTATGAAGGCCTGGGCCTGTCATGGTTCGAGGAACCGCTGCCCGCCGACGACCTGTCCGGCCACGTCCGGCTTGCCGCCGCCACCCCCCTGCCGATTGCCGTGGGCGAATCGCTCTATTCCGCCGGCCAGTTTGCCGACTACCTGCGCCAGGGCGCCTGTTCGGTCGTGCAGGCCGATGTGGCGCGCGTGGGCGGCATCACGCCGTGGCTCAAGGTGGCGCACCTGGCCGAGGCCTGCAACGTCCCGATCTGCCCGCACTTCCTGATGGAGCTGCATGTGTCGCTCTGCGCGGCGGTGCCGAACGCCCCGTGGGTCGAGTACATCCCGCAGCTCGATGCCATCACGCACAGCCGCGTGGCGTTTGCCGATGGCCACGCCGTGCCGCCTGCGTCGCCGGGGCTTGGCATCGACTGGGACTGGGCCGCCATCGACCGCCGCGCCATGGCGCGCGCCACCGTTTCCTGACCTGGCTGACAGGACTGAGAACACAAACCCGCTTGAACCGATAAGGAGCCATCCATGTCGCAACGACTCACCGGCAAGATCGCGCTGGTCACGGCCGCCGGCCAGGGCATCGGCCGGGCCACGGCCGAAGCGTTCCTGCGCGAAGGCGCCCAGGTCATCGCCGCCGACATCAATCCCGAACCGCTGGCGGCGCTGGCTGCCCTGCCCGGCTGCCGGACGCTGCGGCTCGACGTCACCGATGGCGCGGCCGTGGACGCCGCCGCACGCGAGATCGGCCGCATCCACGTGCTGTTCAATGGCGCCGGCTTTGTCCACCACGGCACCATCCTGGACTGCGACGAGGCCGCCTTTGACTTTTCGATGAACCTGAACGTCCGCGCCATGTATCGCATGATGCGCGCGTTCCTGCCGGCCATGCTCGACGCGGGCGGCGGGTCGATCATCAACATGGCCTCGGTGGCCGGCAGCATCAAGGGCGCGCCCAACCGCTTTGTCTACGGCGCCTCGAAGGCTGCCGTGATCGGCATGACCAAGGCCGTGGCGGCCGACTACATCACGCGCGGCATCCGCTGCAATGCGATCTGTCCTGGCACCGTGGAATCGCCGTCGCTACGCCAGCGCATCGGCAACCAGGCCACCGCCAGCGGCCGCACGCTGGCGCAGGTGGAAGCCGATTTCATTGCCCGCCAGCCGATGGGCCGCATCGGCACGGCTGCCGAGATCGCCGCGCTGGCCGTGTATCTGGCATCGGACGAATCGGCCTTCACCACCGGCACCGCCCAGGTGATCGACGGCGGCTGGTCCAACTGACCCACGGGAGGCGCGCATGTCCGCACCGGCTGTCATCCGGATCCATCCCGCCGACGATATCGTCATCGCGTGCCGCCAGCTGTTGCCCGGCACGGTGCTGCACCAGGAGGGCGTCACCGTCGCCAGCCTGGTGCCGCCAGGCCACAAGGTGGCCGTGCGCGCCATTGCCGAAGGCGCGCCCGTGCGGCGCTACAACCAGATCATCGGCTTCGCGCGGCAGGCCATCGCGCCGGGCCAGCATGTGCATACCCACAACCTG
The DNA here is from genome assembly GCF_057798875.1 of Cupriavidus sp. 94F1. NCBI lineage: Bacteria > Pseudomonadati > Pseudomonadota > Betaproteobacteria > Burkholderiales > Burkholderiaceae > Cupriavidus > Cupriavidus sp. 94F1. The sequence goes on from NZ_JBYOJT010000006.1 coordinate 510,697, forward strand.
GCCATGGGCGACTTCGCGCGCGACTACGCGGCCGGCACCGACGTCCACGACACGGCGAAGGCCACCGCCCCGGCCACGTTCGACGGCATCGTGCGGGTCGATGGCCGCATCGCCACGCGCAACTACATCGGCATCCTGACCTCGGTGAACTGCTCGGCCACGGTGGCACGTGCCATTGCGGACCATTTCCGGCGCGAAATCCACCCCGAGGCGCTGGCGCCCTACCCCAATGTGGACGGCGTGGTGGCGCTGACGCACGGCGCGGGCTGCGCCACCGACAGCGACGGCGAAAACCTGCGCGTGCTGCGCCGCACCCTGGCCGGCTACGCCCGGCATCCGAACTTTGCGGCGGTGCTGGTGGTGGGCCTGGGCTGCGAGACCAACCAGATCGATGCGCTGCTGGCCGAGCCAGGCCTGTCGGCGCTGGCCGAGGGGCCGCGCTTTCACAGCTTCAACATCCAGGACACCGGCGGCACGGCCAGGACCGTGGCGCGCGGCGTGGGCGTGGTGCAGGCGCTGCTGGAAGACGCCAACCGCGTCACGCGCCAGCCGGTACCGGCCAGCCACCTGATCGTGGGGCTGCAGTGCGGCGGCTCCGACGGCTATTCGGGCATTACCGCCAACCCGGCGCTTGGGGCGGCCGTGGACCTGCTCGTGGCGCAGGGCGGCACGGCGATCCTGTCGGAAACGCCCGAAATCTACGGCGCCGAGCACCTGCTGACGCGCCGCGCGGTGTCGGCGGCGGTGGCCGACCGGCTGATTGCCCGCATCCGCTGGTGGGAGGCCTATACCGCCCGCAACGCCGGCAGCATGGACAACAACCCGTCCGCCGGCAACAAGGCAGGCGGCCTGACCACCATCCTGGAAAAGTCGCTGGGCGCCGTGGCCAAGAGCGGCACCACCAATCTGGTGGATGTCTACGAATTTGCCGAACCGGTGCGCGCGCACGGGCTGGTCTTCATGGACACCCCGGGCTACGACCCCGTGTCGGCCACGGGCCAGGTGGCGGGCGGCGCCAACCTGATCTGCTTCACCACGGGCCGGGGGTCGGCCTATGGTTGCGCGCCGTCGCCGTCACTGAAGCTGTCCACCAACACTGCGCTGTGGCAGCGCCAGTCGGAGGATATCGACATCAACTGCGGCGACATCCTGGACGGCGAATCCACCATCGCCGACAAGGGCGCGGCCATCTTCCGGCTGATGCTGGAAACCGCCTCGGGCCGCCGCACCCGCAGCGAGCAGCACGGCTACGGCCAGAACGAATTCGTGCCCTGGGCGCTTGGCGCCGTGATGTAACCACCCCCCCGCATTGCCGGAGACCTGCATGAAGATCACCAACGCACGCGTTATCGTCTGCTGCCCGGGACGCAACTTCGTCACGCTCAAGATCGAAACCGACGAGGGGCTGACCGGCATCGGCGACGCCACGCTCAACGGGCGCGAACTGGCCGTGGCCAGCTATCTGGAAGACCACGTCGTCCCGTGCCTGATCGGGCGCGACGCGCACCAGATCGAGGACATCTGGCAATACCTGTACCGCGGCGCCTACTGGCGGCGCGGCCCGGTGACGATGAGTGCGATTGCCGCCGTGGACACGGCGCTGTGGGACATCAAGGCCAAGGCCGCCAATCTGCCGCTGTACCAGCTGCTGGGCGGCAAGAGCCGGACCGGGGTGATGGTCTACGGCCACGCCAACGGCAGTGACATCGGCCACACCGTGGAAGAGGTGCTGCGCTACAAGGAAATGGGCTACAAGGCGATTCGCGCGCAATCTGGCGTGCCGGGGCTGAACAAGGTGTACGGGGTGTCGCGCGACCGGCTGTTCTACGAGCCGGCCGATGCCAACCTGCCCTCCGAACACGACTGGAGCACCGAACGCTACCTGGATCACACGCCGAAGCTGTTCGACAAGGTGCGCGAAGCGGTGGGCCCCGACATCCACCTGCTGCACGACGTGCACCACCGGCTGACGCCGATCGAAGCGGGCCGGCTGGGCAAGTCGCTGGAGCCGTTCCGGCTGTTCTGGATGGAAGACGCAACGCCCGCCGAGGACCAGCGCGCGTTCCGGCTGATCCGCCAGCACACGGTCACGCCGCTGGCCGTGGGCGAGATTTTCAACAGCATCTGGGACTGCAAGGCCCTGCTGGAGGAACAGCTGATCGACTATATTCGAGCCACGGTCGTGCATGCCGGCGGCATCACCCATTTGCGCCGTATTGCCGACTTCGCGGCACTGCACCAGGTGCGCACGGGCTGCCACGGCGCGACGGACCTGTCCCCGGCCTGCATGGGCGCGGCACTGCATTTCGATATCTGGGTGCCCAACTTCGGCATCCAGGAATACATGCGCCATACCGAGGAGACCGATGCCGTCTTCCCGCACGCATACACGTTTCAGGACGGCATGATGTACCCCGGCGACGTACCGGGCCACGGCGTGGACATCGACGAGACGCTGGCCGCGAAGTACCCGTACCAGCGCGCCTACCTGCCGGTGAACCGGCTGGCGCACGACGGCACGCTGTGGCACTGGTAGCGCGGCGGGTGGCGATCGGCGTTGAGCGCAAGGCCTGACAAGGAGACCACGATGAGCGATATCGAACAGCTGCCGCGTCTGCATCCTGCCCGGCTCGGCGCGCTGCCGCCCGACGTGCGGCGTCCCGGCTATGCGCGCGACGCCCTGCGGGCGGGCATCGTTCACCTGGGGATCGGCGCCTTCCATCGCGGCCACCAGGCCGAGATCACTGAAGCCGCCATCGCGGCCATGGGGGAAGACGGACTGCGCTGGGGCATCATCGGCGTGTCGCTGCGCCGGCCCGACACGCGCGACGCGCTCAAGCCGCAGGAAGGCCTGTACACGCTGGCCCTGCGCAGCGCCACCGCCGAAACGCTGCAGGTCATCGGGGCCGTGCTTGGCGTGCTGGTGGCCGAGGAAGACCCCGAGATCGTGCTGGACCGCATCGCCCATCGCGACACCCGCATCGTCAGCCTGACCGTCACCGAGAAAGGCTATTGCCACGATCCCGCCACCGGCGAGTTGAACCGGGCCGACCGCGATATCGTCGAGGATCTGTCCGCCGTATCGCACCCCGTGACCGCCATCGGCTACCTGGCGCTGGGCCTGCAGCGGCGCATGCAGCGCGGCCTGGGCCCGGTCACGCTGCTGTCGTGCGACAACCTGGCCAGCAATGGCGATACGCTGCGCCGCGTGCTGCTGGCCTTCTGCGCCGAGATCGACCCGGCGCTGCACGACTGGGTGGCGGCGCGCTGCACGTTCCCCAACACGATGGTGGACCGCATCGTGCCCAAGACCACCATCGACGACGTGGCGCACGTCTCGTCGGCGCTGGGCCTGTACGACGCGTGGCCCGTGGTGGGCGAGCCGTTCTTCCAGTGGGTGATCGAGGACCGCTTCGCGGCGGGCCGCCCCGCATGGGAAGCCGGCGGCGCCCAGTTCGTCGCCGAGGCGCGCCCGTTCGAGGTACTCAAGCACCGGCTGGTCAACGGCAGCCAGTCGATGATGGCGTACCTGGGCGTGCTGGCCGGCTGGGCCACCACCGACCGCGTGATCGCCCAGCCTCCCGTGCATGCGTTCATTTCGGACACCATGGCGCGCGAAACCCAGCCCACGCTGCCGCCGCTGCCGGGGCTCGATGTGGACGCCTATCGCGCCAGCCTGCTGCCGCGCTTCACGAACCCGGCGCTGGGGCATCGCACCCGCCAGATCGCCATGGACGGGTCGCAGAAGATCCCGCAGCGGCTGCTGGCGCCGATCCGCGACCGCATTGCCGCCGGCCAGCCGTTTCCGCGCCTGGCGCTGGGTGTGGCCGCGTGGCTGCACTTCCTGCGCGGGTACGACGAGGCCGGCAACGCCTTCCCGATCGAAGACCCGCTGGCGCAGCCGCTGGCCGCCGCGATGGCCGACGCCGCGCGCCAGACCGAAAAACTGTTCGATGCCCGCACACGCGAGCAGACGCGCGTGCGGACCATCGCCGGCTTTGCGCCCGTGTTTGGCGACCTGGGGCAGTCGGCGGTGTTTGTAGACAGCGTGGCCACGCAGCTGGAACTGCTGTGCGCGCACGGCGTGACGGGTGCTCTCACGCGCGTCAACAGCACCGCCTAGCCCGACGCCAGCGCAGGCCACGCATGCGCTGGCGTCATGCCAGCATGCGCAGATATCGTTTCTCTCTCTTGCCGGGGCGCCCCTACCATCGGCCAGAGCCTGTCATAAAAGGGCTTCCCAGCGTTCTGCCAAACAGGGAGAGAGAGACATGCAAGCCAGCGCCCCCGCCTTTGCGGAGACCGCGCCCCAGATCGGGGCCAGTCAACGCCGCCGCGCCATCATCGCCACGGTGATCGGCAACGGCCTCGAATGGTTCGACTTCACGGTGTACAGCTTCTTCGCCGTGATCATCGCCAAACTGTTCTTCCCCACCGGAAACGACCTGTCATCGCTGCTGCTGGCCGTGGCCACGTTCGGCGTAGGGTTCTTCATGCGGCCCGTGGGCGGCATCATCCTGGGCGTCTACGCCGATCGTGTGGGCCGCAAGGCGGCGCTGTCGCTGACCATCCTGCTGATGGCCGCCGGCACCACGCTGATCGGCATCGCGCCCACCTATGACCAGATCGGCGTGTTCGCCCCGCTGCTCATCGTCATCGCGCGCCTGATGCAGGGTTTCTCGGCCGGCGGCGAGATGGGTGGCGCCACGGCGTTCCTGACCGAGTACGCGCCCGAGCGCCAGCGTGCCTACTATTCGAGCTGGATCCAGGCCAGCATCGGCGTGGCCGTGCTGCTGGGTGCCGCCGTGGGCACCTTCGTCACCGCGTCGCTGAGCCCCGAGGCGCTCAACAGCTGGGGCTGGCGCCTGCCGTTCCTGATCGGCATGATCATCGGCCCGGTCGGCTTCTATATCCGTCACAACCTTGAAGAGACGCCCACGTTCCAGGCGACCACCGACAAGACCGATTCGCCGCTGAAGGAAGTGCTGCGCGACTATCCGCGCCAGACCGCCGCCAGCTTCTCGATGGTGATCCTGTGGACGGTATGCACCTACGTGCTGCTGTTCTACATGCCGACCTACGCCATCAAGGTGCTCAAGGTGCCGCAATCGACCGGCTTCATCGCCGGCATGGCCGGGGGCATGGCGATCATGGTGTTCGCGCCCATCGTCGGCATGATGGCCGACCGGCTGGGCCGCCGCGGCCTGCTGTCGGGCGCCGCCGCGCTGATCTTCGTACTGGCCTGGCCGATGTTCGCCTACATCAACCACGCGCCGGGGCTGGCTTCGCTGCTGGTGTTCCAGATTGTCTTCGGCGTGCTGATTGCCGCCTACACGGGCCCGATCCTGGCCGCGTTTGCCGAACTGTTCCCGGCCAAGGTGCTGTCCACCGGCCTGTCGGTGGCCTACAACCTGGCCGTGACGATCTTCGGGGGCTTCGCCTCGTTCTTCATCACATGGCTGATCGCCAGCACGGGCAGCACCATGGCCCCGGCCATCTACGTGATGATCGCGGCGGCCATCAGCTTCTGCGGCACGCGCCTGGTGCGCGAGCCCGCCTACCTGCAATCGAAGTAATTGAAGATGACCCACATCCTGCTTCAGGGCGGCAACGTCCTCGACCCCGTGCACGGCGCGCTGCTGCCGCGCCATGATGTGCTGATCGACGGCGAACGCATCGTCGACGTCAGCGCCACGCCGATCCACGCGCCCCAGGCCCGCGTGATCGACGTCACCGGCAAGACCGTGATGCCGGGCCTGATCGACCTGCACGTGCACGTGCTGGCGTCGCTGGCCAACCTGGGCCTGAATGCGGTGCAGCCGAACGTGCTGGTGGCGTTCCGCGCCATGCCGATCATGCGCGGCATGCTGGAACGCGGCTTCACCAGCGTGCGCGATGCCGGCGGCGCCGACTGGGGCCTGTCGCAGGCCGTGGCCACGGGGCTGATCCCCGGCCCGCGCATCTTCCCGTCTGGCAAGGCGCTGTCGCAGACGGGCGGCCACGGCGACTTCCGCCCGCGCTCGGACACGCTGGAGCCGTGCTCGTGCGCGTTCCGGGCCGGCGCCATCGCCCGCGTGGCCGACGGCGTGGACGCCGTGCGGCTGGCCGTGCGCGAGGAAATCCAGAAAGGCGCCACGCAGATCAAGATCATGGCGTCGGGCGGCGTGGCATCGCCCACCGACCCCATCGGCAACACCCAGTACAGCGAAGACGAGATCCGCGCCATCGTGGCCGAGGCCGAGGCCGCGCAGACGTATGTGATGGCCCACGCCTACACGGGCCGGGCGATCACCCGCGCGATTCGCTGCGGCGTGCGCACCATCGAGCACGGCAACCTTGTCGATGCGGCGGCCGCCCGCGTGATGCGCGAGCACGGCGCCTACGTGGTGCCGACGCTGATCACCTACGACGCCCTGGCCCGCGACGGCGCGCGCCTGGGCCTGCCAGCCGACTCCGTGGCCAAGATCGAAACCGTGCGCCAGGCCGGCCGCGATTCGCTGGCCATCTACGCCGAAGCCGGCGTACCGATGGGCTTCGGCTCCGACCTGCTGGGCGAAATGCACCAGTACCAGTCCGAGGAATTCCGCATCCGCGCCGAACTCCTGGGCAACGCCGAGGCGGTACGCTCGGCCACGTCGATCGCCGCCGAGATCCTGCAGCGCGACGGCGAGCTTGGCGTGGTCAAGGCCGGCGCGATCGCCGACGTGCTGGTGGTCGATGGCGACCCGCTGCAGGACATCGAGGTACTGGCCGGCCCGGCGTCGCGCATCGAACTGGTGATGCAGGCGGGCAAGATCCATCACGCTTGAGGCCACGGCAGGCTAGCCCTCTCCCCGGACAACCCGCAGGCATCGATAGCCCCAACGGTTTGCTCCCCTCTCCCTTGCGGGAGAGGGGCCGGGGGAGAGGGCACGGCATTGCAAATCAAGCCCCTCGCCTCTCGAGACACCCCCGTCCTGCCACCCTCTGGCACAAGGCTTGCGACTATCATTGGCATCGTCACCTGCCCATGACAAGCCCCCGATGCGCATCACCCCCCTTCCCCCATTGCCCTGCCTGGTCGCGTTCGAATCCGCGATGCGGCACGGCAGTTTCACCAAGGCCGCGGCCGAACTTCATCTCACGCAAAGTGCCATCAGCCGCCAGGTGGCCCAGCTTGAGCGATTCCTGGGCAAGAAGCTGTTCGTGCGCGAGCCGCGTGCGTTGCGGCTGACCGTCAGCGGCCAGCAGTACGCCGAGCAGGTGCAGCGGCTGCTGGTGCGCTGCGCCGAAGCCACCGAAGACGTGATGAAACGCAAGGGCCAGGTCGAGCTGACCGTGGCCTGCTCCTCCGGCGTGGCCGTGCTCTGGCTCACGCCGCGCCTGGCAGCCTTCCGGGCGCGGCATCCGGATTTTCATGTGCGGCTGGTGGTCAACGACAGCCTGGCGTCGTTGTCGGGCACCGATTTCGATGTCGGCCTGTATTACCTGCGCGAAGGCGCGCCCAGCGGCATTGCCGCGCAGCGTCTCTACGACGAGGAAGTGTTTCCGGTCTGCGCGCCGTCGTACCTGGGCGGCCGGGCGCTGAAGGTGCCGGACCTGCCCAGGGAATCGCTGCTGGTGCTGGAGGATGCCCAGCGCATCTGGATGTCGTGGCCGGCCTGGTTCGCGCGCAACGGCTTGCGTGAAACCCGCTTCGAGCGCGAGCTGGTGGCCAATACCTACCCCGTGCTCGTGCAGATGGCCATCGAAGGCCAGGGCATCGTGCTGGCGTGGCGCCATATGATCGACCGATGCCTGGCGGCGGGCCTGCTGGTGCGCGCCTGCGACGCCAGTGCGTCGCTGGGCGGCGGGTACTACGTGGTCTGGCCGCGCGACCGGGCCGAACCGGCGGCGGCGCGTGCGTTCCGTCAATGGCTGATCGAGGAAAGCGACGCCGGGGCCTAGGTCCGGCCGGGCCTCGGCATGTCGGGGGACGGACGAACGACGCGCCTGACGGGGGCGGCTACGGGGCGGAAGCGAGCGCCTTGCGCACGGCGTCGGTCACCTGCGCCACCACGCCCTCGCGCCAGTCGTCGGTATCGCCATAGAACGCGTTCCATACCGTCTGCTTGATCAGGGCACGCTGGTTCTCGTCAGCCTCTGGATGCAAGTACAGCCAGTGATCGCCCCGCAGAGCGTCCAGCACTTCGGCCAGCGGCAGCGTGCCGAATTCGAGCGCAATGCCGGCATAGTCGATGGACGGCAGGGTCTGTGGCACCGCCTGCCACGCCAGGCCCGTCAGGTTGGCCGAGGTCGAGGAACCGTCGTAGATCGATGTGACGCTGCGGCCCCAGATGGCACGCGTCCTGGCCAGCGGCTCGGGCGCGTCCGGCCCCATGTAGATCGGTTCACCATAGCCCCACGGGCCCAGGCCGGTATGCACGTCGATCCAGCGCAGCACCGTGCGGCCCGCGCCAAACCGGGCCAGGATGCGCCGCAGCGTGTAATTGCTCCACGTGGCTTTGTGGCCGCCGAAGAACATGCCGGCGGCGTCCTGGTACTGGCCCGCGCTGACCGCAGCCTGATACCAGTCCATCCCCTTCTGGGCCACGGTCGTCATCAACGCCGTTTGTGCCTCGCAGGACGGCGGCCATTGTGCCGGCAGCAGCAGCGGCGCCACCTCGGCATAGGCCGGGTTCAGCGGCAGCGGCCGGTCGAAATCCATGAAATTGCGATTCAGATCGACGTTGTCCTCGTTGACGCGGCGCAGGTGCGAGAACCCATAGGGGTTCACGGCATGCACGAACATCAGCGCCCAGCCCGCGCGGCGGCAATCGGCATGCAGGGCGGTATCGTGCAGCATGGCCACCTGGGCGCCCGATCCGCAGTAGCCTTCGGCGCCGTGCGTGCCCGATGTCACCAGCAGCACGTGGGTCGCGTCGGATGCGCCCAGCCAGGCGACGTCCATGGCCAACGTCTCGCCGTCACGACCGACTTCGGTCGGATGGGGGAACTCGGTCAGCGTGGCGCCGCAACCATGGGCGGCATCTAGAAACTTCTGGCGGGCTTCGGCATAGCTGCGCGCGAACTGGCGCGCAACGGGCGACATCGGACTGGCAGGCATGGCGGGGAGTTGGCCTAGGCCGGGTGAAGGTACGCCCAATGTAACGCCAATCGGCCGTCCGATGCCAGCGTCTTGCATATTGGGTCTGGAACGGCCTTGGAACGGCTTCAGGACGGATTCCGGACCGATTCAGGAGCGATTCAGAACAGTTCGCCCGGCCCGCCGGGCTCGCCTTCCTTCGGCCAGGCGGAACGGAACGCATGCGGATGCATGACAATGCCGGCCGCCTCGATCTGCGCGGCGGACAGCACCAGATGTCTGGCCAGCCAGTCATGCAGGCTGCGCAGAAAACGTATGCGATCCTCGCGATTGGCGCTGGCCGTCAGCCATTCCAGCTTGGTGTGCGCGGTGTAGACATCGAGCAGGTTCAGCGCCTTGAGCTTGGGCGGCGTGGCGGCGCTGCGCTCGATCGCCAGCACGCGCTGCACCTGGGGATGCGTCAGCGGCCGGCCGGCCATGATCTGCTGGTACAGGTCTTCCAGCGCAGGAAACCGCACGGTCGGCTGCACGCGCGGCACGCCGGCCACCTTTTCCATCCGCAGCACCACATATCGCGTAGCGAAGTTGCGGCGCTGCAGCTCCAGTTCGGCCGCCGTGGGCTTGCGGCGCGGCAGATCGGCAAACGCGGCGTCCACGCGCTTGACCGCGTCGCGTTCGGTGTAGTCCGGCACCTGGTCGAGCATGCCCGGCACGGCAAGCGCGGCGCGCGCGCATTCCAGACCAAACGGGTATTCATGGCCATCGGGACCGCGCAGGATCCAGGCATGGCCTTCCGGAAAGCCATGGTGCCGGCCACCCAGGGCGCTGCGCGCGTGGCAGCGGGTGGCGGACGGATCGACAAAATCCTTGCGGACGGGAATCCAGCTCCCGGGCAGGGGTAGGGTCATGAGGCAGTGCGGGTGGGGAAATCGGCCGCTATTGTCCCACTGTTTCAGCGGCTGCTAAGTCATTTCGAGCGTATTGCCGCGCACCTCGATCCTGACCGGATCGCTTTTCTTCCATTGTTTTCGCGGGATGACGAGTTTCCACACCGCATCGCCGCCGGTGTCCCGGAAGAACGCCACCACGCCAACGTATTCGCTGCCGTCCTTCATCGGCTCGCTGATGCTGGCGGCTGCGCCCGGGCGCAGCACCACGTCCCCCGTGGCCAGCAGGTCCGGCTTCAGCCATTCCAGGTCATTGGCCTGCAGTTGCTCGTAGCTCGATTGCTCGAACCGCTGCGCGTCCTTGAGCTGATAGAACCGCACGACCGTCGACAGCGACTTGCCGGCGGCATCGGGATTCACGGACGCCCGGCCGGCGAGGTCGATGTTCATGGTCTTCACCTGGCTCGTGAACGCCCATTTCGCCGCGTCCACGGTGCCGTCCTTGACCGCCTGCCCCACGCCGCATCCAACCAGCCCGGCGCTGGCCAGCGCGACCATTGCACTGCGCTTCAGACATCGCATCGTGCCCTGCCTCCTATCCCATACGTTAAGAAATGGCTTGCGCGGGGCGCATGCCATGGTGCGTGGTTTGGTGACCCGTCCACGTTCCAAGCTGCACACGAGTCAGCCTGCCTGCAGCCGTAGCGGGCCGCTGCGCGTCTTTGACGGGCTCAAGCTGTATCGAGTAGCCCAGCCTGGCATCTCCGGCATTGAGCCGGGGCGCGGGCATCAGTGCGGGCCGCACGTGCATTTCCAGGCACGCCTGGACCGTGTATCCAAGATAGAAGCCCAGCAACGCCAGCACCGCGCGATGCATCGCCCCGCCCGGCAACAGCCCGAGCACCGCCTCGCCGGTCTGCGGCACCAGTACGACGCGGACGGTATTGGTCCGATCCACGAAGCCGCGCCCGAGCACGCAGTGGTCGCCAAGCGGCTGGGCGCGCTGCGCGTCCTGGTCGCGCGGGTCATCGAGGCGAACCCACACCGGGTGAAACTCCTCCACCTTGATACAGGCATCCGGCACCGCGTGCCGCAATACGCCGGCCAACCCCTCGGCCGTGCGTGTGCGCTGGCCGGCGAGGCCGAGCATCGACAACAGCTTTGGCGTTTCTACTATGCGTCGTACGTCCGGCTCGCCGATGCCAAGGCCCACCAGGCTCAACAGACATTGCGAAATCTTGTCGCGCCCCTCGCGCCGGAAACCAACCGGATACCGGTACTTGCTTGCCACACGGTAGAACTGGGTGACCATCCGGTGATGGAACAGGTCCAGAAACGCGGCCAGCGGCTCGGCGCCATCGCGACGCTGCGCGATTTCATCGACGAAATACGATGGCATGAACGCATCCACGCCGTATAGCCCGATAAAAGTCGTTCGCACTGTCGGCACGTCACCGAGCCCGCCGGCACCCTGCTCGACCGCCGCCATCTCGCGCCCCGGAAAGCCAAGCTGCGCCGCAGACCGGAACCGCACCGGATCATCGGCAAGCCGGTTCGTGGAGCCCAAAGGGGGATGATCGGGGGCCGCCAGCTCGATCAGTTCGCAAAAGCGTAGAAAATTCATCCGGGGCGCATTGGCCAGCAACGCAGCCAGCAGCCGTCCACCGGCCTTCGCGTGGGATTCGACCTCCCTCAAAATGGCGCTCCTTCGGCCTTGCTATCGGGCCAAACCAGCCGAGCGCCATCCGGCTGGGCGATGATTGCCAGGCGCGTATACAGGTTCAGCGTGGCGTAGAGCGACAGGAACGCATTCAGCATGTCGCCAAACAGCGCCAGATCGCCATCGCCCGCAAAGCGGGTCCGGTCAACCGTGACCGCGATTTCGACGCCACGCAGCAAACCGCCCTTGACCAGCTTGCGCAGCGGCCGGTGTTGCACGGCGGTGATCGCGCCGATCCGGCGCCGGTTCATTTCGCCATCGGTCCAGTCATAGAGCGCCAGCGACCCGCGCAGCATCTCGGCATCGAGCAGCGACAGGTAGTTCGGCGCCAGATGCGACAGCACGCGCCAGTGGAACCTGTCGCGCGTCGGCGGATAGACCGGCAAGGTCGGGGCGGTCAGGTTCCGGACCGCGCTGACGTGGGCGAAGCCGCTGCGCATGCGGCGGATGCCAGCCTGTCCAAGCGCCTTGCGCGGCAGCATGCCATTGGTGCCCGTCACCGACAGCGACAGCGTCTCCTCGGGCAGGCTGTCGTGCTGTTCCCACGCATGGCCGCCCAGCACGAGCCACGTATCGAAGCGGCCCGATGGCCCGCGTCGCACGCGGGTGTGGAAGTACCGTTCCGGCATCTCGTGACGCAACATGCCGCCGCGATGACGGAACGCAGCGAACGGCGCATACTCGAATCGCCCGCCCGTCGCCGCCTCGAAGCCCCGCACGGTGTCCACCGAATAGACTTCGACATGCCAGCCATGCCGCTCGGTGGCCCGCACGCGATACTCGGATTCCCGGTGGGTCACGGAAACGGGGTCCGCCTCCAGTTCGAACAGGTTGATGACCGGCGTGCAGTACAGCCGGAAGTTGTCGGCCGATACCCGCAGATCGGCGGGCAACGCCTTCTCCAGGACGACCTCGACGTCGAAGTGATCGACACCGGGCGGGATCGCCGTCATGTCCAGGCCGACCAGATCCACGAACATGAACTTCTCGGGAAACGTGAAATACTCCAGCAGCAGCTGGTAGCCGCCGAACGCATTGTCCGGCTTCGGCCAGAGCCGTTCGCCGGCACCCAATCCCGCCGGTTCGATGCGCAGCCGCGCCATGGGCTGCGCGGCTCCGGGCCGGTCTGCAGGAAACCCCGGGACGCGTACCTGGACCGCTACCGGCGGCGCCGTCAGCGCGGCCCGCATCGCCAACGCCAGCGGCCGGTCGGCATGCAGGTATATCCGCAGGCGCGGCACCGCGAACGGCTCCCGCGTGGCCGGCCCCTCAAACGCCATCCGCAACCGCACGACCGAGCGGCCGTCCTCGCGCGTATCGATCCCGGCATCGGTCAGCCGCAGCGGATACAGATCGACGGCCTGCGTGGTCCGGTAGATGCACTCGACCTGGCCCGTGCCGTCGCGGCCGTCCTCCACGGCAATCGGATCGGACAGCACCTCCAGCCCGGCAGGCAGCACTTCGTGGCGATGCAGCCCGGCCGGCTCTGGCGCCAGTTCCAGGATCGAAAGCGACGGGATCATCCGCAGGTAATGCGGCCACAGCATGCTGACCAGGCCCTCCGTCATCTCGGGCAATTCGTCGTCGAGCTTTTGCCGCAGCCGCCCCATCAGGAACGCGAATCCCTCGAACAGGCGCTCGACATGGGGATCGCGCTCCCCGACGCGATCGATGTTGAGCATGCGGGCGCGGTCCGGAAACGCCTGCGCGAACTCCTTGCCGGCATCACGCAGATAGCGCATCTCGGCTTCGTAGTAACGCAGGATGTCATTGTCTTGGGGGGAATGGCTCATCGTGTCAGCGTAGTCGTCATGCCAGGGTCAGGGTCCGTGCCGGGTCGATGGCGGTCAGCTCGCCCAGCAGCACGTCGATGCGATGCGCCAGCACGGGCTTGTTCGCGTCCTTGCGCAGAATGCGCGACTTGAGCAGCCGTAGCCGCTGCTGCTTGACGTCGAAGGCCAGCGCCGGTTCCCAGGCCGCCAGCTGGAACCGCTGCGCGTCCTGGTCCAGTACGGTCAGCAGGTGCGCGGCGATATCGGCCCGGTCAGCCCGTTCGGCAACCCTTGCCATGACCAACTGCCGGACAAAGCGTTCACGCTCGCCGCTGCGCGCCGGCAACCCCTGCAACCATGACAAGGCCGCTTCGATGCCCCGCTCCCCAGCCATGTCGATGGCCTGGGCCTCCATTTCGGTCCAGTCGGTCCTGGCCTCGGACACCACGGCGGGTGCGATCGGCCCACCGCGCTCCAGGTCACGTACCGTGGCATGGCGACCGATCCATTCCAGCGTGGCATCGTCCGCGAACGGCGTGCCATCGGCGAAAGACAGCTGGTCCAGCCCCGGCAGCCGCTCCAGCAACAAGGCACAGTCCGTGGCCAGCAGGTCTCGCACGGCCGCGTATGGCCCGGCGGCCTGCTCCTGGGCAACAAACGCGTAGCACTGCAGATCCAGCCAGCAATGGTTCGCGCCTTCCGCGAAGGCCTGCTCCACGCGTTCGAGCAATTCCGGCCATTGCTTCTGCAGGGACAGCCGCTTCAGGTGCGCGCGCAACTCCGCGCGCGGTGCTGCCAGCCGGGTGCGACCGCCGGCATCGTGAGGGGGCACCTCGACCAGGACATCCCAGCGCACACACCGTATGAGCCGGTAAGCGGCCAGATATCCATCGGGCTGCTCGCGCAGGAAACGCGCCATCTGGCGAGCACGGTCCAACAGTTCCCGTGCCGACGTCACCGCGCCGTATGTCAGCGACTCGGGTGCCTCCACTGGCTTGACCAGCCGGTCGTCGCTTGCCGCCGGTAGCGGGTTTTCAATCCGGCTCTCGAAGCGCCGGCACAGACCGTCCAGCGCCGGACGGCCGGCATCGGACCATTGCGCGGTCCGCGCCTGGATCAAGGCCAGCGCAGAAAGCGTACGCGCCAGGGTGTCTCCGTTCAGTCCATGCACGCGATCCAGCCTGTCGGCGAACGTCGTGCCCGCCAGCCATTCGAGCGCCGCCTTGCGCGATTCCTCGCGGGTGGGCAGCAGCTGGTTGCCAAAGCGATCGATCAGCGCCGACAACAGCTCGAATCCTGCCGCTACGCCCTCCGCGCCATCGCGACGCATGCGACCGTACAGGTAGTAGACCGCCAGCCGTACATCCTTGGCATGGGTTTTCAGCAACCGCTCGGACAACTCCACGATCAGGGCGTCGTCGACGCCGGACAGCTTGGCCACCTCGTCCTTGATCGCAAGGAATTCGTCCTCATAGCCTGGGTCGTCGCCAACCGGCATCTCCGGGCGAATGTCCTGCAGCCATGGCCCCCATTCCGCCTGCGTGGAGGATACGAGCGCCAAGGGCGTGTCGGCGCCAAACAGCGCCTTGAGTAGTTGATTGAACATTACGGGGAGTCGGATTCGTCAGTGGGATGCCGTCGCACTGGCCTGCGCCAGCGAATGCCGCCCGGAATCGGCAAAGATCCGAGACGGCAGTACAAAGCCTCGCAAGGCCAGCAACTCAAGCGGCCCATGACCCGCCTCGGTCCGCATCTGGTAGCGGATGGGATACGCCATCGCGGCCGGCACCGGCGTATGGGCTTCGCGCGCGGTCAGGCTATCCGGGTCGGCAGTCACTGCCTGCTTGCCGGCAGCGCCAGTATCTGGCGCCCCCTGCCATGTCAGCTGGAACGTTGCGCTGTCGATGGGCTCGACATCCGCGCGCTCCAGCATCCTGATCCATCCCCAGCGCCCGTCGAATTCATAGTGCTTGTTCGTCCCGGCCGTCTCGGTCTGCCACTGCAGGCGCGTGCCCGGCGCCTGAAGATCGTTGGCCGGCCACCGTGTGGCATGCCACGCTTCGCGCTGGTTGAAATAGTGAAGCGTCTGGCCATCCACGGTCATCAGGGTGTCAGTCAGGCCCGGCGTCGGGATCGGCTTGAGCGCAAACTGAAACTGCGGTTCGCCTTGCACCAGCAGTCGGGCCCCAATCCGCTGCAGAGCGTTGATCCCCTTGAGGAAATTCGGATCGAATTTCAGCCCTTCCGCAGCCGCCGCGACCGGCACCCATTGGTCGCCCTGCAGTTCCAGCACGCCGGCAAGCTGACTGCCCAGGAAGGCATGGATCAACCCGTCCCGCGGCCGCAGAAAGCGCGCTAGTTCAGGCAGCGAAGCGTCATTCTCGGTCGACGCAAATGGATAGCGCCCTGCGAACGCCCTCCCCCAGGCCATCGCGATGTGTTGACGCCAGGCCTCGTTCAAACTGGCCTGGGCCGGCCGCAGGACAGCCTGTGCGGCCTGCGCAACCGGCCGCACGAACAGCGCCTCGCCCATGCCGGCCCATTCGGCGCCAAGGCTGGCGGCCATCAACTGCGCATAGGCCTGCGTGTCACCCAGTTCCGACCCCTTGCCCTGAAATAGCGCCTGCGCCAGCTGCCGCGCCTGGCCATCGCCATCGCCGCTTTGCGTGATCTGCTGCAGGCGCAGGCGCAACGCCGTCGCACGATCGAAGTATCGCTGCAGGCTCAGATCGCCACTGCCCACGGACATACTCGGCCCACCCGGCCCCGGCTGACCGGCAAGTCGCAACACCGGTCCAAACGCCGCATCAAGCGGCCCGTTCGCTCCCTCGGCGCTCGCCCCCTCTGCCTTCCCGCCAAGGATGGCCTTGGTCTTGTCCACCAGCGCTTCGGCCAACGAAGCCTTCTGCACCCCGGCCCCGCCCTGGTACGCCAGCGACTTCATCAACGCAACCACGGGCGACTGACGCGCATCGGTCATCTGCTTGAGTTGGGCAATCGAGGCCGGCAACGTCGGGGCCGCCTCCCATTGCAACGCGTTCATGAAGGCCTGCCAGTGCTCGGCATAGTTGGAGAAGTATTGCGCAGTCAGCGCGACACGCATCGCATCGGCGGAGTCCCGCCCCTCCGTCTTGCCGAAGCCAGCCTGACCGTCTGCCCCATCGTCGGACAACACCCAGTCCGCGGCAATATCCCGCCGCTTGGCGGCCGCATCGATCGCGTCCGCGACATAACCTTCATACGCCTGTCGCGTAAAGACCCCCGGCACCACCGCCGACGATCGCAACAGTCCACGCGTATCGGTGCCGGCGGCAAGCTGCGCCAACGTCAGGTCCGGATACTTGCTGCCGACACCATCGAGGATGCCCCGGTAGAGCGTGTCCTGCGCATTGGTCTGCCCGATGACGGCCAGCAAGGTCCTGCGGGCGCCGGCGACCAGATCCTCTCGCGCGTCAATCTTCCAGGCTTCATTCGTTTTCAGGTGCCGCGCATAGAAGTTGGCCATGCGCTCGGCCATGTCCATCCTTTCACCCGGCGTCAGGCGCGCACCGGTGGTCCAGTGTGCCGCCATCTGCGCCGCAAGGAAATCGGGTTCGACGCGAGCGGGATTCGCCATCATCAGATACGCCTTGAGCGTGTCGCGACCCCCCATCGCCCAGCGAGTGGTCTGGTCGTCGAGTTGTGTAGTCCGAAGTTGGGACAGGTCCGCGAGAGAGGCCTCGAGGTCGTGCTGGATGGGAGTGATCAGAAGCTGGCGAGCGGCTTGGCTGTATGGCTTCCGTAGCGCACCAAGGATTTCGGCGTCGCGGTTGAGGGTGGCGCGGGCCAACCAACTCGAGTGCTTCGATATCCGCTGCTCGTAAAGATCAATTTGTTGTTGGAGCAAAACCAAAGATCTGAGCTTGTCCGCAGGGCTTGTGGAGCGATGAATGCCTTGCATCGCACCTGAGGCCATACTCAAACTTCTTGAACTTTGCATGCCTGAGACAATCATCACAGAAGTCCAGGCACAAATACCTGCGATCGCAATCGCAAGAAAAACGTCTGCTCGACGTACGCCTATTGGGCGAACACAAAATGCCCTTGACTGCGCACTAATCTCCCGCCATACCGGTGACAAGGAAGACGAACACCTCCAGCCGTTATCGGAATCCGCATGACTCGACCCAGGCGGCCGAGCCAGGGTGAACACCGCACCGCTCAAACGCCCTTTCATCCAGTCTGACGTTTGCCATACTTTGGAAACGTGCCCAAGCATTCCGCGCATCGAGCCGACGACAGCCGAAAGCTTGACAGCCCCCCATCGGTCGATGATGCGCCGCGCATAGATGGCGTCAAGTGCCTGCCGACGTTCCAGCGAATCCAGCGCACCGACAACCAGATGATTGGCCTCCTCGGTACTATCTTGCAACCGCCCGCGAAAATAGACGCCGGCAAGCTCCCATTGCCCCGACTGACCCGGCGCTACCGACGGACATAACAGAACAACCGGGAAGCTCCAACGAAATTCTTCCTCCATCGCAGCCAACCTGCGTAGCACATCACTCTCTTTGTCTAGACCGTCACCCTCGGCAACCACATATACCAGTGCATCGATCGGCCGACGCGGGCGCGCCGTCAGGATCTCCTTCCGCCACAGGATCGCATCAACACCGATTGGCGTTGCATGGACTAGAACCGTTTCCTTTGCATCGACAATGCCGACTGCATCTAGTCCCGGCGCAATTGTGTTGATGGTCTTGTCGTCGCCACACACGAGTAACCAAGGCGCGCGACGTCGCCAACCTCTTCCGTGCCTCCTTCGCAAGGCCCTTTGCACGGATCGAAGTTCCGTCCACGGTGTCGGCCCCGAAGCTTCGCCCCCTTTCGTTTTCGACGACGTCAAAATTTCTGGCCTGGGCGACAATACCGTTGACTTCAATCTGGCTATCAGAAGGACGACCGCTTGCAGATGCTTCAAGAAAATCAGCCCGACCAGAAAACCACTGAATAGGCATAGCTCGATGATCGCTATCTGTTCAGCTGGTTTTTCATAACGCAGCAAGACCGCCCCAGCCGTGAACGCTACAACGATATACAGAATGAATAAAGCGATGCCGAGATATAGCATCGCGAGCTTCCCTTGCGGTTTCTCCCTCATTTTTGATTCCTGCAAACGAGGGAGATAATGCCGCTCCCATGTTGAGCAACGATAAGTTGCGGTAGCGCCAGGCGCCCAGCGTTTTCCAATGCATGAATGGCGGCGAGCCAGGGACTAGCGTCACCGCAATCCCCCAGCATCGCGTCGAGATCCCTTAGCCTTACGCCGTCCCCAAGCATCTTATTGAGCTGATGGCATGCTTCTGTCGAAAGTCCTTGCATCCATATCGTCTCGACTTGGTCCACGGCAGTTTGTCCCCACTTCGCGGCCAGTTCCACAGTCCGAGGCATCGAATCCACCGTTCCACGTCCTGGTCGATGAATGCGCAACGCTGACTTAAGGTCCGCTGATCGGTCCGATGCATCCATGCGGCGAAGCAGCATCGCTGCGGCCCCTTCTGAATGCGCACATTCCATACCGTCGCTTATGGCGTCTCGAAGTTGAACCACAACAACGAGTTTCGCTTCATTCACTGCCATGCTGTCGAGCCATTGCTCCAGCTCCGATATGCCAAAGCTGCCCGCACAGGGTGTCACACGCACTATCAAGCCACGGGCATTTGACGACAATAGCGCTTCCAGCTCTCGGCAAGTCTCTTCAGGATCAACACGTGCAGCGAGCCGAAGCCGAACATCCAGTACGCATCCCGAAGGCAATGCGCAAAGACCACATGCGATTTCACGGACCAGGTCTACAAGGAGCCAGGCGCAGATTTCCCGATGGCGTACGTGTTCACCCAGTACGTTACTAGGGTAGAACGGACGATTCGGTATCCTCAGTGCGCGTGGCGCGGGAACCGCTCGGTCCGTCGTATCAGGGCCGGGTGCATGATCATGTGGATCGGCACCGAGATCGATGCGAACGGCGCGCGCCATCTCCTCCGTGGCGGTGCGCTGGGCATGACCGATCACCGCGAGGGGTCTGCTGGCTCGATCATGGCAAGCCTCCTCAATTTGGTCTCGCACTTCGTTTTCCACAATCGCCTGGCTGCAGGCAAGATGCCCTAGGCCGAGTCGCAGGGCCAAGGCCAACAGCCAGCAGGCGACCGCGTACCCGATGCCCCCTACCCATAGCATCCACTGCTCGGACTCTGCTTGCCACCAAAGAATGCCGGCAATACTAGTACCAACGGCGACAAATATGACAAGCAAGGCTCCCCATCGCAAAGCACATATTCGGGGCGGCTTCGGAACAACGACACGTGGCGGTACCCTAGCGAAATCAATAGGCATCAACTCACCAACAGCTTCAAAATCTCTCATTAAGGTTCAGACGATAAGCCTGCGAACAAATGGCCGAGCAGCAAAGCTCGTGTGGCATCCTTTCCTATTCCGAAAATCCGAACCGCCCACTGTATTTGACGCCTTCCGGCGGAGTGCTTGACCAACTCGGGAACGAAACGGCGCCTCCTGCCGCGCCTTCAATACGCAACTGTCCTTTCACCTCTACCGCGCCCGCGGGACTGGCCAAGATGACTCTGCCGTTGCGAACCTCGATGTACGCGCCAGTGCCATCCGATAGCCGGATGCCCTGCGACGCGGCAAGGGTCAACTTTCCCTCCGACGAAGTGATAGCAATATCCTTCAACGCCATCAGGTCCAAACCATCGCCTTGGGCTTGTATTTCCACCTTTCCTTTCGATGCGAATATTCGAATACCCAGCTTTGCAGCAAATAGAGATATCGCTTCGCCTGCGGCGACAGACATCCGCTTTAGGACACCTACGTCGAAACCGCCACCTGCTGTCAAGAAGACGTGTGCACGCGCGGCAATTTGCAGATCGCTACCGGTTGCCAGGCCTACCCCATGTGGAGCTGTCGCAACCAGACAGGCCTTCTGCAGGCCTAGCAGCCGTTTTTCGACCAGAGCACGCTGCCTGTCTACTTCAGCTGCCCAAGCCTTTGCAGCGTTTGCGGATTTCGAAAGCGATTGCAGGACCTCCGTGGCCTGCCTGAAGGTTTCCGCCACATCGTCCATGTCGAGTTGCTTGCCTTCCGCATTCGGCTGGTCTGCAGCGGTCAGATATAGACCCTTGCCACCACGCAACGCCCCGAACTCGGACGTCCTTAGTTCGAAGCCGGATCCTCTTTTCTGTCTTTCCCGGTCGACCAAATAGCCAAGATTCAGTTGCGTCCGCCATCCGTAAGGGGTCGACAGCTTGATCCCCTCATGCCCCTCCCAGTCCTCGAAGCGCAGCTTGTTGTTGCGCTGCGTCCGGATCACGTTGCGCGATTGCCAGCCGTCCCGGCCGATGATCAGGTCGGGCTTGTGGCTGTTGTGTAGCGCGTGGGCGATATAGGGCCGGTTCGGGTTGCCGTCGTGGAAGGCGATGGCGACCTCGGTGCCTTCCAGCAGCGGGAAGTGGAAGCCGGTCTGCACGGCGCCGGCGAACGGCTTGGCCAGCCGCAGCGGTACGCTTTCCTGGCCATTCGGCCATTCATCGAAGTCGAGGTCGAAGCGGACGGTGTAATGGCCGTCCTGCGTCAGGTAGGCATACTTGTATTGGCCGGGCGAGGTGACGCGACCGCTCAGCGTGCCAGCGATGCGTGGCCATTTCGTGTCGTCGACCGGCAGACGGAAGCGCCGGTCCGACGGAATCGCCTGATAGGTATTCCGATAAGCCTGATCGCGGGCGCCCGTGTGGATGACTTCGGTGATGACCTGGCCGTTCGGCGCATCGGGCAGCGTCGCATCCATGCGCAGGATGCGCGCCGGGCGCAACGCCAGCACGTTGCTTTCACCCTGATAGACAACCTGCGCGGCGATGGCGCCTCGTGGCGCAGCAGCGCCTCCCACTTCGCGCCAGCCATATCCAGGTGATGGGTGCCATGGATGTATGGCTCGCCATAAGTCGTCCGATCCTTGTATGCAATGTTGGCGTCGGCCTTGAGCCGCTCGTAGGCGTGCGCGGGGTTGTAGTCCGATGCCAGGACCGATCTGGCGACGGTTCTCGTATGGGTACGAATCGCAAAGACGGCTTCGGTGCCCGACTCCAGCCCGGCCGTCTCCCGATAGGGCACTCGCAGTTCCGGCTGATAGATGTAGTGATCGATGTCGTCCCCGAACACCACAATTTCGCCAAATTTCCCGGGCGCGAAGTAGCAGTACATGCCTTCCTGCTCCATTAGCAGGCGCACGTAGTCCCAATCGGACATCTGGTACTGCAGGCGGAACTTGTGCTCGGGATACTCGCGCCGTAGCCGGAAAGCGAATTGATGGCCTTCAAGGTCGTGGCTGCGCAGGAT
>NZ_JBYOJT010000007.1:0-224333 GCF_057798875.1 Cupriavidus sp. 94F1
CTGACGAGTCTTCGAGAACGCCGGAATCCATCCCGCAAAGCGGCGCGGCTCGCTGCCATCGCCCGGGTCGATGACGAAGGTGGCCGGACGATTCAGGTAGTCGGCACGGTCCAGTTCCAGCGGATGGGTCAGCTGGACGGTGACCTCGTAAGGCTTGCCGAGGGTCTCGACGGCCTTGAACGAGACCACCGACAGGGCGATGGCGGTGGGCGCGGCGGGGACTTCGAGGCGGTAAGCGGCCCGCCCGGTTGCGAGCCCGGCGAGATCGACGCCGGATACCAATCGATCTTCGACAACCATGATTTGCGTATCGATGCACTGGTGTAGTGCGTCGCACGCTACATGGATTGCCAACTTCTGAGACCGCTGAATGGCTGATGTCTAATTCAGCGCAAGGGAGGAGGGGGGTAAAGCAGGAATTCGTGGTATTGCGATAGACAAGAAACATCGAACGCGATTCCGCGGCTCCGGTGCGTCGTCAGATCACTGGCGACGCGCCGGAGCCGACTTCGGAAAACGCCTATTGATTCTTCATCGCCTCGGCCAGGCGCGAGATGATTTCACCTTCGCTCTTGAAGGCCTTCTGGGCGTAGGCCGCGTATTGCTCAGGGCCCATGTAGTTCGTGACCATGCCGTACTGGCGGGTCACGTTCAGGAATTTCGGGTCCTTGAGCGCGTTGCGGAAGGCTTCGTCGAGGCGCTTGACCACGGCCGGTTTCATGTTGGCCGGGCCGATGATGCCGAACGGCGAGTTCGACCACACCGGGTAGCCGATTTCCTTCAGAGTCGGGGCGTTCGGAAAGTCGGCCGCGCGCTTTTCGGAGAGCGTGGCGAGCACGCGCATCTGTCCGTTCTGCACGTAGGGCAGCAGCGTGTTCGACAGCACGGCCACATCGGACGAGCCGCTCAGCAACGCGGTGATGGCCTCGGCGTCGCCCTTGTACGGCACGTGCGTCCAGTTCGATTGCGACACGCGCGCCAGTTCGGAGATCGTCAGGTGCTGGCTGCCGTAGATGCCGGTGGTGCCGTAGCTGATGCCTTTCTTGTTCGCCTTGGCGTCGGCGATCAGTTCCTGCATGGTTTGCCACTTCGCATCCTTCTTCACGGCCACAGCAAAGTTGTAGTCCGCGATCATCGATACGTAGGTCAGGTCCTTGAGCGCGTCGTAGCGCATCTTCTGGACGTGTGGCAGGCGGAAGATCACCACGGGTGCCATGCTCAGCGTGTAGCCGTCGGGCTCGGTGGTCACCATCTGGGTGGCGCCCAGCGTGCCGCTGACGCCGGGCTTGTTTTCGACGACGATGGACTGTCCCAGTTCGCGGCCGGCGGCGTCGGCCAGCGCGCGTGTCACCTGGTCGGTCACGCCGCCGGCGCCGTACGGCACGATGAGCCGGATCGGACGGGTGGGGAAGTCATCGGCAGCCAGTGCCTGGGGGCCGAGCGATGCCGCCAGCGTCAGGCCGGAAGCGGCCAGCGCGACGCGGAAGAAACGACGTCGTTGCATGAAGTTGTCTCCTGATTGTCTGCCGGATCGCGCATGTCCGGTCTGCGAGGTTGTCCGCGCAGTATGACAATGCCGCCGGGCGGCGGCTATCGGGAAACGGCGGGGGTGCCGGGCTTATCCACCGATTTCATCGCCCGCATGCGGGGGCTGCATGCGGGTTCTGGTCGGGAAAGCGGATGCCTAGCGGTTTTCGATCACGCGCGAGCGGATGAACGCGTCGTGCGCCATCAGCGTTTCGGCCCAGCCGGCCGGCGGCACCAGGCTGATATCGGTAATGACGTAGCCGATGTCGCCTTCGGTCTGCAATTGCTGGGCCTCGATGTTGGCGCCGATTTCGGCCAGCGCCTGGTTCAGATGCGACAGCGTGCCGGGACGGTTGTAGTGAATGTTCAGGACCCGCGCCGGCGAATCGAGCGGATTGGGCTGGATCTGCGGCAGATTCACCGCGCCGATCGTCGCACCCGTTTCCAGGAAGTTGGCCAGTTTGGTGGCCACTTCCACGCCGATATTCTCCTGCGCTTCCTCCGTGCTGCCGCCCACGTGCGGCGTCAGGATCACGTTCGGCTTGCCCTGCAGCGGCGTGACGAACCGGTCGGCATTGCTGCGCGGCTCTTCCGGAAACACGTCGATGGCGGCCCCGGCGATATGGCCATCGTCTAGCAGTTTCGCCAGTGCCTCGATATCGACGACGGTACCGCGCGAAGCATTGAGCAAAATGCTGCCCGGCCGCATTGCAGCCAGCGCCTTGGCATTGAGCAGGTTGCGCGTCTGGGGTGTGGCAGGCACGTGCAGCGTTACCACGTCGGCGGCGCCCAGGGCGTCTTCCAGCGAATGCATCGGTACCGCACCGCCAATCGACAGGCGAGGGCGGATATCGTAGAACACCACGCGCATGCCCATGGCTTCGGCCAGGATGCCCACCTGCGCGCCGATATTGCCGTAGCCGATCACCGCCATGGTCTTGCCGCGGATTTCGAACGATCCCTTTGCCGACTTCTGCCATTCGCCCTGGTGCGCGGCGCGGCTTTTCTCGGGCACGCGGCGCATCAGCATGATGGTCTGGCCGATCACCAGTTCCGCCACCGAACGCGTATTCGAGAACGGCGCGTTGAATACCGGAATGCCGGCATGGGCAGCCGCGTTCAGGTCGACCTGCGACGTACCGATGCAGAAGCAGCCCACGCTGAGCAGGCGTCCGCTGTTGCCAAAGTGTTCGGCGGTCAGGTGCGTGGCCGATCGGATGCCCAGCAGGTCGTGGTCACGTACGGCGGCCAGCAGTGGGTCGCCAGCCAGCGCCTTGCTCTGGGTGGCGACGTCGATATGGTGGCGGCCCAGTAGTTGCTGCCCGCTGGCGTGGATGTTTTCGAGGAGGATTGCGCTTGCCATGATTCGGGCGTGCTTCAGGAGAGTTGAGAAGGCATGTCAGGCGTCCTGTCCCGGACGCGCACACCCAGACCATAGCACCGAACCTTTCCCGTGATGGCGATGTGGGCAAGGCACATGGGGCATGCATGTCATCGTACAAGTGCTTGCTGTGTGGCGATTTTTCTCATAGGATGTCGGACAACTATAAAGGTCCGTCCGGACCATTTCCAATCCGATGAGGAGACAGCATGGATACGAAAAAGGCGGGCGTGGACGCCCGGCGTCGTCACTGGCTCAAGGCTGGCGCCGCGCTCGGCGCTGCAGCCGCCAGCGGCCAGGCGCTGGCCCAGGCCTTCGACTTCAAGGCCGCGCAACGCTACCCCGACCCGGCCGTCGAAATCCTTGACCCCAGTTTCGGCAAGTACCGGCTGTTCAGTTCCACCGTGGAGCAGGTAGCCACCGGATTCCGCTGGGTGGAAGGTCCGATCTATTTTGCCGACGGCCGCTATCTGCTGTTCTCCGATATCCCGAACAACCGCATCATCCGGTTCGACGAAACCTCGAACCAGTGGAGCGTGTTCCGCTCGCCGGCCAACTTCACCAATGGCCATTGCCGCGACAAGCAGGGTCGCCTCGTCAGCTGCGAACACCTGACGCGGCGCGTTACCCGTACCGAATACGATGGCTCGATCACGGTGCTGGCCGACCGTTACCAGGGCAAGCGTTTCAATTCGCCGAACGACATCGTGTGCAAGTCGGACGGCTCGCTGTGGTTCACCGACCCGCCGTTTGGCATCGCGGGCGACTGGGAGGGCGACAAGGCAGCCCCGGAACTGCCGCACGCCGTCTATCGGATCGATCCGAAGGACAACAGCGTGACGCAAGTCATTGCCGACCTCAACGGGCCGAACGGGCTCGCATTTTCGCCAGACGAGAAGAAGCTCTACGTGATCGAATCGCGCGCCCAGCCGTATCGCGTGATGTGGGCCTACGACGTGGGTGCCGACGGCCAGCTTGGCAACAAGACCAAGCTGATCGACGCCAATGGCCCGGGCGCGCTCGATGGTTTCAAGGTGGACGTGGATGGCAATATCTGGGCCGGCTGGGGCAGCAGCGGCGCACCGGGTGCCGATCCGTCGAAGCTCGACGGCGTACGCGTGTTCAACGCCCAGGGCAAGGCCATCGGCCATATTCACCTGCCGGAGCGTTGCCCCAACCTATGCTTCGGTGGCCCCAAGCGGAACCGCCTGTATATGGCCAGCAGCCATTCGGTCTACGCGCTGTATGTGGAGACGCGCGGCGCGGTCTGAACGAATGTCGGATTTACTTCCGAACATTTAGCCCGATCGCGATGGGCCGCTGGATCCAGCTTTCGTAACTGCCCTGCGCCAATACGAAAACGCTGCCCGTGTAACGTCCGGCAGGCAGGTCGGGATTATCTGCCGGACGATATTCGAGTTCGAGATCGCTTTGCTTGCCATATCCTCCGCAAGCAAAGGTACTGTTCATTCGGACCTTGCCGCATTCGCCGGTCAAGCGTCGCGCGCGCACCACAACGGGATAACGTGCTCCGGTAGCCGCATCGGCAACGGTCAGCTTCAATTTTGTGTCCTGCGGTGCCGTATCCAGTATTGGGGTTCGGGGTCCTGCTGCGTCAGACTGGGCCGGCACCAGAAAACCAATCGTGCCAAGCTTGATATGGCGATCCATGCCTCGCACCGCCGCCGGCATTCCCGGCCGGAGTTCGCGCCATACGCCAGGCACGAATATCCTGATATTGGCATGGATGGAACGCCGGTACGCGATGTCTTTCCAGCCGATTGCTTCTATTGTCAGATTTCCCTCATAAAGGCCTTCGGGCAGGCCGCGATTATCTTCACGATCGAAAAACAGTTCGAGCCGGCTGTTCTTGCGATTCTGGCAATCCATTGCGACATGCATCGCCGCATAGGTGCATCCGTTATGCCGGTAGCCACGGATATTGACGGTCCGGCGGCTGCCATCGAGCCGGTTTGTCAATACGACCGCGAACATCGCCCGATCCGCAACGCCCGCCGACCATACCAGCGATGCCGGGCCGCCGGTGACGCCGGCCTGTTGGGGAACGACAAATCCGACCGTGCCTTTTTCGACGTCCCGGCCAAAATCGATCGGGAACAGCAGACTGCCGGTACGCCGGTTGCCATGCCATTTGTCCAGCGTCCCGCTGACAACGGGTGATACCTCGCCATAGCCCGCGTCACTCCGCCCGATGCGCATGTCGCTGACTCGCACCACGATCGACGGCTCGCTGGTGGTCGAATCCTTGCGCGCCGGCCGGTAGATACCGGTCTTCAGATAGGGCGTGCGGGCGATGGAAAGGTGGTACGCGTTCTGCCCCTTTTGCCGGTACACAAGCGTGCCATCCTTCCAGATTTCGACGATGCCGCTGGCGTCGGTTGCCCATTTCGCGTGGATGACCCAGTTGGTCAATGTACCCGGCACCACGTTGCCCGGCAGCTCGGTGGTGGAGCTCTGGATATTGGCGGGGCTGCCCCATGCGCGGGCCACCACCCATTTGTCGCCTTTATGATGAATGGCCAGGTTCGGAAAATTCCTATTCACCTTGTCCTTGCCCATGACCGCATGCCATTGCAGGACGATATATCCGGCCCGATCCGCGATCTGGTCGACCGCGATGCGCGCGCCGTACCAGCGTTCCTGCAGCCCTTCCTCGGCGGGAAGCGCCAGTTCCGAGCGGAATGCCCCCGGCGTGCCGGGCAGCGTGAATGTCGCGGGCAGGCGGCCAGGCAAGCCAGCCAACGGCTCCCTGGTAACGCGGTTGGACGTCAATGGCCGGACAGCCGGGTCATACAGCGCGTCGATTGAAAGCGTCCATTTCCGGAAATCGCCGCGAAAATCGTCCCGGAAGATGACTTTATCCGTCGTGTCGAATACATCCGACGGCCTGAGCTCCCGGGATGCATATTGCGCATTCGCAGCCGGCAGCCATGTGTTCGATATCAGTAACAAGGCGACCGTCGCAAACCAGCGGCGCCAGCTTCGGCGTGCGAGAAAACCTCCATGGATTCGCAGCATGGTGAACTCCAGTTCAATAATGATGGAAGGAACCAAGGCAAAAAGAAGTGCGGGAATAAAATCCCGCGCCAGATTCCATCAGCACCTGCCGGTTAGTCCGTTGTCTGCGGTCAACATGGAAACCATGGCGTACCGGATTTCAAGGCGATGCCACGTTTCAAAAAACATTGAATTCACTCATTTAGAAAAGTGAATTCCAGATGGGCGGGAATCTGAGACGATTCAGTACCTTTTCCGCTACCGCAGCACCCATCGCCCGCTAGGAGGCCCCATGAATCGCGCACGTTCGGCCGTCGTCGGTGTCTTGTCCGTGGGGAGTCTGCTGGCGCCATCGGCCGGACATGCCACCGAAGGCGCGCTCGGCCGGCCGGTGGCGGGCACCAGCGTGTCGGCGAACGTGGCGGTGATTCCTGACCAGCCGGTGTGGATCGCCAACCTGCAGCAGCTATATATGGATGGCTCGATCAGCAGCGGCCGCGAGGTGCCGATTGGCGGGCGGACCACGGCGGGCATCGACGCCAAGATCGCGTTCACGCTGGCGACGATCATGAAGGTCTGGGACACCGGGCCCGGCGCGTGGAATTTCGCGTCGAGCTTTACGCTGCCGTATGTCTGGACGACCGTGCATACAAGCGCCGTATTCACCGGGCCCGGCGGCGGTACGTTCTCGCGCGGCGCCTCCGATCGCGCGTCGAACCTCTATGACATGTACTTCAGCCCGCTGATCGCCGGCTACCACTTTTCCAAGACCACCCACATGGCGTTGAGCTTCAACGTCTGGGCGCCCACGGGCCAGTACGACAAGAACGCGCTGGCCAATCCCAGCCTGAACAACTGGACCTTCGTGCCGCAGGTGGCCTTCACGCACCTGATGCCGCAATACGGGCTCGAATTCAACGCCGTGGCGGCCTTCCAGTTCTACACGCGCAATACGGCCACCGACTACCAGAACGCGCCGCTGTTCACGCTGGACGTCATGGGGGTGAAGAAATTTGGCAATTGGGGAGCGGGGCTGGTCATGGGCACGGTCCAGCAGCTCGGCAGCGATACCGGCCCCACGGCCGACCGCCTCAATGGGTTCCGCGGCCATGATTTCACGATCGGGCCGATCGTCACGTACGACACCAAGCTGGGCGGCAAGGCGCCGCTGTCATTCAGCCTGCGCTGGGTGCCCACGGTGACCAGCAAGAACCGGCTCGACAGCACGGCCACCGTCATGGGCACGGCCACGCTGGTGTTCTGAGCCCGCGTGCCCGACCCGCAAATATCACCAAAACATCACATTCCTCCTTCGGTGACCAGGTCATCTTCCCGCCTGAAGATGACCTAGTGCCCCAGCGTCTGAAGCCAGAAGGGCAGGCCGGCGCCCGCCATGGCCACCGCCAGCGGGGCCAGCTGGGCCAGGCCCGCGCCAAGGCTGCGCAGGGTGGGGTAACGCGGGGACAGGAGGGTGCGAGAACGTGACATGGTGCTTGGGTTGTGGGAATCTGGCGGGCATCATGCGCCGTGGCACCTGAATGGCACCTGAGCATGCCGTTCAGGCGGCGTTCAGCTTGCCCGGCCGAGAATGCCGCAAATGACTGTCTCGCCCCCGCCCCCAACCGCCGTCCCGTGCTTGTCCGCCGACCGTACCGCCGCGCGCCTGCGTGGTGCCTGCCGCATGCTGATCCTGCTGGCCGTGCTGGGCGCCACGGGCGGTGCCGGCCTCGCGCTGGCCGATACCGACGCCGACCGGGCCCGCGCGGCCCTGCGCTCCGGCGAAATCCTGCCGCTAGCGCGCATCCTCGACACGGTCTCGCGCCAGTACGCCGGTGACGTCATCGACGTGAAACTGGACCGCGACGACGGCATCTGGCAATACGAAGTGAAGCTGTTGCTGCCCACCGGCTCCGTGGCCAAGCTGGAGTACGACGCCCGCGATGCCAGGCTGCTCAAGGCCAAGGGCCACGATCTCGACCGCGCCCGCAAGCCCTGACCCCCATGCGCATCCTCCTGGTCGAAGACGAAAGCACACTTGCCGCCCAGCTTGCGCAGGCGCTGACCCAGGCCGGCTATGCCGTGGACCACGCTGCCGACGGCATCGACGCCGAGCACCTGGGCACCGAACATCCCTATGACACCGTCGTGCTCGACCTGGGCCTGCCCCGGCTAGACGGCCTGACCGTCCTCAAGCGTTGGCGCCAGGCCGGCATCGACGTGCCGGTGCTGATCCTGACCGCGCGCGACAGCTGGGTGGAGAAGGTGGAGGGCATCGACGCCGGCGCCGACGACTACCTGACCAAGCCGTTCCGCACCGAGGAACTGCTGGCCCGCATCCGCGCGCTGATCCGCCGCTCGGCCGGCCGCACATCGCCCACGCTGGCCTGCGGCCCCGTGCTGCTGGCGCCGGGCAGCGGTCAGGTCAGCGTCAATGGCAATCCCGTCACGTTGACCTCCCACGAATTCAAGGTGCTCGACTACCTGATGCACCACCAGGGCGCCATCGTCAGCAAGACCACGCTGACCGAGCATATCTACGCCCAGGATTTCGACCGCGACAGCAATACCATCGAGGTCTTCGTGGGACGCCTGCGCCGCAAGCTCGGTGTCGACGTCATCGAGACCGTGCGGGGCCTGGGCTACCGCATGCGGCCGCCGGCCGACGCCGCATGAAGCGCGCCTCGATCGCCCGGCGCCTGCTGGGCATCGCCACGCTGTGGATCGCGGGCACGCTCTGCACGACCGGCTGGCTGCTCGATACGCTGTTCGGCCGGCACGTCGACCGCACCTATATCGCCGAACTTGACCGCGACCTGACCAGCTTGGCCGCCGCGCTGGAATGGCGCACCGACGGCAAGCTGGAACTGACGCGCCAGCCCGCCGATCCGCGCTTCGAACTGCCGTATGCCGGCGCCTACTGGCAGGCGTCTTCGGGCAGCCAGACGCTGCGTTCGCGTTCGCTCTGGGATGTCGATATCCCCGTTGCCGTGGAACGCCGCGTGGGCGAGGGGGATGCCGATATCCGCGGCGGCCCGCGCGGCCAGTCGCTGCTGGTGAAGTCGCGCCGCCTGCAACTGACCGGCGCCGATGCCCCGGTAGACATCACCGTGGCACTGGACCGCACCGAGCTGCGGCAGGCCAAGCGGTCGTTCCGCCATCTGCTGTGGCTGTCGCTGGGCGTGCTGGGCCTGGGCATCCTGGGTGCGGTGTGGGCGCAGATCCGTTTCGGGCTGGCGCCGTTGTCGCGGCTGCGTGCCGCGGTGGCGCGCCTGCACGCGGGCCGTGACCCGACGCTGCAAGGCGCCTGGCCGGCCGAGGTACAGCCGCTGGTCGACGAGATCCACCTGCTGCTGCGGCGCAATCACGAAGCCGTGGAACGGTCGCGCCGGCAGGCAGCAGACCTGGCGCATGCGGTCAAGACGCCGCTGGCCATTCTGGCCAACGACGCGGCAACGTTGCCGGCGCCCGCGTCGCAGCGCGTGATGCAGCAGGTGGACGCCATGCGCCAGCAGGTGGACCGCCATCTGGCACGCGCCCGGGCGGCCGGGGCGGGTGGGGCGGCCGGCGGTGCGGTGGCGGTGCGGCCCGCCGTCGATGAACTGGTGCGCGCGCTGAGCCGCCTGCACGCCGACAAACTGATCGCCGTCGATATCGAAGGCCAGGCCAGCTTTGCCGGCGACCGCCAGGATCTGGTCGAAATGCTCGGCAACCTGCTGGACAACGCGTGGCAGTGGGCGCAGACCAGAATCCGCGTCGATCTGGTGGCGCAGGCGGCCGAGCTGGAAATCCGCATCGACGACGATGGCCCAGGCATGCCGGCCTCCGCCATGACGCGCGCCGTGCAGCCGTACGCGCGGCTCGACGAGTCGGCCGAAGGCAGCGGGCTGGGGCTGGCCATCGTGCGCGATGTCTGCGCGCTGTACGGCGGCCGCTTCGAACTGGCCAGGTCGCCGCTGGGCGGGCTGGGCGTGCGCGTGCGGCTGCCGGCTGCGGTCAAGGCCGACTGACGGTTTTCGCCCCGCTCCGGGCAAGGGGAGCGGAGCGCCGCTCCGCCCATCGGGTATCATCGCGCCCTTTGCCGTTTGCGGTGTCCCCGCTGTCATCCCTTGTCTTCCGCCGTACCCAGCGCCGGGCAGGCCATTCGCCGGCGCCAGCGCCCGCCGGTCGCCCCGGCGCGTCTGCTCGGCCCGCAACACTTTGCCTACTACCGTGGCTACCTGCAGGGTCTCGACCTGGCCCGGCTGGCCACGCGCTATCTGACGCCGGGCCTGGACCTGCGCCAGGCCCGCACCACGCTGGGCTGGATCGAGACGGAACTGGCACGTGGCGTGAAGCGGCTGGCCACGCGTGTGCGCGCCGACGGCGAGGCAACCATCCTGACCGAAAAGACCTGGCTGGCGCTGATCGTGCCGCCAGCAGCCGAGAGCGCCACGGCACGGCAAACGCGCCAGCGCAAGCTGCTGCGGGCGCTGGATGCGCTGCAGCCACTGCTGCTGGTGCGCCCATTGGCGGGCGATGCCGTGGCGGGGTGGTTCACGCCGGCCATTGCCAGCCGGCTCGCGCAGACGGGTTGGACCACGCTGGCGACGCTGGCGGCAGCCATCGCCGCCGATCCGCGCAGCTGGCATCGGCACGTCCGCGGCATCGGGGAGGCCACCGCGCGCGAGATCGAGGCATGGCTGCGGATGAATGCGATGGTGCCGCACCGCGCGGGTATTGCCGATCCGCGACATGCCGAAGCCCCGGCGCTGGTCCCGCTCGAGGCGCTGCGCCACGTATCAGCGCAAGCCGATGTGCAGGCCATCCAGGCGTGGCTGGAAGACTACGGCCCGGAAGGCAGCCACACCTGGCGCGCTTACCGCGCGCAGGCCGAGCGGCTGCTGCTCTGGGCCATTTTCGTGCGGGGCAAGCCTCTGGCCAAACTGGACGCTGACGACTGCCACGCCTACCTGGCATTCCTGGCCGATCCCCAGCCGGCCGCGCAATGGGTCGGCCGGCGGGGCGCGCCGCGCAGTGGTCCCGACTGGCGGCCGTTCGAAGGCCCGCTATCGCCGTCAAGCATCCGCCATGCGACGCGGATTCTGAAGACGCTCTGTGCGTGGCTGACCCGACAGGGGCACCTGCGCGACAACCCGTTTGCATCGGCGGCACAGCCCACCGTGGCCGCAGCACCGCGCATCCAGGCCGGGCGCAGCCTCAGCCGCACCCAATGGCAGCACCTGAAGCGGTACGTGGGCGGGCTGCCTGCCGACGATCCGCGCACGGTACGCCTGCAGTTCATGCTGCGGCTGGTCCATGCCACGGGCCTGCGCGTATCGGAGCAGGCGCAGTTGACGGTGGCGCATCTGTCGCAATCCGACGGCTGGCGGCTGCACGTGCCAGGTAATCGGCCTCGCACGAACGACCTGCCCGAGACGGTGGTCGATGCCTTGCGCGATCACATGGAAGCACGCGGGCTGGGGCGCGACGTCGAGCGGTTGCCGGCCGACACGCCGCTGATCGGCCGCGTACTGCGCGAAGGCGATGACACGCCGCTATCCGTCGCACAGGTAGCGGCGATCTGGAAGCGGTGTTTCACGCGTGCGGGCCAGGCGCTGGGGGACGATGACCCCACGGCCGCCACCCACCTTGCCAAGGCCAGCGCGCACTGGCTGCGGCACACGGCTGGCGCCCACGCGCTGGCGCGAGGCATTGGCCGCAAGGCCGTGCAACACCAGCTGGGTCACGCGTCGGTCAGTACAAGCGCCGCCTATGCCGACCCGGACCTGCACTGAGTGCCACACGTACAGGCGTGGCGTGCCTATGCGTGGTCGCGGTGCGGCGCGTTGCCCACGTAGGGAATCGCGTCCTCGACGACATCCCAGATATAGCGGCCCGATGGGCTCTGCTGTTCCTCGACGATGTGGGCCACCAGACCGGCCGCGCGCGAAATCACCGCAAAGCCACGCATCACGTCCGTTGGCACGCCGATTTCGCCCAGCAGGGCGGCCACGGCGCCCGTGGCGTTGATCGTGATCGCGCGGCCATGGACCTCGTCCACGGCGGCGGACAGCCGCTTCAGCGCGCCAATATGCGCCCCGGCCAGATCGGCTTCCGCTTCTCCCAGGTCCAGCAGCTTGTAGGCGCGCGGGTCTACCGGCTTGTGCAGATGGTGGCCAAAGCCGGGCACGGGCGCCTTGCGCGCCTTGCAGTCGCGGGCAATGGCCAGCGCCTCGGCGTCAGGGTCCTGCGCGGCCAGGATGCGGTCCAGCAACACCGAGCAGTTTTCCATGGTGCCGACGAACGAACTGCCCACCGCCAGCAGCCCGGCCGACACCGCGCCCTGCAGGTTCTCGGGGGCGCTCATGTAGATCAGGCGCGTGGCAATGGCGCTGGGCGTCAGGCCATGCTCCATCAGCACGACCAGCACCATGTCGGCAATGCGGATGTCCACCGGCCGGGGCGTGCGGCCCAGAATCTGCATCAGCATGACCTCGGTGAACGTGGCCTTGCCGAGCAGGTCGTCCACGAGATTGGCGTCGCCATAGTGAAGGCTGGTCAGCGTATGGCTGCAGAGGCGGGTCACCGGCTTGTCTTGTTGGCTCATGCGTGGTCTCCGGATGGCAGCGCGGCCACGGCGTGGTCGCGCACGGTGTTCTTCAGTACCTTGCCCACCGTCGAGCGTGGCAGGCTGGCGTGGAAATGAATCTGCTTGGGCGTCTGCACGGGGCCGAGCCGCTCGCGCACGAACGCGATCAGGTCGGCGGCGGCGGCCTGGCAGCCCTCCCGCAGTTGCACGGCGGCGTGGACGGCCTCGCCCCATTTGTCGTCAGGCACGCCGAACACGGCGCACTCATGCACGGCGGGATGCTGGCCCAGGGCGTTCTCCACGTCGATCGGATAGACGTTGAAGCCGCCGGTGATCACCACGTCGCGCAGGCGATCCTTCAGGTACAGGAAGCCGCGCGCATCGATCAGGCCGCGGTCGCCGGTATGCAGCCAGCCGTCGATGATGGTGGCGGCGGTCAGGTCCGGACGCTTCCAGTAGCCGGTCATGACCAGGTCGCCACGCGCCACCACTTCGCCCACTTCGCCGGCGGGCAGCAGGCGGCCGTCGGGCGACATGATCGCCACGTCGCTGAACCAGGTGGCGCGGCCCACGGAGGCCAGGTTGCGCTCGTCGTTGAAATCGTCGGGGCCGATCACGGTCAGCAACTGCGGTGCCTCGGTCTGGCCGTAGGTGGTGGCCACCACAGGGCCGAAGAAGTCGCGCGCCCGGCGGATTTTTTCCGGGGGCATCGGCGCACCGCCGTAGATCAGCCGGCGCAGCGCGGGATAGTCGGCGCGGGTGGTGCCGGGCAGCGCCATCAGCATGTAGATCAGGGTGGGCGGCATGAAGCAGACCGTGCCGCGCCGGTCGCGGAAGGTGGCGCGTACCGCTTCGGCACCGCTGCCTTCCATGATCACGTGGCAGCCACCCTGGGCCAGGATCGGCATCACGTAGGTGGACGTGCCATGGGTGATCGGCGCGGCCATCACGTAGCGGTCCGACTCGGTGAATCCCCACGCGTGGATCTGGTTGACGATATTGGCCAGCCACGCGCGATACGGCTGCATGACCCCCTTGGGCGCGCCGGTGGTGCCGCCGGTGAACTTGATGGCCTGGGTGGCATCGCGGTCCAGATCCAGCACCGGGCGCGCGGCGTCGGCGTGTTGCGCGATGGCCGAGGCCAGCGTCCGGCCCCGATCGGGCGCGTGGTCGGTATGGATGCGCACGCCCGGCGCGCCGTCGAGCAAGGTTTCGCAGGCGGCATCGAGCACGATGATGCCGGGCTCGGTGGCATCGATGATGCGCCGCAGTTCCGGCTGCGTGCTCTTGGGATTCAGCGGCACCCAGATCTTGCCGCTGGCCAGCACGGCCAGCAGTGCCACGATGTGCTGGGCCGAGTTGCCGGCGCAAATGCCCACGCAAGTCTGCGGGGCGGGGTCGAGCTTGATGAAGTGGGCGGCCAGCGCGGCCACCTGCGCAGCCAGCTCGCGGTAGCGCAGAGAGCCGTCGGGGGCATCGATGGCGATATTGTCGGGCCAGCGGTCGGCGGCGCGCCAGAACAGATCGATCGGAAACATGGTGCTGTCGGACTCCTTAGTTGACGCGCACGCCCGATTGCCGCACCACGTCGTGCCAGCGTTTGATTTCGGACATCGCGAAGGTGCGGCATTGTTCGGGCGTGCCGGGTTCGGGCGTGGCCGCCAGGTCGCGCATGCGCTCGCGCACGTCGGCATTGCCAAGCGCCTTGTTCAGCGCGGCGTTGAGGCCATCCACCACGGGGCGCGGCGTGCCGGCCGGGGCGGAGATGGCGAACCACGACTGCACGTCGAAGCCCGGATAGCCGGATTCGGCCACCGTCGGCACGTCGGGCAGCAGCGGCATGCGCTGCGC
Source organism: Cupriavidus sp. 94F1 (assembly GCF_057798875.1). Classification (NCBI taxonomy): domain Bacteria; kingdom Pseudomonadati; phylum Pseudomonadota; class Betaproteobacteria; order Burkholderiales; family Burkholderiaceae; genus Cupriavidus; species Cupriavidus sp. 94F1. The sequence continues at coordinate 14,346 of NZ_JBYOJT010000007.1, forward strand.
GCTGGTCACCGCGATGGCACGTAGCTTGCCGGACTTCACGTGCGGCAGGGCTGACGGGGTGTTGTCGAACATCGACTGCACCTGGCCGCCCATGAGGTCGGTCACGGCCGGCGCGCTGCCCTTGTAGGGCACGTGCAGCATGTTGGCGCCGCTGCGCGTGCGGAAGATCTCGCCGGACAGGTGGATCGACGATCCACTACCCGATGACGCAAACGTCACCCCATTGGGCGATGTCTTGGCCAGCTTCACGTAGTCGGCCACGGTCTTGACGGGCACGCCCGGATTGACCACCAGTACGTTGGGAATGCGGGCGATCATGCCGACCAGCTCGAAATCCTTGGCCGGGTCGTAATTGAGCTTGTCGTAGAGCGTGGCGTTGATGGTGTTGGCGATGGTGTAGACGTACAGCGTGTAGCCGTCCGGCACGGCCTTGGCCACCACCTCGGCGCCCACGTTGCTGTTGGCGCCGGCGCGGTTTTCCACCACCATCGGCTGGCCCAGCGCCTCGCCCATCTTCTGCGCCACCAGCCTGGCCAGCACGTCGGTGGCGCCACCGGCGGCGTACCCGACCACCAGCCGGACGGGGCGGCTCGGAAAGGCGGCGTCGGTGGCCAGTGCCGGCGTGGCACCGCACGCCAGGGCCGCGGCAAGGAGGGCGGGCATTACAGCGGGAATAAGCGCGATGCTGCGAAGAAGGCGCCTGCGCGCCCGGCTGCGGATGGTCATGATGGCTGTCTCCTGTTTTTGGATATCGTGGCCGGCACCCGCTGTCCCGATGCTTCTGCGGCATACTGCGGGCTGCTTCCCGGCCAGCGAATTCTTTCCCATGCGTGCTCGTACTGCGAATCAAAACGTCCGCCAGGCGGACGTTTCTGCTCCGGCTGCCGAAGAGGGCGCACGGGCGTTGCGACGCGGCCTGATGCTGCTCGACGCCATCCTTGCCGGCGGCAAGGACGGGCTGCGCGTGGTGGATCTATGCCGTGCCGCCGGGCTGGAGCGGCCCACGGTCTATCGCCTGCTGGCCACGCTGATCGAATGCGGCTATGTGGTGCAGCGCGGGCGGTTCCGGTATGTCAAGGGCCCCAGGCTGGACGCGCTGCCGCAGCACGGCGAGTCGGCGGACCTGGCCGAGCGTCTCAATCCGGTGCTAGCCCGCGTCAGCCAGGCCTGCGGCGACGCAGCATTTGCCATCGTGCGCGACGGGGCGCTGTCGCGCTGTATCGCGCGCCATGTCGGGACGCATCCGGTGCAGGTGCTGGTGATCCAGGTGGGCACGCGACAACCGCTGGGTGTGGGCGCGGCCGGCCTGGCGCTGCTGTCGGCGTTGCCCGACGGCGCCGTGGACGACGTGATCGCCACCAATGCCCACGCCCTGGTGCAGTACGGCGGCATGACGCCGGACCGCATGCGCATCCTGATCCGGGCCACCCGCGAACGCGGCTATTCGGTAATCGGCAACCACGCCACGCGGGGCGCGCTGGCGGTGGGCCTGGCCGTCGCGGATCGCGATGGCGAACCGGTGGCCGGCATCAGCGTCGCCACCACGCTGGCCCGCATGCCCCGCGAACGCCAGCAGTTGCTGGCGCGCGTGATGCGGGATGCAGTGCGGGACCTCCTGCCAGACGGCCTGTAGCGCGGGGCTGTAGCCCGCGTGGCGGCCGGGGCCGGTTACCGAAATCGCTAAATATCGGCGCCAAAAACTCTGAATTCGGTTTCCGCCGGTCACGGCGTAACCTGCCCGCATGCAGTCGGTCCGGCCCGGCCCGGGATGTTCCGACCTGTCACGAGAGGACTCACACGGTGAACGACCTGGCCGATATCGTCACGCCGCCCCCGCCAGCCTGGTGGCCCCAGACGGCGGGCTGGCTCGTGGTCGGCATCTGCGTACTGTGCGCGTTGCTGTGGCTGGGCTGGCGGATGTGGCGGCACTGGCGCGCCAACCGCTATCGGCGCGCCGCGCTCAAGGAACTGGGGCGCCTGCAAGCCGGGCTCGACGCCAATGGTCCGGACCGCGCGCAGGCGCTGCTGTCGCTGGCCGAACTGCTCAAGCGTACCGCGCTGGCCGCGTGGCCGCGCGAGACCGTGGCGGCGCTTTCCGGCGCATCCTGGCGCGATTTCCTGCTGGCCCACGCCGGCAAGGCCGCGGATGCCGTACCGCCTCTTGCCATGCTGATCGAGACCGAATACCTGGACCGCGCCGCACTCGGACGCTGGCCGGCGCAACAGGCCCGCGACACCGCCGCCGCCTGCCGCCGCTGGATCGCGGAACACCGGGCGCCGCCCGCATGATCGCGTTTGCCTATCCATGGCTGTTCGCGCTGCTGCCGCTGCCGCTGCTGGTGTGGTGGCGGGTGCCGCCGTACCGCGAGACCAGCGCCTCGGTGCGGCTGCCGTTCTTTGGCGAGGTGGCCAGCGCGGCCGGTTTGCAGCCCGCCGCCGGCGCCCACGTGCCACGACGCAACCTGGTGCAGCATCTGCTGGCGCCGCTGGCCTGGGCCCTGGTGGTGACGGCCCTTGCGCGGCCGCAGTTCCTGGAGCCACCGGTCTACAAGAGCGAGCCCGTGCGCGACCTGCTGCTGGCGCTGGATCTGTCGCAGTCGATGGACACCCGCGATTTCAAGGACCCGGCCGGCGTGGTCGAAGCGCGCGTGCATGCCGTGCGGCAGGTGGTCAGCCATTTCGTGGCCCACAGGCCCGGAGACCGCATCGGGCTGATCGTGTTTGGCGATGCCCCGTATCCGCTGGCGCCGTTCACGCTCGACCATGCGCTGGTGCGCACGCTGATCGACGACATGGTGCCCGGCATGGCCGGCGCCAGTACGTCGCTGGGCGATGCCATCGGGCTGGGCATCAAGATGTTCGACAATAGCCACGCCGCCGAAAAGGTGCTGATTCTGCTGACCGACGGCAATGACACCGCCAGCCGCATGCCGCCGGCACAAGCCGCCGATATCGCCCGCACGCGCGGCGTCGTGGTGCATACCGTCGGCATTGGCGACCCTGCCGCCACGGGCGAGCAGAAGGTGGATCTGCAAACGCTGCAGCGCATTGCCAGCACCACGGGCGGGCGCTACTTCTTCGGCGCGGACCAGACCGCGCTGGCGTCGATCTATGCCACGCTGGACCGCGTGACGCCGCACAAGGAAAAGACGCTGAGCTGGCGTCCGCGCCGCGAACTGTTCATGTGGCCGCTGGGCGGCGCCGTACTGCTGGTACTGGCGTATCAGGTCGCCATGGCGCTCTACGCGTACGGCGTGGCACGCGCGCCATTGCCCGCCGCACGCAAGGAGCCCTCGGCATGAGCGACGGGTTGCACGCGCTGGCGCAGTTCCATTTCCTGCGGCCCGCATGGCTGCTGGTGCTGATTGCTGCGGTGTGGCTGCCCTGGGCCGTGCGCCGGCAGGGCGATGTGCGCCGCCGCTGGCGCGGTACCATTGCGCCGCATCTGCTCGATGCGCTGGTGGTGCGCGAGGGCCACCATCGACCGGTGCGCCCGGTGCATCTGACCGCGCTGGCCCTGGCGCTGGGCGCGATTGCGCTGGCCGGCCCTACGTGGGAACGCGAGCGGCCGCCGTTCCTGTCGGACAAGGCGCCGCTGGCCATTGCCGTGGACCTGACGCCCGACATGGACGCGATCGACGTCACGCCGACGCGGCTGGAACGCGCCAAGCTCAAGATCAAGGCGCTGCTGGCCCATCGCGACGGGGGGCGCACGGCGCTCTATGCCTACGCCGGCTCGACCCATCTGGTGCTGCCGCTGACCGACGACGCGGCGCTGTTGCAGACCTTTGTCGATGCGCTGCAGACGGCCATCATGCCGGTGCCCGGCAAGGATACGGCGCGGGCGGTCCAGACCATCGGCACGGCGTTGTCGAAGGAGCCGGTGCCCGGCACGATCCTGCTGCTGACCGATGGCGTGGAGCCTGCGGCAACGGCTGCCCTGCAGCAGCGCGACAAACGCACGCAGATCGTGGTGCTGGCCATCGGCACGGCGGCGGGCGGCCCGCTGAAGGCCGGGGATGGCGCCGCCCCGGGGCTCGACGCGGCGGCGCTGCACCGGCTGCGCGACACTGGCGTGCCGGTGGCCACGCTGACCACCGACAGTGACGATGACGTGGCGTGGGTGCAGCGCCACGTCCAGTCGCATGTGGAGCAGGGCAGTGCGCAGGACACGCTGCGCTGGCACGATGCCGGCTGGCGGCTGACGATACCGATTGCCGTGCTGGCGCTGCTCTGGTTCCGCAAGGGCTGGACCATCCGCTGGATGGCCTCGCTGGCGCTGGCCGCGCTTGCGGCCGCGCCACAGGCGGACGTGCGGGCCCAGCCCAGCCCACCGGCACGCGGCTGGCATGTTGTCGATCTCTGGCTCACGCACGATCAGCAAGGGCGGCGCGCCTTCGCACGTGGCGATTACGCGGCGGCGGCCACGCTGTTCGATGACCCGATGTGGCGCGGCGTGGCGTACTACCGCGCGGGGAAGTTCGATGAAGCGGCGCGGGCCTTCGAGCAGATCGGCACCACGGACGCCCAGTACAACCTGGGCAACGCGCTGGCGCGACAGAACAAATATCCCGAGGCGGCCGCCCGTTACCGGCTGGTACTGCAGCAGCGTCCCGGCTGGGCACCCGCGCAGCGCAACCTGGCGCTGATGCAGCAGGCCATCGAGCGCCAGAAGCAGGCCGAGAAGCACGACAAGGGCGACGAGGAGCCGCCCGACCTGAAGCCCGACAAGATCGAACTGGATCCCAGCAAGCCCGCGCCGCCCCCGGGTGGCGACAAGGTGCAGCAGGGGCTGGTGCAGCAGAACGCCGACATGTGGATGCGCGCGATCCAGACATCGCCCACCATGCTCCTGGCGCGCAAGTTCGCGCTGCAGTCGCAGGCGCCAGAGGCGCGGCCATGACGATGCGCTGGCTCGCCGTCATGCTCCTGATACTGTCCGGCATGGCCCATGCCGCGGCGCCCACGGTGCGGGTGCGGGTGCTGGGCCAGCAGCCCGTGGTGGCCGGGCAGTCGGTCCAGATCGAGGTCACGATCCTGGCGCCGAACTTCTTCCTGTCGGCGCCGGCATTTCCGGCGCTGCAGGTGCCCGGTGCGGTGGTCACGATGCCCGACGAGCGCGGCGTGAACGCCACCGAAACCATCGATGGCGCCAGCTACGCAGGCATCCGCAAGACCTACGTGTTCACGCCCCAGACCGCCGGCGATTTCACGCTGCCGACGCCCGAGATTCGTTTCAGATGGTCCGGCGACGATGGCAAGCCGCAAGACGCCACCGTGACCCTGCCGCTCACCACCATCCATGCCGGCGGGCAGCGGAACGCAAGCCAGGCCAGCGCCGCGCAGGCGTCAGGCCTGGCGCCACTGCTGCCGGCGTCGCCCATCCATATCCGCCAGACCTTCGACCAGGCCATCAGCGGCAAGGACGCCCATTTGCGGGCTGGCGATGCATTGGTCCGCACGATCACGATCTTCGCGCCCGGCACGCCCGCCATGATGATCGAGCCGCCGCAACTGGCCGCGCCACGCGGCGTGCGGCAGTTCCGCGCCGATCCGCAATTGCAGGACGGCGCGGCGGCCGCTGGGGACGAGCCGGCAGGCGCCACGGGCGGCCGGCGCGTGGAAACGGTGACCTATGTGTTCGAAGGTAGCGGCCATTACACGCTGCCGGCCGTCTCCGTGGCGTGGTACGACCCGGCCACCGGCAAGCGCGCGCAATCGTCCGCGCCGGCCGTGACCATCGACGTCGCCCGTGCGGCGCCGGGGCTGGGCCTGGCGCCCACCGGTGGCGCGCTGATGCGCCTGCCCGGCTGGCTCGACTGGCGGATGGCCACCCTGCTGGCCGGCATGGCGCTGACGGCCGGCTACGCAGCGTGGCGCTGGCGCGGCGGCTGGCGTCCACGCGGACCGGCCATACACCCGGGCAAGACGCACCGCAGCAAGGCGCCGCCGCTACCTCCGCTGAACCCGTAGTCAAGAAATCATTCACATCAACATTCCAAAAGTTTGCATTCCGCTCTGACAGGAACCCCACCCATACTGGGATGGCTGGATCAGGTGATCGAGTCGTATCGTGAAGGAGTGTCGATGGGACGGAAGCAGCAGGCCATGGTCATTGCCACCGCCACGCCGGTGTGGCGCCAACGCATATGGCTGGCGGCGCTTGCACTGGCCATGGTCGTGGCCGGTGCGGGCGGCACGTGGTGGTATCACGCGAAGAATGGGCGCGCCGATGCGCCGGTCATCCGCGCGGGCGATGGGGTGAACGGTCCGCGCGGCATGGTCCATGTGCCCGGCGGCGACTTCCAGATGGGCAGCGATCACAAGATGGCGCAGGCCAATGAACGGCCGGCGCACAAGGTCCACGTCAACGGTTTCTGGATGGACCAGCACCACGTCACCAATGCCGAATTCCGCAAGTTCGTCGAGGCGACGGGCTACGTGACCACCGCCGAACGCGCGCCGGACTGGGAAACGATGAAGGTGCAGCTGCCGCCCGGCACGCCGCGCCCGCCCGACAGCGCGATGGTGCCCGGCGCCATGGTCTTCGTCGGCACCAACAGCCCGGTGCCGCTGCGCGAATACTGGCGCTGGTGGCGTTTCGTGCCCGGCGCCGACTGGAAGCACCCGAACGGCCCCGGCAGCCATATCGAAGGCAAGGACAACCACCCGGTGGTGCAGGTCTCGTACGAGGACGTGCAGGCCTACGCGCGCTGGGTGGGCAAGCGCCTGCCCACCGAAGCCGAATGGGAGTTCGCGGCCCGCGGCGGTCTGGAACAGTCCACGTATGCCTGGGGCGACCAGTTCGCGCCCGATGGCCGCCAGATGGCCAACGTCTGGCAAGGCCAGCAGGTGCAGCCGTTTCCGGTGGTCAGCGCCAAGGCGGGCGGCGCGGCAGGCACCAGCCCGGTGGGCACCTTTCCGGCCAATGGCTACGGCCTCTACGACATGACCGGCAACGCCTGGCAATGGGTGGCCGACTGGTATCGGGCCGACCAGTTCCGGCGCGAAGCCCGCTTGACGACGGCCGTGCTGCAGAACCCGGCGGGGCCGTCCGATTCGTGGGACCCGACCGAACCCGGCGTGCCGGTGTCCGCGCCCAGGCGCGTCACGCGTGGCGGGTCGTTCCTTTGCAACGAGGACTTCTGCCTGAGCTATCGGCCCAGCGCACGGCGCGGCACAGATCCTTACACGAGCATGTCGCACCTGGGCTTCCGGCTGGTGATGGATGACCGCACCTGGGCCGAAGCGCGCAGACAGCCCGCACTGGCGGCACGGCCGTAGGCCGCATCCCGTCTGCACAATCGAGGAGGAACGCAACGATGCCATTCGCCTTGGCAGGAAGCTACCGGCTTGTTCGCCGCGCGGCGTCCGGCGTGACGACGCTCGCGGCCCTCGCCGTGCTGGTGGCGGCCCTTGGGGGGTGCGCGCCGGCACCCACCGCCGACACCGCCGCTGGCGCGCAGCCGGCGGGCGCGGCCAATGTGGCAGGCGCGGCGGCATTGCCGTCGTGGCGGGATGGCGCCGCGCGCCAGACCATCGTCCGCTTCGTGGAGGCGGTTACCCGGCCGGGCACGCCGCAGTACGTGCCGCCTGCCGAACGCATTGCCGTCTTCGATAACGATGGCACGCTGTGGAGCGAGCAGCCGCTGTACTTCCAGTTCTTCTTCCTGCTCGACCAGATTCGGGCCGCCGCGCCCCAGCATCCCGAATGGAATAGCAATCCTGCCTTCAAGGCGCTGATGGCCAACGACATGGCCGGGCTGATGCGCGAGGAAAAGCGCCTGCTGCCGCTGATCGCCCAGGCCAACAGCGGCATGACGGTGGACGAGTACGACCGCACGATCCGCGCGTGGCTCGACACCGCGCGCCACCCGAAATTCAACCGGCCCTATACCGACCTGGTGTTCCAGCCGCAAATCGAGCTGCTGAACTACCTGCGTGCCAATGGCTTCAAGACGTTCATCGTGTCGGGCGGGACCATCGAGTTCATGCGGCCGTGGTCCGAACGCGTGTACGGCATTCCGCCCGAGCAGGTGGTGGGGTCCACGCAGACGGTGACGTACGAGCTGCGCAATGGCCAGCCAACGCTGGTGCGCGGGCCCAAGCTCGAATTCATCAATGACGGCGCCGGCAAGCCCGTGGGCATCTATCGGCAGATTGGCCGCCGGCCCATCCTGGCCGTGGGCAATTCCGACGGCGATCTGCAGATGCTGCAGTACACGATGGCCGGCACCGGCCAGCGTCTGGCCGTGCTGGTGCACCACGACGACGCCGAGCGCGAGTTCGCCTACGACCGCAAGTCAGGGATCGGCAAGCTCGACAAGGCGCTGGACGAAGCCGTCACGCGCAGCTGGACGGTGATCAGCATGAAGCAGGACTGGGCACGCATTTATCCGGCATCCCAGCCTTGATCCTGGCGATGTCCAGAACCTCCTGACGCCCTGGACCAAACCAGAGGGAGCTTTCGATGAGACCAGAAGCGGGTACGCGTCTGACAAGGCTGGCCACCAGCGCGGCGATTGTCGCCATCCTGGCCGTGGCCGGCTGCAAGAAGGCCGACGAGAACAAGACGGCGCCTGGCGCTGCGTCGGCCCCGGCCGCCCAGGTGCCGACCGCGCCGCCCGCCGAGGCCACCGCGCCAACCGCGCCGGTGGCCTCGGCCCCGGCCGCCAACGGCGCGTCGCCCGTGGCGGCAGCGCCGGCCAGCGGCACGGTGGCGCAGGGCAGCCGCGGCGGCAAGCCAAACATCCTGGTGATCTTTGGCGATGACGTCGGGCTGGGCAACGTCAGTGCGTTCAGCCATGGAGTGGTGGGCTACAAGACGCCGAACATCGACCGCATTGCCCGCGAGGGCATGATGATGACCGACTACTACGCCGAAAACAGCTGCACGGCAGGACGCTCGACGTTCATCACGGGGCAGTCGGTATTCCGCACGGGCCTGTCGAAAGTGGGCCTGCCCGGCGCGCCTGTGGGCCTGCAGGACCGCGACATCACGATCGCGCAGGCGCTCAAGCCGCTGGGCTATGCCACGGCGCAGTTCGGCAAGAACCACCTGGGCGACCAGGACCGCTTCCTGCCCACCAAGCACGGCTTCGACGAATTCTTCGGCAACCTGTACCACCTGAACGCCGAGGAGGAACCCGAGCGCCCGTACTGGCCGAAGGACAATCCCGACTTCCTCAAGTTCTACAACCCGCGCGGCGTGCTGCACAGCACGGCAGACGGCAAGATCGAGGACACCGGCCCGCTGAACCGCAAGCGCATGGAAACGATCGACGACGAAACCACCGGGGCCGCCGTCAACTACATCCAGAAGCAGGCGCAGGCCAAGCAGCCGTTCTTCGTCTGGATGAACTTCACGCGCATGCACCTGTTCACGCACGTGCGACCCGAATACCAGGGCAAGGCCGGACTCGGCGCTGGCCATGAGTACGCGGACGGCATGTGGGAAATGGACCAGAACGTCGGCAAGCTGCTCAAGGTGCTGGATGACACGGGCATCACCAACGACACGCTCGTCGTCTTTACCACCGACAACGGCCCCAACTTCTTCACGTGGCCCGATGCGGCCAATACGCCGTTCCGCAGCGAGAAGGACTCGAACTGGGAAGGCGCGTTCCGTGTGCCGGCGATGGTGCGATGGCCGGGCAGGATTCAGCCCGGGTCCGTGACCAACGGCCTGATGTCCGGCCTGGACAGGTTCCCGACGCTGCTGGCCGCGGCGGGCGACGGCGACGTCAAGGACCGCCTGCTGAAGGGCACAAGCCTGGGCGGCAAGAGCGCCAAGGTGCACCTGGACGGCTACAACCAGCTGCCGATGCTCACGGGCCAGACCGACAAGAGCGCGCGTAACGAGTTCTACTACTTCAATGACGATGCCGAACTGGTGGCCATGCGCTATGACGTGCTGACCCAGGGGGCGACGCAGCCCACCGCATGGAAGATCGTGTTCTGCGAGCAGCGGCAGAACGGATCGTTCATGGTGTGGAAGGAGCCGTTCACGTGCCTGCGCGCGCCCAAGTACTTCAACCTGCGCATGGACCCGTACGAGCGCGCCGACACGGGGCCGACCAACCGGTACTTCGACCTGGAAACGCAGAACCCGTACCTGTTCATCGAGGGCAACCGCCGGGCGATCAGCTTCCTGCAGACCTTCGTCGATTACCCGCCAAGCCAGTTGCCGGCGAGCTTCACGATCGACCAGGCCAGCGAGAAGATCAAGCGCCAGGTGGCCGACCAGATGGCCAAGGTCCAGCAACCGCAGCAAAAGAAGTGACGGCAGCCCATCGCAAGCTGGAGCCCGGCGTGAAGCGTCAACGCGTCTCACGCCGGCCGTCGGCCTCCGGCTCCGCAGCAGCGCAGGCGCAAGTACAGGCGCGCGGCGGCAGTGCCGGACTCCGGCAGGCCGCGGCGTTGCTGTGTCTGTCCGGCGTGGCCGGTCTTGTCTATCAGGTGCTGTGGATCAAGCAGCTGTCGCTGGTGGTGGGCGTGGACGTGCATGCGGTCACCATCGGCGTCAGCGCATTCTTCGGCGGGCTGGCGCTGGGCGGCTGGGCCGTGGGCCGGCTGGCGGACCGTACGGCATCGGCCTGGCGTCTCTACCTGTGGCTGGAACTGGCCATCGCCGTGCTCGGCATCGCGGCGACGCTGGCGCTGGCCCGTTCCGCCGCGCCGTTCGCATGGCTCGAAGTGCGGGCCGGGGCTGCCGCATGGGCGCTGCCGCTGGCACTGGTCGGGCTACCGGCCATCGCCATGGGGGGCACATTGCCGGCGCTGATGCGCGCGGTGCGCGGCGACGGTGTGGCACTGGGTGCCAATGGCGGGCGGCTCTATGCGGCCAATACCGCTGGCGCCATCGCCGGCACGCTGCTGGCGGCCTTTGTCCTGATTCCGCTGCTGGGCATCACCGGCAGCGCCTTGGCGGCGGCCGCGCTCAACGGGCTGGCCGCGCTGGGCGCCTGGTGGTTCGGTCGTTCCTGGACCGATCCTGTCGATGTACCGGCCGCGCCGGCGAACGCCCCACGCGCATCGGGCCAGCGCGTGCTGGCGTTGACGCTGTACGCGCTGGCCGGCGCGATTGCGCTGGGCTACGAAGTGGTCTGGTCGCAGGCCATCGTCCAGTTCCTGAGCACGCGAGCCTTTGCCTTTGCCGTGATGCTGGCAACGTACCTGGCCGGCCTGATGATCGGCAGCCTTGTCGTGGCGCGCCGCGTGGACCGGGCGAAAGACCCGTGGGGCATGTTCGCGCTGCTGGTCGTGGGCGCCGGGCTGGTGGCGCTGGTCGAATTCGCATGGCTGGGCGAATGGCTGCCTGCCGCACAGCAGGTGGTGTCGCAACGCGTGCTGGGCGCCACTGGCAATCTGCTGGTGGCCACGTGTGCCAGCTTTGCCGTGGCGGCGCTTTGCATTGTGTTCGTGCCGACACTGCTGCTGGGGGCCGCCTTTCCGTACGTGGTCCGCCTGTCGGTCGATCCTTCGCGCACCGGGTCGGGCGTGGGTGCCGTACTGGCGCTGAATACACTCGGCGGCATTGCGGGGTCGGTGCTGGCGGGCGTCTGGCTGGTGCCGACGCTCGGCGTGGTGCATACGCTTGGCGTGCTCGCCTGCGCCAGCGGGCTGGTGGCCGTTCTGGCGGTGGCGTTCGGCGACGGCACCGGACGCCGCGCGCGCTTTGCCATCCCGCTGCTGGCCGTCGTCACATTGATCGTTGCCGTGGCCACGCCCGCCGACCGGCTTGCCGCACTGCTGGCCCGGACGCGCGGGGGCGATCTGGTGTTTTACGAAGAAAGCCGGGGCGCCACCGTGGCCGTGGTGGAGCAGGGCCGCGCCGCGCAGCGGTTTCATCGGCTCTACATCCAGGGTGTCTCGAATTCGGGCGACACGATGACGTCGTTGCGCTACATGCGCCTGCAGGCATTGCTGCCGCTGATCGTCCACAACGGCACGCCGCGGGCATCGCTGGTGATCGGTCTGGGCACCGGCATCACGGCTGGCGCCACGCTGCAGTACCCAGGGCTTGAGCGGCGCGTGGTGGCGGAACTGCTGCCCGCCGTGGTGCGCGCGGTGCCTCAGTTCCAGGGCAATTTCGACGTCAGCCGCAGCCCGCAGGTCGATATCCGCCTGCGCGACGGCCGCCGCGAACTGCTGCAAAGCACGCAGCGCTACGACCTGATCACGCTGGAGCCGCCGCCCCCGTCGGCCAGCGGCGTGGTCAACCTGTATTCGCGCGAGTTTTACCAGTTGGCCGCCGCGCGGCTGCAGTCGGGCGGCATCGTGGCCCAGTGGCTGCCGCTGCCGACGCAGAATCGCGACGACACCCGGTCGCTGGTGCGCAGTTTCCTCGACGTCTTCCCGCATGCCACGCTGTGGACCACCGAACTGCACGAAATGCTGCTGGTGGGATCACTGCAGCCGATGCCGCTGGATGCGGCCACCATCGCATCACGCTTTGGCCAGCCTCAGGTGTCGGCGGCGCTGCGTGCGGTGGGGGTGGCATCGCCGGCGGCGCTGCTGGCCACCTATGTCACCGATCGGGCCGGGCTGGACTGGTTTGCGGGCGATGCGCCAGCCGTGACCGACGACCGGCCGCGCATCGAATACGCCGGGTGGGTGCGGCGGCAGGACTTTCCGCCGGTGCTGCGCGAACTGCTCGACCTGAGCGCCGATCCGCCGCTCCGGGGCGCCAGCGACGCGCTGCACCAGGACATCCGCCGCGAGCGCGCCACGCTGCATACGTTCTACGCGGCCGGGCTCGACGCCTATCGCGGCGACCGCGCGCAGTGGATGCGCGATATCGGCACGGTGATGCGCGCGGACCCCGACAACCCCTACTACAACTGGTTCACCGGCGGACGCCCGGATCACCAGGAGACACGATGAGTGCGCGCGACGACATCCTGCAGCTTCAGGCACGCATGGGCGAGTCGATCGTTGGCCAGGCACGCATGATCGAGCGGCTGCTGCTGGGCCTGCTGGCCAACGGCCACCTGCTTGTGGAAGGGCTGCCGGGGCTGGCCAAGACGCGGGCGATCAAGAGCCTGGCCCGGCATCTGGACGCCCGGCTGTCGCGCGTGCAGTTCACACCCGACCTGCTGCCCGCCGATATCACCGGCTCGGATATCTACGTCACCGACGGCGGCAAGGGCGAATTCCGCTTTCAGCCCGGGCCGCTGTTTGCCAACCTGGTGCTGGCCGATGAAGTGAACCGCTCGCCCGCCAAGGTGCAGGCGGCCCTGCTGGAGGCCATGGAGGAACGGCAGGTGACCGTCGGCGGCAAGACGCACCGGCTCGAACCGCTGTTCCTCGTCATGGCCACGCAGAACCCGATCGAGCAGGAAGGCACGTATCCGCTGCCCGAGGCGCAGATGGACCGCTTTCTGATGCACGTGAGCGTCGGCTACCCGCAGGCCGATGCCGAGGCCGAGATCATCCGGCTGGCCCGCGCCGAAGAGGACGACGGCAGCACGGCAAATCCGCAGCGGCAGCAGGCAGGCGAACAGCGCCTGTCGCCCGAGGCCATCTTTGCCGCCCGCCAGGCCATTCACGGCGTGACGGTCAGCGAGCCGGTGGAACGCTACATCGTGACGCTGGTACAGGCCACGCGGGATGCGGGGCGATTCGACGATGACCTGAAACGGTGGATCCAGGTCGGGGTAAGCCCGCGAGGATCGATCGGGCTGGACAAGGTGGCCCGCGCCATCGCGTGGCTGCGCGGTCGCGACCACGTGACGCCCGACGACGTGCAGGCGGTGGTTCACGACGTGTTTCGCCATCGGCTGATCCTGTCGTACGAAGCCCACGCCGCGGCCGTGGGCGCCGACGCCGTGATCGACCGGCTGCTCGAACGCGTGGCGGTGGCCTGACCGCGCCGCACCACGTGCCATGACCCGCGACATCGCCGCGCGCGCCCGCTCCCAGGCCAGCGCCACGCCGTCGGCCTCGCAGGCCGTGCCCGGCGTCAGCGTGGACCTTGCCGCGCTGGCCGCCCTCGAAGCCAGCGTGCGGGACTTCCATTTCCGCACGCGGCAGCCCGTGCACAGCCTGCTGTCGGGGCGGCACGGGTCGCGCGTGCATGGCCGGGGCCTGGCCTTCGAGGAACTGCGCCTTTACCTGCCCGGCGACGATGTGCGGACGATGGACTGGCGCGTCACGGCGCGCACCGGCAAGCCGCACGTGCGTCTGTATGCCGAGGAAAAGGAGCGGCCGGTGCTGCTGGTGGTGGATCAGCGCATGAACATGTTCTTCGGCAGCCGGCGCGCCATGAAATCGGTGACGGCGGCCGAGGCGGCGGCCCTGGCGGCGTGGCGGGTGCTGGCCGATGGCGACCGCGTGGGCGGCGTGATATTCGGGGACGCCGACCAGACCAGCATGGCGCCGCAGCGCAGCCGCCACGGCGTGCTGCATCTGCTGGGCGACCTGGCCCGGCACAACCAGCGGCTGCGCGCCGATGCCCGGGCGCAGCGCGGTGCCACCCAGCTGAATGGCGCGCTGGAGCGGGCGCTGCGGCTGGCGCACCACGACCACCTGGTCATCGTGATCAGCGATTTCGATGGCGGCGACGACCAGACGCGGCACCTGATGCTGGCGCTGCGCGGGCGCAACGACGTGCTGTCCGTGCTGGTCTACGACCCGTTTCTGCTGGAGCTGCCCGCGTCGGGGCAACTGGTGGTCAGCGACGGCGAGTTGCAGGTGGAACTGGGTTTTGGCCATGAGGCGCTGCGGCGCAACGTGCGCAGTTTTGCCGATGGCCACAGTGCCGCGCTGATGGACTGGCACAAGGCCATCGGCGTGCCGCTGCTGCCGTTGTCGGCCGCCGAGGACACCGCCGCCCAGCTGCGCAGGCTGCTGGGCGGGCGGCCTCCGGCGCGCCGTAGGGAGACGTCTTGTCACGGAAATGAAAGGAGGGCGCCGTGATGGCGCCCTTGGCGATGCCATTTACCGCGCGCGCAGGTCGCCCGCGAATGGCTTCGGCGGCACTGCGGGCGGCTTAGTCGGCCGTGATGTTGCCGGTCTGGATCACCTTCTTCCAGCGCGCGAATTCCGACGCCTGGAACGCCGTGAACTGCTCGGGCGTATTGGCCACGACTTCGAAGCCCAGTTCCAGCAACTTTGGCTTGTTGGCCGGATCGTTCATCGCCGCGACCACCGCGCTGTGGAGCTTGGCCTTGATATCGGCCGGCAGCCCCTTGGGCGCGGCAATCGCCTGCCACGAATACACCGTCACACCCTTGTAGCCCAGCTCTTCCATGGTCGGCACGTCGGGCAGGATTGGCGACCGCTTGCTGCTGGTGATGGCCAGCGCGCGCAGCTTGCCGGCCTTCAGGTGCGGCACGGCGGTGTTGATGTTCATGAACGTGGCATCCACCTGGCTGCCGAGCAGGTCGTTCAGCGCCGGCGCACCGCCCTTGTACGGCACGTGCAGACCCGTGGTGTTGGTCTGCTGCCAGAACAGTTCGGCGGTCAGGTGGTCGCTGGTGCCATTGCCCGCCGACGCGAACGTCATCTTGTTCGGGTTGGCCTTTTCGTATTGGATGACGTCCTGCAGCGACTTGTACGGCGAACTGGCCGGCACCGCCAGCACGTTGGGCGCCTGCACGGCCACGCTGATGTAGTCGAAGTCCTTGGTCGGGTCATAGCCGGGATTCTTCGTCAGGTGCGGGCCGATCACGAACGGCCCCAGCGACGACACGAACAGCGTGTAGCCGTCTGCCGGTGCGCGCCTGGCGGCCGCCGCGCCGATCATGCCGGCCGCGCCGGGGCGGTTATCCACCACGAAGCTGCCGCCAAACGTCTGCTGGAACTTGGCGCTCAGAATGCGCGCGATGTTGTCGGTCGATCCGCCCGGCGGGAACGGCACGATCATCGTCACCGGCTTTTCTGGCCAGGCGGCGTGGGCTGCCGCCATGGTGACCCCAAGCAGTAGCGTTACCAGCGCTTTCTTCATCATCGTTGTCTCCTTGTGTTTCCGTTTTACTGATGTTTGCGGTGATGGTGTCTGACGACCGCGGGCAGCGACCGTGGATCAGCTGGCGCCGAATTCGGCGTGCTCGCGCGTCCAGGCCCGCGCCTGTTCGCTGACGGTGAGCCCCAGGCCCGGGCGGGTCGGTACGACGATGCGGCCGTTCGCGATGTCGAGCCGCTCGTTGAACAGCGGTTCGAGCCAGTCGAAATGCTCGACCCACGGCTCGCGCGGATACGCGGCGGCCAGATGCACGTGCAGTTCCATCGCGAAGTGGGGCGCGATCATCAGCCCGGCATGCTCGGCCAGCGCGCACACCTTCAGGAACGGCGTGATGCCGCCCACGCGCGGGGCATCGGGCATCAGGTAGTCGGCGGCACGGTGACGGATCAGGTCCCAGTGCTCGGCGGCGCTGGTCAGCATCTCGCCGGTGGCGATGGGCGTGTCGAACTGCTGCGCCAGCGCGGCATGGCCTTCGTGGTCGTAGGCGTCGAGCGGTTCCTCGATCCACACCAGGTTGAACGATTCGAAGGTGCGGCACATCCGCTGCGCGGTGGGGCGGTCCCACTGCTGGTTGGCGTCCACCATGATGGGTACGGCATCGCCAAGCTTTTCGCGCACGGCCGACACGCGCTGGATGTCGATCTTGCCGTCCGGCTGGCCGACCTTGAGCTTGATGCCGCCGATGCCGCGCTCCACCGACGCGGCCGCGTTGACCAGCAGCTGGTCCAGCGGCGTATGCAGGAAGCCGCCCGACGTGTTGTAGCAGCGGACGGAATCGCGATGCGCGCCCAGCAGCTTGGCCAGCGACAGCCCGGCACGTTTGGCCTTGAGATCCCACAGCGCCACATCGAACGCGCCGATGGCCTGCGTGGACAGGCCACTGCGGCCGACCGACGCGCCGGCCCAGCAGAGCTTGTCCCACAGCTTGGCGATGTCGCTCGGATCCTCGCCAATCAGGGTGGGGGCGATCTCTTTGGCGTGCGCAAACTGGCCGGGGCCGCCGGCGCGCTTGGCATAGCTGAAGCCCAGGCCTTCATGGCCGCTGGCGGTGCGGATTTCGGCAAACAGGATGGCGACTTCCGTCATCGGCTTCTGTCGGCCGGTCAGCACCTTGGCGTCGCTGATCGGCGTGGCCAGGGGGAGGTAGCAGGACGACAGGCGGATGGCGGTAATCACGTCAGAGGCGGGCGAGGCGGTCATAAGGCGGTGCTTCCTGATCGAGCGTCCGAGTCTTCGGACATCGTATGACATCGTTGTCAAAAAATGGCCGGATACGGCCCATGTGCGTTGCTATAATGCTGGCCCCCGCGATGGCGACACGCCGATCTACGCGATAACGCACTGCAACATGCGACAAACATTCGTCTTCACGCGACACCTGGAATTGCGCAGGACAGCGGGGTGTGAAGAATGCTAACGTTGTCATTTGCGGCGGTCAACCATTGAGGCGGCACCTGGCGTCGTCGTTTACCCGCACTTCCAACTCTTGATCCGAGCAGGCATGTCCGATTTATCCGGCGGCAAGTCCGTCACGCTGCACGATGTGGCGCGCGAAGCGGGGGTTTCCCTGATCACGGCATCGCGGGCGCTCAGCAATCCGGGGCTGGTCTCCGCCAAGACGATTGCCCGCGTGCAGCAGGCCGTCGAGCACACCGGCTATATCCCAAACCTGCTGGCTGGCGGCCTGAAATCGCGCCGCAGTCTGACCGTGGCGGCGCTGGTGCCGAATATCGCCGTCGCGCAGTTCCTGCCCACCGTCAAGGCGCTGACCGACGCGCTGGATGCGGCGGGCTATCAGTTGATCCTGGGGCAGACCGGCTATGACCATGCGCGCGAAGAGGCGCTGCTGGGCACCATGATCAGTCGCCGGCCCGATGGCATCGTGGTGACGGGGCTGGTCCACGCGCAGGCATCGCGTGACCGCCTGCGCCGCTCCGGCATTCCGGTGGTGGAAACCTGGGATCTGAGCGACCGGCCGGTGGACATGGCTGTGGGCTTCTCGCACCTGAAGGTCGGCAGCGCCGTGGCCGGCTACTTTCTGGCAAAAGGTTGGCGACGGTTCGGCATCGCTACAGGCGACGACCAGCGCGCAGCCGTGCGCCGCGAGGGTTTTATTTCGACGTTGGGACACGAAGTGCCGACCGCGCGCGTGCCCGCGCCCAGCAGCCTGGGCCTGGGACGCCAGGCCCTGCGCAGCCTGCTGGCACAGGACCCGGCCATCGAGGCGATCTTCTGCAGCTCTGACCAACTGGCCCAGGGCGTCGTCGAAGAGGCCCGGGCGCGTGGCCTGCGCATCCCCGAGGATCTTGCGGTCTGCGGCTTCGGCGACGCCGACTTCGCAGCGGACATGGCCCCGCCGCTGACCACGGTTCAGGTCGATGGCGCCGGCATCGGCACGCTCGCCGCCGGCCTGCTGCTGGCACGCTGCCGGGGCGAAACGGTGGCAGAGCCGGTGGTCGATCTGGGGTTCAGGATTGTGGAGCGGGGAACGACTTAATTAGCGTGGTTCAGCACGGATGGCCGCGCTGCCAATCACCCCCGCCAGCCGCCGCGCCGCTTGCTCGATTTCCAGATCGCCGAATCCACCAAAGCCCAGTATCAGCCCCGCAGGCGGCTTGTCGGCGGTGTAGGTGAGCGACACCGCGCGTACCGCCACGCCGGCCTCGGCGGCGCGCCGGACCACCTCCCGGTCATCGATGCCGGGCGCCAGCCATAGCACAAGGTGCATGCCCTGGTCAGACGGCTGAAGCCATGCCAGATCGGCGGGAATCTCCCGTTCGATGGTCCGGATCACGAATGCTCGCCGCTCGGCATGCACCCCGCGTACGCGCCGGATATGGCGGTCGAGATGGCCTTCGGCGATAAAGGCGGCCAGCACGTGCTGGTCTGCCGTGGGCGGATGCCGGTCCATCAGCACCCTGGCGCCGATGTAGGCGTCGACCAGCGGCTCGGGCACCACCGCATACCCCAGCCGCAGCGACGGATAGAGGATCTTGCTGAACGTGCCCAGATAGACCACGCGCTCCGGCGCCAGCCCCTGCAGCGACGGAAACGGGTGGCCGGCGTAGCGCAGTTCGCTGTCGTAATCGTCCTCCACGACCCACGCCTGCTGCCGGTCGGCCCAGGCCAGCAGGGCCTTGCGGCGCGCCATGCCGAGCGGCATGCCCAGCGGATACTGGTGCGACGGCGTGACAAACGCGGCGCGCGCCTGCGGAGCCAGTGCGATCCCGGCTTCGACGTCGATGCCTTCGTCGTCCACCGGCACGCGCACGATGCGCTCGCGCGGCCCGATGCTTTCCAGAATGGCGGTGATGCCACGATAAGCCGGGTTCTCGACCCAAACGGCATCGGCGGGGTCGAGCAGTACCTGGCAAGACAGGAACAGCCCCTGCTGCGTCCCGGTGGTGATCACGACCTGGCTGGCGTCGCAATGCACCGAGCGCGAGCGGCGCAGGTAATCGGCAATCGCCTCGCGCAATGGCAGCGCGCCCTGGGGTTCGCCATAGCCAGCCGGCGCGGCGCTGCCGCCGGCGCGCAAACGGTTGCCAAGCCGGCGCCAGTCTTCGTTCGGCGCGGCGGCGCCGGCCGGTACCGACACCGCGAATGGCACCTGCGGCAGGGCGGTGAATTCTCTGGCGATGGCAGCAAACTTCTGTGCGGCAGGGGGCAGCACGATGCCCTCGCGCGCCCGCCGCCGCGTCAGCGGCGCAGGCGCCAGCGCGGCCACACGGGTGCCGGCGCCGTGCTGTGCGGTGAACACCCCCTCGGCAACCAGTTGCTCGAACGCCTCGACCACGGTGCCGCGCGACACCTTCAGCGCCTCGGCCAGCGCGCGCGTGGACGGCAGCGATTCGCCAGGCTTCAGGTCGCCATGCGCGACGGCGTCGCGCAGCGCCTGCACCAGCTGGCGGCCAAGCGGCCCCGCAGCGCGGTCCAGCACGCCAATGAACGGAATCTCGGGCACTTGTGCGGTTCTGGGCATGACGGGCAGAAGCGGAGGAGGGCAGAAGGGGCCGGAAAGTGGTCCGATGAAGTCGGCACAAACTGGCCCTACACTCTACTCCAGTTTATGGCCAGAATACGACTTCAACATCCCCCAGACACCACGCCGGAGCAGTCATGTACGTCCCCGCCCATTTCGAACTGGCCGACCCGCAGGCCATGCACGCGCTGATCGGCGCCAACCCGTTCGGCACGCTGTTCACGCACGGCCGCAGCGGCATGGATGCCAACCATATCCCGTTCGAAATCGACCCGGACCAGGGCGAATCGGGCATGCTCAAGGCGCACGTGGCCCGCGCCAATCCGGTCTGGCAGGACGTTGCCAACGGCGACGAAGTGCTGGTGGTGTTCCGCGCCGGCGATGCCTATATCTCGCCGAACTGGTACCCCAGCAAGCACGAAGCCCACAAGCAGGTGCCAACCTGGAACTACCAGGTGGTGCACGCCCATGGGCGCATCACGGTGCATGACGACGAACGATACGTGCGCGGCGTGGTGGCCCGGCTCACGCGCCACCACGAGGCCAGCCAGCCGCGGCCCTGGAAGATGTCCGACGCGCCCGCCGATTTCATCGACACGCTGCTCAAGTCCATCGTCGGCATCCAAATCGAGATCACGCGCCTGCAAGGCAAGCTGAAGCTGGGTCAGCACAAGGACGCCCGCGATATCCGCGGCCCCGGCGAGGCCCTGATGACCCAGGGCAGTACCGTGATCGGGCAGGCGATGCTGGACCGGGCGGTGGAGAGGGAGCGCGGTTGAGGTGCGTCGTCCTCCGGACCCTGAGCCTTACCCCCGCATCACCTCCCGCACACATCGCAGGAATTCCTGTGCCAGCGCGGGCACGGGGCGCTGGGGATTGGTCAGCACGAAGCTCTCGAACTCGATGGCCGGTTCGAATGGCAGCGCCTTCAGGCCCGGGAACCGCAGGGTGCGCACCACCAGCGGGTTGACCACGCTGACCCCAAGCCCCATTTCCACCATCGTGCAGATGGTGGCGGCATAGGGCGTTTCCAGCGTGAGCACGCGCCGATCCGGGATAAACGCGGCATCGACGATGGCGCGGGTGCCGTCGCCGCGCGTCAGCGAAATGAACGGCTCGCCGGCCAGATCGTCGGCACGCACACGTCGTTTTTTCGCCAGACTGTGCGCGGCCGGCACGATGCAGACGCCGGCCTCGCGGTGCAGCGGATCGCCTTGGATACCCGCCATTTCCACCAGATAAGACACCAGGCCCACGTCGCAGAAGCGCGCCGCGGTCCATTTGGCGACGGTCGGCGAATCGCTCGTGTGCACGGCGATCGGCACGTCGGGATACCGGCCGCGGAAGCGGGCGATCGCCGAGGGCATCACCGTCATGGCGATCGACGGTACCGTGGCCACGCGCAGCGTGCCGACGCCCGCCTCGCGGATCGAGCGCGCGGACGCCTGCAGGCTGTCCAGGCCGACAAAGGCGCGCTCGACGTCGCGGAACATCGCATCGGCCTCCACGGTGGGCGTCAGGCGCCCGGCAATCCGCGTGAAGAGCCGGAAGCCGCACGCCTTTTCCAGTTGGGCGATCACCCGGCTGATATTGGGCTGCGACGTATGCAACTGCGTGGCGGCAGCGGTCATCGAGCCGGACAACATCACGGCACGAAAGGCTTCGATCTGCTTGAAATTCATGTGACAGGCGTGGGTGCGACAGGCTGCGAAAGTGCGCCGATGGTATATCAAATCTGCATGGCGATGATGAAACGTCTGATTTGACGATATGACGAGCCGATTCCCATACTGGCCTCCAACAACGAGGAGAAAGTTGCATGGAATCAAAGGTCAGCCGCCGCCTGACGCAAGCCACCGCCCCCGAAGTCTGCGAGCACATCTACCTGCCGCGGCTGCATCGTGAATTCGGCCCTGGCTTCCGCTATCTCACCGACATCAACCAGGCGCACCTGCTGATGCTGCATGACGCCGGCCTGATTCCGGCCGACGTGGCCGGCACGCTGGCGCGGGCGCTGCGCCAGATCGAGGCAGAAGGCCCGGCCGCCGTGCCGCTGGACCCCGAGCGCGAAGACGCCTATTTCAACTACGAGACTCGCCTGATGGCCGTGGCTGGTGCCGATGCCGGCGGCCGTCTGCATGTGGCGCGCAGCCGCAACGACATCCTCGCCACGCACGACAGGCTGCGCGCCCGCGATACCGTGCTGGCGCTTCTGGCCACGCTGGCCGATACGCGCGACGTGGTGCTGCAGCAAGCCGCCGCCCACGTCGATGCGGTGATGCCGGGCTATACGCACCTGCAGGCCGCGCAGCCGATCACCTATGGCTACTACCTGTGCGGCGTGGCGCAGGCGATGGGCCGCGACATCGCCCGGTTGCGCCATGCGCTGGAAGGCCTGGACGCCTGCCCGCTGGGCGCCGGGGCGCTGGCCGGCACGGCATTCCCGATCAATCGGGCCGCCACGGCGCGTTGGTTGGGCTTTTCCACTTACGTCCCCAATTCGCTCGACGCGGTGGCCTCGCGCGACTTTGCCTGGGAGATCCTTTCCGCCATCACGATTGCCACCGTCACCTGGGGCCGCGTCGCGCAGGACCTGTACATCTGGGCGACGCCGGAATTCGGCCTGATCGACTTCCCGGACAGCGTGGCCGGCATCTCCAGCATCATGCCGCAGAAGAAGAACCCGGTCGTGCTGGAATACCTGAAGGGCAAGGGCGGGCACATGATCGGCCTGCTGACCGCGTCGCTGGCCGCGCTGAAGGGCAGCCACTTCACGCACAGCGGCGACGGCAACCGCGAGAGCATGCGCGGCTTCTGGGAGGCCACGGACGAGGCGCTGCGCTGCGCCAGCCTGCTCCGGCTGGTGCTCGAAAACGCCACGCCACAGCGCGCCAGCATGCTGGCCCGCGCCCGGCGCGACTTCTCTTCGGCGACCGATCTGGCCGACATGCTGGTGCGCGACGCCGGCATGTCGTTCCGCGAGGCCCATCATGTGGTGGGCGCGGTGGTGCGCGAGGCGCTGGACCGGCACGTCCCGGCCTGCGACATTGACAGCGACATGGTGAACCGGGCGGCCGCGCATCACACCGGCCGCGCGCTGGCACTGGATGCCGCGTCCGTGGCGCGCTGCCTGGACCCGGTGCAAGGCGTGGCCGCGCGCGTGGCCGCCGGTGGCCCCGCACCAAGCCTTGTCCGTGATCAGGTCGACGCCCAGCTTGCCTCGCTGGCCCAGGACCGCCACGCCATCGACACGCTGCGCCACACCGTGGGGACCAATCGCGCCACGATGAAGCGCGCGGTCGAACAACTCGCCAGCCGATAGCCATCGACACATCACCGACGCTTCGACCCAGCATTCGGCTAGCCGATTTAACCGATATCGATAGACAAAAGTCTTCGTTGTGTGTGAGCGCGCCGCTTCGCAATACTGCGAAGGGAACTGCACTCATCACACCACAATATGGCCTCCGAACTTTCCTCTCGCGCGCCCGGCCGCCGTGGCGCGCTCAAGCAACTGGCATCGCTGGCAGTGGCCGGCAGCATGGGTCCGCTGCTGGCCGCGTGCTCGAAGGGCGATTCGGCGGCCAGCACCGCCGCGCCGGCCGCGCCGGCCGTCATCGGCAAGGCCGGCGACAAGGTCAGCTTCAAGTATCCGGACAATCCCACCTTCGACCTGGTCTACCTGGCCGACCAGCTGGGCTACTTCGAGGGTACCAATACGCGGCCAAACTACATCGGCAAGGTAGCCGCGCCGCAGATCATTCCGCTGACCGGCACCGGCGAGATCGATTTCGGCTCGCGCATGGTGCCGCTGGTGATCTCGGCCGTGGCGGCCGGGGCCGACCTCAAGATCGTGGCGGCGGGCAACAAGACGCTGCAGGATGCCCCGCACATGAAGTACTTCGTGCGCAAGGACTCGGGCATCCGCGCGCCGAAGGACCTGGAAGGCAAGACCATCGGCATCAACAGCTTCGGCGCCTGCGCCGAGTTCGTGACCAAGACCTTCCTGCGCCAGAAGGGTGTGGACGTCAACAAGATCAACTTCGTGGTGATTCCGGACGACCAGGCCGAGCAGACGCTGGTCACCGGCAATACCGACCTGGCCATCATCCACGCGCCGTTCTCGGGCCGCGCCGACCATGCCGACAAGCTCACGCGGCTGTGGAGCGATTTCGACCTCGATGGCGGCCTGGGCGGCATGCAGCCGTACAGCGTGCATGGCAAGTTCCTGCGCGAGCACCCGGAAAACGTGCGCGACGTGGTGACTGCGCTGGCCAAGGCCGCCAACTGGGTCAACGCCAACCCGGAAGAGGCGCGCAAGCTGGTGTCCAAGCGCATCAACCTGCAGCTGGAATTCGTTGACCGTTACGCGTACGTGGACAACCTGGTGGTCACCGAGCCGCCGATCCAGTACTACATAGACGTGCTGGAGGCCGAGGGCAAGCTGAGCCGGGGCAAGGTGGCCGCCCGCGACATCTACACCAACGATTTCAACCCGTTCGCCAAGGCATAGGACCGCCCCCATGAGCCACAAGATCGTGGCGCGCGGTGTCAAGATGGACTATGCCGTGCGCAATGAAGCGGGCCGCGCCGACAACGTGGCCGTGCTGCGCGACTTCGACCTCGATATCCGCGAGGGCGAGTTTATTTCCATCCTGGGGCCGTCAGGGTGCGGCAAGTCCACCTTTCTGAGCATCCTGGCCGGGCTGACCGAACGCACTGGCGGCGACATCGCCATCGACGGCCAGCCGCTGCGCGGCATTCACCCCGCGCAAGGCGTAGTGTTCCAGGGCTATGCGCTGTTCCCGTGGCGCACCGTGCTGCAGAACATCGAGGTCGGGCTGGAGATTCGCGGCGTGCCAAAGGCGAAGCGCCGCGTGATTGCCGAGGAATACCTGGAACTGGTGGGGCTGACCGGTTTTGGCCAGCGTTATCCGCACGAGATCTCGGGGGGCATGAAGCAGCGGGTGGCCATTGCCCGGTCGCTGGCCTATCAGCCGGAAGTGCTGCTGATGGACGAACCGTTTGCCGCGCTGGACGCGCAGACCCGCGAAATCCTGCAGGGCGAATTGCTACGCATCTGGGAGCAGCGGCGCAAGACCATCGTGTTCATCACGCACAGCCTGGACGAGGCCATCTTCCTGTCCGACCGGATTGCCGTGATGACCCGGCGCCCGGGCACCATCAAGCAGATCATCGACGTGCCATTGCCACGCCCGCGCGCCGCCGAGGTGCGCAATTCCGAGGCGTTCATCCGGCTGCGCCAGCAGGCGTGGGACATCCTCAAGGACGAAGTGCAGATGGCCAACCCGGCCGCCGTGCCGCGCCCGCTGGGCGCCACGGCCAACCCGGGCGAACGCCTGCAGGGCGAGCGCGCGCCTGTCGGGCAGGCCGTGGAGACCGGGCAGAAGGCCGTCGGGACCGTGGCGCCGCCCGTGGCAAAGGCGGCATCATGAGCCGCGCCGCTTCGCTTTCCCGGCTGGGCGACCGGGCGCTTGGCCTTCTGGGCATCGTTGCCTTCCTGCTGATCTGGGAACTGGTGCCGCGTCTGCATATCGTCAGCGACGCCTACCTGAGCCCGCCATCGCAGATCATCGTCACGATCTGGGATCTGGTCAGCAGCGGCGCGCTGTTCAAGCACCTGTTCGCGAGCCTGCAGCGGTCGCTGTACGGGCTGCTGTCCGCCATCGGACTGGGCGTGGTGCTGGGCCTGCTGATGGGGTGGTTCAGCCGTTTCGAGGCCATTGTCGATCCCATTCTGCAATTGTTCCGCCAGACCTCGGCCTTTGCGTTGTTCCCGGTGTTCATCCTGTTCCTGGGCATTGGCGAGACGTCCAAGGTGGCCATCATCTTCTGGGCGTCGTTCTGGCCGGTGTTGCTGAGCACGATCAGCGGGGTC
This sequence comes from Cupriavidus sp. 94F1, assembly GCF_057798875.1. Taxonomy (NCBI): domain Bacteria; kingdom Pseudomonadati; phylum Pseudomonadota; class Betaproteobacteria; order Burkholderiales; family Burkholderiaceae; genus Cupriavidus; species Cupriavidus sp. 94F1. The sequence goes on from NZ_JBYOJT010000007.1 coordinate 40,194, forward strand.
AAGCAGGTGGACCGGCTGCTGATCGATTCGGCGCGCTCGATGGGCGCCAACCGCCTGTTCGTGTTCCGCAAGGTGGTGCTGCCGGCGGCTTCGCCGTCGATCTTTACTGGCGTACGGCTGGCGGGCACCTATTGCATCACCGCGCTGGTGGCAGCCGAGATGATCGGCGCCCACTCGGGGCTGGGCTTCCTGACGCTGAACTCGCAGGAAGTCTTCCAGATTCCGACGATGTACGCGGGCATCCTGCTGCTGGCCTTGCTGGGCCTGACGCTCAACTATGTGCTGGCGGTGGTGGAACGGCGGCTCACGCGCTGGCGCAAGGGGTTGACGCTCAATGGCTAGGTTGCGCCGATACCGCTGGCTGGCCGCGCTGCTGGCGCTGGCCGTCATTGCCGCGGCCTATGCGGTGACGCGGCCCGTCGCGCTGGGTCCGTGGCTGGAATCGGTGCAGCAGCGCGGCACGCTGGTGGTCGGCGTGCGCCAATACGCGCGCCCGGCGCCGCCCAAGGCGCCCACGCCGCCCGAGCCCGACCAGTTCGACGTGGCCATGGCGCGCTTTCTGGCGGACCGCCTTGGCGTGAAGCTGCAGGTCATCGGGCTGCCCGGCGAGCCGGGGTCGCCGGCGTGGCAGGCCGCGCAACGTGAGGTGGACGTGGTCGTGGCCGGCGCCCGCCCGTCGCTGCCCGACGAATCCGTGGCGCCTGTCGGGTCGGCCTACGCCATCGGCGAGGGATCGCTGCTGGTGCTGCGCGGCAGCCGCTACCAGCGCACCGGCGACCTGCGCGGGCAGCCGGTTTGCGTGGGGCAGGGCAGCGCCTATGCCACCCGTATCGTGCAGGACTTCCAGGGCGTGCCAAAGGTCTACGCCTCGTCGATTCGTGCCGCCACAGGCTTTCTGGCTGGCGAATGCCAGGCGCTTGCCGACGATGCGCCGGTCGTGGCGCGCCTGCTGACGCTCCAGGAATGGCGCTTCTATCGCAAGCTGGACGCCAATCTGCCGGCTGACGCTGGCGCCGCGCGCATCGGCCTGCATGCCGTCGATCCGCAGTCTGCCGCATGGTTCGACCAGACCACGCGCGACTGGCGCAACAATGGGGCGTTGCAACGCGCCCGCGAACAGCGCGCCGGCGACGTCGCCTACGAGGCCAGCCAGCTGCAGGACGGCCTGGTCTGCCATTCCTGAGCCGGCGGGCCGGCGTGACACGTCAGGCCTTTACATAGCGCGGGGCCGGCGTGCGGTTCGACAGTACGCCAGCCATTGCACCGCGTGCGGCCTCATAGGCGTTCCAGTGCTCGATCGCGTGCAGCGACGGGATCGTGATCAGCTCGCCATTGTCGAAGCCAACCAGCGCGGCATCGACCATATCGGTGGCCTGCATCACGATGGCCGGGTCCAGATTCTCCACGGGCAGGCCGCCGGTTTCCCAGAAATCGGTGGCCGTGGCACCGGGCAGCACCGCCTGCACGCGCACACCCCGGGCGCCGACCTCATGGTGCAGAGACTGGCTGAACGCGGTCACGAATGCCTTGCTGCCGCCATAGACCCCGTTGAGCACCTCAGGCGCGATGCCGACAATCGACGAGATATTGATGATCGCCCCCTTGCCGCGCGCCACGAAGCCCGGCACGGCGGCGTAGGTCAGACGCGTCAGCGCGGTGACGTTCAGGTCGATCATCTTCGTCATCGCGTCTACGTCGCTGTCCAGCAGCGGCGTGTGCGTGCCGATGCCGGCGTTGTTTACCAGCAGCGTGATGCTCGCATCGGTGCGAAGTTTCTCTTCCACACGGGCCAGCGATGCGCGGTCGTTGAGATCGGCCGCGAATACTTCGACGGCCCGGCCCGTTTCGTCGGTGATGCGGCGCGCCAGCGTGTCTAGCTTGTCGCGATTGCGCGCCACGAGCACGAGGTCGTAGCCGCGCCGTGCCAGCCGGTCCGCATAGATGGCGCCGATGCCCGACGATGCGCCGGTGACGAGTGCCGTGCCCAGGTGATGTTGCTGCGTCATGATGCTTCTCCATTCAGGGTTGAGTTCGGATGCGCTGCATCCATGTGAAGCATCGTAGATCGGTTCGCGTTTGGCCGAAATGACGTATATAGTCATGTTTCAGGACATCGGACAAAAACTGGGTGATGACATGCACAGGGTGGGTTTTCTGCTGATGGATGGCTTCCAGGTGATGGCGCTGGCGGCACAAAGCGTGTTCGAGTACGCCAACCTGGTAGCGGGCGAGCCGTTCTACCGGATCGACAGCTACTCGGTAGCAGGCGGCCAGGTGCGGTCGTCACTGGGCATGGCCGTCGACACGCGACCTGCCGGTGCGCGGATCACCGTGGACACCTGGGTGCTGGCCGGCGCGGCGGACCCGGTGGCCACGCCCACGCCGCAGCCGGTGCTCGACCTTGTGCGCAAGGCCGCGCCCCGGGCACGCCGGGTGGCGTCGATCTGCACCGGGGCCTTCATCCTGGCCGAGGCAGGGCTGCTCGACGGCCGGCGCGCCACCACGCACTGGTTCTACGCGCGAGACATGCAGCGCGCGCACCCGCAGATCCGGGTGGAAGACGACCGCATCCACATCGTGGACGGACCCATCTGGACGTCCGCCGGCATGACGGCCGGGCTGGACCTGGCGCTGGCGATGGTGGAAACCGATCTCGGCGCCGATGTCGCGCGGTCCGTGGCGCACAAGCTCGTGATGTACCAGCGCCGCTCCGGCGGGCAGTCGCAACACTCCGAACTGCTGGACCTGGCGCCCAAATCCGACCGCATCCAGAGCGCGCTGGACTACGCTCGCAAGCATCTGCACCAGCCGCTGACCGTGGAAGAGCTGGCCAGTGCCGTGCATCTGAGCCCCCGTCAGTTCAGCCGCGTGTTCACGGCCGAAACCGGGCAGTCACCGGCCAAGGCCGTGGAAAGCCTGCGCCTGGAGGCCGCCCGGCTGATGATCGAACAAAGCCGCCATCCACTGGACGTGGTGGCAAAAGAGACCGGGTTCCGCGACCGCCGTCACCTGCGCGAGGCATTCCTCCGCGGCTTCGGCATGCCTCCGCAGGCGGTGCGGCGCGAGGCGAGGGGGTAGAGCAGGGACAGCCAGATAAAGCAGGCGACAGACCCCCAAATGTGACAAGATAAGCGCACGGGCAACAATATGTACACACTGGATGTACATACGGTGCTGGCGGTATATACTCGTTCGCAAGCACGAATCGACATGAAAGCCGCCATGCACCGAACCAAGCTGTTCCGTAACGGAAACTCACAGGCAGTGAGAATCCCGGCAGACCTCGCCTATCCCGACACTGATACGCCTTTCGAGATCGAGCGTGTGGGGGACGAACTACGAATCCGCCCGGCGCGGCGGCGATTGACCGGGGTGCTCGATCTCTTTGCGGCATTCCCCGACGACTTCATGGCCGATGGCCGCGGCGAACAATCCCAGGCAGAGCGGGAGCCGTTCTGATGCCCACCTATATGCTGGACACGAGCATTTGCATCTACCTGATGAAGCAACAGCCCCCTCAGGTTGCGGAGCGAATGGCGAACTGTTTTGAGGGAGAAGTCGTGCTGTCGGCCATTACGCTCGCGGAGCTTGAATACCGCGTGTCGGTATCCAGCGAACCTGGCAGGGCGCGTCAGGCTCTGGATGCGCTCGTCGGCCGCCTTCCCGTCATGCCATATACGGCCGCTGCCGCGCATGCCTACGGCCCGATTCGCTCCGCCACGCGCCAACGCAAAGCGGACGCGCTCGACAAACTGATTGCATCGCATGCGCGTTCGATTGGCGCCATCGTTGTGACCAGCAATGTACGCGACTTCGAAGCTTATCCCGGAATCCAGATCGAAGACTGGACGAAGCCCGTCGTGATCGGCAGCTAGGCCAGAAGCAGGGGTGGATGCCCCTGCCGCGCGTGCAGGCGCGGCGACAGGGGACTTCACGCATGGCAGATCAGCCGTCGATGCGGATCTGCACGCCGTTCGCCGAGTAGACCGGCGTGGCCTTGTAGCCGTCCACGGCGACGGTGGCGAACTGGCCCTTGATGCTGCTGCCGGTGATAACGGCGATCGTGTCGCCTGCCTTCGGCACATAGCCCTCGACAAATGCGACGTGCAGCGTGCCGCCGGCGATGGTCGTGATGCCCGCTACCGTCATGCGGCCCTGGCCATTGGGGCCGACGCGCAGGTCGAGCGTGGTGTCGGCAAGTTGGGTGTACTTGCCGGCGATCGCCACGCTTTGCGGTGCGTTGATGATGACCGACCCCGCGCCCAGGTAGACATCGCCCGTACCAAACGCCTTGGCCGACACCGCCTCGAGCGCGCCGCCAGCCACCTGCGTGCCGCCGGAGTACGTGTTGGCGCCGCCGAGCTTCAGGTTGCCGGTGCCGGCGAGCGTGAACTTGCCCGCGCCCCCGATATCGTTGCGCCAGATGTCACCGGCGTTGAAGCCGCCCTTGCTGGCATCCATCGATACCACGACGTTGCCGTTGAACGCGCCATAGCCGTCGCCGGCGGCGAACAGGTTGAGGCGGCCCCAGCCTTCCGCATCGTCCATGACCGGATAGCCCGACGCGATCTCGGTGGTCTTCAGCACCACGCGACGCTGGTCGGCGCTCAGGTACGGGAAGCGCGTTTCCAGCATCACCTCGGCGCCCTTGGGCACCACGGGGTCGGCAGTGGCCGAGCCGATCTGCGCGAAGCCGAACGTCATGCGGCGCAGGAAGTTGGCCTTGTTGGCGGCGTAGTCGGCAAAACGGTCGTTGCTGGCGGTACCCGACTGAGCGAAGGTGCGGAAGGTGGCCGGCGTGGTGCCGGTGGCCGCCATCAGCGTGGTATGGGCCTGGGCATAGGCCGAGGCCTTCAGCGTGGCGTTGGCCGGTGCATAGAGGTTGGCCGCTGCCGAGGCAATGCCAAGCATGCGGCCGCCGATCACGTCGAGCGGCGAATGCATGCCCGCGAGGATGCGGTTTTCGCCCAGTTCCATGCCGCGGCTCAGCATTTCCTGGAACCGCTCCGGAACCAGGTAGGCCATCACCACGGCATTGCGCAGCGCCTCGGCCGTGTGGCCGCTGATGAAGCCGCCGTCGGTCGTGGGATCGGTGCTGATGGCCGGCACCAGCGTCGGCGCCAGGACCACGCTGGAACTCCAGCGGTACGGACGGGCGTACTTGTAGAAGCGCTTGGCTGGCTCGGTCGAGGCGTTGTCGCCCACCTTGTTGACCATCGTGATCACGTCGCCGAACGCCGCGTTGCCGGCGCCGGCCACCCCGGCGTTGTTGCCGCCATCGTCATACTTGACGGTGTTGGCGTCGGCCGGAACGCTGGTAATGGTCGTGGTCTGCTGGGCAGCGGCTCGCCATGCTGCCGTGAGCGGGCCCATGCCGTCGGTCACGCTGTAGTTCTTGCCTCGGCGGTCGTCGAAGTAGGCGGCCTCGGCCTGCGCGGCCGTGCGCTGCGTGGTGGCGTTGATGACGTACCGGATGTTCGCATTGTGCACGGTGGCGTTGGTCACCGAACCACCGGCCGTGCCGTCGTTCGGCAAGCCGGTCCACGCGGACGCCGCGACGGCCGGAAAGCTGCCGTTGGCCGCGGCCGGCGCACCGGCGTCCACCAGCCGCGTCAGCGGCTCCCAGACATCGAGGAAACCCTTGACCACGCGGACGCCGGCATTGGTGTCGACGGTCGCATAGCGTGCGTCACCGCGCTGGTTGGTGGCGATGTTGTCGACAAACGGCAGCACCGACGCCTGTACGGGGGCGCTGTCGACGAAGCCGGGATCGGCCGGCGGCGCCGGCACGGCCAGCGGCGTGGCGGTAGAGGCGCTTTGGCTGTTGTTGTCGTCGCCGCCGCAGGCGCTGAGCAGGAAGGCAAGGCAGGCGACCGTAATGGCCGATGGAATCCCGGGCCGGGAAAGAGACATGACAGGGTCCTCTGAAAAAAAACGGCGGGCAGGCCGTCGAAACAGGACGCAGTCTAGGGACGTCTCATGTCATACATGTGAAACAATCGCCGCCCCTCATCGATGGAGGATTCGGTTTCCGGACATGGTGCTGACATATCCGTGTGGGCGATCGGCCCGCTCGGCTTCGCACCTAGCCCCAGCTTCGTACGCGCCCCGTGTCCACATGGACGAAGTTCTCGGACTTGTAGAAGCCGACACCACCCGCCTGCAGCGTCTGCGCCGCATCGCGCAGGTCGGCCAGCGCCACGCCTGGCAGCCGGATGTCGATGGCCATGCCATCCATGTGGAGGCTGCGCCTGGCGACACCACCGCCACGCGTCTTGCGCAGGCGCTCGTTGGTCAAGGGGCAGCGGTAGCCCGAAATCACCTGGAACGGGGCGTCGCTACCCAATTCGCGCCGCAGCGAGAACAGCAGACCGAACAGCTTCGGGTCGATTTCACCGACCGTGCCCGAGTAGTGATCGCGCAGAAAGTGGTTGAGCGAGGTCTGCGCCTGGGGCAGAACCTGATCGCCCATGGCATAGACCAGCGAAAGGTGCTCGCCGGTATGGGTGTGTTCGAAGGACAGCGAGCGGGCATCGGGACCCAACGCCGCCAGGGCGGCGCGAGGTGCCAGCGTGGACAGGCCCGCGCCTAGCGCGATGGCACCTGCACGATGAAAAAAACGGCGACGCTGGCTGGAACTGGAATCGGACATGGAAACTTTTACAACGGCGCGGCATTCATGAAGGCCGTACGGCAGGCTTGGCACCCGTGCGCTGCCGCAGCGCCTGGTCCAGCAGTTTGTCCTGTCCGTAAATGTCAGGCACGAAGTATACCCGCCCGTCGGCGCGCGCAATGGCAGTGCCATAGGCCAGCACCACCGGCACCGGTTGCTGTAGCGCAATGGTCTTCGACTTGCCCGCCGTCATTGCCTCACGGATACGGGCCGGGGTCCATTCGGGCATGCCCTGAAGCGTGAATTGCGCCAGCGCGACAGGGTCTTCCACGCGGATACAGCCGTGACTGAAATCGCGCCGGCCGCGCTTGAACAGTTCCGGCGTGGGCGTGTGGTGCAAATAGATGGCCTGGTTGTTCGGGAAGATGAACTTGATGTCCCCCAGCGCATTGAGCGGGCCGGGCCGTTGGCGGATGCGCGCCTGCCCGTTCAGCACCGCATCGACATTGGCCTGGCTGAACGTGGCATTCGCCTGGGTGCCGTAGACGAACTCGAAGCCCTGCCGCGTGAAATAGCCGGGATCGCGCTGGGATTTCGGGATGACCTCCTTGCGCGCGATCGACGACGGCACGTTCCAGTAGGGGCTGAACTCGATATAGCGCATGTCCTCCTTGAACAGCGGCGTGCGCGTATCGAGCGCCTTGCCCACGATGACCTTCATCTCCAGCCTGATGTCCAGCTTGCCTTCGTCGTAGTCGTAGGCGCGCAGCACGAATTCGGGAACGTTGACCACGATCATGCGCGGGCCTTCTGCCAGCGGCGTCCAGCGCAGGCGCTCCATCGTCAGCACGATCTGGTCGACGCGCGCGGCCGGCGTGACGTTGAGCTGGGCCAGCGTGCCCGCGCCGATCACGCCATCGGCATCGAGCGCGTGGCGCGTCTGGAACGCCTTGACGGCATCGACCAGCGCGCCTTCGTAACGCTGTGGTACCGGCGTGTCTGGTGACAGGTCGCCCAGGGCTTGCAGCCGTTGTGCCAGTTGCGGCAGGCCGGCGTAGGACTGTCCGGGCGTCAGCTTGCCGCCGGCAACGGCGGGCAGGGGCGTCTTCCAGAACGGCTCGGCGGCGAGCCTGCGATACTTCGCCAGCGCGTCGCGCAGCGTGCCGTAGAGCGGGAACGACGGGGCGGCTTCGCGCATCGCGTCGGCCAGCCGGTTGGCCTCCATGGCGTTGCGCAAGTAGCTTTCCGGATCGAACGGGGGCAGATTGCCGAGCGAGAAATTCGCGTGGACCTTGCGCGGATCGACGCGACCCCGATGCAGATCGGTCAGATATCGCTTCATGGCACCCGTCAGGGCACCGTCAAAGCGTTGCGCCGCGTCCGATGCTGGCGTCGGGGCATCGACCAGCTGCGCCAATGCGCGCTGCAGGCCATCGGCGTCGTAGTCGCGCGGCTCCAGCCCATCGGTACTGGCCCCATTCAATGCCTTGACCGCGGCTTGCGCCGCCTGCGAGGGGCGCCCATCGGCAAACCAGAGCAGGCCCTGCGGCGGCTGGGCCCACGTCGGCGAAGCACTGCACAGCAGCCAGGCCGTGCCGGCACTGGCAAGGCATGCAATGCGAGCGGGGACAGGCGCGGAAAACCGCGCGGCAATGTGCGAAAGGCGCCGCAAACAAACGGCCGTGGCGGTCGCCGTCGAGGCTGGCATGGCTGCAGGGGCAACAGTCATCGTATGAAGGTCGATAGCGTTTGTCCTTTGCGTATCGTATCCGAACATCGTGACGTATCCCTCCCTTGGTACATCTGAAAACAAAGTTTCTGCTATTGACTAGCGTTTGACACAGGTCAATTAACAAGCCACGCCGCGAACTATGCTGTCTACAGCGACAACGTCAATGCGGAGGTGGATCGATGTACGAACGGATTCTCGTGGCAGTGGACGGCGGCCCATCGTCGGAACTGGCCATTTCGCAGGCAGTGGGGCTGGCGAAGCAACTGTCGGCCGAAGTCAAAGTGCTGTTCGTGGTGGACGACAGCGAACTGTTCTTCGAGTACGCCCATATTGACCCCAGCCAGATCGTGGGCGGCATGATTGACGTGGGCCAGAAGGCCCTGGCTACCGCTGCGCGGCGCTTCGAGAATGCCAATGTCCGCTGCCTGACCGAACTGGCCGAAAAGCCAGTGTCCCCCGGCAATATCTCCGGGACCATCGTCAAATGCGCCTATCATTGGCCGGCCGATCTGATCATCATGGGCACCCATGGCCGGCGTGGCATGCGGCGCGTGATCATGGGCAGCGTGTCGGAAGGCGTGATTTCGAAGTCCAGCAAGCCAGTCCTGCTGATTCGCGGCGAGACCGTGCATTGATGTGTCCCCCCGGCCCGGCTCGCCCAGCGGCGACGATCCGGGCTAGCGTTTCAACGATACCTGCAGGCTGAGCAGATTCTGCGGCATGACCCGGATAAGCCCGCCCCGGGGGCTGTCAATGTCGGCGATCAGCGCCAGCGACAACGACACGGTCAGCGGCACCACCAGCAGGAGAACGATCTTGGTGCTCTCGGTGCGCGCGCCGTAGCCCTGCATCAGGCTGCTGCAGAAGGCGATGATGATCATCAGCCCCCAGGCCGCCAGCGGTATGTGATTGCGCCAGGCCGCTTCCGTATAGCCCTGCGAATTGATCACGTCGTTCATGCCGGCCACCGCCAGCGCCGTGATCGGATTCGGCGCCGTACGGGCGCCGTCACGCACCCGCTTCCACATCTCGTCTTCGATCTGCGCCGTCGCGGCCTCGATGTCGTCGACTTGCGCCTTATCGCGGGTCAGGTAGTAGTGGATACGCTGGTCCAGATAGCGCACCAGCAACGACTTGAGCGCGTCGGTGTCCCGTTCGAGCAATTCCACGCGCAGATACTCGGTGCCGATCGCGTTGGCTTCCTCTTCCTCCAGGTTCTTGCGCTGGTCGTACCGGCCCACGGCCATCGACAGCGTGAACCCGATCAGCAGGGCCAACAGCGTCAGCGTGGCCCCCTGGATGATGTTGAAGTCGTCGCGGCCGTCGCTGCCCAGCGGACGCATGCGGCGCAGCACCGGCGCGCCGATGGCCGTGGCAATGCCCATCAATACCAGCAGCACGACAAACAGCAGGCCTGGATGGCTGATGAGCGGTCGCATGGCACGTCCCAGATCGGTGGTAGGCCCATGCTGCCCAAGCCGCGCCGGTGGATCAAGTGAAAGCTTCTTTTGCCTATCTTGAAAGGATTCTTCGGGTCCGCCATCCCCTTTGCGCCGGCCCCCGGTTCCCGCTCGCCATCCATTTCATTGCGATAACTTTTCTTATCGCAATATATCCATGCGAATGCTAAACTTCGCCGCATGAAAAGCCGCCCGTCCCAGCCGTATGCCTTTCCCGATGCCGATTCGCTTGCCGCGCTGCGTGCGTGGCACGCCGGCATGTCCACGCGGGCGGCCGTCACGCAGTATCTGGATGCCGACCGCGCGCACGGTCAGTCGTCGCGGGGCATCCTTGGCGGCATACGCCGGCAACTGGCCGCCTACGCGCGCTACCGGCGCCGCGAGGACCTGGCGGTCCTGTTCGAATTCACGGCGGCTTGCCGGGCGCAGCAGGGCAGGGCGGCGGACCAGGCCATCGAGACGCTGCGCACCATGCCGCCGCCCGCGCCGGCCATCGCCGACGACATCGGCATGTGGCTGGCCCCAGCGGCCGTGGCCGCGCTGCGCGCGCAGGACATCCACACGCTGGCCGACCTGACTGTCCGTATTCCGCGCCGCCGCCAATGGTGGGCCACGATCCCGGGACTGGGCGTCAACGGCGCCAGGCGGATCGAGGCATTTTTTGCGGAATGGCCTGAACTGACGGCCCGCGCCCGCGCGCTGATCGCCACGGAACCGCGCGGCGTCATCGTGCCGTGGGAGCAGATGGGGCGCCTGCCGCATGAGGTGGATGGGTCGCTGGGCCAGTTCCGGGCACCGCGCGAGACCTGTTCGCTCAACGCGGACAACGACTACGCCGCCGTGCAGGCCTGGCTGGGGCTGCACGAATCGCCGGCCACGCTGCGCGCCTATCGCAAGGAGGCCGAGCGGCTGATCCTCTGGGCCATCATCGAGAAGGGCCGGCCTTTGTCGTCGCTGACGACCGAAGACGCCACCGCCTACCGCAATTTCCTGCGCCAGCCGTCGCCGCGCGAGCGATGGGTCGGGCCGGCGCGGCCACGCAGCGCGCCAGACTGGAAACCGTTCACCGACGCCCTGTCGCCGCGCTCGGCCGCCTACACGCTGCAGGTGCTTGGCGCGCTGTTCCGGTGGCTCGTGCAGCAACGGTATGTGCTGGCGAACCCGTTTGCGGGCCTCAAGGTGCGGGGCGGCGCCAAGACGGCCGCGCTCGACGTGTCGCACGCTTTTTCCGAGGGCGAATGGATGCTGACCCGCAGCATCGCCGACGGGCTGGAATGGTCATACGGCTGGGAAGCCCCGGCCGCCCAGCGCCTGCGCTTCATTCTGGATTTCACCTATGCCACCGGCCTGCGCGCCAGCGAACTGGTAGGCGCCACGCTGCGCAATATCGAGACCGATATCCACGGCGACCACTGGCTGCACCTGGTGGGCAAGGGCGCCAAGGCCGGCCGGGTCGCCCTGCCGCCGCTGGCGCGCAACGCGCTGGATCGCTACCTGGTGGAGCGCGGCCTGCCGGTCACCCGCGCGCAGTGGGACCCATCCACGCTGATCGTCGGCAACCTGGGGCCGGACGAAAGCGGCGGCATCACCGGCGCCCGGCTGTGGATGATCATCAAGCGGTTCTTCGCCACCGCAGCGGACCAGCTCGATGCCGAGCGCCCGGCCACCGCCGAAAAGCTGCGCCGCGCCAGCCCGCACTGGCTGCGCCACACCCACGCCACCCACGCGCTTGCCCGGGGCGCGGAACTGACCACGGTGCGCGACAACCTGCGCCATGCGTCGGTCTCGACGACATCGCTGTACCTGCACGGCGACAGCGTCAAGCGCGCGCGCCAGATGGAGGATGCGTTCGGCGGATGACTCTGGGCGGGCGCGGCCGGCTACGGCGTCTTGCCGATGTCGCCTGCCGCCAGTGCCAACGTCGCGGCCGCGGCCAGTGCCGCGCTGTAGGCATCGGCCGACGCATTGCGCGCCAGGAGCAGCTGGTTCTGCGCCAGGTTTGCTTCGGTCACAGTCCCCACGCCCTTGCGATAGGCGGCGAACGCCGCGTCGTAGGTAATCTGCGCGGCATCGGCCAGGGCCCTTGCGGCATCGTAGGCGGCCAGGCTCGATTCCAGCGCGCTCTGGCTGACCACCACCTGCCGCACCGATTCCTCCTTGGCTCGTGTCAGCCTGGCCTGCGCACTGTCCACGTCGTTGCGGGCCTGCGCCAGCACGGCGGAACGCATGCCGCCGTCATAGATCGGCAGCGTCACCCCCAGGAACACGCTGTTGCCGTACCGGTAGCCATTGAGGTTGACCGTGGGCGGCTGCTGGCCGACCGGCGGAATCGCGGTAATGGCCGAGCCGCCAGACGCATACGAGGCAAACGCCGACATGAAGACCTTGGGCAGGAACGCCGCTTCGGCCGCCTTCACACGGGCCTGGTTGGCGCGTTCCAGTGCGTAGGCGCCCAGCACGTCAGGCCGCTGGGCAATCGCCCGCTCCACGATCTGCTCGACCGAACTGCGCAGTGCCGGCGACAGCGGCCGCAGCGGCATCTCGGCAATGACGGGCTTCGACAGCGGCGAGATGCCGATGGCGGTGACCAGCCCCAGGTACGCATCGGTCTCCGCACCTTGTGCCTGCACCATCGCCAGGTTGGTCTGGGCGCGGTTCTGGTTGGCCTGCGCCACCTCCACCACCGTCCCTACGCCACGCGCATAGCGCGCCTTGGCCGCCGCCAGCACCGCATCGGCATTGGCCATGGCCTGATCGACCGTGGCGCGGCGCGAGCGCGCGGCCTGGTAGCGGTAGTAGGCCACGCTGACGTCGTGAATGATGCGCTGGTGCTGGGCCGTAAAGGCGATGTTCGCGGCCACCGTGGCCTGTTCCGCCGCTTCCACCAGGCCCGCGCGCTCGCCGAAGTCGAACAGCAGCCATTGCAGCGACACCACCGAGATCGCGCCATGGCGCGACGTATCCACGCCGGCCGACCCCAATGCCGTGTTGCTGGATAGCCGGCCGTTTGTCCAGCCGCCCATCGCCGCCACGGAAATCTGTGGCAGATAGGTACTGCGGGCGATGCCGGTGGCCAGCGCCGCGTTGCGCGCATCGTTCCAGGCCACCCGTGTCAACGGGTTCGACGATTCCGCCAGATCGATCAGTTCGGCAAGCGTATAAGGGTGCGCAGCATCGAGCTGGGCGGGCGGGGCGATGGTCGCCAGCGCCGAATTGGCCGGCAGCGTGTAATCGGACGGCCGATCCTGTGGCGCGGGGCGGCTGGCGACGCCGGCCATGATCTCGCCGTTGGCCGCGGTTTGCGGCTGCCACGGGCGATCGGCCTGCGGCGGGGCCAGGTCCAGCGCCGACGTGGCGCAGCCGGAAAGCGCCGCCGCGGCTGCGACCAGCGCGAGGCCTATCGGCGGGCGAGCCGGCGGATCAGGTGTGTGCATGCGGGGCAGGGGGGGTTGGCAGGCCCGGACGGCGAGTCGGCCAGCTGTTTGTCGACAATGGCCAGCAGCGCATCGCGTGTGCGGGCATCGGCATGGGTCTCCAGCGGTGCGGGCGAGGCCGGCGCCAGCGGCGCCGCCGTCTTCACGGCATGGAGCCGCGCCGCGACGTCGGGATCGCCCGGAAATCGCTCCGCCAGCAGGAACAGCGGGCCCGCCACGGCGTCGAGCACGCCGAGCCGCCGCCGGTGATCGTCGATCCACGCCGGTCCGGGGCCGACCATGGCGGGCTCGTAGCGGGCCAGTGCCAGGTCTTGCGCGATGGCGCCCTGCAGCCCAAGCGCCGTGGCGGCATGCTGCCGGCGCTGGTCGGGATGACGGGCCGCCACCAGTTCCTGCCACTGGCTCACCAGGGTGGCCAGGGCACCTTCGATACGGTCGGCGATGCTGACCGGCCAGATGCGGGTGAACACCAGATAGACGACCAGGTTGCCGATCAGGATGCCGATCACGCGATCGCGGGCAATCGTCAGGTCGAACCCCGGCGCCGCCCCCTGGATCACGCAGAGATAGAACGCGAACGCAATCTGAAAACCGGCGTAGGCAATGCGTGGCGAGCCCATGGCCACCCACGCCGACAGCCATGTGCCCGCGAACACCAGCGCCAGCAGGCCGCCCACCGAATCGAGCGCCGGCACGACGAAGACGATGGCTGCCGTGCCCAGCGCCGCGCCGACCAGGCAGCCGGCCAGCCGCAACACGAGCTTTTCCACCGATTCGGCCGCCGTGCCCAGCGACACCAGATAGACGGTGATAAAGCAGGTATGGATGCCCGGCCAGTCCAGCTGCTGATAGAGCAGATAGCAGAACATGGCCGCGCCGGTGGTCTTCAACGCGTAATGAATATGCGAGCGGTTGGTAAAGGCATCGGCATCGAGAAAGCCGCCGCGCTTCTTGTCGATGGCTTCCTGTGCGGCATCGGCAGGTTCGACGGGTGCGGCCGGGCCGACGGCAGCGGCGGCTTCGGGCTCGGCATAGTGGGCGATGGCCTGGACAATTTCGGCCACGACCGACTGCTGCAGCGGCGACAAGGCGGCGGCCGTATCAGGCAGCGGCACGGCAATTTCCACCGGATAGCCGCCCGCATCGAGCATCCGCGCCATGGCATCGAGCATATCGGCCAGCGAATCGGCAAGCGGGGCGGGAAGGCTCGCACCGGGCTGCCGGTAGGCCACGTCGGCGGCCATCAGGATGGCCATGGTCGACGTCATCGCCTGGCGCAATGCCGCGACGTCGGCTGCATTCGCGCTGCCTTCGAACTTCGCCAGCTTCAGCCAACTGGCCACGGGCTGCACGCCGTCGCGCAGGACCCGGGCGATGGCGGGGCCGCCGGTTTCAGGGTGTCGCAGAGCCTGCGCGGCCACCCGCACGCAATGCGCCAGGCGTGCGCCGGCCAGGCGCCGGGGGGATGGGCCCATTAGCAGGTTCACCACGACATTCGCGCCGATCGGGATGGCCACCATCAGCCATGCGTAAAGCAGCGCCCGGGTGGCCACCTCGCCGCCCGGGACCAGACCCAGTTCGTCGAGTCCGAAGCCAATGATCATCGCCACGATGGCGCCCACCGGCCGCAGCTTGCTGGCCGAGGTCAGGAACAGCAGCGAGGCGGACGCGACGGCCATGCAGGCCACGCGCAGCAGCGCACTGTCGAGCGTGAGCCCCGCCAGCACGATCACCAGCCCCACGATCAGGCTGATCAGCACCAGCATGCCCACGCTCATCACGATGCTGCTGGTACGGTCGGCACGGTTGATAAAGAAGATCACGTAGGCCGAAGTGGCCGCTTCGGGCGTGCCATAGATGGCTGCGATCAGGCAGGTGAGTGTGCTGGCCGCCGCAATGCGCGTGGTGGCGGCGGCGCGCCCCGGGAACGGGGCGAGCAGGGCGCCGATATCGGCCAGCCCCAGGCGCGATGCCTCAGCGGCAGGCTGCGCCATGCCGCACCTCGACCGTTGCGCTGGCACCCACCCGGGCCAGCGTTTCCGGCGGTTCTTCGAGCTTGATGCGCACCGGGAAGCGGCGCGCCACGCGCACCCAGTTCACCGATGGCTGCACATAGGGCAGGGCGCGCGGCAGGTTGAGCCTGTCCGTATCGGTAATGCCCACGCCGATACCCTGCACCGTGCCGCGCAGCGCGTGGCGCCGGTCGATCATCGAATAGACGGTGGCACAGTCGCCCACATGAATGCCGGCCAGGTCGGTTTCACGGAAATTGGCCACCGCGAACCATTCGCCGGTATCGACCAGCAAGAACAGCGACTGGTTCGGGATCACGACCTCGCCCGACAGCGACCGCAGGCTGCTGACGCGGCCGGCGTGCGGGGCGCGGACCACGGTGTCGTCCAGCGCGCGCTGGGCGATGGCTACAGCGGCCTCGCGTGCCTGCACGGTCGCCACGGCATCGTCCTCGCTGCCTACGGCCTGCGCCGTCGTGGCGCGCTGCAGCTGCGCCTGCTTCAGGGTCACGGCCGCATCGCGCCAGGCCACCTCCGCCTGGTCAAGCTGCTGCTTCGGGACATAGCCCTCGGCAGCCAGCGGGCGAAGGCGCTCCACGGTTCGCGCCGTCAGCGCGTAGTTCTGCTCGGCACGCGCGATCTGTTCCGATGCCACCGACGCCGTACCACGCTCGGTGCCGAGGGCTCGGCGGCGCGTCCCCAGCATGGCGTTTGCAAGCGCCAGGTCTGCCTGCGCCTGCGCCAGGGCCAGGCGATACGGCACGGGATCGATCTCGAACAGGATCTGGTCTTTGGCGACGTGCTGGTTCTCGCTGACCAGGATGCGGGCAATGCGCCCGCCGACCGGGGAGGCCACATGCACGAAGTCGGCATCGAGCGCGGCATCGTCGGTGGAAGGGTAGCGGACCGCGCGCTGCCACGCATAAATGGAAAGCAGCACCGCCAGCACGATAATCGCCAGGGCAATCCATTTGCCACGCATCGGCGCCCGCCTGATACCTGCCATTTTCATGGAAAATGCCCCGTGCCGATTAACCATACGATTTCGGCAATCATGAGTCCGATCGCCGTATTGACCAGCAGCTGCCAGCGGACGGTTTCCGCCCAGCCGGTCGTCACGAATATCCGCCAGGCCACCAGGGCGCCCGCGATGCCGACCAGCGCACTCAATAGCCAGAGCGGGAAATAGGCCCCGACGAGGGGCACGGCAGGCGCACCCGCGCAACCCTGCAGCGGGACGGCCAATACAGCGAGCGGAGGCAGGCGTCGCAGGCCTGGCAAACGTACCATGGGCAGGATGGCATGGACGGCCCGGAAAATGGTCACGCCAATATAGCAGCGCAGAATCGGGATTGTCCAAGGGACAAAGAAAATTTAAAGTGGCGGCTGAAAAATGCCAAATCAGAATGGCAGAATGGGCGTCCCATGCGCAGGGGAGTACAGGCTGACGGGCATCGAACTCTCAGGCCTGTTCGTCGAACGGCTTGCTGCCCAGCACGCCCACCACATGATCGACAAAGCAGGTAATGCGCGAGGCAAGGGCGGTGTTGCGGTAGTAGACCGCGTTGATGGACTGACGCACGTCGAGCGTCTGCCGGGCGAACAGCGGCACCAGGCGCCCGGCCCGACGGTCGGCGCGCGTCATGAAATCGGACAGACAGACGATGCCCTGGCCCGCCAGCGCTAGGCTGCGCAGCGTCTCGCCGCTCGATGAGGCGATGGTCGGCTTGATATGGACGGTATCGCCGTCGTTGTCGCGCAGCGGCCAGTCGTTGAGCGAATCGGGCTGGCTGAAGCCCAGCAGCACATGGCCGGCCAGCTGCTCTACCTTGGTCGGCGTCCCGTGGCGCTGCAGATAATCCGGGCTGGCAAGCACCCGGATGCGGCTTGTGCCGATGGGACGCGCATGCAGCGTGGAGTCTTTCAGCGCGCCGATGCGGAAGGCCACATCGGTCCGCTTTTCGATCAGGTCGGTGATGCCCTCGTTGGAGTTCAACTCCAGTTCCACCTCGGGATAGCGCAAGCGAAAGCCTTCCACCAGGGGCACGATCACATGCAGCATGAAAGGCGTGGCCGCGTCCACGCGCAGCCGACCGAACGGACGCATGCGCCGGGCCGCCATCTGCTCTTCGGCCTCGTCCATCATCGACAGGATGGCGCGCGCATGCTGCAGGAAGGCGGCACCTTCCTCGGTCAGTTCGAGCCGGCGCGTCGTGCGGCGCAGCAGGGTGGTCTGGAGCTTCTCTTCAAGCCGGCTCAGCGTCCGGCTGGTGGCTGACACGGTCAACCCCAGGTGTTCCGCAGCGGCGGTGATCGAGCCGGTGTCCACGACAGCCGCGAAGGCCAGCAATTCGTCGATGGTCGTTTTCATTCTTGATTCCAGATCAAATGAAACCGACTTATACACGGCTTTTTTCGCAAAGGTAAGTCTGCCAGGCGGCGATCGCCAGGTTGGAACGGATCACCGGGCCTGCACCGCCGTCTGCGATTGGGCGCGCCGGATGCAGGTCACCAAAAGCACGACGATGGGCAGCGCCACGGCGGCATAGCCGAACCGCGTGTAGGCCAGCGCGCCCAGGATTGCTCCAACTGCGAAGGACAGTACGCTGGGGACCATCTTTCCCAGCCTGGCGCGAATCGGGCCCCGTGCCTCTGGCGACGCAGAAGGGAGGTCCACCAGATCGATAATTACCTGCGTGCTGTTGCCGGTCATGATGGTGGTCGGACCAAGATCCGCCAGCGACGTGCGCGACAATGCGTTCTGGATCGCCATGGCCGCCACGGCCAGCAAGCCGGCAAGCATCGCCAGAGTCGAGTCCGTGCCGGCGCCCAGGGCGTGCATCCGCAGGCCAACCCCGGCAAACGCTGCCAGCAGCACGATCTCGGCGGCAATGAGCGGCACCACCGGGCCGCGACCGCGCTGGATCAGGCGCTTCTCGGTCAACCGCGCCAGGGCGACCGCGCCAACGAAGACCGGTAGCGCCACCACCTTCAGGAACAACCCCTCGGTGCTACCCACCGACTCCACCCCAATCATGATCAGATTGCCGGTCACATGCGCGGTGAACAGCCCCGCCAGCGCGATAAACCCGATCACGTCCGTATAGCCGGCCACGAAGGCGAACGCCCCAATATCCAGCTTGCCCCCGCTGGCTGCGTTGCCTGCGTTGCCTGCGTTGCCTGCGCTACCGTTTGTGGCCATGCCAACTCCTTGTTCAAACCATCCGGACGGACCCAATCACGCCTTGCGCGTCCCATGTGCCGAACTATAGTGATTTGCTGGCCCGCACAAAGGCGCCTGTGCAGTCAGAGTCATTCAAATTTACTGAAACGAGGGAGCCGAGATGAAAAAGGGCTACTGGGTGGCCGCCGTCGACATCGCCGATGCCACCGGCTATCAGGGCTACATCACCGGCAACAAGGCCGTCTTCGACAAATACGGCGCCCGGTTCCTGGTCAGGAATGGCGAAAAAACGGTGGTCGAGGGCTCGCCACGCTCCCGCATCGTCGTCATCGAATTCGAAAGCTATGCCCGCGCGCTGGAATGCTACCGATCACCGGAATACCAGGCACTGATCGCGCTGCGCGCACCGTACTCGCAGGCGGATATCGTGGTGATCGAGGGGTATGAGGATTCGGGTGGGTGATTGGGCGCGATATGGCGATGTTGGCGGGCTCGCGGCATCTGCAGCACAGTGGGAGGCTATATTTTATTTAACATAATATGTATTATTTCTGGAAGGTATGTCAGGGCCAATTAGACTTGTCGTACTTAGGCCAAATAGAAATGTCGTACCCCCTTGCCAGGACTGGCATGCTGGTGGCTTTCCGTCTATCCGAACCGGAGGCCGCGATGCGCAAGCCCGAGACCATCACGATGACGATGCGAGAACTCGATCGACTCAAGGTGATTCAGGCCGTGGTCGACCACGGCCTGACGGTCTGGCGCGGCCGAGAAACTCGGTTTGTCGCGGCGTCAGGTGGCGACACGAGCGTAGAAAAGATGACGTGATGTATCCAGGCTCATCGAGTCGCTCGACGCTGGCAGCGCAGTTCCCCACAGCTCTGTGATTGGGTGCGTACGTTGAAACTCAACCACGCGCGCATTGGGGCGCGACAGCCGGCCCGACCGATGCTGCCCACTTTCCGCAGTGGTCACCTGCCAGCGTCAATCGAACTCGATCTTGCACTCGCTCAGCGGACACAAGCGGCCGTCCGAGACCACGAACGTATCGCCTTCTATCCGGGCCAGCAGAAGGTGCAACGCCTGTGCGCCAGCTTCTATGTCCTTCCGCCAGCCCTCAAGATCGCCATGGTAGCCAATTGCATGAAACAGCTGACCACAAGACAAGGTGATCTTACAACCTCGCTCGTTAACTCCACCGTGCTTAGCATTCGGCGGGTTGGTGAACTCCGTAAGGTTTCTAAACTGCTTTCGGAACTTGTTCTTACCATCGTCAGCGAAGTACACAAACTCCGTGCCCTCTACAGCGACAGTGCCCGGAATCACCCGTGCATCTTGCCTCTCAAGCTTTCCTCCTAGAATCTGCTCTAGCCGCTCCAACTGGCTGGTCATAACTTTCTTCCTATCACTTGGTCGGCGTGATCACGAACTTGAAGTTCTTGACCCCCGAGTTGCTGAACACCTGACTATAGTAAGCGGCAAGCTGCGGGCTGTTGGTATGGTACACCACGCCACCATCGAAGCCCGCCGCGTATTTTTGCGCTTGGGAAACCATGTTTTGCTGTTCGACGCGAGCCCAGGGAGTCATCCCATTGGGGCTGTTTGGGTTACGCAGCGACGTGGCCCAATCATCTACGTATTTCGCTTCGACGGCAGTGAGCCTTCCGTCAAGAATCGCCACATCGTCAGCAATACCGTTAACCCGCTGACCATTTACAACAGCCGTATATTGCCGCTCCGCGAAGGGAGTATTGTTGTACATCCCTTGGACAGCGTTCTCATAGCTTTGAGCCTTATCGATCGAACGGTTCCCGGTTACGGAAACAGCGTCCGTCGTTGGTAGACCGCTCGTGCTGTTGCCGGAGCCGCCCGCCGATCCACTTTCGCTATCGCCGTTTCCGCTGGAGAGTATTGCATTACCAGGTGCCCCCGGTGACGCAACCGGCGGGGTCAACACACACTGACCACTTGGGCCGCAAGCCATCAGCGGCGGCGTCACTACGGCTCCGCCCGTCGCCGGCGGATTGCCTCCGTTTGTCGCATCCACCAACGGATTCGCCTCCGTCGGTGGCGTCTGTCCCGGCATCATGCCCACGAACTGGCGATACCAGCGAGCCAAGTCGCCGCCCATGTTGCCGTAGTTCTGTTGCAACCAATCAGCCATCGACTGGGTAAGTGTCTTGGCACTGGTCGAGTTATTGAGCGCCTCGTTCTGCGCCGCGCCGGCCGCCGCGCTCGCGTCCCGTCCGAGTGCACCTGCCAGTGCCCCACCCGCCAACATCGCGATGGCCGCCGTCGCCGCGTTGTACGCCCGGTTATCGTAGCTCGTCGTCGTGGTCACCGTCCCGTCGCCATTCGCCGTCGTTGTCACGGTCTGGCTGCCGTCGTACAGCCCGTCACGCACCAACGGCGCCACTACTGCGCTAGTGGCCCCGCCAATGGCACCACTAGCGCAGTCAGCTCCCATCGCACTTTGTGCAGCACAACCCAGCGCAGCGTGGGCGGCAACATTCTGCAGCGTTAGCGGATCTGTGGAGTTACCAATCGCGTTAGCGCCCAGAGCGGCTGTTTGCGCCACAAGGTTATTCAGGAACGCCTGCCCAAAGCTGCCGCCGTTGAAGGCGGTATTGACTCCGGCGCTGATCAGGCCGGTACCGACCATACCGATGGCCTGCTGGTAAATGGTGCCTGTGGCGCCGTCCTTCGCCGCCTGTAGCACGCCTCCGGCCGTATTGCTGCCTGCGAGGTTCGCCAGAGTCTTAGTTCCCTCCAGCGATTTCCCCCACTCGCTCAAGCCAAAGCTGTTGCCGTCAAACGTGATGCCGTTGGTCAACCCGGCGGTAACCGCACCGATCAGGCCAGCCTGGGCAATCTTGCCGAAATTGAGGCCTTGCCCGGAGACAATCTGGCTCGCGAGGCTGCCGGCCATGCTGGACAATGCCGCCACGACCATTGCCTGACCGAGGGTCATACTGGCCAAGGCGACACCCATCGCGGCGGCAGCAGCGCCGGCCGTCACGATGGACGCCGCCACCGCCGCCACCATCGCCACAATCTGGCCGATGATGCCGAAGCCCTTCTTCTCCTTGATAAACCGCGTATGGATGTCGTCGGCGACCGTGCCTTCGGTGTAGTTCAGCCCCAGGCTTTCCTTGAGCTGCGCCACCAGCGCTGCGCTGGCGTCAGGGTCGACCGAGCCGTCGGCGCGGGTCACGCGGAAGGCGTCGTTGATGGCGCGGATGCTGTCGGCTTCGATGTCCATGTGCATCGCCGACAGGAAGCCGCCGGGCTGCACCACGGTGCCGGTCACCACGTTCCAGCCGCCCTGGGCCTTGTACGCGTTGGTGCCGATGGACACCACGTTCGGGCTCAGGTCGATGCTCTCAGCCTTGACCGTCAGCGTGTCGCGCGCGATGACCTGACCGGTGTTGCGAAGCTGGCCGTCGACGGTCAGCTTGATGTTCTCGCCGCTGATCGTGCCACCCGTAGGCACCGCCAGCGCCTGTGCATAGCCCTCAGGCAGATAGACCTGCGGCACGAGCGCATTGACGCTCGGGCAGATCGTGCTTGCGAGCGTGCATCGGGGATCGGGTACCGCCTGCTCGACGTACCACAGCATCGGCGCGTCCAGCGCCTTCACCTGGTCGACACTCAATGCCTGGCCCAGCGCGAGATTGTGTTCCTTCGCGTAGTCCGCGGCATTCTTGTAGAGCGCCAGTTTTTCCTGATCGGTCACCGACAGGTTGTTCTGGCTATCCCACGACAGGCCGCTGATGAAGCTTTCCTGCCCCGTCTGCGCCAGCGCGGCATGCTGTAGTTTCTGCCCTTCGGTATATGGGTCGTAGTAGAACGTCACGTTGCCTGGGCGCAGTTCTGGCGGCAATTGCGCCAGCAGGCTGTCCGGCGTCACGCCAGCCAGCACCCCGGTAGCCGGGTTCGGGTTGACGTACTGCGCACGGTCGTTCGACGTGGTGGGGGCGGTCACCGGCGTGCCGTCCGGCTTGGCATTGAAGTGCCAGTCGACGGCAGGCGGTGTCGTTGCCGTTGGCGCGGTCGGCGTGGCTACCACCACTGGCGTGAACTGCCACGGCTCGGTAGGGTCCGGCGCGACTGTCGCCGTAGGCGGCAGCGATCCGGCCGGCACCGGCGACAGACCGAGCGGGATGACCTGCTGCGGCGGGGCGATGGGCGGCGTGGGCTGGTTCGGGCTGGTAATGCCGTTGACCATGGACGCACCGGTCAGGTCGACAGCCTGGCCCAGCAGATTACCGGTGTTGACGATCTGGCCACCAGAATTGACGGTCAGCGCATTGCCCGCCTGGATGCCGGACGCGATGCTGCCCAGCACCGAACGGCCGCCGGTATCGTGCCAGCGGTCGCCGCCGCTGCGGTCTTCCTGCCAGCGACCGATCCAGTCGGCATTGAGCGCGATGGCGGTGTTGTCCACCCCGCCGCTGGCCTGCACGTTGACATTGCGGCCGCCGCTGATCAGCGCGCCATTGTTATTGAGCGACCCGGTCTGGATCGTGACGTTCCGGGCGCCAGAGATTACCGCTGCCGGACCGGCAGCAGCGTCCTCGGTGGCGCGGCACTGGCTGTTGCCATAGGTACCGCCCGGATTGCAGCCACCGGCATACGCAGGATTCTGGCCGCCATAGCTCTTGTTCAGCTTGACGGGATCGACGGACTGGTTGATAAGCGCCGCCGCCGTGATCGAGACATCGCCAGAAATCGACTGGATCGCACCGGCCCGGTTGGTTACCGTGCCGCCGGTCGTGAGGTCCACATTGCCCTGCGCGGCCAGCGTGGCATTCAGGTTCTGCACGCCGCCTGCGTTGATGGTCAGCGAATTGCCGGCTGCAATGGTGGAAGGCGTCTGTTGCCAAGCCACCGACTGCACGGTGGGATTGCTATCGTCCGGACAGTCGCCACCTGGCACACAGCCGACCTTCGTCGAAACACTGACGTCGTACACCCCCTTGTTGGTGAAGGTACCCGGGGTCTTGATCTTGACGTTGCCAGCAGCGGCGATATCCCCAGCGTTGGTCAGGTCGCCCGATCCGGTCAAGGTCAGGTTGCCGCCCGAGGTGATCTGCCCTGCCTTGCCGAGCTGGTAAGTTGTCGACGACTGCGTCGGCGCCGCCACAGCAGCGTTGTTGACGTCGCGACCAATGTTGACCGGTGCGCCGGTGATGGGTGGCATGCCACAACTGTCACCCATGCATGGCGGTATGATGACGCCAAACAGCAGTTGCTGGTTGTCTCCCTTGAGCCCAGAAAACGGAACTGTCTGTGCCAGCCGGTTGAGCGTGGCTAGGAGCGCATTGAATTCGGCCTGGTTGACGACGTCTGTCACGTTGTCCATCAGCGTCGCCGATCGGCCATTGTCGAAGTTTCCGACGTTGAGCGCGACATTGCGTGCGGCTGAAATGATGCCGCCCTTGTTGGACAAGGTCGACGCGACGATATCGAGATTGCCCCCAGCGATGATTTGGCCAGCAACGCCGTCCGCCTGCTTGATGATGGTGCGGTCTACGGTCGGCAACGCGATCGCCGTGCCCACGGCATTGGCCGGGTACGGACTGTTGGCATCGACCAGTTGCCACATCGGAATCCATGAGATGCCGGCATCTCCACCCGACGTATAGGGGTAGTAGCCGACCTCCGGCGCCAATGCAGTGCCGTCGAGAGTGCGACGGATATCGCTCAGCTTCAGGTTGGTGGGCGTGCCCGCCGTAGGCATCCATGAGCATGAATCGCAGCCAGACTGCTCCCACGGCGCGTAGCTGCCGATCACCGCCGAGTTGATCAGCGCCTCGTTGCTGACCTTGCCGGTCGTACTCCCCCCATCCACCGGCCCTGCACGGTCGTTGACCACGGCCCCCGCCGCGATATGCATATCGCCGTTGGCGCCGACCACGCCGGCCACGTTGGTAACCGTGCCGCCGATGTCGATCTTGAGGTTGCCGTTGGCCTGGATCTTGGCGCCGGTATTGTCGAAGTTGCCACCCGTGATGGCGATATTGCCCAGCGCCTCCGCCACACCGCGGTTCGTGACGTTGCCGTCCAGCGCAAGGTCGCCATTGGCGTGCAGCGTGCCCGTATTGGTCAGGTTGCCGGAGGACAGCGAAACATTAGCGCCGCCGATAATCTGCCCGGTGTTGGTCAGGGCACCGCCAGTAGCCAGCGACAGGTCGCCCGCCTTCTGGATCGTGCCGCTGTTGCTGATGCCCTGGCTGGCGTTGAGTACGACGCTGCCGCCCGGCACCGTCCACGTGCCGGTGTTGCTGATCGCCAGTGCGCCCAGTGTTAGCGTGCCATTGGCATCGAGCTTTCCCGTGGCCATGGCCGATGGGTCGAAAACCTGGTTCGGCGCGTTGAGTGTCAGGTTGTTACCCGCCAGCACCTGACCGCCGACGTTATTGAAGCTGCCGTTGCCACCAAGCACGGTAAACGCCAGATTGCCGCTCAGCGGATTCTGGCCGCTGAGGTCGCCGGCAAACAGCGTGCCGCCCGAGTTGTTCACCAGTGCACCGGCCGACACCGTGAGCGTCTGGGCACCGGACAGCAGCCCCGCCGCATTGTCGAAGGCGTTGCCAATGGTCGCGTTGACGTTCTGCCCACCCAGTACGCCACGGTTGGTCAGGTTCCCCACGTTCAGCGTGACGGCACTGCCGGCCAGCGTCCCGGTGTTGGTCACCGTGCCGCCCGAGACCTGCATCTGTTGCACTGCCGCTGTTCCACCCGCGTTGATGACGGTCGCGCCGCTCAGCGTCACGTTGGTCGCCGTGGTGTCGCCGGTCAGCGTCAGGCCACGCGTGGCGGCGACGTCCAGCGTACCGCTGACAGCGTTCTGCTGGCCCGGCGGCGCGCCTATCGAGACGTCGCCACCGCGCAGCGTGGCATCCTTGCCGATCCAGGTGAGGTCGCCCACCTTGAGCGTCCGGCCTGCCGACGCACCGAGACTCCCGCCCACCAGCGTGCTGCCAGATAGCGTCGCATCCTGCGCGGCCGTGACATTGGCATTGCCCAGGCTCGTCAGCGACCCACTGATCGTGGCCGAACCCGTTGCAGCCGACACGCTGGCGTTGCCGCCGCTCGACAACTTGCCGGAAACGTTCGCGCTGCCGCCGGCCGCGATAGCGATATTGCCGTCGCTCGTCAGTGCCCCGTTGACGACAACGTTGCCGCGTGTGGCGGTGATGGCCGTATCGCCCGCGCTTTGCGCCTGGCCGCCCACCGTTACATCCTGCGCCGCCTTCAGCACGATGCCGGCATTGCTGCCGATCTGCCCGCTGGTGCTAATGCTGCCAGTCCGGGCCGCGACGTCGAGCCGGCCCGTGGCCACCACCTGGCCACCCAGGCTGACATCGGTACCCGCTTGCACGGTGAGCGTGCCAGGCGACACAACATTGCCCGCCGTGGTGACGCTACCGTCTACGCCGGTCAGCGACACATTGCCCGTGGTACTACCCGCAGCGCCGCGAATCGTCAGATTGCGCTGTGTAGCCAGGTTGAGGTCGCCGGCCGACACGGCGCTACCGTCGATGACAGTGTCCCGCGCTGCCTGCAGCGCGATAGTGCCCGGCGACGTTACGTCGCCGCCCAGGCGGATATCGCCCTGCCCGTCCTGCCCCGCCGCCTTGACGACAATGCTGGCGCCGTTGATGGCTCCGCCCACATCCACATTGGTCGCTGCGTCGAGCGCTACGGCATCCTGTGCCTTGACGCCACCCACACCACGAATGACGCCGCCCGACGTCACGGCGATGCCGCGCCCCGCCTCCAGCGTGCCGCCCAGGGTCACGTCGCCAGCCGCGTTGACCGTATAGCCCGCCTCGGCGCGGCCGTTGCCGGATGCCTCCAGCGTACCGGCCGCGTTCAGCGCCGCCGCCTGCTTCGCGTAGGTGCTGCCCACCTTCACGTTGCCCGACGCATCGATGGTCAGATTGCCCGCCGATGCAGCAAGGTTGCCATCGGCGCGCACCCCCACACCTACGGCCGTGCTGACGATGCGGATCTGCCCGGCATTCATCGCCCCGAACGCCGTGGCATCGATGGCTAGGCCGTTCGTGGCCGAGGTGTTCGTGGCGGCATTGTTGACGCCGGTGGGCGTCGTCGTGAACCCGTCGCCATCTGGCTTTACCAGTTGGCGCCCCGCCACCAGGTTGATCTGGCGGCCGGCGTTCAGCGCCGCATCGATGCCGATCGACTCGCCGATCAGATTGATATTGCCGACCGTGCCTTCGATGCCGGTGCTGGCCGACCCCGGCGTCGGGTTGCCGATCTGGATGCGGCCGCCCTGCACCAGGAATCCCGCCGACGCGGCAGCATCGAAGCTTGTGGCGGCGCCTGTGGCCGAAAGCCACTGCGGCGTGCCGGTCGTCAGTGTCACCTGCGACGTGTTGGTGAAGCCCGCGCCGTTGGTATAGACACCGCCCGGTGCCGCTACCACCACGCCGGCCTGGGCGCCGAACACCTCGACCATGCCGTTGATCTGCGCCGGCGCATTGCTGGTCACCTGGTTGACAATCAAACGCGCCGGCCCCGACGTTGCGAGGTTGCCATTGGCCGCCACCTGGCCGCCCAGGAACGCGCCACCGCCGGTGGCGCTGTTGTTCAGGATCAGCCCAATCGGATCGACGACGAACGAGCGGTACTGGTTCAGCGAGATGCCCTGGGCATTCGGCGCGGTGATGCCTACGACAGGCACGCCACCTTGCGGTGCGCCCGGGCCGGTCGTGGCAGAGATCGTCGGCGTGAAGCGGATCGGCGCAGCCGGATCCGTCACTGGTACGGCCATGGCCTCGGCGGGGCCGAAGCGCAATACCACCGGAACCTGGTCCATTGCCCAGCGCAGCAGTCCCTGCCGCACTGCGCCGACATGCGTGGCGAAGGCATCCACAGGCGTTGCGCCCGCACCTAGTACACCTGCCGCCTGCCTGGACTGCTGCAACGTGATCGACATCGGCCCTATCCACAGCGTCGTGGCCAGACATGCCGCCAGGGCACGCGCCGCCAGGCTGCGGCGGCCACGGTCGGCCAGCGACAGGTCGGCCGGCACGTCCGTGGGAACGTCAGCGGAGGTCGAGGAAACGGGGTACAGCGTGGCCGAGCGGTCGCGTTGCATGGTAGGGCTGAACAGCGTCAGACAAAAAACTTGGAACGGCAGCGTGAAACGCCGCCGGCGAATCGGGCGTAGCAAATGCGGCGCGAATTACTGGGTGATCTTTGCCTTGGTCAGCAGGCTCGTGACCAAGGCAAGCGTGGCGCGCTCCAGCGCCTGCGCCTGCAGCGCCTGCCGGATGCCGGGCGCCGCCGTCTCGAACGCAGGGATCTGCGTCGGGCGGACGGCATCGACCTTGACCAGATAGCGGCGTTCGCCCAGCGAGACCGGCGCGGGCGTAATGGCACCCGGCGGCAGCGATGCAATTGCCTGCGCAATCGGCAGCGGCAGGTTCTGGGTCTTGCCCTCCTGCACCGGCACCTTGAAGCTGATCCATTCCATCGCACCGCCAGCGGTTTTTGACGGGGCGAGGCTGATGTCCTGCGCCACCTTCGCGAAGTCCTCGCCGGCCTTGATACGTGCCAGCGCAGCGCTGGCCGCGGCATCGTCGGCCACTTCGATGACCCGGGCCTTGTATTCCTGGCCGCCCAGCGTGGCCACAATGGCGTCGTAGCGCGCCCGGACTTCTGCATCGGTCACCGGCGCGGGCTTGATATGGTCCTTGAGCCAAGCCTGCATCAGCACCTGATTCCGCGCGTCACGCAGCGATGCCTGCACGTCAGGGCGCTGCTCCAGCGCCTTGTCCTTGGCGGCCTCCTGCCGGAACAGTTCTTTGGCAATCAACTGCTGCTTGATCGCCTCGCGCGCCTGCGGAGAATCGGGCAGGCCCGCCGCCTGCAGGGTGTCGGTGATAGCCGTATCGGCGATTGCCACGCCATTGACCGTGGCAGCGTGCGCGCACTGAAGCCCCAGTGCGATGACGGCACCCAGAGCGAGACGAGTAAAGTTGCCTTGCATGGCTTGTGCTCCCAATTTCTAGTAGATCCAGTTCAAGGTGGCCAGCACGACACCGCGCTTCGGCCCGAGATTGGCGGGCTGCGCCAGCGGCCCGCCCACCAGCAGTTCGCTCGTGAAAGTTTGTTTGGCCCACTGGGCTGACAGGCGGATGCCTGCGCCCGCCCCCACCACGGCTTGCCATCGGTGGGTGGCCACGTACTGGGTTTCGCCGCCATCGAGAAAGACATAGGGCTCCATGCGGATGCCCGCAATCGCCGGCGCGTTGGCCCATGCGACCTCATTGCGCAGGTACGCCCCCCGGTCTCCCGCAATCACTCCTTCCCGAAAGCCGCGCACGGTGCTCATCCCCCCCGCGTAGATCTGCTCGGAGCCAAACAACGCAACGTCGGTCCACTGCCCCACCAGTTGCGCCCGCCAGGCCAGTTGCACGCGCTCCGCGATGACCGGGAGCGGCAATTGCAGCGTGGTATTGGCGTCGAGCTTGTTGAACTGCGCGTGGGCCTCGTCATGGCGGATGTCGGATGGGTCTGGCGTGGCGTGGAATGCCGACAATCCACGCGAATAGCCGGCTTCTGCCGTGACATAGCCTTGCTGGCCGTTGGCAGCAAAGCGCCAGAGCCCATTCCACGCGGCTCGCAGTACTGTCAGCCGTTGCGGATCCAGTTCGAGGTTGTTGATCTCACGCTCGGTCTTGCGCCAGGTCAGCGTCAGGTCCAACGCCTGTCGCCCGTGCTGGTTGCGCGTAATGACGCGATTCCAGCCAAACGTATGGCCCAACGTGCGGCCATAGAGCAGCGCCGTATCGCCAATGGTGTTCTGGTACTCGGACAACGACGCCGTATAGCTGAACGTGTTGTAGCCAAACGGCACGGCCACCGACGCCACGGCCGCATTGGTATCTGTCGTGCCAACGTAGCTGACGCCGAGCGATTCCTGCAGACCGAGCGCATTGTCGGCATCGATACCCAATCGCGTGCGGGAAATGCCGGTCACGCGACTACCGTAGTTGTCGACGCCCGCATTGAAGCGGAAGCGGTCGCCGGGCTGGTTGGCCAGTGCCACGACCGATCCGCCGGGCGTCTGGCCCGGCAGGATCTGCATCTCGGCCCGATTGCGGCGCAGACGGTTGAGTTGATCGACGCCCTGCTCTAGATCCGCCAGCCGCAAGGTGTCGCCCGTCGCCGGAAACTGCCATACCGTGCCCGCGTCGGTGATCCATCCGCCTGCCACCGTATCGAAGAGCGGCAGCGGGCCAGGGCGTAGGGTCTTGCCGTTGAGCTGGAACGACTCCACCCGCCCCGGCACCACGGTCACGCGCAGGACACCACTGGCCAGGTTCTGCTCGCCCAGGTAGGCGCGCGTGGTGATATAGCCGCGCGCGACAAACGCCTCGGTGAACCGGCGCAGCAGCAGGTTGATGCGATTGGCACCAAGCTGGCGGCCAGCAAACGGGGCCGTAATGGCTTCGACGTCTGCGTCAGACAGTACGGTGTTACCCACCACCTCGATACGGTCGATGGCAAACGTGGTGGCCGTCTCTTCAACATCCTCGACGCGCACGTCCGGCGCCGTGGGCACGCGGTTTTCGATCTGGGCGGGCGGTTGCGTCGCCTCGCGCTGCAGTTCGCGCTGGCGCTGCTCGCGCAGCAGTCGCTGGGCCGGGTCTTCGGGCGGCACGAGTCCAACTGGCGGCACCTGCGCCATCGCCGATCCGGCAGCGGCCACGAGCCAGCATGCGGCGGCGCGAAGATGGTTTCGTCGCGTCGTGGATGTCATCGCCACATCCACGACGTCAGGCCAAGATGGCTTTCCACGGAAACCGGTGTCTGCTGGCGAGGACGGGATATGGTGGTGGCACCGGCGACCGACACATCGCCATCGAAGCTGCCTCCCGACACGACGGCATCGCCGCCAATGCGGGTGCGGCCCGTTGCCATCCAGCTACCGCCTACGTCCATCGCGTAAAGGCGCGCCCAGGTATCGCCGAAGAACACCTTGAAGCCCCGATCACGCGCGATGGCTGTGTAGCCTGTCACACCCGAAGCGTAGGTCACTGGCGAATTGACCGTCAGGTCGCCAATGGCCAGCACGCGCCCGCCAAGGTTCTCGGCCAGCTTGCCTGCGGTGATGTCTATGCTGCCACCAGCGGACAGCAGACCGCCCGTTACTGCGGTATCGGACGATGCCGAGGTACGGCACACGATCATGCAGGTCCGCGAATAGTGTGCCGATCCCGTGGTCACCCCTTGCGTGCGGAACGTATCGGCGGCATGGATCGTGATCGCGCCGTTGTTGGCATAGATCTCGCCCCCGGTGTTGATCACATTGCGGCCGCTGAGCGAGGTGCCGGTGTCGGACAGCAGATAGGCAATCTGGCCGGGACGGTCGGCGGCGCCATAGTCAATATCGAACGTGCTGCGGCGTTTGGTCAGCACCAGCCACCGACGGGCGGATTCGGCATCAACAACGGCCTGCTCGCCATTCGCACCTGGCTGCTTGGTGATCTCATTGATCAAGTCGCCGGTCGCGGCGACATCGAGCCGGGCGTTGGACAGCATCCGCGCATGCCGGTTGACGATGTCGCCGCCGGCACGCACGACAACGTCGTCGGCTGTGCCGAACAGGATGCCCAGGTATTGGGGTGTCGAATCGTTCCAGAGCAAGCCGCCCGTACGCACGGTGACCGCCCCTTCGGCACCCGGCAACGTACCCCGGCGCTGGCCCTGGACCAGGGCACCGGTATTGACGAGGTCACTGTCGACATTGACCACTACGCCCCCGCCATTGGCGACGATGGTGGACTGGCGGCCGGCCGATGCCAGCACCATGGATCCGCTGTGGAGCGTGACGTCGGTGGCCGCGAGTACGTCGCTGTCCTGCTGTCGCCACGCCCCGGCAACGTCTGCGGTCACCGCGCCGCCCGAGGAAGCGAAGACAGCGTCTTGCAGCGCAATGTTGCTGGCTTTGGCCGAGGCACCGCCGACGCCGTCGATATCGGCCCCGTTGAGTTGCAGGTCCGTCGCGGCGATCGACACTGTGCCTCGGAGCGACGTCAGCGATGTGCGCGTACGCCCGGCGCTGACGACGAGTCCGCCTACGCCCTTGCCTTCCATCAACACATTGCCGTTGGCGCTAAGCTGCACCCCCGAAAGCGCCACGCCAGCGCCAGCGTCGAACACCCCCACGCCACCACTGGCGTTCAGCACCGTGTCAGTCAGGGACACCGTTCGGCTGTGCGCCTGGCCCGATGCGCCGATTACGATGTCACCCGTTGTCGCCGTGCCAGCCGTCAGGGCGCTGTCGGCCATGCTGATGCGGTCGGACAAGACCTGCATGTGACGTCCGGCCGCGATCGTGCCCGTGCCTTGCAGCCCGCCGCTTCCGATCAGCACGTCGCGGTTGGCGGTGATCTTGCCCGAGCCGAGCTCCAGGTCTCCACTGCCGGAGATCACGAAATCCCCAGCAGTGGCGTAAGCCGCGCCAGCGTTGCGAACGCCCGCGCCCTGGTCGGTCACGATCAACTCCACGCGACCGCCAATCAGGCTGCCTGCTGCGGTGATATCGAGCGCCATCTGCTTGGACGTCGCGCCAGTACCGGCCGTATAGGAGATCCACGGTGTCAGGTTGTCGCCCGGCGAAACGCTGGCATCGATTTCCGCATGGCTGTCACCGACCACGGCGCGTACGCGCGAATTGGCGTCGGTGTAGTAGTTCTCGACCTTGCCAGCGACCCGCAATTGCTTGGCGATCAGTTCGAGATTGAGCAGCGTGCCGGACAGGCCGCCAGGCCCGATGTCGATCAACCCCTGGTTTGTGGTCAAAACCAGATTGCGCTGCAACTGCCCGTTGACCGTGAAGTCGTTGAACGACACCTGGCCGGTGGTCAGGGCCAGGTTGCCGATGTTCTGCACCACCATGCCGTTGACACTGATGCCGTTCGGATTGGCGATCACGACATTGGCACGCGGACCCAGCACGCTGAGCGGACCTTCGAGCAGCGACGGATTGGTGCCCGTCACCTGGTTCAGGATCGTGCGGGCTCGGGCCGTCGCGTTGTCCAGGTCCACGCCCGCGCGTGGCACGTTGAACTCGCGATAGCTGTTGGTAGAGACGCCACCTACGGCGCCCGCCACGCCAACCGTGATGCGGCCGCCAGTCCCCACGTTGACGGTGGTGGCCGTGCTGCCGTCCGCCACAACACCTGCCCCTTGGACGCGCATGGCCAGCGCGGCGAACGCCAATGCCGTAACAGTGCGCCACGCGCGCGAACAATGCGCCTGCGGCGCAGGCGCACCCCGTAGAACCCGAAATCGAAACAACGAACCGCTCCCTTCTATTTTTTGATGCGTAGGGAGCGTGGTCGCTTGCAGCGCCGCCCCCCTACTTCTTCATAGGGCGCGAAATTATCAAATTTGGACTTACTGGCAAATACCTCTTGCGGGCGTAAGGATCTTGGATGTAGGCGGGACGCAACGCCTGAGCATTGCGCTCATCGGCCTACCCGGATCAAGGCCCGTGCGCCCTACGAACTCGCTAGGGGGTATAGACCCGCGAATGTAGGAGGGCCAATCCCTTTGGATGTGAGCGTTTGAGAGCAATCGGCAAGGCTCAAGGAATCCCCGGGAATGCCGTTAAGCAGGATGCGGTGGCATTCGCCCCAAATTTTCGGTGCTGGTCTCCTCCCCTCGGTTGGGGGAGCCTCACCCTACTGCAGTAGGATTTGCAAGCGTGCGCGTAGGCCGTTACCCGGGCGAAGCTTGACGGCGCAGGCGGCAATATGACGCATCGCGGACCGTTGACCCCCATTCAAAACACCTCGCAAGCCTGATCTTCCCAGGCACGCGAAATGCGTCCACCCGGTTGCTAACGGCCTATGTAGAGGCGCGCCAGCCCTTCCCATAGGCGTTGTGGGACGAAATGGCTATGTCTACACGCGAGGGCAATCTGTGGAAGCGTTTCTTTAGCATCGCCAAGCCATACTGGCTGTCACGGGAAAAGTGGAAGGCTTGGGCGTTGCTGGCGATGCTGGTGTGCCTGTTGTTTGGCCAGACGTGGACCAATGTGCTCTTCAACCGGCAAACGGGGGAGTTTGCCTCCGCGCTCGCTGCCAAGGACGCCGACCGGTTCTGGGACGCCATCAAGGTCTTCGTCTACGTCCTGATTGCCGCCGTGCCTGTCTATGCCTTTTACTACTACACCCGGCACAAGCTGTTCATCCAGTGGCGAGCGTGGATGACGCACCACTATCTGGACAAGTATTTCGGCGGCTGCGCCTTCTATACGCTGAATGCAAATACGGCCATCGATAACCCGGATCAGCGTATATCAGAGGACATCAGCACCTTCACGCAGCAGTCGCTGTACTTTCTGCTCTTGATGCTGGGCGCGGTGCTGCAGCTGATCGGGTTCAGCAAGGTACTGTGGTCGATATCGCGCGAGTTGGTGGCGTTCCTGGTGCTCTATGCCATCTGTGGCACGGTGGTCTCGGTGCTCTGCTTCGGCAAGGTGCTGATCGGGCTGAACTTCTACCAGCTCAAGTGCGAGGCCGACTTCCGCTTCAGCCTGATCCGTGTGCGCGAGCATGCCGAATCGATTACTTTCCATCGCGGCGAGCAGCACGAATCCGATCATGTGCGCAGCCGGTTTCAGCATGTGTTCGCCAATTTCAACAAGCTGATCCGCTGGGAGCTGAATCTCTACCTGTTCCAGTATGCCTATGCGTTCCTGACCCTGATGCTGCCCAGCGTTATCGTCGCTCATCGCGTACTGGATGGCGAACTCGAAGTTGGCAGTGCGATCCAGGCCGCCGGTGCCTTCGCGGCCGTGCTGGCGGCACTGACGGTCATCGTCGATAACTTCGAGAGCCTGAGCCGGTTCCTCGCGGGGGTGGACCGGCTGACCACTTTCGCCTCTTCGCTGGCCTCCACGCGCATCGTTCGCCGCAAACCTGGCAGCCACATCGAGCATCGTCGGGGCAACACGCTGTCGCTGGAGCACCTGACGCTGCATACGCCCGACTACCAGCGCACCTTGCTCAATGACCTCACCGTAACGGTGGCGCCAGGCAGGAACCTGCTCATCGTGGGGCCCAGCGGCGGTGGCAAGAGTTCGATATTGCGCGCCATTAGCGGCCTGTGGAATTGCGGCAGCGGCCGAATCGTGCGCCCTGAGGCGGACCAGATGGTGATCGTGCCGCAGCGTCCCTACATGGCGGTCGGCAACCTTCGCTGTCAGTTGCTCTATCCCGCCTGCGCGGGGCGGCACATACCGGACGTCGAGCTTCTGAAGCTGCTCGATATGGTCAACCTGCCCGACATGGTGCAACGGTTCGGCGGGCTCGATGCGGAACTGGATTGGGGCAAGGTCCTGTCGCTCGGCGAGCAGCAACGCCTGGCATTCGCCCGGCTGCTGCTGGCGCGTCCCCGCTATGCCTTGCTTGACGAAGCGACCAGCGCGCTGGACATCGGCAATGAGACCCGCCTCTACAGCCAGCTGGTCGCCGGCCCCACCACGATCGTCAGCGTCAGTCACCGCCCCACCCTGCTGCCGTATCACAACGAGGTGCTGGAGTTGTGCGGCAATGGCGACTGGCAGCTTTACCCCACGCACGATTACCGGTTCGCCCGGTAGCCAGGTGCCGGCGTCCTGCATGACTGGCGATCCACACCCGACAACCGGACGTTCTTCGTGAGGCAAATGGCTCCGCGTATGGCGAGTCTCGGCAGCTTTACAAAACAGGAAGTTCTGTCTTGGTCGGGATTGCTTTTTTGGAGGTGCGTGTGGCCGGGACGTGTCGCGGTCAGGGCCGGCATGCCGTTTGCTGACCTTACCCCAGTGAGTTGGACGGCAGGCATGGGGAGACGCATCGGAAATGAGAATTGCACAAATCGCCCCCCTGCACGAATGTTGCCCTCCCAAGCAGTACGGTGGCACCGAGCGAGTCGTCGCCTACCTCACCGATGAACTTGTCCGTCAGGGTCACGACGTCACCCTGTTCGCCTGTGGCGATTCCTCGACACCCGCCCGCCTGGTCAGTTGTGTTGACCAGGCCCTTCGATCCAACCCCGCCGTCAGGGACCCGTTGCCGTATCACATCATGATGCTCGACGAGGTGTGCCGGCGGGCAGATGAATTCGACGTGCTGCACTTCCACACCGAGATGCTGCATTTCCCGCTCATTCGGCGCATATCCCAGCGCACCGTCACCACGCTTCACGGCCGGCTAGATCTGCCTGACCTGAAGCCGTTCTACGAGACGTTCTCCGATGTGCCGCTAGTGTCCATCTCGCTGGCCCAGCGCCTGCCCATGCCGCCGGTCTCTTGGGCCGGGAATGTCTATCATGGGTTACCGGAAGGCTTGCTGGCATTTCATTCCATAGCACGCGGAAGCTACCTTGCTTTCCTGGGCCGGATTTCCCCGGAAAAACGCCCGGACCGCGCCATCGAGATTGCAGTACGCTCGGGCATGGCGCTCAAGATCGCCGCAAAGGTTGACGCGGTTGACCGCGCTTATTGGGACACCACGATCGCACCGTTGATCAGGCGCCACCGGAACGTCGAATACCTGGGCGAGATTGGGGAACGCGAGAAAGCCCGGTTTCTGGGTGACGCCAGCGCATTGCTGTTTCCCATCGATTGGCCGGAGCCTTTCGGCTTGGCCATGATCGAATCCATGGCATGCGGCACGCCGGTCATCGCGTTCCGTTGCGGTTCGGTGCCGGAAGTGGTGGAGGATGGCGTGACGGGCTTCATCGTCGATTCCATGGATGCAGCGGTGGATGCTGTCCGCCACATCGGCGATATCGATCGCGCTGGTGTCCGCCGCAGGTTCGTCCGGCGATTCAGCGCGACGCGCATGGCGCACGATTACATTGCGCTCTATAACGGCACCAGATACGCCTCGGAACCTGCCAGGCAGGTGGCGTTCCCGGCCTCACCTGCAATCGCTGGCCTGGCGGCCTGATCTTGGAGGGCGAACGATGCTAGATACTCCGGAAGACGCCGGCAATCAGACTCCTGACGCCGCCCCTGCCGCACCGATCATCGTCGCGGCCTCACGCTCTCTGCGGGAAGGCCACACGCGTACGCTCAAGCATGGCGACATCTTTGCGGTATTCGACCAGCGCGGCGATGCCGTTTCGGGCGGAGGCGGATCGGACGGCCTGTACTACCGGGACACCCGTCACCTCTCCCACTTCCACCTTACCTTTGGCGGCTGGTGTCCGATACTGCTCAGTTCCGTGCTGCGCGACGACAATGCCGCACTCACCTGCGATCTGACGAATCCTGATCTCTTCGATGCCGATGGACGGCTCGCGATGGCGCACGATCTGATCCATTTGCGTCGATCAAGATTCCTGTGGGACGGCACATGTTATGAACGTCTGGCCCTGAGAAACTATGACGAACGACCCCGGCGGATTGCGATCGAATTGGCCTTTGCCGCGGACTTCGCCGACCTGTTCGAGGTGCGAGGCGCCCGCCGCGTCAGGCGAGGCAAGATGCAGGCAACGGAAATGTGCACGAATGGGGCAACGCTGGCCTACACCGGTCTGGACGGATACGAGCGCACCACACACCTTCGCTTCGACCCGCCTCCCACGCGCCTGAGCGAGAACGAGGCCGTGTTCGATCTGGAGTTGCCCCCGCTGAAAACCCAGTTGCTGTATATCGAAATCTGCTGCGACAGCACCCGGCAGGACGACAGTTCGCCGCGTCGGGCGTTTCCGACGGCATTGCGCGCCGCGCGTCGTTCCCTGCAGACGCTATCCAGCCGTGCGGCACGCATCGTCACATCGAATGACATATTCAACGAGGCGACGGGCCGCAGCATTTCCGACCTCTATATGCTGAGCACCCGCACGTCATACGGCCCGTATCCGTATGCCGGCATTCCCTGGTTCAGCACCTTCTTCGGCCGCGACGCACTGATCACGGCACTGGAAACACTCTGGCTGGACCCCGCCATTTCTCGCGGTGTGCTGTGCTATCTGGCCGCAAACCAAGCCACAACCCTGGACCCGGCGGCCGATGCGGAGCCCGGGAAGATCCTGCATGAAAGCCGCCAGGGCGAAATGGCCAATCTCGGTGAAGTGCCGTTCCGGCGCTACTACGGCAGTATCGATTCCACGCCGCTGTTCGTCATGCTGGCCGGTGCCTATATGGACCGCACCCACGATCAGGCAACGATAAGGGAGCTTTGGCCGCATATTGAAGCGGCGCTTCAGTGGATCGAAGACTACGGCGACCGGGACGGCGACGGCTTTGTGGAGTACGGCCGGTATTCGTCCGATGGGCTGCTGAATCAAGGGTGGAAGGACAGCCGCGATTCGATCTTTCACAAAGACGGCACGCTCGCACAAGGGCCCATTGCCCTTGTGGAAGTCCAGGCGTATGTCTATGGGGCGTGGAAGGCCGCCGCCGGCATCGCGCGCCGCCTGGGGCATGGCGAGCGCGCCGCGGCGCTGGAGGCGAAAGCACACGATCTGCGCGCGAGATTCGACCAGGCGTTCTTCGATCCCGAACTGGGCACCTACGCACTGGCGCTCGATGGTGACAAGCAGCCTTGCCGCGTGCAGAGCTCCAACGCGGGCCACGCGCTATACACCGGCATTGCCTTGCCGGAACGCGCCGAGACCGTTGCGGCCGCACTGATGGGAAGCGCGTCGTTCTCCGGCTGGGGTGTGCGCACCGTCGCCGCGACAGAGACGCGCTACAACCCCATGAGCTACCACAATGGATCGGTATGGCCCCACGACAACGCTATCGTCGCCGCCGGGTTCGCGCGCTACGGCATACATGACGCGGCCCTGGGCATCTTCGACGGTCTATTTTCGGCCGCGACGCATATTGACCTGCGCCGGTTGCCCGAGCTCTTTTGTGGTTTCGCGCGTCGGCGCAATCGCGGGCCGACCCTATATCCGGTGGCATGCAGTCCACAAGCCTGGGCCGCCGCGACGCCGCTGTCGTTGTTGCAGTCCTGCCTGGGACTCGATTTCGACCTGGCCGCCGGCGAGATCAAGTTTCGTCATCCGCGTCTTCCCGATTTCATGGACGAAGTGGCGCTGTATGGACTGACGCTTGGCAGCGAATCGGCAGATGTTCTGCTCAAGCGTGCCGCCCGAAGCGTCATGGTCAGTGTCCTGGGCCGGCGCGGAAATGTGGTCGTCACCACCACAAACTGATGGTTGGCCGACATCGGGGCCAGACTTGCCTTACCACGCATACTTGATCCCTACCCGTACCGCATACTGGTAAAAGCTCTGTGCACCCCACGCACCTGACACGTTGGTCCAGCCCGTCCAGCGTTTGCCCAGATCGGCATTGAGGCCGAGCTTGACCTCGTAGCGATTCGACGGGTACATGCTGCCCAATGGCAAGTCGTTGAACGATATGCTGCTGGTCACACTGGTATGCCACCAGTTCAGCGTCAGATATGGTTGAAGCTTGCGGTCGTCCGGGCGCAGGAACGTGCGATGCAGGCGGGCGCCGAGGCGTGTGATCCAGCCGTGGGAGTTGGCGCCCGTCACGCGCGTGCCGCCGGGCTCGGTGATGTCCGATTCGCTATAGCCGACATAGACGACCTGGCCTTGCGGCTCGATCACCCAGTCGTTGCGCAACGGCATGGCGTAGCCCGTTTCGCCGGAGACCGCCCAGCCCTGGGCGTTGTACCGCACCGATGGCAATTGCTGGCCATCGACGTGGTTGGTGAACCAGCCGTACTGGAACCACGTGTCGACATAGGCGCCAAGCTTGTTCGTCGTTCTGGTACCAGGTGCCGTAGCCGCCCACGCCCCACCCTTCGACGGTTCCCTTGGCGCTGAACGGATTGCCCTGGGCCGTCGCGTTGGTGTTGGCATAGCCGTAGCTGCCCATCAGCCCGACGTGAGCGCGGTCGGCGCCACTGAAGACCTGCCATTTTGCAAGCTCGGCGCCCCCGTGCATCAGGAAGGAGTTGGTGCTGGCCTTGAAGATGCCATTGGCGCTTTTGCTGCCCTGCCAGTTACCCACCACCCGCAGCCATCCAGCACGCGGCTTGTCCTGGCCGGGATCGAAGCCCTGCCCTTCCACATACTGCGGCTCACCGAGCCGATCGTGCAGGCTATGGACGAACATCTGGCCTGCAAGGTGCTGATTGGCCAGATAGGCTGAAACTTCCGGCCGGTAAAGCGGCGTCGGCGGGCCAGGCGGCGCGGGCGGGTCCGGTGGCGTGGGCGGATTGGGCGATGTCTGCTCCGAACGCAGATACCACGCATCGGCACTCGACCCGTCGGCCGCGCCACGGAACAGGCGGTATTCGTAGGCGCCAGCCACGGCACGGCCGTCCAGCGCGAAGGCGGTCGCGGCGGTGGTGCCCCCGTTCACGGCGTCCACCACCTGTATGCCATTGGCGGTGGTCACAGCGCCAGCGCCACCCGCGTTGGCAATCCGCAGGCCAGTGGTGCCTGCCGCGGTGCCGCCGTTGATCACGATCCTGTCGCTGGCGGCGCCATCGCCAGCCAGCACCGTATTCAGTCCAATGGTGCCGTTGCCGCTCAGCGCCCCCTGGATGGTCAGCGTCTTGAACGCGCCGCCAGCGGGCGGCTGAAACTGCACCAGCGCGCCGCTTGCCATGCCAAGGTTGGTGAGCTGGGAATTTGCGGTCATGTTCCAGCGGCTGGTGCCGTCGATGGTCACGCTGACTGGATCGATCTTGCCGGTCAGCACCGCGCTGTTCTGCAGGTTGGCCGTGACGACGCTCGCGGCGTCGGCGGTGATGTCGCCGGTCAGGCTGGTGCCATCCATGACGAAGCTGACCCGGCTGCCGCTCGTGCCCGATCTCAGCGCGTTCAGCAACAGGCCGCTGCCGGTGCTGGCCTGCACGCCTCCGGACAGCGTGATACTGGCCGACGTCCCCTCGACACGAAACAGGTCGCCGCCTGCGCGAATGCTGCCGCCCTGGACGGTCACGACATTGGAAGCCGGCGCCGCGGGCGGCTCCGCCGTCACGGCCGTCGTCGCACCGTCGGGCACTTCCGGCGGCAGCGCGGCAATCAGTCCCGATTGCGCCACGATGCTGACACCGTGCTGCGCCGCCGTGAGCGCGGTATTTGTGAGTCCGACCGTGCTGTTTCCCACGACCAGCGCCCCGACGCCCGCATTGCTCGCCAGGCTGGCCCCCGTGACGCTGACAGTCGAAGCCCGCGCGGCGATGGCAGCGGCATCGGCGCCGCGCGTGGTGACGCTGCCGCCGTTCAGGGACACCACACCGCCCTCACGGGCCAGCAGGCCGTGCGCCTGGACGCCAGCGGTATCGATCGTGCCTGTGATGCCCAGGGTCAGGGTCGACGGCTTGCCGTTCAACAACCCGCCCGCGTCGGCGCCGTACGCGCGGTCACCCTGGGTCGATATCTTCAGCGTGCCATTGACATTGACGGCCGCGCCAAGGCCCGCGTGGATGCCAATGGCGTCGGCGCCCGTCGTGGCGATATCCATGTCGCGCAGCGTGACGCCGGCGCCGGTCAGCACCTGGACGGCCGTCGAGCCTGCGCCGGCCGTGGTGATCCTGACACCGCTGGCGGTCAGCACGTCGCCGGTAGGGCCACCGGCACTCAATCTGTCTGCATACAGGCCGAACGAGTTGGCGCCATTCACCGCCACCGTGCCGCCGGTCAGGTTCACCGTTGAACTCAGCGATGAAGCACCGCGCAGCTGGTCGCCGGTGACAGCAATGTTCGTGTCCTGCGTGGTAATCGTCGCGCCGCCTTGCGCCAGCACGGCCATCGCGGGATCGGAGCCGCTGACGCGGTTCAGTGTCACGCTGCCCCCATTCACCGCGATGCGGCCGGCATTGTTGCCGACTACGGCCGACGAGGCCGTGCTGATCACCGCGACGTCGTTGAGCGTGATCGATGAACCGGTTGCGCGCGCCAACACCGTATAGGAAAGCGCGCCTGGAAAGCTAGATCCCAGCAATCCACCAGATAGCGTAGCAATTCCGCCAGTGTCCGCGGCAATCGCCGATGCGCTCGATGTATTGGTTGTCGCGGTCAGATTCGTGCCGGTCAGGCGTCCCGTCCCCGTCACGTAGA
Source organism: Cupriavidus sp. 94F1 (assembly GCF_057798875.1). NCBI lineage: Bacteria > Pseudomonadati > Pseudomonadota > Betaproteobacteria > Burkholderiales > Burkholderiaceae > Cupriavidus > Cupriavidus sp. 94F1. The sequence goes on from NZ_JBYOJT010000007.1 coordinate 81,723, forward strand.
TCGCGGAACTGTCACGGCCCGAACTGGTGGCGCTGGCGTATGTGGTGTTGTTCGCCGTGACCGGCGTAACGCCATTGACGATGAGCTGAGCCGCCGCCGCAGTTCCCGGTAGACCCAGCGATATTGCATCGCCGGCCATCGCTGCGAAAAGCAGGCTCCGCCGCATTGCGCGGCGACGGGAATCACGCAGGATTTTCATTTTGGTTTCTGTCCAGAATTCCATCACTCGCCGCACGGATATTGGGGCTTCGTGGAGAATAAGATTGGCAGATCACCAGGTGAAGTGAATCGTTTTTAAACGTCAGATAAACATCTTCTTGTCACTTACGCACATCCATTCCCAACTGCAGATATTTTCGCTATCCACCCGCGACACGGGAATATCAAACAGATTCTGATTATTCAGAATATTCGGTTTCGTGATGCACGGATATTTCGCGCACCGCTACCTTCGCGCGCGAGCCCGCTCCACAACCTCGAATACCCCCATGCCGGCCAGCATGGCCGCGACAAAACCGACGGCCTTGGGATACCCCGCACCCAGCGCAACCAGTGCCGGGCCCGGACAAAATCCTGCCAGCCCCCAGCCGATACCAAAGCACGCACTGCCCAGCACCAGCCGCGCCGTGACGCCGGTATTCGCCGGCCACTGCAGCGGCAACCCCAGAAACGTTCGTCCGCGGCGCCGGGCGACAAATACGCCGAGCAAGGTCAGCGCGATGGCGCCGATCATGACGAACGCCAGTGAAGGGTCCCAGGAACCAGCCAGATCGAGAAAGCCAAGCACCTTGGCCGGATTGGCCATGCCGGACACGATCAGCCCGATGCCGAATACCAGGCCGGCCAGCAGCGCAAACAGGAATGGCATGCTCAGGCTCCCAAAATGTGCCGCTGCACGAAGACTGTCAGAAATCCGGCCGCCATAAAGGTCAAAGTCGCCACGATGGACCGGACCGAGCCGCGAGACATTCCGCAAACGCCATGTCCGCTGGTGCACCCACTGGCGTAGCGCGTGCCCAGTCCGACCAGAAAGCCGGCCACCATAATTTCGGGCCAGCCTGCATCGATACGGGACATTGCCGGCAGACCAAATGCCGCCGCCATAACCGGTGCGCCAATCAGCCCCATGAGAAAAGCGACGCGCCACGCCATGTCTTTGCGCGGCAATCCGAGCAAGCCGCCCAATATCCCGCTGATGCCGGCGATGCGGCCGTTAAAAAGCAGCAGGACCGTGGCGGCGATACCAATCATGACGCCGCCCGCAAGCGAAGCCCACGGGGTGAAGCTGGAGACGTCGACCAGCATTATCGTAGTTCCTCCAAGAAAGCCGTGATCATGCCATGCGCCTTGTCCGGAACCCAAACGCCGTCAAAAGCGCATCGTCGCCGTGCGCAAATGGTGGAGCAGCGCCACGCTATGCTGCCCGTAAAACCACAGATCATCGGAAACAAGAAAGGCGATCAGCCATGAGGCCGCGACGACAAACAGGTCGCAGCGCCCGCTTTTCCACCAGTTCAGCGAATGGCGCCCGGCGATCCACGGCACGCCCAGCGGATTTGGCCAGTCGGCCAGCAGGTGCATGACACCGCCGCATGCGAAGCCAAATGCCGGCGCAGCCAGCGCATGTGTGCCCAGCGCGTGCCAGGACCACACCAGAAGACCGACCCATGCGACGCCCCAGTGCGTCCAGGACCGGTGGGTAATCCAAAGGCGCCGCGACCTTGACCACCAGGCCACTTCCAGCCAGTCGGGCGCGGTGCTGCCGCACAACGCGGCCACGAAACCGAGCACGCCCGCCCAATACCACCCGTCCCCGCCGTGCCTGGCAATGACGGCAACGGCGATAACGGCCGCCGCCCATCCGGTGGCGTGATGTGCCTTGTTGGAAGCCATGGTGAAGCGATGCGTTGTCGGCGGCGGTGGTCAGGGGGCCGCAATCTTGGCAGATGTCCACGGGAAACGCCAGCGATGCAGGCAAGGCCCGCCCTGATTGTCTTGACGAGCGGGCAACCCCGGCCCGGCGATCATAGGACCTTGGTCCAATGGAACACGCGGCTTGATCGGACTACCGTGAGCAGACCTTACCCTGGAGCCCAAGCATGAAGCCCATCGTCATTCTGACCAGCGCCATCCTTGCCCTGTCCGCCTTGCCCGCCATGGCGCAATCGGCAAGCGGGGCCAAAGCCCAGCCACCCAGCGACGAGATTGTCCATATGCGGCAGGAAATCGCCGCCGCACGCAAGACATACGACACCAAGGTCGCCGAGGCGAAGAAGGTCTACAACGAGGCAAAGGCTGCGGCAGCCAAGGAACGTGATACGGCGATTGCCGCCGCGCGCGCCACGGCGAATCAGAAGAAGTCGTAGCCACATCCATGGCGGCGCGCCCGATTTCCGGACGGCGCGCCCCACACCGCGCAGGGCATCGTCCTTGACGCCATGCCCATCCGCGACGATCTGAGCCGAAGCCCTGTGTAGGTTCGGCCGGACCCGCCAGCGACGTCCCCGCCCTCCTTCGCGCCAACGTGTCGATGCGCCGAGGTACCGCCAGCCGGTACAATCGCCCGGCGGCCATCGCAGCACACGCTCCCCACCCAACAAGATCCATCGCCTGCCCGGCTGGCAACGCGGCCCGCATCGTGCCGCCGCGCCAGTACTCCCATGAAAACAACCCGCATCGATTCCACCACGCTGTTCCTGCTGACGTTTCCGCCACTGGCCTGGGCCGGGAATGCGATTGTCGGGCGACTGGCAGCGGGCAGCGTGCCGCCGATCACGCTGAATCTTGTGCGCTGGCTTATCGCGGGCCTGCTGCTGGCGCCCTACGCGTGGCCAGGCGTGGTTGCCCATCGGGCGGCGCTGTGGCGGCACACGGGCATGCTGGTCGCCATGGGCGTACTGTCGATCGCCAGCTACAACGCGTTCCAGTACCTGGCGCTGACCACCTCCACGCCAATCAACGTCACGCTGATCGGCGCATCGACGCCGCTCTTCCTGCTGATTATCGGGGCCTGCTTCTTCCGGGAACGACTGCGGACGTGGCACGTGGCAGGCGCCCTGCTGTGCCTGGTGGGCGTGTCGTTCGTATTGATGCGTGGCGAGCCGGCCCGGCTGGCCCAGATGGCATTCGTCGCGGGCGATCTGTTCATGCTGGCTGCAACGATTGCCTGGAGCGTCTATACCTGGCTGCTGCGCAAACATCGACCGGATCTGCCGCTGCAGGTGTTGCTGTTCGCGCAGATCGTAGCCGGCGTGATCGCGAGCATCCCGTTGGCCGCGTGGGAGGTCGGCACCCTGAGCCAGCCGTTGCAATGGAGCAGCAAGGTCGGCTGGATCCTGCTCTATGTGGGCACCGTGCCGTCGTTGCTGGCGTACTTTGCGTGGGATCGCGCCATTGCGCGCGCCGGTGCCCAGCTGCCGGTGTTCTTCATCACGCTGACACCGCTGTTTGCCGCCGTGCTGTCGACCGTGCTGCTGGGCGATTCCCCGCATTGGTATCACGCCGCCGGCCTGGTCTGCATTGGCGCCGGCATCTGGCTGGCCCAGCGCCGCTAGGCCACGCGGCCAAGGAAGCCCGGCCAGAAGGCCGGGCCAAAAGCGGGTCAAGCCCGGCGCCAGATCGCTTTACCGCACCGATCTGAACGCCGCCCGCAGTTCCTCCGCAAACAGCTGCGGCTGTTCCCACGCCGCGAAATGACCACCCTTGGCCACCGCGTGGTAGTAGTACAGCGACGGGTATGCCTGCTTGCTCCAGCTTTCCGGCGCCTGGTAGATCTCGTGCGGGAACACGCTGATGGCCACCGGCACCTTGATATCGCGCGTCTTCTGCGTCTCGGCGCTGAAGTTGTTGTTGTTGTTCTCCCAGTAGAAGCGCGACGACGATGCGCCGGTATTGGTCAGCCAGTAGAGCGTGATGTCGTTCAGGATGGCATCGCGCGACAGCACGCGCTCGGGCACGCCGCCACTGTCGCTCCATTCGGTGATCTTCTCGTACGTGAACGACGCCAGGCCCACAGGGGAGTCCGACAGCGAATAGCCGATGGTTTGCGGACGCGTCACCATCATCGCGCCATAGGCGGCATTGCGGCCGAAGAAGCGGCTCAGGGACTGGTAGGCCTTGCGCTCCGGATCGGTCAGCTCGGAGGGCCCCGCCTCGCCGGCCAGGATCGACTTCATCAGCGGGCCCGGCACCGTGGCGGGCATGTTCAGGTGGATGGCCTTGAGTCCCGGCGGCGCCTGGCGGGCGAGCGCGTCGGAAATGACCGATCCATGGTCACCGCCTTGCGACACGTAGTGCGTATAGCCCAGCCGCTTCATCAGGGTGTCCCAGGCACGCGCCGTGCGATCCGGGCCCCAGCCCAGTTCAGCAGGCCGCGCGGAGAACCCGTAGCCGGGAATCGACGGAATGATCACGTCGAACGCATCTTCGGCGCGGCCACCATACGCGGTGGGGTCGGTCAGCGGCCCGATGGTCTTTGTGAACTCGAACACCGAGCCCGGCCAGCCGTGCGTCAGGATCAGCGGCAGCGCGTTCGGATGGCGCGACTTCACGTGGATGAAATGGATGTCCAGCCCATCGATCTTCGTCACGAACTGTGGCAGCGCATTGAGCTGCGCCTCGGCCTTGCGCCAGTCGTACTGGGTGCCCCAATACTTGACCAGTTCCTGCACACGGGCGGTCTGGATGCCCTGGGAATCGTCGCTGACGGTTTCCTTGTCTGGCCAGCGCGTGGCCGCGATGCGGCGGCGCAGGTCGTCCAGCTGGGCCTGCGGCACGTGTACGTGGAAAGGGCGGATGCTTTCGTCGGCGTTGGCCTGGGTGGCGGCGGCCTTCGCCTTGGGGGCAGCGTCCGCGGCGCTGGCGGGCTGCAGGTATCCGGCGAAAGCGATGGCCGCCAGTGTGGCCGCGGCGGCAACGGTCCGGCGAGCCGTCGGGAAATCTTGGGTCAGAGCATGCGACATCAATGGTTCTCCTGGTTGGCGCCGCCTGTTTCCTGACGGCAGGAAACCGTAGCGGGCGTGAATGAACCATCGCAGTCTAGAAACGGAATGCTCGCGTTAAATGTCGATCCATGCACCTTTTTGGATCGTCATGTATCGCCTGGCCACGGCGATACAAGCGGATACAGATCGCGCAGCCGGTCCGGCGACACGGGGGCGCACACCATGCTTCTACGCGCATCGGACCGGACCGGAGGCCGCCGACTACCTGGCTTCGACGTACCGTTTGAAATTGTCGAGAATGCTCTGCCAGCCCTGTTGCTGTTGTTCCACCGGGTATTCCGACTCCGGGTCGAAGCTCACGCGCACCGTCACGCCTTGCGGGCTATCGGCAAAATCGACCTCGGCGTTCCGGTCGCCAAAGGCGTACACGATGCGCCGGTTCGGCACGATCTCGGTGTAGGTGCCCGCGAAATCAAAGCCCATGCTGCCGTCCTTGGCCTCCATCCGCGACGAGAACGCGCCGCCAACGCGCAGATCGACCGACGCGGCCGTGGTGTGCCAGTCATCGGACGCAGCATTCCACTGCTTGATGTCCTCGGGCGTGGTGTAGGCGCGCCACACGTTGTCGATCGGGGCGGCGACGGTGGTTTGTACGGTGAGCTTCATTGTTGCGTCTCCTAAATAGTTAGCCGGACGGATAACTATAGGTCGCCGTCATGACGAACGCAATCGCAATCTTCGACGGATACCCATCCCTTGGCCGCCTGGCCTGCCACTTTTCCATTCCCCAGATGATTATGTTGGAGATGGTCGGGATGGCAGCACATCATGCCGTCGCGCTCCGTTTGCACCGCGCAATCCGGGAGGTTCTGTTCCGGTCCGGCCCCTAAAATCGATGTCACCACAAGGGCATTCGCATCCGGAGACCGATCATGGGCCGCGCCGAACCACTTCAGCCACTGCAGATCGATGGCGATATCGATCCGCTGGAAACACAGGAATGGATGGACGCCCTGAGCGGCATCGTGTCGGCGGCGGGGCCCCGGCGCGCGGGCTTCCTGCTGGAACGGCTTGGCGAGCATGCCGCCCATCTGGGCCTGGACACACGCCCGCACCCCTACTCCGCCTACCAGAACACCATTGCGCCGCAGGCGCAGCCGCCCTACCCCGGCAACCTGGCCATCGAACAGCGGCTGACGGCCATCCTGCGCTGGAATGCGCTGGCGATGGTGGTCCGCGCCAACAAGGCGTACGGCGAACTGGGCGGCCACCTGGCCAGCTACGCGTCGGCCGCCGAGATCTTCGAAGTGGGCTTCCAGCATTTCTTTCGCGCCGATACGCCGGAGCGCAAGGGCGATCTGGTCTTCTTCCAGCCGCATTCGGCCCCCGGCGTCTATGCGCGTGCGTTCCTGGAGGGCCGCCTTTCCGAGGCGCAGCTGAGCCGCTACCGGCAGGAAGTCGATGGCGGCGGCCTGTGCTCGTACCCGCATCCGTGGCTGATGCCCGATTTCTGGCAGTTTCCCACCGGCTCGATGGGCATCGGCCCGATCAGCGCCATCTACCAGGCGCGATTCCTGCGCTACCTTGCGCATCGCGGCATTGCCGCCACGGCCGGCCGGCGCGTCTGGGGCGTGTTTGGCGATGGCGAGATGGACGAGCCCGAATCGCTGGCCGCCTTGTCGCTGGCCGCCCGCGAAGGCCTGGACAACCTGACGTTCGTGATCAACTGCAACCTGCAACGGCTCGATGGCCCGGTGCGTGGCAACGGCCAGGTCATCAACGAGCTGGAATCCCTGTTCAGCGGCGCGGGCTGGAACGTCATCAAGGTGATATGGGGCTCGGAATGGGACGCCCTGTTTGCCCGCGATACCAGGCACGCGCTGCTCAAGCGTTTTGCGGCCATGGTCGACGGCGAGTACCAGAACCTGGGCGCCAAGGACGGCGACTACAACCTGTCGCACTTCTTCCACCAGGACCCGGAACTGAAGGCGCTGGTGGCGGGCATGAGCGCGGCCGACATCGACGGCCTGCGTCGTGGCGGCCACGACCTGCGCAAGCTGCATGCGGCCTATCATGCCGCCGCCCATCATCCCGGCCAGCCTACCGTGATCCTGGCCAAGACCAAGAAGGGCTACGGCATGGGCAATGCCGGCGAATCGCGCATGACCGCCCACCAGCAGAAGAAGCTCGACATCGAAGCGCTGCGCGCGTTTCGCCACCGTTTTGCGCTGCCCATCGACGACGCCGCGCTGGAATCGATGCAGTTCTACAAGCCAGCCGACAACAGCCCCGAAATGGCGTACCTGCGCGAGCGTCGGGCTGCTCTGGGCGGGCACCTGCCCCGGCGCACCGCCACCGCGCCGGCCTTGCCGGTGCCGCCGCTCGACAGCTGCGCCGGCTTCGCCCTGACGCCGGACGGGCGCGAGGTATCGACCACCACGGGCGTGGTGCGTCTGTTCACCAACCTGATAAAAGACCGCACGCTCGGCCCGCGCATCGTGCCGATCGTGGCCGATGAAGCGCGCACCTTCGGCATGGCCAACCTGTTCCGGCAGATCGGCATCTACGCGCCGCAGGGCCAGCTCTACGAGCCGGAGGACGCCGGCTCGATGCTCTACTACAAGGAAAGCCGCGACGGCCAGCTACTGGAGGAAGGCATTACCGAGGCCGGTGCGATGGCGTCGTGGACGGCGGCGGCCACGTCGTACAGCGTCAGCGGCGAGCCGATGCTGCCGTTCTATATCTACTACTCGATGTTCGGCTTTCAGCGCGTGGGCGACATGATCTGGGCCGCCGCCGACCAACGCGCCCGCGGTTTCCTGATCGGTGCCACGGCCGGCCGCACCACGCTTTCCGGCGAGGGCCTGCAGCACCAGGACGGCAGCAGCCAGCTGGTAGCCGCCACGGTGCCGAACTGCCGCGCCTATGACCCGGCATTTATTGGCGAGGCCGCAATCATCATCGACCACGGCGCACGCGCGATGCTGGAGCAGCAGCGCGACGAGTTCTACTACATCACAGTCAACAACGAGAACTACGCGCATCCGCCCCTGCCCGCCTCGGCACACGCCGACGTGGTGCGCGGCATGTACCGCTTCGGCACGCGCGGCGACGGCGCCGCGCGCGTGCGGCTGCTGGGATCGGGCCCCATCCTGCGCGAGGTCATCGCCGCCGCCGACCTGCTGGCGCAGGACTGGAACATTGCCAGCGAAATCTGGAGCGTCACGAGCTTTCCGGAACTGGCCCGCGATGCGCGCGAATGCGAACGCCAGCAGATGTTCGGCACCGGCGCGGACCCTGCCGACATCACCAGCCATGTCGCGCGCTGCCTGGCCGGCACGGTTCCGGTCATTGCCGCCACCGATTACGTGCGCGCCTACGCCCAGCTGATCGCGCCGTACGTGCCGGCCCGCTATATCGCCCTGGGCACCGACGGCTTCGGCCGCAGCGACACACGCGGCGCGCTGCGGCGCTTCTTCGAGATCGACCGGCACCATATCGTCGCCAGCGCGCTGCATGCCATCGACGCCGCGCTGCACGCCCAAGCGCTGGCGCGTTACGGGCTGGCTGCCGGGGCGGCGCCCTGGAGCCGCTGACTGGCAGGCGGCCTGCGCCGACAGATGCGGTCAGTGGCATCGCGATTGGATGCCACGGCGGGTCCCGGCCCGGGGTTCGAATCCGGCGGCGTCAGGGCTGGATGGCGCGCTGCGCCTGGCAGCATTCCCGTGGCAGCGTCACGGTAAATACCGTGGTGCGAAGCTCGGGCGACGATTCGGCCACCACGGTGCCGCCGTGCAGCATGGCCAGCTCGCGGGCGATATAGAGCCCGAGCCCCAGCCCTTCGGAATGGCTGCCGCCAGTGGCGGCGACCGTCGCGCCCATCCCCGAATGGAAGGCGTCGAAGATATGCGGCAGCACGCGGGCATCGATGGTGCCGCCGTTGGACACCGCCACCGTCACGCGGTCCGGGGCCGTGCCGTCCACGCGCACGGTCACCGGCGTGCCGGCATCGCCGTGCTGCAGCGCATTGCCCACCAGGTTCTGCACCACCTGGGCAATCAGGTCGGGATCGATCGTGGCCCGGGTATCGCCGAGTTGCTCCAGCACCAGCTGCAGCTCGCCGCGCGACGCCTGGCATTCATCGACGATGGCTGCGCAGATCGCGCCCAGATCCGCCGCCTGCGGCATCAGGCTGACCCGTCCGCCATGCAGGCGCGCCACATGCAGCAGCTGGTCCACCATGCGCGCCATGCGCTGGCTGCTGCGGGCAATCCGGTCCGTGGCCGGCTTCAGCTTTTCCTCGCCCCCGAAGCGGCCCAGGAACGACGCCGAGGCGATGATGGCCGATAGCGGCGTGCGCAGATCGTGCGCCAGCACGGCCATCAGCATTTCATTGGTCTTCAGCAGCTGCTGGGCGGTTTCCAGCTGCTCGGCCAGTAGCTGCTTTTGCTGGGCCAGTTGCACAAACACATCGACCTTGGCCGACAGCACACGCGCATCCACGGGCTTGAACAGGAAATCCACCGCGCCCGACGCATAGCCGCGAAACGCGCGCTGGCTGTCATGCCCGGCGGCCGTCAGGAACAGGATCGGGATCTGGCTCGTGCGCTTGCTGCCGCGCATCAGTTCGGCCAGTTCGAAGCCGTCCATCTCGGGCATGTGCACGTCCAGGATGGCCAGCCCGAATTCGTGGTCGAGCAGCAGTTCCAGCGCCTGCGCGCCGGAATTGGCATGGACGATCTCTATACCCGGCTTGGCCAGTACGGCGTCCAGCGCGGTCAGGTTGGCCGCAATGTCGTCGACGGCGAGGATCTTCACGGGAGCTTGCATGGTAGGCGTCATTCAGTCAGGCGGGCCAACCCGTGGCCGATCGCTTCCAGGGTCAGTATGTGGTCGGCCGCGCCGCGCGCGATCGCCTCTTGCGGCATGGTCTCCACCATGGCCGATTCCGGCGACTGCACCCAGGTGCGGCCGCCCGCCGCGCGAATCACGGCCAGGCCGCGCGCACCATCGTCGTTGGCGCCCGACAGCAGCACGCCCAGCGCGCCCTCCCGCCACGCGACGGCGGCCGACTCGAACAGCACGTCGATCGACGGCCGCGAAAACCGCACGGGCGGCGCCACCGACAGGGCCAGCCGCACGCTGTCCGGCGTGTCGGGGTCCCGTTCCAGCAGCAGGTGATAGTCCGGTGGCGCCAGATAGAGATGGCCCGGCTCGACCGTCAGCTTGTCTTCCGCCTCGTGCACGGGCATTGCGCAACGCACGGCGAACAGTCCCGGCAGCAGGCTCGGGCTCGACGCCAGCTGGTGCATGACGACCACGACCGGCGGCATGAAGCGCGCGGGCAGCATCGGCAATACGGCGTTCAGTGCCTCCAGCGCGCCGGCCGAGCCACCGATCACTACTCCCCTGCACGGTTGCGTCGCGGTCTGCATGATGGCGCCTCAGAGCTTGCGGTACAGCCGCTCGCGCGACGACACCGCCTCGAAATCCTGCACATGGGCGCTGAACAGCAGGCTTTCCTTGCTGCCCAGCCCCAGGAACCCGCGCCGCGCCAGCGCATCGCGAAACAGGCCGATGGCGCGGTCCTGCAGCGGCCGGTCGAAATAGATCAGCACATTGCGGCACGAGATCAGCTGGGCTTCCTGGAACACGCTGTCGGTCGCCAGGCTGTGATCCGCAAACACCGACTGGCGGATCAGCTGCCCGTTGAACTTGGCCTTGCCATAGGCGGCGTGATAGTAGTCCGACAGCGACGCCCGCCCGCCGGCCGCCAGATAGTTGGCGCCGAAGCTGCGCAGCCGGCCGGCGTCGTACACGCCCGCGCGCGCGATGGCCAAGGCCTCGGGGTTGATATCGGTGGCATAGAAGACGGTGCGCTCCGCCAGGCCCTCTTCCTCGAACAGGATGGCCAGCGACCACAGTTCCTCCCCGCTGCTGCAGCCGGCCACCCACACGTTGACCGACGGATAGGTCTGCAGCACCGGCACCACGTGCTCGCGAATCGCGCGGAAGTAGGACGGATCGCGGAACATCTCGCTGACCTGCACCGTCAGGTACTGCAGCAGCCGGCCGAACAGCACGGCATCGCGCAGCATGCGGTCCTGCAGTTGCGACAGCGTGGTCAGGTTCAGGTCCCGCAACGCCTGCTCCAGCCGGCGCCGTAGCGACGCCCGCGCATAGCGCCGGAAGTCATGCTGGTATTTGCGGAAGATGGCCTCCAGCAGCAGCTCCAGCTCGATGTCGAAGTTGGCGTCGAGCAGCACCGTGCCGTCTTCCCACGCGGCGTCGGCCAGCGGTTCCGCGTCCTTGGATTTCAGTTTGCGTGTAGCCATACGCGACACAGCGAAAGCAGTTTGTCCACATCGATCGGCTTGGCGATGTAGTCGTTGGCACCGGCCTGCAGGCAGGCCTCGCGGTCGGACTGCATGGCCTTGGCGGTGAGCGCGATGATCGGCAGGCGCGCGTACTGCGGCATCTGGCGGATGTGCCGCATGGCCGTGATGCCATCCATCTCGGGCATCATGATGTCCATCAGCACCAGGTCGATGCCGTCCATCCTGTTCAGCAGGTCAAGGGCCTCGCGCCCGCTGCGGGCGATCTCCACGGTGGCGCCCAGCGGTTCGATGACCTTCGACAGCGCGAAGATATTGCGCGCGTCGTCTTCCACCAGCAGCAGCTTGCGGCCGTCGAACGTGTCGTCGCGGTTGCGGGCCGCCCGCAGCATGCGCTGGTGTTCCGGCGGCAGCGACGACTCCACGCTGTGCAGGAACAGCGTCACTTCGTCGAGCAGCCGGTCGGGCGAACGGGCCCCCTTGATGATGATCGACTTCGAGTACCGGCGCAGCTTCTGTTCGTCCTCGGCCGACAGCTGCCGGCCCGTATAGATGATCACGGGCGGCATGGCGCCGGCATTGGCCTGCGCCCGCTGCGCCATATGGGCCAGCAGGTCGTGGCCGGTGCCGTCGGGCAATACCATGTCCATCACCACACAGTCGAACGGCGTGCCCTCCAGCGCCGTCTTGGCCGCTGCCACGCTGTCGGTCGTCACGATCTCGGCCTCCAGCGATTTCAGCAGCGCGCGAATGCTCTCGCGCAGCGCCGGGTCGTCCTCGATCACCAGCACCCGGCGCTGGCCCGCCGCCATGCGTGCCTCCAGGCCCCGGATCGCCGCCGCCAGCTTGTCGCGCTCGCTGGGCTTGAACGTGTAGCCCACCGCGCCCAGGTGCAGTGCCGCTTCGGCGTGATCGCTGACCGATACCAGATGCGTCGGGATATGCCGCGTGGCGGGGTCGCGCTTGAGCCAGTCGAGCAGCGTCAGCCCCGACTGGTCGGGCAGCGCCACGTCCAGCAGGATGCCGCACGGCTGGTGCTGGCGCGCCAGTTCGAGGCCCTGCGCCGACGTGGTGGCGTGGATGCAGTCGAAATCGAGCTCGTGGGCCAGGTCGTAGAGAATGCCGGCGAAATCGATATCGTCCTCGACCACCAGGATCAGCCGGTTGCCGCGCGTGCGATGGTCGCGGTCGTCGGGAATCGGTGCCGGATAGCCCGGCTGCACGCGCTCCATGGGCTCTTGCGCAGGCGCCGGGGCAGGCGGCACCGCGCGCGATGGCGGGGCCATCACCAGCGGTGCCGGCGCGCTGGCCGGCTGCGTCATCAGGCCAGCCTGCGTGGCGGAGTCTGCGCCGAGCAGGCGCGGCACGGTCAATGCAAACACGCTGCCCTGGCCCGGTTCGCTGGCCACCGAGATCACGCCGCCCAGCAGGCGGCCCAGCTCGCGCGAGATCGACAGGCCCAGGCCCGTGCCGCCATAGCGGCGGCTGGTGGTGCCGTCGGCCTGCTGGAACGCCTCGAAAATGACCTGCTGCTTGTCTTTCGGAATGCCGATGCCGGTGTCGCGCACCTCGAAGCGCACCGCGTCGTCACCGTGCGCGGCCAGCGCCAGCGTGACCGCGCCCGATTCCGTGAACTTGAACGCATTCGACAGCAGGTTCTTCAGCACCTGCTGCAGACGCTGGTTGTCGGACACGATGGCATCGGGCACGCCGGGCAGGAATTCGACGCGGAACGGCACGCCCTTCTGCTCGGCGATCGGCCCGAACATGCCCTGCAGCGCCTCGGTCAGCGCCTTCAGTTCGACCGTTTCATGCTCGATCACCAAATGGCCGGCCTCGATCTTGGACAGGTCGAGGATATCGTTGATCAGGTTCAGCAGGTCGGTGTTGGCCGCGTGGATGGTGGATGCATAGCGCACCTGCTCGGCGGTCAGCGTGCCTTCCTTGTTCTCCTGCAGCAGCTTGGCCAGGATCAGCGCACTGTTGAGCGGCGTGCGCAGTTCGTGCGACATATTGGCCAGGAATTCGCTCTTGTACTGGTTGGACCGCTCCAGCGCCCGGGCGTTGGCGGCCAGTTCGGCCTGGAAGGCCAGCATCTCCCGCTTCTGGCCTTCCAGCCGTTGCGCGTGTTCTTCCAGCTGGACGTTGGTCTGTTCCAGCTCCGCCTGCTGGGCCTCGAGCCGCGCCTGCGAATCCATCAGCGCGCGGCCGCGCTCTTCCAGTTCCTCGTTCGATACGCGCAGTTCTTCCTGCTGGACCTGCAGTTCCTCGCTCTGGCGCTGGGTTTCGCCGAGCAGCTTTTCCAGGCGGCCCCGGTAGGCGGCCGCACGCAGGGTCATGCCGATCGGGTCGCCAATGCGTTCCAGCAGTTCCACGATGTCGGCCGTATCGCGCTGCATGGCGACAAAGCCCAGTTCCACCACGCCCACCACGTCGCCTTCGGCCGTCAGCGGCGCCGCCACGATCTCGTTGGGCGTCGTCCGGCCCAGGGCCGAGGACACCTGCAGATAGTCGGCCGGCAGGCCGCCCACCGCGATCACGCGGTTTTCCGCCGCCGCCTGGCCGGCCAGCGTCTGCCCCGCCGTCAGCGTCTGGGGCAGCTCGTCGGCATTGGCCAGCGCCCAGGTGGCCACGCGGCGCATCTGGTCGCCATCCACCTGGTACACCACGCCCACGTGCGCCTGGAAGGCCTGCGCCAGCACGCGCACCAGCGCATCGGCCACATTGCCCGCCGACTGCGGATTGCGCACCGCCTGGTGCACCCGCACCTGCGTCTGCTGCAGCCACGCCACGCGCTGCATGGCCGCCTGGGACAGGATGTAGCGATACACCACCCCCGCCAGAAACCACAGCACGACCACGCCCGCGCCGCGGTTCGCGATGGCATAGATCGGCCGGATGCTGCTGGCAGGCGACACCGCGTAGCCGATGCCGATCAGCACCGTGCCCACGGCGGCGACGATCAGCGGCAGCCTCGGGTCATTGCCGTACAGGGTCAGGCAGACCGGCACCAGGTAGAACAGCCACGCCGCCACCCCAAGCGGGGTGAACGCATCCATGCCGAACACCACGGCCATCGAGACCGGAACAAGGATCGCGCCGAACAGGAAGCGTTGCAGGGAAGACGGTTGCATACCGGCGGGATAGAAGGAAATCGCGGCTGTGCACGCGCCAACGACCGCATGGCGCGCAACAACCAGCCGAAGCGACTTATGCTACCCCGCGCCAACGGAAATGGCTGTCGGTGTCACGCCGACATCGGCCGGGGCGGGCCGCCCCAGGCCTTGCCGCGTCAGGCCCTGGACCTGGCTTTCGGCTTGGCCGCGGCCTGGTTCAGCGCCACCGCCGCGCGGATCAGGGCCTTCAGGGCGGTTTTGTTGATGGTGTCGCCCTCGCGGAAGTCGATCGCTCGGCGCACGTTGCCGTCCAGGCTCGAATTGAACAGCCCCTTGGGATCGTCCAGCGACGCGCCCTTGGCGAACGTCATTTTCACGGTGGCCTTGTAGACCTCGCCCGTGCAGAGGATGCCGTCGTGCGACCACACCGGCACGCTCCATTTCCACTCCTCGATCCCGTCGGGATCGGCTTCCCGGACGATGGCCCGCAATTGCGCCAGCATCTCGCCGCGCCAGTCGCCAAGCTCCGCAATCCTGGCATCGATCAGCTCGGCGGCCGGTACGCCGGCCTGCGGTTCTGCCTTCTTCATGCTGCTGTCTCCCGGTGAATGGTTGATACATCACTATAAATCACACCATGACGGAATCGGACAGCGCCGTCCGCTTGACAACGCATTCTCCAGTCACAATACTAACTAGACTTTCATTCTCTAACGGAGAACGACACAATTGTGTCGTCGCACAGTGTGGAACTGGCAGAACTCGAGATTTTCCGGGCGGTAGCGCGCGAACAGAGCGTCACCCGGGCCGCCAAATCGCTGGACCGCGTGCAGTCGAACGTGACGACACGCGTGAAGCAGCTGGAGGAAAGCCTCGGCGTGGACCTGTTCCAGCGCGCGAACAAGCAGATGATCCTGACCCCGGCCGGACAGCGCCTGCTGGGCTATGCAGACCAGCTGCTGGCGCTGGCCGAAGAGGCACGGCAGTCCATGCGCGCCGATGCGCCGAGCGGCCGCCTGCGCGTGGGGTCGATGGAAAGCACCGCGGCCACGCTGCTGCCCCGGCCGCTGGGCCGCTTCCACGCCGCCTGGCCCGACGTCGAACTGGATCTGAGCACGGGCACCTCGCAGGCGCTGGCGGACGGGGTGCTGGAACGCCGGCTGGACTGCGCCATCGTGGCGCACCCCGGCACGGGCAATCCCGGGGACATCGACCTATCGGAAATGGGCGCGGGCCTGGAAGGGGTGTTCCTGACCACCGAGGACCTGGTGCTGGTGCTGCCGGCGACCCATCCAAAGGTGCGGCGCCCCGAAGACGTGACGCTGCGCCAGCTGGCCGCGTTCTCGCGCGGCTGTACCTATCGCCGGTGCGCCGAGGACTGGCTCGAACAGGCTGGCGACGATGTGCGCCGCCATCTCACCGTTATCGAACTCCCCTCGTACCACGCCATCCTGGCGCAGGTCACGGCAGGCTCCGCCGTGGCCATCGTGCCGCGCTCGCTGCTGGCGATGCAGGCCAATACGGGGGCCCTGCAGACCGTGCCGGTCCGCAAGGTGCATACGTACCTGATTCGCCGCGCCGCTTTCACCACCTCCGCCTACGCCGCATTCGAGCAGGAACTGCGCCGTAGCCAGCCCGCATGACAAGGAACGCCGCCATGGAAGCCAATCGTCAGAACCCGTCCCGCAACCTGTTGTCGCGCCTGGGCATCCGCCTGCCCATCATTCAGGCGCCGATGGCGGGCGTCAGCACTCCGGCCATGGCGGCGGCCGTGTCCGAAGCCGGCGGCCTGGGCTCGCTTGGCGTGGGCGCCATGGACGCCGAGGGCGCACGCAAGGTGATTCGCGAAACCCGCGCGCTGACATCGAAGCCCTTCAACATCAACGTGTTCTGCCATGTGCCGGCCAAGCCCGACGCCGAGCGCGAATCGGCCTGGCTGAAATACCTGGGCTCTGCCTTTGCCGAATTCGGCGCCACGCCGCCCGGCGCGCTGCGCGAGATCTACAAGAGCTTTGTGGTCGATGACGCGATGTACCAGATGCTGCTGGAAGAGAAGCCGGCCGTGGTGAGCTTCCATTTCGGCCTGCCCGCGCAGGCATGGATCGATGCGCTGAAGGCGGCCGGCATCGTGCTGCTGGCCAGCGCCACGTCGCTGCAGGAAGCGCGGCAGATCCAGGCGGCCGGTATCGACGCCATTGTCGCGCAGGGCTTCGAGGCCGGCGGCCATCGCGGCGCCTTCGATACCGAGGCCGAGGACGAAGGGCTTGGCACGTTCGCGCTGACCCGCGTGCTGGTGGCCCGCACGAACCTGCCCGTCGTCGCGGCTGGCGGCATCATGGACGGCGCCGGCATCGCGGCCGTGCTGGCGCTGGGCGCCGCCGCGGCGCAGCTTGGCACGGCGTTTGTCGCCACCAGTGAATCGGCCGCCGATGCCGCCTACCGCGCCGCGCTGACCGCCGACGAAACCCGCCCGACCACGCTGACCCGCGCCATCTCGGGCCGCGCGGCACGCGGCTTCACCAGCCGCTTCACGCGCCTGGGCACCGCCGCGGGCGCCCCGGCAATCCCCGACTATCCCGTGACGTACGACGCCGGCAAGGCGCTGCACGCGGCGGCAAAGGCCAAGGGCGTCAGCGAATTTGCCGCCCAATGGGCCGGCCAGGCCGTGCCGCTGGCGCGCTCGATGCCCTCGGCCGAGCTGGTCGCCGTGCTGGAGCGCGAACTGCGCGAGACATTGGATCAGTTGAGCAGCGTGCGGGCGGTGTTGGGCTGAGCATGCGTGCGCTGCGGAACGTTCAGGCCAGCAACCGGCTCCGCGCAAACTCCCCCGCCGCCCAGTCCAGGAACGCCCGCACACGGGGCGATAGCTGGCGCGAGCGCGGATAGAGCAGCGACACGGGCTGCGACGGCGGCGGCGTGTCGCGCAGGATCTCCACCAGCGAGCCGCGCCGGAGCTGCTCGACGATATGGAAGCGCGGCACCTGGGCGATGCCAAGGCCCAGTTCGATACCGGCCAGATAGCTCTCGGTGCCGGTGACGGCCAGCGGGCACGGCAGCGACAGGCGCTTCAGGTCGTCGCCAACCTCGAACTCCAGCGGCGTGACATTGCCCGTGCTCATCTGGCGGATACCCACCATCCGGTGGCCCGCCAGCGATGCGAGATCGGACGGCGTGCCGAAGCGTTCCAGGTAGGCGGGCGTGGCGCAGGTCAAACGATCCAGCATGGCCACCTGGCGGGCCACCAGTTCGCTGTCGGGCAGCCTGCCGTAGCGCAGCACGCAGTCCACGCCCTCCTGCACCAGGTCGACCCAGCGGTCACCTTCGCTCATCGTGATCTGCAGGTCGGGGTAGCGGCTCAGGAAATCCGGAAAGCCGGGCATCAGGAAATGGCGAGCCAGCGTGCCCTGGACCTCGATCCGCAGCATGCCGCGCGGCTCGGCGCCGCTGAAGCCGCCCTCGGCGTCCTCGATGTCGTCAAGGATGCGCAGGCATCGGCGGTAATACGCCTCGCCGTCCAGCGTGGGCCGCACCACGCGCGTGGTGCGCTGTAGCAGCCGCACGCCCAGGCGCTTTTCCAGGTCGGCGATCACCTTGGTCACCGTGGAACGGGGCACCTCCATGTCGCTGGCAGCCAGCGTGAAACTGCGGCGCTCCACCACCCGTGTGTAAAGCCGCATTGCGTCGAATCGGTCCATCCGCGCCCCTTTTTGTGCCTTTTAATACGCTTATGAACACATTGTTTCCACGACAGAACAAGTGCTGGCAATTCTAGACCGATTATCCAAACCAGACTCTCGCGCATAGTGCAGTGACACCGCAGCCAGACGCGGTTGCCCACCACCCATGACCGACCGGAGCCCAGCCATGACCGCCGCCCTTTCAACCCCCTCCCAGCCGACTCGCGTCGCCATCGTGACAGGTGCCTCGCGCGGCATCGGCGCCGCCATCGCCCGACGCCTGGCGGCCGACGGCCTCACGATTGTCGTCAACTACGCCGGCAGTGCCCGCGAAGCCGAAGCCGTGGCCGCGGACATCGAGGCCGCCGGCGGCCGCGCCCTCACCCATCAGGCCGACGTCAGTGACCCGGCTGCCGTGGCCCGCATGTTCGCCGCAGCCGAGGCGGCGTTTGGTGGCGTCGATGTGCTGGTCAACAACGCCGGCATCATGAAGCTCGCCACGCTGGCCGAGACCGACGACGCGCTGTTCGACAGCGTCATGCATATCAACGTAAAGGGCACGTTCAACACGTTGCGCGAGGCGGCACGGCGCCTGCGCGACGGCGGCCGTGTCATCAATCTGTCGTCCAGCCTGGTGGGCCTGCTGATGCCAACCTACGGCGTCTACGCGGCCTCGAAAGCGGCCGTGGAAGCCCTGACCGCCGTGCTGATGAAGGAGGTGCGCGGCCGCAATATCACCGTCAATTCCGTAGCCCCGGGGCCGACCGCCACCGAGCTGTTCCTCGACGGCAAGTCGCCGGAACTGATCGACCGCATGGCAAGGATGGCGCCGCTCGAACGCCTGGGCACGCCGGAGGATATCGCCAACGCCGTGGCGTTCTTTGCCGGTGCAGACGGGGCGTGGGTCAACGGGCAGACGCTGCGGGTCAATGGGGGGGTGATTTGAGGTCGGTCTGCGGGTTGTTGCTGTCGGTTTGCTCCCCTCTCCCGCAGCGCGGGAGAGGGGTCGGAGGAGAGGGCGCGGCGGTCCAAATCGAGACCCTCGCATCCCGAGAGGCTCGCCCTCTCCCCCGCCCCTCTCCCATAAATGGGAGAGGGGCGACCATCTCTGGCGAAGCCAGCTGTTGTCCGCCCCGCCCTACCCCGCCAGGTGCCCTCTCAGCAGCCCGTTCACCTCGCCGGCCTTTTCCATCTGGCTCATGTGGCCGGCATCGTCGAACACCGTCACGGTGGCGCCAGCCGGGGCGTTTTCCGCGTGGGCGGGCGGGACGACCTGGTCCCGGGCGCCCCAGATCACCAGCGTGCGTTTGCCCGCCTCGGCCAGGCGCCGGCCCGGTTGCTCGCGCTGGCGGCCATCGGCGAACAGGCTGGCGCCCAGTGCCGCCAGTGCCTCGGGCACGCCGTCAAGCCGCTTGTACCGCAGCAGGTCGTCCAGCATCTGCCGGCTGACCAGATCGGGGTTGGCGAACAGCAGTTCGATGACCGGCTTCAGGTCGCGGCGCGACTGCGCGTTGACAAAGCCTTCCGTGTAGCCGTTGTTGATCTCGTCGCCAAAGCCCACCGGGGACACCAGCGCGACGGACAGCACGCGGTGCGGGGCGTCCACGGCCAGTTGCGCGGCAATGCCGCCGCCCATCGAATGGCCCACCAGGTGCGCCTGGCCGATGTCCAGCGCGTCAAGAAAGCGGGTCACGAAGCCGGCCATCTCCGCCAGCGTCGTGCCAGCCAGGCGGGGCGTGGTCTGTCCGTGCCCCGGGAGATCCAGCGCCACCACGGTGTACGTGTCCGCCAGCGGATCGAGGTTGAACAGCCAGTTGTCCAGATCTCCGCCAAAGCCGTGGAGGAAGAGCACCGCCTCCGCGCCGTGGCCCCTGCGGGCGTAGCGGACGCGCAGGCCGTCGACCTCCACGAACTGATAGGCGGGGCCGGCTTCGTCTTCATCTTCGTCGTCGGCCGGCGTCTCGTAGCTGGCGACATACGCGTCGATTTCCGCATCGCTGACCTCATCGGGTGCGAGTACGCCAAGCAGCGCCTTCACAGGCAGCACGTCGCCCGCCTCGGCCACCTTGCGCCGCAGCGTGCCGGCGTCGGGGGCTTCCACGGCGTTGGCGATCTTGTCGGTTTCCACATCGAGGATCGGCATGCCCACGGTAATCTCTGCGCCGGTGTCGACCAGCCAGGCATTGATGGTGCCTTCCTTCATCGACAGGCCCCACTTGGGCATCACGATCGGGGTGATTGCTGCGGCCATCAGTGCTTGCCTCCCTTCATGGTCTTGCGCGCGGCTTCCACGATGCGGGCTGCGCTGGGGATATACAGGTCTTCGAGCGTCGGCGAGAACGGCACCGGCGTATGCGGCGGGCAGACCATCTCGATGCCGGCCTTGAGCGCGCCAAACGCCTGCTGCACGGTCTGGGCGGCGATGTCGGTGGCGATATTGCAGCGCGGGCTGGCTTCGTCCACCACCACCAGGCGGCCGGTGTTTTCCACCGATTCGAGCACGGTGTCCATGTCCAGCGGCGACAGCGTGCGCAGGTCGATCACTTCGGCCTCGATGCCGTCCCTGGCCAGCGTGGCCGCCGCCTCCAGCGCGCGATGCACCATCAGGCCATAGCTGACGATGGTCACGTCCTTGCCGTCGCGCGCGATATTGGCCTCGCCGAACGGGATCGCGTAGGCGCCCTCGGGCACGTCGCCCTCCAGCCCGTACAGGTTCTTGTGCTCGCAGAAGATCACGGGGTCGTTGTCGCGGATGGCCTGGATCAGCAAGCCCTTGGTGTCGTACGGCGTGGAAGGGCACACCACCTTCAGCCCCGGGATATGCGTGAAGATCGGCGTCAGCATCTGGCTGTGCTGCGCGGCCGCGCGGAAACCGGCGCCGACCATGGCGCGGATCACCACCGGCGTTTCGGCCTTGCCGCCGAACATGTAGCGGAACTTGGCGGCCTGGTTGAAGATCTGGTCGAAGCAGACGCCCATGAAGTCGATGAACATCAGCTCGGCGATCGGGCGCATGCCACAGGCAGCGGCGCCGATGGCGGCGCCCACGTAGGCCGATTCGGACAGCGGCGTGTCAAGCAGGCGGTCGCCGTGCCTGGCATAGAGCCCCTTGGTCACGCCGAGCACACCGCCCCAGGCGTCTTTCTCGCCGTCGGCCCCTGCGCCGCCGACAATATCCTCGCCGAGCATGATCACACTCGGATCGCGGGTCATTTCCTGGTCGATCGCCTCGTTGATCGCCAGCTTCATACTGAGTTTGCGGGCCATGATGCTGTCTCCTTTGTTTTGGAATGGCTTAGTAGCTCACGTAGACATCGGTCAGCAGGTCTTCGGGCCCCGGCAGCGGCGCCGCCTTGGCCTCCTGCACGGCGTGGTCGATCAGCGCGGCCACCTCGCGGTCGATGGCATCGAACTCGTCGCGCGTCACCACGCCGGCCTGGGTCACGGCCCGCGTGAACAGCTTCAGGCAGTCCTTGTTGGCCCGGATATCGTCCAGCTCGCCCGCGCCGCGATAGGTCTGGGCGTCGCCCTCGAAGTGACCGTAGAAGCGGACCATCTTGCATTCCAGCAGCGACGGGCCGCCCCCTTCGCGCGCACGCCGGATGACCTCGCCGGCCGCCTCGTGCACGGCAAAGAAGTCGGTGCCGTCCACGGTCACGCCCGGAATGCCGAAGCCGGCCGCGCGATCGACATAGCTGTCGACGGCCGTGCCATAGTCGCGCGACGTCGATTCCGCGTAGCCGTTGTTCTCGATGACGAAGATCACCGGCAGGTTCCACACCGCCGCCAGGTTCAGGCTTTCCAGGAAAGTGCCCTGGTTCGACGCCCCGTCGCCGCAGAACGTGATGCCGACCTCGCCCTTGCCGCGAAACTTGGCCGCCAGCGCCGCGCCGCAGACCAGCGGTGCGCCAGCGCCCAGGATGCCGTTGGCGCCCATCATCCCCTTGGACAGGTCGGCGATATGCATCGACCCGCCCTTGCCGTTGCACGAACCGCCCTTCTTGCCGTAGATCTCCTTCATCATCGCCACCGGGTCCACCCCCTTGGCGATGCAGTGGCCGTGGCCCCGGTGCGTACTGGCGATGCGGTCGCCATCGTGCAGATGGTGAAGAATGCCCACGCCCGCCGCCTCCTCGCCGGCGTAGAGGTGCACGAAGCCGGGAATATCCCCCCGGCCGAAATCCACATGCAGGCGTTCCTCGAAATCGCGGATCGTCCGCATCTTGCGGTACACGGTCAGCAATGTCTCCTTGTCGAGGGGCAGCTGCGCTGACTGCGAAGTGCTGGCGCTCATGGTCGTCTCCTTTGGTGGTGGTACTGCCTTGTGATGGTGGGATGAAGGGGGGCCGGCTCAGGTCAGCGCCGGCACGCTGCGCATCAGCTGCTCGCACGCGGCGTAGCGCATGCAGGCCGCCACGTCGATGCTGCGGAACGCGTGGTCGTGCAACGTGACGGTTACCTCGTCGTGCGGCCCGAACGCCAGCTCGCGTTCGCCGTCCAGCGCGACGATGCCGGCGCGCTGGCGCACACGGTGCGGCCGCGCGTGCGCAATGCGGTGCCAGCCGGCAATCGGCACGGTGCAGAGCAGGCCCGGCGCAATCGGCGCCAGCAGATCGAAGGCGCCCTCGCCGGCCGGTGCCAGCTCGATGGCCAGGCCGCCCGGCTCACGCCGCCCAATCGGCTCCAGCAGCCCGGCGATGGCCGACAGGCCAATTGCCTGCGGATCGGCATAGGCCACGTAGACGGCGGCCAGCGTGTCGGCCCGCCAGAGCGCACGGGCGCCGATGAACTGCTCGTGCGCGATCACGGCATCGACCAGGGCAATATCGCGCCGGAAGCCGCCATCGGCATCGCGAATCACGATATCGAGCCGCTTGTTCGACGCCAGCGCGCGGCCCGCGGGAATCTGCCCGGTGGCGTACAGCCCCGCGGCCAGCCCGGTGATGGTCGGCTCGCGCATTTCGGGGAAGGCGTTGTTGGTGCCGGTGGAAAGCCCGGCAATCGGCACTGCGCCGCATTCGCGCACCACGGCGCGGTGCGTACCGTCGCCACCCAGCACGATGATCACGGACACGCCGGCTTCGGCCATATGACGGGCGGCGTGCAGCGTATCGTCGACGCGCGCGGTCACCGGCATGTCGATGAAGTCCACCGCCGGCAGGCGGGCATCGGGCCCCTGGTGGCGCGTCAGGTGCCGGTTCAGCATGACGCGCAGGCCCTCGCGGTCCGGCATCATCATCACGCGGTCGATGCCGCTGGCCGCCAGCGCGGCCAGCAGGCGCAGCACGATATTGACGCGGTCGGCCAGCTGAAGGCTGTTGGCGTTGGCGATCACGCGGCGGATATCGCGCGCCGATACGGGATTGGCGATGATGCCGACCAGCGGTACGCCCATGTCCTGTCTCCTGTCGCTCTTGTCGTGACAGGGTCTTTGCAATGGGTGTGCCAGGGACTTGGCGGCGATGCCAGGGGCGGAAATCGCGGGAAATGGTGTGCGGCCCCACGGGATAACCCGGAGGCCGCACGCCATTGCGCCGGGTCAGGGTGTGACAGGTGTCACAGTACAGGTGTCCTGGGCTGGACAGTCGTCACGGCTGGCTGCCATCGCGCCGGTTGGGCGACGCGATGCCGTACCGCTCCATGCGCCGGTATAGCGTCATGCGGCTGATGCCGATCTGCCGCGCCACCGCGCTCAGGTTCCAGCCCGACGCGCGCAGGTACTGCATCAGCAGCATGGCCTCGGGTGTAGCTTCGGGCGGCACCGCCCGGGCCTCGGCTTCCGCATCGGCCGAACGCAACGCGGCGCCTGCCGGGGCGCTGGCACCGAATCCGTCGGGCAGGTCATCGGGCGTGACCACGCCACCGTGGCAGATCGCGCAGGCGTATTCGATGACATTGCGCAGCTCGCGCAGATTGCCGGGCCAGCGGTGGGCATGCAGCCGCTGGCGCGCGGTGTCGGCCAGCGTCACGGTTCGCGGATTGCGCGGCCCTGGCGCGGCCCGCTGCCCGGCATCGCCGCCGGCCAGCATCTTGTCGATCAGCCAGTCCAGGTCCTGCCGCTCGCGCAGCGGGGGCAGCTCGAAGCGCGCGCCGTTCAGGCGGTAATAGAGATCCTCGCGGAACTGGCCGGTTTCCACCAGTTGGTCCAGCCGGTGGTGCGTGGCCGAGATCACGCGCACATTGACGGGCACCGGCCGCGTGGCGCCGATGGGCAGGACCTCGCCTTCGGCCAGCACGCGCAGCAGCCGCGATTGCAGGTCGCGCGGCATGTCGCCAATCTCGTCGAGGAACAGCGTGCCGCCATCGGCCTCCTGGATCAGGCCGCGCTTGCCGCGCGCCCCGGCCCCGGAAAAGCTGTTGGGCAGGTGGCCGAACAGTTCGCTTTCGATCAGCGTTTCGGGAATCGCCGCGCAATTGAACGCCACGAATGGCTGGGCCCGACGCGCGCTGGCCTGGTGCAGCGCCTTGGCGAAGTATTCCTTGCCGCTGCCGGTCTCGCCGTGAATCAGCAGGTGGATGCGCGCATCGACCAGCCGTGCCGCGCGTTGCAGCTGCTGTTGCATGGCAGAGTCGCCGCCGCTCAGGGCCGCCAGCGCGGCCGGCAGTGCCGCCACGGGTTGCGCATCAGGTCGCGACTGCCAGCGCAGCGCGGGCGGCATCACGCTCAGGTACAGCAGGCCGCCGCTACGGTGCAATGCCACCAGCCGCTGTTCGCTGGGCCGGGAATAGACAAAGCGCCCCAGATCGTCGATCCGGGCATCGAACAGCGCCTCGAACGACTGCCCCAGCACGGGCGTGCCGGGGCTTTCGCCCTCCAGCATGCGTCTGGCGCGGTTGTTGCAGCCGACAATGCGGCCTGCGGCGTCGAGCGCCAGCAGGTATTCGGGGCTGACATCGACGAACTCCGGCGCGACATTGAGCTTCAGGATCCAGTCCCGGTGATGGACGCGCAGGAAGTTGGCGTTTTCGATATGGGCGGCGTAGATGCGCACCATCTGCAGCGCCAGGCCCTGGCTGGCCTTGGCCTCGGGCGACGTCAGCGCCGAGATGTCCAGAATCGCGTTGAGCCGGCCCTGCGTGTCGAACAGCGGCGCGGCGGTACAGGTCAGCGGGATATGCGTGGCATCGAAGTGATCGGCCTGATGGACGGTCAGCGCCTCGCCCGTGACCAACGCCGTTCCGACGGCACAGGTGCCCGCGCCGGCTTCGCTCCATTCCGACCCCAGGTAGAGGCCCGCGTGACGCAGCGCGGCGTCGGTATTGGCATCGCCGATATAGTCGACGGTCACCCCCTGGGCATCGGTCAGGAGCACCACATACCCAAGGCCGGCGACGTGACCATATAGCGATTCCAGCCCGTGCCGGGCGATGCGTGCGAAGTCGTCGATCCGCTGCTGGTGCTCGCGCAGGCACGACGGCTCCACGATCCGCGCCTCTTGCATGCGTGACGGGTCCAGGCCGTACTGATGGACGCAGCGCCGCCACGAGTTCTGGATCATCGCGTCGTGCCCGATTGGCGCGGCGGATTCGGCAGGCAGGGGCAGCCAGGTGGTGGCATGCACCACGGTTTCGATGTGCTCGCGTTGCCGCAGGTCCATCGCTGTCTCCTTATCGGTCTGCGGGGTACTGTATCCCACCGCCCTGCCGGCGCAAACGCGGCGCTGCACCATCGCGCCGCGAAATGCGCTGGCGATCACTTATTGGCGGTTAATGGCGTTATTAACTCGCTGTCCGTCCCGCTTGCCGCCGTCCAACCCACCGGGTGCAGCGCGATCATTCGGCGGTTAATCGCATTTTGTTGTCCGATTCTCAAAACAGCGTTTCCCGTGACGGCACTTCACTTGCCGCCCTATACGCGGGATCATCCAGGGTTGCCAAAAACCGGAAGAGTCCCTCACATGTTCGAGCGTCGTTATGGGGCCGTGGCCCTGTCAGCCTGCGGCCTGATCGTCCTGACCGCCCTGGCGGCCACGCGTGCCGTGTCGTGGTGGTGGGTGGCGCTGCCGCTGGCGCTATGCCTGGTGGGCGCCCACGACCTGCTCCAGCGCCGCCACGCCATCCTGCGCAACTACCCCATCTGGGGTCACGCGCGTTTTTTCCTGGAATTCATCCGCCCGGAAATCCGCCAGTACTTCATCGAGGACGATACGTCCGAGGCGCCCTTCTCGCGCGCCCAGCGCAGCCTGGTGTACCAGCGCGCCAAGAACGAGGTGGATAGCCGTCCGTTCGGCACCGAATCTGACGTCAAGCGCCCGGGCTACGAATGGATCAGCCACTCGCTTGCCCCGACCAAAATCCCGTCGGCCGATTTCCGCGTCACGGTGGGGGCCGACCGCGCCCAGCCCTACGACATCTCGGCCTTTAATGTTTCTGCGATGAGCTTCGGCGCGCTGTCGGCCAACGCCATCCGCTCGCTCAACCGCGGCGCCAAGATTGGCGGGTTCGCCCACGACACTGGCGAGGGCTCGATTTCGCCCTATCACCGCGCCGAGGGCGGCGACCTGATCTGGGAACTGGGCTCGGGCTACTTCGGCTGCCGCCGCGCGGATGGCAGTTTCGACCCCGAGCTGTTCGCCAGGCAGGCAGCCGACCCGCAAGTCAAGATGATCGAGGTCAAGCTGTCGCAAGGCGCCAAGCCGGGCCATGGCGGGGTGCTGCCAGCCGCCAAGATCACGCCCGAAATCGCGGCCACGCGCGGCGTGCCGATGGGTGTCGATTGCGTGTCGCCCGCCGCCCATAGCGAATTCTCCACGCCGCTGGAACTGCTGCAATTCGTCGATCGGCTACGTAACCTGTCGGGCGGCAAGCCCACCGGCTTCAAGCTGTGCATCGGCCATCCGTGGGATTTCTTTGGCGTGGTCAAGGCGATGCTGGCATCGGGAATCCTGCCGGATTTCATCGTGGTCGATGGCGCCGAAGGCGGCACCGGTGCGGCCCCGCTGGAGTTTGTCGACCATATCGGCGTGCCGCTGCAGGAAGGGCTGCTGCTGGTCCACAACACGCTGGTCGGCGCCAACCTGCGCGGCAAGATTCGCGTGGGCGCCAGCGGCAAGCTGATCAGCGCGTTCGATATTGCCCGCACGCTGGCGATGGGGGCGGACTGGTGCAATGCGGCCCGCGGCTTCATGTTCGCGCTGGGTTGCGTGCAGGCGCAGAAGTGCCACACCGACCGCTGCCCCGTGGGCGTGGCCACGCAGGACCCGGTCCGCCAGCGCGCCATCGTGGTGCCGGACAAGGCCGAGCGCGTGGCCAATTTCCATCGTCATACGGTGCATGCGCTGCAGGAACTGCTGCAGGCGGCCGGGCTGCATTCGCCCGGCGAACTGACCCCGCACCATATCGTGCGGCGTCTGTCGCCCAGCGAGGTCAAGCCGATGTCCGAGCTGTTCGATTTCCTGCAGCCGGGCGACCTGATCAACGGCAACCTGCGTTTCAGCCTGTGGGAAAAGTACTGGCCGATGGCCCGCGCGGACCATTTCGGCATCCCGGTCTGATCAGTACTCGCCCAGCGCCCAGCCGCTGATATAGGCGAAGTATTCGCGCAGCCAGGCGTTGTAGCGCACGTACAGCGGCGTCGGCGCAGCCACGCCCGACACCGCGCCGAAGCCGGCCTTGCGCGCAATGCGCTCGGCGCGCAGCAGGTGAAAGTCGCTGGTCACCATCGCCAGTGGCGCGTCGGCGCCGATGCCATGCTGTGCCAGCACCTGGCGCGAGAAACGCATGTTCTCCTCGGTGCTGGTGCTGCGGTCCTCGCGCAGCACGCGTTGCGGCGCCAGGCCATGGCGCACCAGATAGTCGGCCATCAAGCCGGCTTCGGTGCAGTCGAGCCCCCCGAAATCGCGGCCGCCGGTCACCACGACCGGCACCGCCGGCCACTGGCGGGCCAGCGCCAGCCCCGTGTCGAGGCGAGACTTCAGCGTGGGGGATACCTCGCAGTTGGGCGATCCGGACCCCAGTACGAGGATGGCCGCCGGCGGCTGCATGGCTGCGTCAGGCGCGGTGAGCGTGGTCGGCGCATGGGCGCCATGGCTCAGGAAGCGGAAGAAGACGGCGACGCTGAGCAGCCAGACGATCAGGATTGCCCAGCCGGCGCGCCATAGCCACGCCGCGCCCGGATACGTGCGGCGCCAGCGCGCCACCGTGTGCCAGCGCGCCGCCAGGGCAAGCGCGGCCAGTCCGAGCACGCCCGGCACGACCACGCCAAAATTCATCACGCCCCGCAGCGCCAGCATCAGGGCATCGCCAAGCAGCACGCTGCCCAGCAACGCCATCGCTATTCGCCACCCTTTCGATCGATTCGCCATTCCCGCGTCCACAAGCTGTGTCAGGCGGCGATGCTACAACCGAATGGCGGCCTGGCGATTGTCAGCTGGCAAGAAACTTCACCACCGCCTGGTTGAACCCGTCCACCTGCTGCAGGTTGGAAAGGTGCGCGGCGTACAGTTCGACGTACTGCGCGCCGGGGATGGTATCGGCCAGATAGCGGCCATCGGCGGGCGGTGTCGGGATATCGCCCGAGCCGGCAATGACCAGCGTGGGCGTGGTGATGCGGCCAATGTCGGCACGCAGGTCGGAATCGCGCACGGCCAGGCAATTGGCGGCGTAGCCACGCGCATCGGTGGCGCCGAGCATGGCGCGCAGGTGCTGGACCAGTTCCGGCTGCTGCGCGGCGAAATCGGGGGTCAGCCATTTGTCGACCACGGCGGCGGCGATCGACGCTACACCATCGCGCTCCACGGCGGCGGCGCGGTTGGTCCAGTTCTCGGGCGGGCCGATATAGGCAGCCGTATTGCAGAGCACCAGCTTCTGCAGGCGGTCGGCGTGGTGCAGCGCCAGCCACATGCCCGTGATGCCGCCCATCGACAGGCCGCAGAAATGCACGCGCTGCAGGCCCAGGTGATCGAGCAGCGCGATCACATCGCCGCCCAGCTGGGCGATGCGGTACGGGCCCTCGGTCACGGCCGACTGGCCATGGCCGCGCGTGTCGTAGCGCAACACTCGGAAATGCTTCGTCAGTGCAGCCATCTGCGGCTGCCACATCTCGAAGCTGGTGCCCAGCGAGTTGGACAGCACCAGCACCGGCAGGCTGGCATCGCCATCGAGCTGGTAGTGGAGCTTGACGCTGGACGGGGCGGACAGTTCGGCGAAGGGCATGATCGGGCTCCGGCTCAGTTCTGGGCGATGGCCGAACCGTGCTGCGCCAGCGCGGTGACCTTCATTTCCATGTACGGATACAGCGGCAGCGCCGTCAGGATCGCGTGCAGCTCGTCGGCGTCCTTGACGTCGAAGATGCTCACGTTGGCGTACTGGCCAGCCACGCGCCACAGGTGACGCCACTTGCCGTCGCGCTGCAGTTGCTGCGAGTAGGCCTTTTCGTCGGCCTTGATCTTGTCCGCCACCTGCGGATCGAGCGAATGGGGGATACGGACAGTCATTTCGACCATGAACAGCATGGCGGCTCCTTCTTGATTAATGGGGGTGACAGGCGCGTGGCGGCATCAGACGGTGGCAACCGGCGTCACAGGAGATCCCATCGCGCCGGGCAGCCGCAACGGCGGCGCCGACAGGAAAAAACGGTGGCGGCCCTCGGCACGCAGATAAGCCGCCAGGTCGCGCAGGTGCCAGAGTTCGCCCAGCGGCAAACCCAGCTTGAACAGGCAGTGGTGATGCAGCGGCAGCATCGGCACCGGCCCGGCGCTGTCGGGCACCGGCCGCGCCGGATAGCGTTCCACCGCGTAGTTGTCTGCCGCGATCGCGGCGATGTCGGTGTCCGTGATCCACTGCAGCAGGCGCTCGTCGCGCCCGTCCAGCGCACAACAGCTGTTGTGCAGCAGCGCGGCGTCGGGCTGGCCCGCCATTTCCACGAGCATCTCGGCAAACCCGGTGCGCAGCACCAGGATGTCGCCGCGGCCTACCTCCACGCGGTCGGCGTCGATCACGCGCATCAGGTCGTCGTAGCCCACCGTGCGGCATTCGCGGCCGTAGTGGTGCGCCAGGTCAACCAGCACGCCGCGCGCCTGGATGCCGTGCGTGGCGAAGGTCTCGATGCCCAGCGCCTCGGCGTGGCTATGATCGTGGCCGCAGGCGTGCGCCGCGAAGTGGTCGGCTTCGGCGTAGTCCACCGGCCCGACGATATCGGTATTGGGCCGGAACCCGTTGTAGTACACGCGCTCGGCCACGCCGTCGCCGTCGGCATCGAACAACGCGCCCACGTGCGCCAGCGAATCCCATTGCGTGGAGTACTGCATCGACAGCAGCACCTGGTCGTCGCTGAGCACATCCAGCGCGCGCGGGTCCACCTTGGCCAGCGGGAAGTTGACGTACGCGACGTCGCCGCGGAACGTGGGCCGCAGCACCGGCGGATGCCGGCGCGGGTTCAGCACGTTGCCGCCGGGCAGGTCCAGCGGCAGCGACAGGCAGAACGTACGGCCGCTGCGGATTTCCTGGGCGGCGGCCCGCACGCAGTCCGCCGTGATCAGGTTCAGGCGGCCAAGCTGGTCGTCATCGCCGAAATCGCCCCAGTTGGCGCCTTCGGGTCGTTGCTTCCATCGTTTCATGAGAACGGCTCAGATATCAGCTCAGAGATGGCGCACGCCGTCCAGGTAAGCCTTGCGCCAGCGCACGATCCTGACCTCGGCAAACAGGTCCGCCTGGTGGAACGGATCGGCCTCGATAAAGGCCTGGGCCGCCTCGCGCGTATCGACGTCGAGGATGTAGATCCCGCCGCCGCCATCGCTGCCGTCGTCGTTCAGCTTCGCGCCGCAAGCCAGCAGCAGCTGCTTGTTGGCTTCCAGGTAATCCAGGTGCGTGGGCCGGTTGGCCTGGCGCACGTGCTGGTGATTGGGCTTGTCGAAGGTTTCGATCAGGTACGGCATGCAAGGTCTCCAGGTTGTACGTACTGCGCAAGGACTTCAGTGGGTGGCCATGCCCCAGGCCAGCATCGCCACGATGTAGATGGCACCGACCCAGAACATCATGATCACGGTGTAGCCCATCACGTCCTTGAGTTTGAGCTTCGAGAGCGCCAGCGCCGGCAGGATCCAGAACGGTTGCACCAGGTCGTTCCACGCGTTGCCCAGCATCACCGACATTGACGTCTGCGCCACCGAACTGCCGATGGCCTTGGCCGCATCGACCATGAACGGGCCCTGGATCACCCAGTGGCCGCCGCCGGACGGGGCAAAGAAGTTGATCACGAAGCTGCTGACCAGGCCCCAGAACGGCAGGGTCTGCGGCGTGGCGATATCGACGAACACGCGCGAGATGGTATCCACCAGCCCCGAGCCCGCCATCACCGCCATGATGCCCGCGTAGAACGGATATTGCAGGATGATGCCCGAAATCGTCTTGATGCCTTCGTTGAGCTTGGCCACGTAGTTGGCCGGCGTGCCCAGCAGCAGCACGCCGATGAACAGGATCAGGAAGTTGATCAGGTTCAGGTCCAGCGTACCGCCCTGCATGAAGTACAGCACCGCATAGGCCATGCCGCACAGCCCGATCAGCAGGCTCAGCAGGCGGCTGTTGTTCATGCGCGCGGCCAGCGTGTTCTCGATGCCCATGCTATGGCCGCCGGCTACCGGTTCCCGTGCCTCCGGTTCTTCCTGGATCTCGACCACGTCCCTGGCATCGCGCGGATGCAGCATGGCGTTGAGCAGCGGCAGCGTGACGATCACGGCCAGGCTGGTCAGCAGCATCGGCACCGAAAAAATGGTGTCCTTGAGCGCGATGACGCCCATCAGCTTTTCCATCGGGTGTCCCGGCGTGGAGATCAGCACCGGGATACTGGCCGACAGGCCCAGGCCGTACATCGTGAAGCCGCTATAGGCCGAGGCAATGATCAGCGGGTAATGCACGCCCTTGACCTTCACAGCCAGCTTGCGCGCGATGATGCCGCCGATCACCAGGCCGAAGCCCCAGTTCAGGTAGCTGCCGATGCCGCCCACCAGCGTCGCCACGATGATCGCGCCACGCGGCGTGGCCACCCGGGCCACGATGCCGTTCAGGAAGCGGTCCACCAGCGGCGCGGTGGCCAGCACGTAGCCCATGGCCAGGATCACGGCCATCTGTGTGGTGAACGAGAGCAGGTTCCAGAAGCCCTTGCCCCAGTTGGTGATGATGGCGCTGGCGCCCTGCCCCTCCACCAGCATCGCCATGACCATGCTGAGCAGCGTCAGGCCGATGGCAAACACGAAGGGGTCCGGCAGATACCGGCGCATCAGTTCCGTAAAGAACCCGGCAACCTTGTTCAAGGCTTGTCTCCTGAGAGTCGAAATGACCGCATGTCGAACCAGCGTTCTACATGCGAACGTCTTTTAGTCGTGCCCGGGAGCGTAAGACTTTGTATCGAGCAATGTCAAGGCAACGAATCGGCCCATTCATTCCGTTGCGCGCAACAATTCGATGCTGCGGCGCAGCGCAACATGACCCATTGCCGATAGCCCGAGGGCCGGTGTTCATCAGGGGGAAACAGGGATTTTGCGATGCAGCATCGACCTTTCAGGTCAGAAAGGTGGATGTCCGGTATCCGCACAGAACGCGGGGCCGTCGTGACGGCGACAGGCCAGTAAAAAGGCCCGGCACATGGCCGGGCCTTCGGAGGCATATCGCACTTCAGCGAATGCGCAGTTCGTTGCGCACGTCCTTCACGCCCATGACATGTTCGGCGATGTCCTCGATGCGATGCTTCTCGCTCCGGTCATGGGCCGCGCCGCGCAGCGTGACCACGCCGCCATCGACATCGACCTCCACCTCCTGCAAGTCGACGTGGCCGTCGTGCGCCAGGCGCGAGCAGACATCGTCGCGAATGCGCTCGTCGGAGCGGACGTAGCCTTTTGGCCAGACGGGCTCGGATCGATGCACCGGCCCGCCGTAGCCGCCACCATAGCCACCGCCATAGCCACCCCCGTAGCCGCGCTCGGCCTCGGCGGGCACGCCGGCCACACGGCCCCCGGCTCCGGGCCGATAGCGCAGGGCGCCATCCTCGTGCCGATCCTGCCAGTTCACGTCCGCCGCGCGATGCCAGCGGGCGCGGCCGGGTGCGGTGCGCAGGCCGTCGTCGTCGGCAATGCCATAGGCGGCCGGATCGACATGCGATGACGCATACACGCTGGCGTCCGGCCTGGGGCCGCGCGCCCACGGGCGCGGATACGAATCCGGGCCGCCAAAGTCCTCGGTCTGGTCGTGCACGGCCCAGTCGCTGCCTTCATTGAGCACACCGGGGCGGAACCAGGGGTTTTTCAGCTTCTGTGTCATCTGGGTCTCCTTAGCGCGTCTGCCGCGATCCCGGGAACCCTGCAATTTCTGTTCCGCTGCCTGTCCGGCCGCAATCGCCCGAACTTTCGGCGGGAACCGCGCACGGGCCATGTAGACCTGCGCGCGTGCGTGGAAGATTTACCGCACCCGGGTGTGTCAGTCAGCCCCCAGCCGCGCGCGCAGGAAATCCACAAAGGCACGCACTTTGGGCGATGCCACCGCACCGCGCGGAAACACCGCGTTGAAATCCTGCGCAGGCCCGGTCCATTCGGGCAGCACGCGCCGCAGCCGTCCCGCCGTGACATCGGCGGCCATGCTCCGGTGCATGGCCAGCGACAGGCCCTGCCCCGCGCAAAGCGCATCGTGCAGCAGCGCAGGATCGCTGGCGACGATGACCGGGTCCACGGCGAAAGACTGGGTGCGCCCGCCGTCCCTGCGCAGCGGCCACGCATAGCCGCGCTCGCGGCGCGCCTGGTGCAGGGCCAGCGTGGCATGGCCCACGAGTTCGGACGGGTGCACCGGCATGCCGGCGCGCTCCAGATAGCCGGGGCTGGCATAGACGCCCGTGGCAAAGCTGCCGAGCCGGCGCGCCACCAGTTCGGAATCGGGCAGCACACCCAGGCGCAGCGCCACGTCGATGTCATCGGCCACCAGGTCGAGCGGCACATGCGAAGCCAGGATTTCGAGCCTGACCTCGGGACAGGCCGTTCGGAAATCCGCCAGCAATGGCGCGATCCACGCCGCCCCGAACGAATACGGCAGCGTCACGCGCAACCAGCCGCGCGGGCCCGCCTGCAACTGGTGGACCGCCGCCTCGGCGTCGTCGATCTGGCGCACCATGTCGCGCGCATGGGCGTAGTACAGCCCGCCCGCCTCGGTCAGCCCAAGCCGGCGCGTGGTCCGATGCAGCAACTGGGCACCCAATTGCGTTTCCAGCGCCATCACCCGGCGGCTGACCGTGGTCTTGGGCATCTTCAGCAGCCGCGCCCCGGCCGTGAAGCTGCCCGCCTGCACCACGCGCACAAAGATCAGCGTGTCGTTGAGATCCGCGGCCATGCGGTCCACTCCCGAAAGCAAAGAGGCGGAGATTGTCCCATCAATGGGCCAATCACGCCCATTTCCGAGGACTAATCAGCATGCGCGGCCATCTCTACGATGCCCACATTCCCCCTGCAAGCTGGAGCCAACATGAAACTGAGCGAATACGTTACCCACGACGCGCTGGGCCTGGCCGCCCTTGTCGCCCGCAAGGAAGTCACAGCCCAGGAACTGGCCGAACTGGCACGCGCGGCGATCGAAGCGGTCAACCCCGCCATCGGCGCGGTGGTCGAGCATTGGCCGCTGGCCGACGCCGGGCAGGCTTCGATCGATGGGCCACTGGCCGGCGTGCCCTTCCTGATCAAGGACCTGGCCGTCGCCATGGCCGGCAAGCGGCTGGAACTGGGGTCGCGGCTGGCGGCCGGGCTGGTGGCGCCAAACGATTCGAACCTGATGCAGCGGCTGCGCGCCGCCGGACTGGTCACGCTGGGCCGCACGGCAACGCCTGAAATGGCGTTCAGCACGGCCACCGAATCGGTGCAACAAGGCCAGACCCGCAATCCGTGGGATACGCGGCGCAGCGCGGGCGGTTCCAGCGGTGGCGCTGCCGCAGCCGTGGCGGCCGGGATCGTGCCGCTGGCCCATGCCACCGATGCGGCGGGATCGATCCGCGTGCCGGCATCGTTCACAGGCCTGTTCGGTCTCAAATCCACGCGCGGCCGGGTCTCGAATGGTCCGGCACTCGACGAGGTCTTTGCCGGGCTTGGCGTGCAAGGCGGCCTGAGCCGCACCGTGCGCGACAGCGCCGCGCTGCTCGATGCCATCCACGGCACGGCAGCCGGCGAGCCGTACCACACGGCGGCCCCCGCGCGGCCCTTCCTCGCCGAGGTCGGCCGCGACCCGGGACGCCTGCGCATCGGGCTGATGCTGGCGCCCTGGAACGATGGCGCCGTGTCACAAGTTGTGACCGATGCCACTGCCGATGCCGCCCGCAAGCTGGCCGATCTGGGCCATCACGTCGAACTGGTGCGCCCGAACCTTAGGGTGTCCTGGGAAGCCTTCGTCCATGCCAACGCGCAAATCTGGTGTGCCACGCTGGTGAACTGGATCGACGCCATCGCCGTGCAGACCGGCCGGCGCGTGGATGCCGATACGCTGGAACCTGCCACGCTGGCGGCCTATCGCTACGGCCAGCGTGTCACCGGCACCGCCTTCGCGGCGGCCCTGGATGTCCGCAACGCCGTGACGCGCGCCACGGCCGGCTGGTTTGCCGAGACCGACATCCTGATGACGCCCACCATGCCAGACCTGCCCGAGCCGGTGGGCACCTATGCGGCCGGCGCCGAACAGATGGACGGCCTGGCATGGACCGCGCGCGTGTTCCGGCACTCGCCGTTCACCCCGGCCTTTAACGTGGCGGGCCTGCCCGCGATGTCCGTCCCGATGGCGACAACGCCCACGGGGCCGCATGCCGGGTTGCCCATCGGCATCCAGTTCGGCGCCGGCTTCGGGCAGGAAGCGGCGCTGTTGCGCCTGGCCGGCCAGATCGAGCAGGCACACCCATGGGCCGGCCGGCTTCCGGCGGTCTGGGCGGGCCGGATGTGAAGCCCGGGCCGGGCGGATGTGAAGCCCGGTTCGGCGCCGGCTTCGGGCAGGAAGCGGCGCTGTTGCGCCTGGCCGGCCAGATCGAGCAGGCACACCCATGGGCCGGCCGGCTTCCGCCGGTCTGGGCGGGCCGGATGTGAAGCCCGGGCCGGGCGGATGTGAAGCCCGGGCGGGCCGGTGGGGCCGACGCATTAGAATGACGCGCCAGCCCTGCTCCACGTAGCCATCACCGCCCCATGATTCCGTCCGTCTCCGCCCTGCACAACCGCCTGAAGATGCAGCACCTGCGCCTGCTGGTCGCCATCGAGGAACGCGGCTCGCTGCGCCAGGCGGCCGAGGCCCTGACGCTGTCCCAGCCGGCGGTCAGCAAGATGCTGCAGGACATGGAAGACCTGCTCGGCGTGGCGCTGTTCGAGCGGCACGCGCGCGGCCTGCGGCCCACGCGCTTTGGCGGCGCGGCCACGCGCTACGCCAAGCTCGTGTTTGCCGACATGGCCGGGTTGCGCGATGAACTGGTGGCGCTGGAAGCGGGCAAGATCGGCCGGGTGCGCGTGGGCGCGGTGATGGCGCCCACGCCGGGGCTGCTCGCCAGCGCCATCCGCCAGCTCAACCGCGACCACCCGCAGCTTGAGATCGCCGTGCAGGTGGACACCAGCGACGTGCTGATGCCGCAACTGGAGCGCGACCAGCTCGACATCGTGCTGGGCCGCGTGCCCGAGGGCTGGGACAGCAGCGCGCTGGATTTCGAGCAGCTTGGCGACGAGGGCCTGGCCATCGTGGTCGGGCCGCAGCACCCGCTGGCGGCACGCAGCGAACTCGCGTTCGGGGAGCTGACCCGGTATCCGTGGATCATGCAGCCCCGCCCCAGCCCGATGCGGGCGCTGCTGGACCGCTCGTTCGAGGACGCCGGCGTGCCGGCACCGCCATCGACCATCGAGTCGGCAGCCGTGCTGATGACCACCTCGCTGCTGATCGACAGCGAACTGATTGCCGTCCTGCCCGCATCGGTGGCCGCCTACTACGCGCAGCTGGGCGCGCTGGCCGTGCTGCCGCTGCCCCTGCCGATCAAGCTCGGGCCGTACGGCATCGTCACCCGGCGCGGGCGCCCGGTGTCGGCGTCGATGAGCCTGCTGATCGATACCCTGCGCGCCCACGCCGCCTACACCGCCTGACCACTGCCCTGCCGGCTCAGCGGCCCCAGCGCAGCACCAGCGGATCGAGCCGCCGCGCCACCTTCAGCAAACCCTCGCGCGTGGCCGGGTGCATCGGCTGCAGCGGATGCCGCACGGCATCCGAGCGGATCACGCCGCCTTCCTGCATCAGCACCTTGGCCGTGGCCAGCCAGCCCTGTCGGTTTTCGTAGTTGATCAGCGGCAGCCATTGCTGGTAGCGGTCGGCCGCCGCGTCGGCATCGCCCGCCTGCCAGGCATCGAGGATCTGGCGGATGCCGTCCGGGTAGCCGGCCCCGGTCATGGCGCCGGTCGCGCCGGCTTCCAGGTCGGCCATCAGCGTGATGGCTTCCTCGCCGTCCCAAGGCCCCACGATGGCGTCGCCGCCCAGCGCGATCAGTTCGCGCAGCTTGGCGGCCGCCTGCGGCACCTCGATCTTGAAGTACGACACATTGGCCAGTTCGCGGGCCATGCGCGCCAGGAACGGCGCCGACAGCGTGGTGCCGCTGACCGGCGCATCCTGGATCATGATCGGGATGTCGATGGCCGCCGATACCGTGGCAAAGAACTCGTAGATGCTGCGCTCCGGCACCCGGATCGTGGCGCCGTGGTACGGCGGCATGACCATCACCATGGCGGCACCGGCGTCCTGCGCGGCGCGGCTGCGCTCGGCGCAGATGCGCGAACTGAAGTGCGTGGTGGTGACAATCACCGGCACGCGGCCGGCCACGTGGTCGAGCACGGTGGTCATCAGCAGCTGGCGCTCGTCGTCGGTCAGCACGAACTGCTCGGAAAAGTTGGCCAGGATGCAGATGCCGTGCGACCCGGCATCGATCATGAAGTCGATGCAGCGGCGCTGGCCGTCCAGGTCCAGCCCGCCCTGGGCGTCGAAGATCGTGGGCGCCACCGGGAATACGCCGCGATACTGGGTCGGGGCGGGGGTGGGACTGCGGGCCGGAATCTGGGTCATGCGGGTCTCCTGGTTGTCTTGTGCCGCCAAATATACGGGCCGCCCGCTGGCCTGCCTATTGAATCCTGCGGATACCCTGATCGCCTGTGGTGATCGCTCGGCGGCGGGCCAGCGCGCCGACGCCGCGTTAACCCCGATATCACCGCCGCTTATCGCCGCTTCAGAAATGCTCAGTTTTCGGGGGGTACTCATCTTTCGTATAGTGGACGTCACGCAGCGCAGACTGCCCATCGACGGAGACAATCATGAAGACATGGATGGCCGGCACCCTGGCCGGTATCGCGGTGTTTGGCATGGCGGCGCCATGCGCCCGGGCCGACGACGCGCGCCCGATCCGCATGATGGTGGGCGCCGCGCCCGGCGGCGGCACCGACATCATGGCGCGCATCGTCTCGGACAAGCTGTCCGCCATCCTGAAGCAGCCGGTGGTGGTCGACAACCGCCCCGGCGCATCGAACACCATCGCCGCCGACATCACCGCCAAGGCCCCGCCCGATGGCAACACGCTGCTGATGGGCGTGTCGACGTCGCAGGCCATCGCGCCGCACCTGCTCAAGCTGCAGTTCAACCCGCTGAAGGACCTCGTGCCCGTGACCCTGGTGGCCCAGGTGCCCAACGTGCTGGTGGTGAACAACCAGCTGCCGGTCCATGACGCGAAAACGCTGGTGGCCCAGATCCAGGCCAACCCGGACAAGTACCGCTACAGTTCGTCGGGCGTCGGCAGCACGCAGCATCTGGCGGCGGCGGCCTTCGTGCACCAGATCCACGGCAAGATGCTTCATGTGCCCTACAAGAGCAGCGCCAGCGGGCTGGTGGACCTGATGGGCGGCCAGGTGGACATGAGCTTCGAGACCATGCCGTCGGTCATCAACCATATCAAGGCCGGCAAGCTGCGCGCGCTGGCCGTGACGTCCGACAAACGCTCGGCGCTGCTGCCCAACGTACCCACGCTGAAGGAAGCCGGCGTGCCCGATATCCAGGCCAATACCTGGTACGGCGTCTACGCCACCGCCGGCACGCCCCCGGCCACGCTGCAGAAAATCAGCGCCGCCATGGCCCAGGTCATGAAGGACCCCGACACCGTCCGCCGCCTGGCCGACGTGGGGGCCGTGCCCGGCGCGATGGACCCCGCCCAGTTCGACGCCTTCTCGCGCAGCGAATATGCGCGCTACGGCAAGCTGATCGCCGAACTCGGCGTGAAACTGGACTGAATGGACTGAATGGACTGAATGGACGCAATCCTCTGATGGACCGAAACATGCCCCAACGCCCCCGTATTGCCATGGTGCTCGGCGACCCCGCCGGCATCGGCCCCGAACTGATCGCCCGGCTGCTGGCCGACCCCGTTGCCGCGCAGGCGCGCATCCTGCTGATTGCCGACCGCGAGGAATGGCGGCGCGGCATGGACGTGGCGGGCGTGAGCCTGTCGCTGCCCGAAGTGGAGCGGCCCGACTTCCAGGGCACCGAGCAGGGCCCGCGCCTGTATCACTGGAACCTGGACGACAAGCCGGCCTACCCGCGCGGCGAGGCCAGCGCCGCAGGCGGGCGCTACTGCCTCGGTACGCTGCAGGTGGCGCTCACGCTGGCCCAGGCGGGCCAGGCCGATGCCATCCTCTTCGGCCCGCTCAACAAGAGTTCGATGCATGCGGCCGGCATGGGCCACAACGACGAACTGCACTGGTTTGCCGAGAAGCTGGGCTACGGCGGCCCGTTCTGCGAATTCAATGTGCTGGACGGCCTGTGGACGTCGCGCGTGACCTCGCACGTCGCCATCAAGGAGGTGCCCGCGCTGATTACCCCGGCCCGCGTGCGCGACGCCATCGACCTGATCGACCACGCGCTGCGCCGGTCCGGCGTGGCGACCCCGCGCATCGCCGTATGCGGCCTGAACCCGCACAACGGCGACAACGGCGCATTCGGCCGCGAGGAAATCGACGTGATCGGACCGGCCGTGGCCGAGGCGCA
Organism: Cupriavidus sp. 94F1; assembly: GCF_057798875.1. Lineage (NCBI taxonomy): Bacteria > Pseudomonadati > Pseudomonadota > Betaproteobacteria > Burkholderiales > Burkholderiaceae > Cupriavidus > Cupriavidus sp. 94F1. The sequence continues at coordinate 121,793 of NZ_JBYOJT010000007.1, forward strand.
ATCGCGCGGCGTGGCGGCACAAGGCCCGTTCCCGGCGGACACCATCTTCCTGAAGGTCCAGGGGGGCCCGGACCAGCGCCAGTTCGATGCCATCGTCACGATGTATCACGACCAGGGCCAGATCGGCATCAAGCTGATGGGCTTCTCGCGCGGCGTGACGGTACAGGGCGGGCTGCCCGTGCCGATCACCACGCCGGCCCACGGCACCGCCTTCGACATCACGCAGCAGGGCCGGGCCAATCCGGGCGCCACGCTGCAAGCGTTCCACCTGGCCTGCCAGATGGGCGCCCGCCGGCTGGCGGATGCCCGCGCCGCCTGACCCCCATCGCCACCAGGACTCCACCATGAAAATCACCAACGTCCGCGCCCGCGTCTTTCAATGGAAAGGCAAGACGGTGCCGCCGCAGGCGCACTTCTGCACCAATGCCACCGACATCCTGTATGACCGCGGCGACGCCATGGGGTCGTTCCGCTTCCACGACTGGCTCGTGGTCGAGGTGGAAACCGACGATGGCCATGTGGGCATCGGCAACTGCGCGCTGGCCCCGCGCGTGGCCAAGCAGATCGTCGACCAGTACCTGGCGCCGATCGTGATCGGACAGGACCCGTTCGACAACGAATACCTGTGGCAGAAGATGTACCGCCGCACCCATGCCTGGGGCCGCAAGGGCATCGGCATGGCGGCGATCTCGGCCGTCGATATCGCGCTGTGGGACCTGATGGGCAAGGCCACCGGGCGGCCCGTGTTCAAGCTGCTGGGCGGCCGCACCAAGGAGAAGATCTGGTGCTACGCGTCGAAGCTCTACAACAACGATGACCGCGACGCCTTCCTGGGCGAAGCGCAGCGTTACCTGGATCAGGGCTTCACGGCGATGAAGATGCGCTTCGGCTATGGCCCCAAGGACGGCCCGGCTGGCATGCAGAAGAACCTGGAACAGGTGCGCCTGCTGCGCGAGCTGGTGGGCGATGGCGTGGACATCATGCTCGAGTGCTATATGGGCTGGACGCTCGAATACGCCCGCCGCATGATCCCGCGCCTGGCCGAATTCCATCCGCGCTGGCTGGAGGAGCCGGTCATCGCCGACGACATCGAGGGCTACGCCGAACTGAAGAAGATGAGCCCGTTCCCGATCTCGGGCGGCGAGCACGAATTCACCTCGTACGGCTTCAAGGACCTGCTGGAACGGCGCGCGGTGGACGTGATCCAGTACGACACCAACCGCGTGGGCGGCATCACCGCCGCACAGAAGATCAACGCGATGGCCGAGGCCTGGTCGGTGCCCGTGATCCCCCACGCCGGCCAGATGCACAACTACCACCTGACCATGGCGTCCACGGCATCGCCCATGTCGGAGTTCTTCCCGGTCCACGACGTGGAGGTGGGCAACGAACTGTTCTACTACATCTTCCAGGGCGAACCCGCGCCGGACAATGGCTACCTGCAGCTGGACGACCACCTGCCTGGACTGGGCCTGTCGCTCAACGAGGCGTATTTCGACCAGTTCGAGATTATCGGGTGATTGCCGGGAGGGCCCACACCATCGTCACCTGTCGCCATAGTGATAGCGGCAGCTGACGATGGACACCGCCGCGTCGTCGGCCTTGTAGACAAGGCGATTTGTGTCATCAATGCGCCGTGAGCAAAAGCCTGTCAGGTTTCCTTTCAGGGGTTCCGGCTTGCCGATGCCTTCAAATGGAGACCGCCGCGCGTCTTCGACCAGTTGATTGATCCGTTTCAACGTCTTGCGGTCCTGGCCCTGCCAGAACAGGTACTGCTCCCACGCATCGGCCGTGAACAGGATGTTGCGCGTCATTCGGCCGCATCGTCCGGGTCGACGAGTTTCCGCTGCTGCATCTCGCCTGCGCGCAACTGTTCCATGGAACGGGCAAGGTGAGCGGCGTTCGCCGGAGAGTTCAGCAGGTAGATCGTTTCCGCCCAACTATCGTATTGCTCCTGCGACATGATCACTGCGTTCGGCGCATCCCGGCGCGTGATCAGCACGGCGTCGTGGTCTTCAATCGCCTGATCGATGACGGCCTTGAGATTGTTGCGGGCGTCTGAAAAATGAACTGTGCGCATGTCATCACTCCAAATACATGTCCAATTAGCTGTACAAGTATAGCGGCATTGGCCCCGGTCCAACACTCAACCTTGCTGAAGTTGCACTGCACAACAAATAATAGAGCGGCTTGTACCTCACGTGAGTCACCTTCGGGAGCGTCGGATGAACGAGGAAGGCAAGACCGCCGCGGCGCGCGAGCCGCTGCTGATCGACCTGGCGTTGCAAGGCGGTGGCGCCCATGGCGCCTTTACCTGGGGCGTGCTGGATCGCCTGCTGGAAGAGCCATGGCTCGATATCGAGGGGATATCGGGCACGTCGGCCGGGGCGATGAATGCCGCCGTGCTGGTCTACGGCCACGCGCTCGATGGCCGGGGCGGCGCCCGCCGGGCGCTGGAAGCCTTCTGGCAGCGGGTGTCCGATGCCGCCCGCTTCAGCCCGTTCCGCCGCACCCCGCTCGACGTGATCCTGGGCCGCTGGACGCTCGACAATTCCCCGCTGTTCGTCGCCGCCGACCTGGCCGCGCGCATCTGGTCGCCCTATGACCTCAACAAGGCCGGCAGCAATCCGCTGGCCGAGGTGCTGCAGGCCACCATCGATTTCGATGTGCTGGCCCAGGCGCCGATTCATCTGTTTGTCACGGCCACCAATGTGGAAACGGGCCGTGGCCGCGTATTCAAGAACACGGAAGTCACGGCCAGCGTGCTGCTGGCGTCGGCCTGCCTGCCCACGGTGTTCCAGGCCGTGGAGATCGACGGCGTGCCGTACTGGGATGGCGGCTATGCGGGCAATCCCACCATCACGCCGCTGGTGCGCGAATGCCAGTCGCGCGACACCATCCTCGTGCAGATCAATCCGGTGGCGCGCGCCGGCGTGCCCCGCTCGGCGCGCGACATCCTGAGCCGGGTCAACGAGATCTCCTTCAACGCCGCCCTGCTCAAGGAACTGCGCATGATCGCCGTGCTGCAGCGCGTGGCCGACCCTGGCGCTGCCGAGGGCGCCCAGTGGGCCGACATGCGCATCCACCGCATTGCCAGCGAGCGCATGGCCGAATTCGGGTCGTCGTCGAAGATGAATGCCGAATGGCCGTTCCTGTGCATGCTGCGCGACGAAGGCCGCGCGGCGGCCGGGCAGTTCCTGGCCATGCACGGCGATGCGCTGGGCAACCAGTCCTCGTTCGATCTGGACGAACTGCTGCGGGAGGTCTGAACCATGGACTTGCCAGGCATCGTCATCGCCCTGGCGGCGATGGTCTGGATGGCGTTCCGGGGCTGGAGCATCCTGCTGATCGCCCCGGCCGCCGCGCTGCTGGCGGCTGCCACGGCGGGCGACCCGTTGCTGGCTAACTGGACGCAGACCTTCATGGGCACGGCGGCGGGCTTCGTCGCACAGTTCTTTCCGCTGTTCCTGCTGGGCGCGCTGTTCGGCAAGCTGATGGATGACAGCGGATCGGTCACCGCGATTGCCGACTGGATGACGCGCACGCTCGGCCCCCGCCGCGCGATACTGGCCGTGGTGCTGGCCGGCGCCCTGCTCACCTTTGGGGGTGTCAGCCTGTTTGTGGCGTTCTTCGTGCTGGCGCCGATGGCCCATGCGCTGTTTCGCGCGGCCGATATCCCGCACCGGCTGATGCCGGCCGCCATCGTGCTGGGCACCTCGACCTTCACGATGTCGGCGCTGCCCGGCACGCCGGCCATCCAGAACGCGATTCCGATGCCGTTCTTCAGCACCACGCCGTTCGCGGCGCCCGGGCTGGGCATCGTCGCCAGCCTGATCATGCTGGCATTCGGCATGTGGTGGCTGGCGCGCTGCGAAGGTGCCGCGCGCCGCAAGGGGGAAGGCTATGGCGGGGGATTGCCGGATGGCGTCGGGGAGGTGGCCGGGGTTGCCCAGGTGGCCGAGGTGGCCGAACGCCCGCTGATCCGCGAGCGCGCCAGCACAGCACATGAGTTCGATCCGGCCGAAGCGCGGCATGGCCGGCGCAGTGCCGAGCCGCCCGGCGCGCTGGTGGCGCTGCTGCCGCTGGCCGTGGTGATTGCCGTGAACCTGACCATGAGCCTGGTCGTGCTGCCGCGGCTGGATGCGGACTATCTGGCGCTGCCGGAATGGGGCGCCACGTCATTGCAGGCCGTGGGCGGGGTGTGGTCGGTGATCGTCGCGCTGGCGGCCGCCATCGTTTGCCTGGTGCTGCTGAACTGGCGGCGCCTGACCGCGCTGCGCGAAACCATGGGCGCCGGTGCGCACGCGGCGGCCCTGCCGGTGCTCAGCGTGGCCAGCCTGGTCGGCTTTGGCGCCGTGGTGGCGGGCCTGCCGGGCTTTGCCGTGGTACGGGACTGGGTATTGTCGATCGGAGGCGGCCCGCTGGTGTCGCTGGCCGTGGCCACCAACGTGCTGTCGGCGCTGACCGGCTCCGCTTCGGGCGGCCTGACGATCGCGCTCGATGCGCTGGGCGGCACCTACCTGGCGCGGGCGCTGGAAATCGGGCTCGATCCCGCCGTGCTGCACCGCGTGGCCGTGATGAGTGCCGGCACGCTCGACACACTGCCGCACAACGGCGCGGTGGTCACGCTGCTGGCCGTCTGCGGCACCACGCACAAGCAAAGCTACGGCGGCATCGTGATGGTCGGCATTGTCGGGCCGCTGCTGGCGCTGGTGGCCGTCATCGTGCTGGGCACACTGGTCGGATCGTTCTGACCCGGCCAGTGCCCCGGCACAGCTTCCAGGCCGCTCCGGGCGCCCAGGCCGATCAGGCCGACTGCACGCGGTAGCGTTCCAGCCAGTGGGCGTACGGCGCGGGCAGCACCCACGACGGACGCTCCACGCCCAGCTTCATCGCGGCCTGGTACGGCCAGTGCGGGTTCGACAGCATGGCGCGGCCCACCATCACCAGATCCATCTGGCCCTGCTCGACCACGCGGTTGGCCACCACGGGGTCGTCGATGCCCCACGACGACGCCACCGGCAGGCCGGCTTCGCGATGCACGCGCTCGGCAATGGGCGCCAGGAATGCCGGGCCCCAGGGGATCCTGGCATCGGGCGTGGAAAAGCCGACGCTGACGTTCAGCATGTCCAGGCCGCCCTCGCGCATGGCGCGCACCAGTTCGATCGATTCCTTGAGCGTCTGCTCGTCGTTGCCGTCATATTCGATCACGCCGAAACGGGCGGTCAGCGGCAGGTTTTGCGGCCAGACCTCGCGCACGGCGGCCAGCGTTTCCAGCAGGAAGCGGCCTCGGCCGATGGCGTCCTTGCCGTATTCGTCGGTACGTTCGTTGCCGTGGACCGAGAAGAAGCTCTGCGCCAGATAGCCGTGCGCGAAGTGCAATTCCAGCCACTGGAAGCCGGCGTCGCGGGCGCGCCGGGCGGCAGCCACGAAATCAGCCTGGATACGGGCGATATCGTCGTGCGTCATCGCTTCGGGCATCTTCGACAGGTTGGCGCCGAACGGCTTGGCCGACGGCGAGATGGTCTTCCACCCACGGTCGTCGCCCTCGGGAATATGGTCGTCGCCTTCCCACGGACGATTGGCGCTGGCCTTGCGGCCGGCATGGGCGATCTGGATGCTGGCAACGGCACCGCCCGCCTTGATGGCCTCGGCAATGCGCGCCATGCCGACAGCCTGTTCGTCATTCCACAACCCCGTGCATCCCGGCGTAATGCGGCCTTCCGGCGACACCGCCGTGGCCTCGACGATCACCAAGCCGGCGCCGCCACGGGCCAGGCCGGCGTAATGGGACAGGTGCCAGTCGTTGGTAACGCCGTCGATGGCGCTGTACTGGCACATCGGGGGCACCGCGATACGGTTGCGCAGCGTCACGTCTTTCAGCGTGAAAGGGGTAAAAAGTGCAGGCGTAGTCATGGGTGGTCTCTGCATGTTGCAATGCAGCGATATTAGCCACGCGCCGCTATAATGAAAACCGTCTACGCGTTATCAATTCGATAAGAGTTCATTATGCTCAACCCCCAATGGCTGCGCTCGTTTGCCATGCTGGCGCAAACCGGCAGCTTCACCAGCGCGGCCGACGAGCTGGGCCTGACCCAGGCCGCCGTCAGCCAGCACATCCGGCATCTGGAAGATGCGCTCGGTCCGCTGCTGATCCGCCGCCCGCGCGCGCTGGAACTGACGCCGGCCGGCCGCGCGCTGCTGGAATACTGCGCCGACATGGAACTGGCCAACGACCGCCTGCGCGCCCGGCTGGTCGACGATGGCGAGTCCGGCGTGGTCGGGCTGATCACGCCCGGCAGCATCGGCCTGTTCCTGTATCCGCGCCTGCTGGACCTGCAAGGCAAGACGCCGGGACTGATCATCCGCCACCGTTTCGCGCCCGACGCCGAGGTGCTGGAAGGTGTGCTGCAAAACCGCTTCGACGTGGGGCTGGTGTCGCTCAAGCCCGACGATCCCCGGCTGGCCGCGACGCCGTTCAGCGAGGAACCCCTGGAACTGGTCTATCCGGCGGGCGAACAGGTACAGGGCTGGGACGATCTGCAGCGCATCGGCTTTGTCGACCATCCCGACGGCAAGACCATGGCCAACCGCCTGCTGAGCCGGCACTATCCCGGCAATCCGGGCGTGCATACCTTGCCGTGCCGGGGGTTCAGCAACCAGGTGAGCCTGATGCTGGAACCGGTGGCGCGCGGCTTTGGCTTTACCGTGATTCCGCGCTATGCGCGCGAGGCCTTCGTGCAGAAGGACCAGATCCGGGTGCTGGACTGCCACGCGCCGGTGATCGACAAACTCTGGCTGATCCACCGCTCGGAATGGGCGCTGGCGCCCCGCGTGGCGCGCGTGGTGGACTACCTGCGCACGCAGGTGAAGACTGCCGCGTAGGGCCGGGAACGACGTGCCTCAGCGCTCGCGGGGCCGGCTGCCCAGCCGGGTGATCACATCGGCATGCGCCGGGTGCGAGGCCGCAAGCCTCAGGGGATCGGCCAGTTCGAATTCGCTGAACTCGAAGCCGGGCGCCACCGTACAGCCGGCCAGCGCATAGCCGGCCGCGCCTTCCGTGGCCGGCACGCGTTCGGCGGCGAACCAGCAGCCGGCCGGCACGACGGCCTGGAACACGGTGCCGGGCCGCGCCAGCGGATTGCCAAGCCGGTGCGTGACGAGCGCGCCGTCGGGCGTCAGCCAGTGCACGTGGATCGGGTCTCCGGCGTAGAAGTGCCACGCCTCGTCGGCGTGGATGCGATGCCAGGCCGAGAAGGCGGTATCGCACAGCAGGTAGTAGATCGCGGTGGAAGCCGAACGCTCGGCGCCATCGGACACGCGCCGCACACGGGCCGCGTCGCGGAACGTTTCGCGGTAATAGCCGCCTTCCGGGTGCGGAATCAGGCCAAGATCGTCGATCAGGCGTTGCTGCGGGGTATCGGTCATGGTGAAGCGCGGCAGTGGCACGGCGGGCCGCCACCATACCATGGTGCCCCGGGCGAACAGTGCAGGATTTGCCAAGACAGCCGTGCCGGGCTGCGCTAGTCTGCCGGCCATGTCCGGAAATCCGCCCGCGTTTCGCCGCTGAGGACGATCCGGGCCTGCAAGCTGCCCCTTACCAAGATTCAAGATGTCGCGCCCCGTTCCCGCCTGGCTGCCCGCCATGGCCTTTGTCCTGATCTGGTCCACCGGTTTCATCGTCGGCAAGGCCGTCGTGCCGGTGGCCGATACCAGCCTGTTCCTGCTGGCCCGCTTTGCGCTGGCCACGCTGATGTTCGCCGCCGTGGCCGCCGCCGGGCGCGCCGCATGGCCGCCGCTGTCGCAGGTGCCGCGCCATCTGCTGGCCGGCGCGCTGATGCAGGGCGTCTACCTGTGCGCCGGCTATGGCGCGGTGGCGCATGGCCTGTCCCCATCGATCATGGCACTGCTGGGCGCGCTGCAGCCGTTGCTGACCGCCCTGCTGGCCATCCCGCTGCTGGGCGAGCAGCCGACCGCGCGCACCTGGCGCGGACTGGGGCTGGGCGCGCTGGGCGTGGGTCTGGTAGTCTTGCCAGCCATGCAGGCCGGCGCGCCGCACGCGGTGTCCCCGTGGATCGTGCTGGTCGGCGTGCTGGCGATTGTCTCGATCACCATGGGAACCCTGCTCCAGAAAACCTCGATCCGCCGCGCGGATATCCGCGCCAGTTCGGCCTGGCAGAACGCCGGGGCGCTGCTGGTGGCCGGCGTGGTCGTCAGTGCATCGGGCGGCATCGGCGCGTTGCGTTGGCAAGGCGGCCCCACGCTATGGATGTCGCTGGCGTGGGCCGCGGTGGTGCTGTCCGGCCTGGGCACGTGGCTGTTGCTGGGCCTGGTGCGGCGCGGCCAGGCGGCCAATGCCGCCGCGCTGATGTTCCTGGCGCCGCCGCTGGCGGCCGTGCAGGCGGCGCTGCTGTTCGGCGACCGCCTTGGGCCCGTGCAGTGGCTCGGCATGGCCATCGCCGGGGTGGGCGTCTGGCTCTGCCAGACCCAGGGCAAGCCGCGTCATGCCGAAGCTCGTTGAGCACGCCTCGCCCCTGGTCGAACCGCGCCGCTACCCGCACCGGCCGTTCGGCCACGCGCACGACTATCACCAGTTGCTGTTTGGCGTGGATGGCCAGACCGAACTGGAAATCGACGGCCATGCCTACCGGGTTGACGGCACGCACGGCCTGGTCATCCCGGCCGGCATGCACCACCTGTGCAGCGGCCTGACCGACAACCTGCAACTGGTGGCCGACTTTCCCTCCAGCTCCGTGGCGCTGCCGGCACGGCTGATGGCAACACCCCGCATGTTCGCGATGGATACCGCCTTTGCCACGCGTGTCCGCCGGCTGGCCACCGCCGGTCAGGCGTCCGGCACCGCGCCGGCCCAGCATGCCTGGCAACAGGCCGCGGCGCTGGCGGGCGGCCTGTCCGCCATGCTCGGCCTCGATGACCGGCAGGCCGATGCGGCACGCTTTCCGGTGGGCGCCATCGACCACTACCTGCGCACCCATCTTTCCACGCCGTTGCGGGTGGACCAGCTCGCCGCACGCATCGGCTGGGGGACCCGGCGCTTTCATACGCTGTTCTGCGAGGCATTCGGCGACACGCCCCACGGCTATCAGACGCGCCTGCGGCTGGACCAGGCCGTGCAGTGGCTGATGGCCGGCACGATGCCGCTGGCCGATATCGCGTCGGGCGTCGGTTATCCCGACCAGACCACCTTCACCCGCGCCTTCGCGCGGCGTTTTGGCATGCCGCCGGCCGCGTGGCGCATGGCCGCCGCTGCCTGACGCGCAACTTTTACAAAGCCGGGTAAGGGACACACAAGGCGCGCACGACGCCCACTCGGGCATATCCGGAGATCCCGCACCCACGCCCGCGGCATCGCGCGGCCGCGCGACCGGTACGGAACTTGCGAAGCTAGCCCTTCGCCATGTCGAACGTCGCCGAACCCTCCCTGCTGCGCCCGGGCCACAATTGCTGGCGCGTGGCCCCGTGCACGCGCTTCGCGATGCTCGTCGATGCCGATGCGTATTTTCCGGTGCTGCGTCAGGCGCTGACCCGCGCAGAGCACAGCATCTTCATCCTCGGCTGGGATATCGACAGCCGTACGCGCCTGCAGCCGGAATCGCCCACCGACGGCCTGCCCGCCGAACTGCGCGACTTCCTCAACGCCCTGTGCCGCCGGCGCCGGGGCCTGCGCGTGTACGTGCTGAGCTGGGATTACGCGATGGTGTTCGCGCTGGAGCGCGAATTCCTGCCGGCCGCCAAGGCGCACTGGCAAGCCCACCGGCGGCTGTCGTTCTGCCTCGACGGCAATCACCCCGTGGGCGCCTCGCATCATCAGAAGGTGGTGGTCATCGACCATCGGCTGGCATTTGTGGGCGGGCTGGACCTGACCATCCGGCGCTGGGACACCCACCACCACCTGCCCGACGATCCGCGACGCGTGGACCCTGACGGCAAGCCCTACGCACCGTTCCACGACGTCCAATGCATGGTCGATGGCGAGGCCGCGCACGCGCTGGGCGAACTCGCGGCCGACCGCTGGCTGCGCGCGACCGGACGGCATCCGCGCGTGCCGCCCCCTCTGGCGGCATCGGCCACCGACCTGTGGCCCGAGCAGGTGCCGCCCGACATCACCAAGGTGCCAGTGGGTATCAGCCGCACATTTCCCATGCGCGACGACGAACCGGGTATCAGCGAGATCCGCACGCTCTACACCGATGCCATCGGCGCCGCCCGAGACAGCATCTACCTGGAAAACCAGTACTTCAGTTCGGGGCTGATCGCCGACGCGTTTGCGGCCCGGCTGCGCGAGCCCGACGCGCCGGACATCGCCCTGGTATCGCGCCGCACCGAAAGCGGCTGGCTGGAAGAGGCCAGCATGGGCGTGCTGCGGGCGCGCCTGTATCGCGGCCTGCGCGCGGCCGATCCGGATGGCCGCTTCCAGTTGTACTGTCCGCACGTGCCCGGCCTGGGCGATGCTTGCGTCAACGTGCACAGCAAGATCATGGCCGTGGACGACCGCCTGCTGACCATCGGCTCCGCCAACCTGAGCAACCGTTCGTTCGGGCTCGATACCGAGTGCAACCTGGCGATCGAATCCCGGGGCGACCCGCGTGTTGCCGCCGCCATCCGCGCCATGCGCGACCGCCTGCTGTGCGAGCACCTGGCCGTCACGCCCGACGCGCTGCACCAGGCCATGGCCGCGCACCCGCGCCTGCACGCCGCGCTGGCCGCGCTGCATCGGCCCGAAGGGCGCACGCTGCAACCCTTTGCGCCCGCGGTGCCCGACAACGTGGACGCCGCGCTGCCCGATGCCACGCTGCTCGATCCGATGGAGCCCATTGACGCGGAACAGGTCATGGCCGAGTTCGTCGGCCCCGACGCCCGCCCGCATGTGGCCAGCCGTGTGGCGCTGCTGGTGGCATTCGTGCTGCTGCTGGCCGGCGTGGTCTTTGCCTGGCACTACACGCCATTGCGCGAATGGGCCGATTTCCGCCACGTGCTGGCCTGGGTGCAACGCCTGGACGACATGCCAATGGCCCCGCTGGCGATGATGGGCGCCTTCGTCGCCGGCGGGCTGGCGCTATTCCCGGTGACGGTGCTGATCGTGGTGACCGTGGTGGTTTTCGGGCCGCTGTACGGTGGCGCGATTGCGCTGGCCGGGACCGTGCTCAGCACGGCGGCCGGCTACACCGTGGGACGCCTGCTGGGGCGCAACGCCGTGCGGCGCTTTGGCGGGCGGCGGTTGAACCGCCTGAGCCAGAAGGTGAGCCAGCACGGCCTGCTGGCCATGGTGGCGCTGCGGCTGGTGCCGGTGGCACCGTTCACGCTGGTCAACCTGGTGGTCGGGGCGTCGCGCATCCGGTTGCGCGACTGCCTGCTGGGCACGGCCATCGGCATGTCGCCCGGCATCATCGTGTCGGCGTCGCTGGTGGACCGCATCGCGGCCGTCGCCCAGCATCCCGAGCCGAAGACGTTCGCGCTGCTGGCGCTGGTCCTGCTGATTCCCGCCGCGCTGTGGTGGATGTTGCGGCGCCGCCGCCAGCGGCGCAGCCGGGCGGCCCATGGTCATGCGCGGGCCGGCACCGGGCCGCAGCCGCCGCACTGCTGCCGCCCGCCGTCCGGCGAGGGTGCCCGATGACCGCCCGCGAACCGCGCCACGCGGCGCCAGCCGCGCCAGCCGCGCTGCATGCCGATATCGCGGTGGCCAGCTACAACATCCACGGCGGCGTCGGCACCGATGGGCATTTCGTGCCCAAGCGCATTTGCGAGGTCATCAACGAACTGCGTGCCGACATGATCGCCCTGCAGGAGGTGGAGACGCGCGGCACGGGGTTCGACATGCTGCGCTTCCTGTCCCAGCACACCGGCCTGCACGCGATCCCCGGTCCGACGCTGGTGCGCGACGATGGCGACTACGGCAACGCGCTGCTCACGCGCTACCCGCCGCTCAAGGTGCGGCAGATCGATCTGAGCGTGAAGGGGTGCGAGCCGCGCGGCGCCATCGACGCACTGCTGGAATGCAATGCCATCGAATCGGGCACGTTCGCGCTGCGCGTGATCGCCACGCACCTGGGCCTGCGCCCCGGCGAACGGCGCTGGCAGGTGCGGCGCCTGCTGACCGCGCTGGCCGAGGCGCCGGCGCAGCCGACCATCCTGCTTGGCGACGTCAACGAATGGTTTCTGTGGGGCCGCCCGCTGCGCTGGCTGCATGCCTACTTCCAGCGCACGCCGCATGTCTCGACATTCCCGTCGCGGCTGCCGTTCCTGGCGCTGGACCGCATCTGGACGTCGCCGCGCGCCCACCTGGTGGCGGTATCGAGCCATCGCACGCCACTGGCCCGGCTGGCCTCCGACCACCTGCCGCTGCTGGCACAGATGCGGCTCACTTCGGCATAGCAACCATTGCATACCGCGCCGCGCCGGTCCCGGGCAGGCATTCCCCGCGGCGAAGCCAGCCGCAACGCGCAGGCACAACGTTGCACTGCAACGCCGGCATGCGCCACAGGGCGCGTCCGGCATGGCGGGCACCCGTTGCCGCAGGGCCGCAATACGGGTATTTCGCTAGGCGGGCGCGCTAGATTGGGGCCATGACGCTGCCTATACTGACTTGCACACCGTGCATGCCATCGGGCGTGGACGTGTGTTTCCGATAACAACGGGCGGGTGAATGGTGGCCCCGGGAGGACGCCACCGAAGGTCATGTCGATACGGCCTGCCCCATGAACAGGAAAAGTGGAGATGGGCATGCCCAGCGAACAGTTCCTTGCTACCCAGGAAACCCGCCGCTCAGGGCTGCGTGCCTTGCGGGCGGCGTTGCTCCAGGTCCACAAGGAGGTCATCGGCTATGACCGCGGCCAGTATGAAAGACTGCATGGGCCGATTCCCGCAGGACAGTTTGTGCAACTGGTGACGGAGGAATCGTTCTTCCGCTGGCTCGATCCGTTGTCGCGCCTGATCATCGAGATCGACGAGGAACTCGACGGCGACGAGCATCACGATGAAACCTGCCGCGCCGTGGCCGGCGCCACGCAGAAACTGTTCAGCGAACACGGCGACCAGGCATTCCGCCGGCGCTATCAGGAAGCCCTGCAGGACGAAGCATCGGTCACGGTGGCCCACGGCAGGCTGATGTCCGTCATCGGCCAGTTGCGCCAGTTGCCGTAGCAGCCACGATCAAGCGAAGGACGGCCGCCTAGCGGCCCCTGCCACCCCCCCGGCCGCCGCCACGGTAGCCGCCGCCATACGCGCCACCATATCCACCGCCATACCCGCCACCATATCCCCTGCCATACCCGCCGCCGTACCCGCGGTAGCCCCCGCCGTAGCCGTGGTAGCCGCCGTAGTAGCCGCCGTGATATCCACCGTGATAGCCATACCCGCCACGGTAGCCGTAGTAGCCGCGATGTCCGTAATACCCCCGATACCCGCAGCACCCGTAGCCGAACCAGATGCTGCTGTAGACGGGCCAGCCCGCGTAGCCATACGGATATCCGTAGGGATAGCCGGCGTAGTAGCCGCCGTAGTAGTTGCCGTAGTAGTACGGATATCCGCTATAGAACGTGCCGTAGGCGTTGATCGGATAGCTGGCGTCACCGGTGCCGGTGTAACTGCTGTAGCTGCCGGCATAGCTGCCATAGGTCGTGCCATAGGTGTCATAGCCCGGATAGGCCACGCATCCGCCCAGCATCAGGGCCGTCCCGGCCACGACTCCCGCGAGCATCCCGCGTATGGCAACCATTTCCCGTCTCCCGCCTGCCTTCGGAGCGCGTGCGCCCAGCCTCTTGATTCTATTGCTTATGGATGGGCACACAAGCTAGTGCCCGCCCCTATGACGCAGCATGACATTGCACCGAAATAATCACATTGACCGCAGGGATACTTGCAAATGATAATCGCTCCCATTTCTTATTATTACAAGACATTACACTAGGGAAATGGGCCGTTATCTGCACAATCACCGTATTACCCGGTCGCTGGCCGCTTGCCCGGCCCTGCTCGTCGGGCTGGTTCACGCGCAAGGCGCCACGCCGGCGCCGCAAAACCTGCCGGCGGTCACCGTCAAGGCCGACGCCAGCAAGGAGCTGGGCACCGGGTATAACCCGTCCAACACCGTCAGCGCTACCAAGACCGACGCCCCGCTGCGCGACATTCCCCAGACGGTCAACGTGGTGACTGCCGAGGTCATGCAGGACCAGCGCGCCACGTCGATGCAGGACGTGCTCAAGAACGTGCCGGGCGTGAGTTTTTCGACGGGCGACGGGCAGCGCGACCAGGTATCGATTCGTGGCTTTTCGGCCATTGCCGACCAGTTCGTCGACGGCATTCGCGACGACGCGCTGTACTTTCGCGATCTGTCCAACGTCGATCGGGTCGAGGTCATCAAGGGCCCGGCCGCGGTGCTGTATGGCCGGGGTTCGTCGGGTGGCCTGATCAACCGCGTGACCAAGAAGCCGGGGCTCGACGTGACGGACTTCGCATTGAGCTATGGCATGTGGGCCGATCGCCGCGTCGAAGGCGATGTGGGCCGTGTGTTCGCGGATGGCGCCGCGGCCTTCCGCATCACGGCCGCCCACGAAGAAGCCAACAGCTACCGCTCGCAGCAGTTCCTGAACCGCACGGCCGTGGCGCCGTCGCTGGAACTGCGCCTGGCGCCGCAGACGACGGTATTGCTGCAAGCCGACTACCTGGAAGACCGCCGCGTCACGGACTTCGGCATTCCGGCGTACAAGGGCCGGCCGGTGGCGGTGGACCCGTCCACGTACTACGGCGCCGCCAATGCCCGCGACTCGGACTACAGCCAGAGCCGCGTGTACTCGGGCACGGCAACGGTCAACCATCGCTTCAACGAAAACTGGTCGATCCGCAATGCCACGCGCTACTACCATTACTCGCTGGAGCGGAACAACACGCTGACCAACACGGTCAACGAAGCGGCCCAGACCTTCACGATGAATCACGGCAATGTCTATCGTGAAGAGCACGGGTGGTTCAACCAGACCGACCTGACCCAGAAGGCGCAATTCCTGGGCATGCAGCATGAACTGCTGTACGGCGTGGAAGTGGGCCAGCAGAACAAGGACGTGATGAACTACACGGCGCCGGTGCGAAATTCGGCCGGTGCGGTGGCGAACTTTGCGCTGTTCAACCCGATATTGCCCACGTTGCCGCGCCTGGTCGGCGGCAACCCCGGCACGAGCAACCTGGGCGTCTTCAAGACGCTGGGGCTCTACACGCAGGACATGATCCAGTTCTCCGAGCAGTGGAAGGCGCTGGTGGGCGTGCGCTACGACCGCTTCGAGCAGGAGACCTTCCAGCGCGTGCCGGGACAGGCCGACCTGTCGCGCACGGACAATGCGTGGAGCCCGCGCGCGGGCCTGGTCTGGCAACCGTCGAAGCAGCAGTCGTACTACCTGTCGTGGAGCCGGTCGTTCCAGCCGTCCGGCGAAGCCTTCTCGCTGGCCGCCAACAACGCCCAGCTGGCGCCGGAAACCACGCGCAATACCGAGGTGGGCGCCAAGTATGACTTCCTGGATGGCAAGGCCAGCACCACGGTATCGCTGTTCCGCATCGAGCGCACCAACATCAAGGTGGCCAACGCCACCGGTACCGCGCTGATCCCGATCGGCGAGCAGCGCACCGATGGCCTGGAACTGAGCGGTGCCGCGCAACTGGGCGGCGGCTGGCGCATGCTGGCCGGCTATGCCTATCTGGATGCCGTGGTCACGCAGTCCACCCCCGCGCTGCAAGGCAAGCGGGCCACGCTGACGCCGCGCCATTCCGGCAATGTCTGGATCACCAAGGACCTCGGCCACGGCTTCGGCCTGGGCGGCGGGCTGAACCTGGTGGGCGCGCGGCAGGCCGATCCGGCCAACACCGTGACGCTGCCGGGCTATGTCACCGCCGACATGGTGGCGTGGTACCGGCGCGGCAAGTTCGAGGCCCAGCTCAACGTGTACAACCTCTTCAACCAGGGCTACATCGTTTCCGGGCACGGTTCGAGCCCGAACCTGAACCTGCCCGGCGCCCCGCGCAGCGTGATGGCGACGGTGCGGTATCGCATGTAAGGGCTATCCGGCCGATGGCCGGGCCCCGGCGCCCTGCCCCGGCCTGACGGGCGGGCGACCGGGACGCCGCATGCGCCGGCTCCGCCGCATCCCCCTGTGTCACCGGCGCCGTCGGGCGCCCTCGCCATCGCCCGCAAACCGTTACCCGGCGCGGCTTTCCGCGCGGTGACATGGGGCGACATACTTCCCGCATGGCGCCCCGCCCGATCGCCCCCTACATTTGGCTCACCGACGCCGCGACAGCTACGCCAGCGTCACCGCCAAACCGAAAGGACGATCATGCAACTTCATCAAATCACCCTCCTGGCCACCGGCGTCATCGTCGCCGCGTCGATGGTCGAAGCCGCGTTCCTGGCCCGCAAGGCGCGCCAGCAAGGCAAGACCTATCCGTGGCACGAAATGGCCCTGTCGCTGGTCGACATGATCGGCCGCAAGCTGATGGCCTTCCTGCCGCTGTCGCTGGCCACGCCGATCTTTGCACTGGCCTGGCAGCACCGCATCTTCACGGTGGAGATCAACAGCGCGCTGGCCGTGCTGCTGCTCTTCGTCGGCCAGGAATTCTGCTACTACTGGTATCACCGCGCCTCGCACCGCATCCGCTTCTTCTGGGCCACGCACGCCGTGCACCACTCGCCCAATGAACTGACGCTGGGCACCGCGTATCGGCTGGGCTGGACCGGCAAGATCACCGGCACCGCCATCTTCTTCGCGCCGCTGGTCTTCCTGGGCGTGCGCCCCGAGGTGGTACTGGCCACGCTGAGCCTGAACCTGCTGTACCAGTTCTGGCTGCACACCACCTGGATTCCCCGGCTCGGCTGGCTCGAATACGTGTTCAACACCCCGTCGGCCCACCGCGTCCATCATGCTTCCAACGTGGACTACCTCGATGCCAACTACGGCGGCGTGCTGATCCTGTTCGACCGCCTGTTCGGCACCTACGTGGCAGAGCGCGACGACGAACCGTGCCGCTTCGGGCTGGTCCACCCGACCACCACGCACAACCCGCTGGTCAACCAGTTCGAACACTGGATCAGCCTGGGCAAGGACATGCTGGCATCGGGCAGCCTGGCGAGCGCCATCGGCTACCTGACGATGCCTCCGGGCTGGGCACCGAACGGCCAGGGCACCACGACCGAGGCACTGCGCCAGCAGCAGACGCTGCAACGGGGGCAGCAGATCGATCGGGAAATTGAGGGGAAAGTGGCTGTCGCGCAGTGACGGGGGAGTCGCAACGGAAGAACGGGCAGCGTGGGCTGCCCGTTCTTCTTTTTGCGGGCCGGGTACGTCAGGCCGCCGGCTTACTTCTGGTCGGTCTCGGGATACCAGTAGATGCGCTTGCGCTTGCCCACGCCGGTCAGCGCCACCTTCTGCACGCCCAGCGCCGATTTGTCGTCGCCGCCGGCGCTGCTGTTCTGGTTGCCCACCCCGAACAGCACCGGCACTACCACGGGCTGCCCGTCCTTGTCGACGCTCACCACGCCGAATACCGGCGACGGCGGGAACCCGCCGCCATCCAGAATGATGGAGCGGTCGGGATTCAGCCCCGCGCTGGTCAGGAAGCTGTACGAATAGCTGCGCGCCGTGCCCAGGTTCGGATAGCAGACGCCGGCCTTGGGCACCGAGGGCGTGTTCGTTCCGACGCTGGTATAGCCGGCGACGGTAAGCGGCGCGTTCACGGCCTTTTCGCCGGGATTCACCAGCGTGATGTAGAAGCCCGAGCGCGAACCGTCGTAGCCGGCCGTCGTGGCATCGACGAGGTTCGCCTCTGTCAACGGCGTCCAGGTGGACGGCATGCGCGACGTGTTGGTATCGCGGATCATGTAGAGCCGGTTGACCACGTTGTAGGCCGTGCCCGGCGTGGCGGAGGCCGAATAGAGCGGATGCTCGCGGTCGCCGGACCCCAGGGACACCGCGTCGTAGCCGCGCGTGGAAATCACGTCGGGCGCATAGACGAACTTGCGCGCACTGTTGGTATTGGCCGCGCCGCCCAGCGCGGCGAGCTTGTTCATCGTCCAGTTGGCCGGCGCGGTGCCGCCAGCGGTTTCGAAATCGGCCCGCCAGACGTTGCCGCCCACGTCGCCGACGTAGATCCGCTCCACGTAGCCATCGCCGTTGCGATCCAGCGTGGTGACGTCCGACGGAATCGAGCGGGTCAGTGCGGGCACCGCCGTGCAGGCGCCGGTGGCGCCCATGCAGGATGGCTGCGCCGACCACACCATGTTGCCCGTGTAGGCGTCCAGCACCAGCACGCCCCGGCCCATGGTATCCACGCCAGGCGACGGATCGCTGTCCTCGGCCGGATCGTAGCCGGCGCCCATGATGATCACCGGATTCGTATTGCCGCGCACGCGTGCCACCTTCGGTTGCGACCAGCTCTGCCCCAGTTCCGGGATATCGGCGTTGGACCGCTTCCACACAAAGCGCGGGCTCGCGGGGTTGGTGACATCGAGCGCATAGACCAGCCGGCCTCCGCGCCGCGCGGTCAGGTACAGCATCACGCGGGGATTGGCCGGGTCCCGCTGGTCCTGCATCACCGTGGTGCTGCCATCGAAGAAGTAATCGCGCGGCTTGGGCTCCGGCGAGATGCCTGCCGGCGTGGTCGACAGCTTGACTTCAGGCGAGTTGGTGTAGAGCCGGCTCAGCCTGTCCAGGAATTCCGGTGCCACGAAGCCCCACAGTTCGCCGCCGGGCCGCACCGTGCCGATGCCCTGTGTCTGGTTGCCGTTGACGGCGTGGAATACGCCGTCGTTGGTGCCGTAGAACACCACCACGCCCGTGGTGCCGCCATAGTTGACCACGGCCGGGCGCGAATGCAGCACATCGGCGTGGATCGATGACCGCACCGTGACGGGCGAGCCCGGGCCCGTTTCGCTTTCAATGCCGGCGATGCTCTTGTTGTCGACGGCCGCCTCGTCCTGGCCGCGCATCCAGGCAATGAGCTTGGGCAATTCGGTCGCGGTGATCGTGGCCCCGCCATTGGTGCCGCCATTGAACGCCGCCAGCCCGGTCGAGCCCGTCAGCCAGCTATTCGACGCATCGAAACTCGGGAACGCGGCCGACACCGGGCAATTGCCCACGCCATTGCAGGTCAGCAGCGTGCGCGAGTCCTGGCTGGTCAGCCACTGCACGCGCATCATCTCGCCGACGCCGCCCTTTTCGACGATTTCCCCGTCGGGCGTGTCGAGCTTCCACCCCGTGCCGGACGGGCTGTTCTGCCAGTAACCCGTGCTTGGCCAGTTCTTGACCGTGCCGCCATACTTGCCACCTGAAAACGACAGCGGCGCGTCAGCCGTCCAGTAGCTCACCGCGTTCGCCGACACGAACCCCGTCTGGGCGTTGCTGATGGCCGATGCGCCCGTCGCATCCTGCATCACGAGCTTGCCGGTCTTGTCGTAGCCCACCTTGTACTGCTTGAGGTTGCCCATCCAGCGCGGCGCCGCCGTGGCGTCGGGCCGGAACATGCCGATGTACACCTGGTTCAGGAACTGCCCCTGCGCGTTGACCGATGCCGGCAGGCTGACTGACGCGAACACGCTGTTCACGGCCTGCACCTCATTGAAGATCGAAAGCAGGTCGGCCGCCAGGCCGTTGGCATCGCCAAGCTGCACCGTATACGACTTGCCCCCGCCGTTGGTGCCCATGCTCTGGGCCAGCTGCACGTAGTCGGGGTTGTTGTTGTCGGTCACCGCGATCGTGTACGTCGTCACGTTCTGACGGTTGTCCATGTTGCCCAGCACATCGGTCTGGTTCAGGAACCGCGCCCACTCGTCGCCCCAGTTGCTCTGGTACTTGGCGTTGGTCGCCAGCACGATTTCCTGCTGCTGCGCCTTGGTGGCGCCGGCGCTGACCAGTGAATCGAAGGCGTTCTGTCCGGTGTCCTGCGGCTTGCCGTTGTTCACGGCGTTGCCAATGTAGATGATGAAGTTGCGCTGGCACGGGTTGTCGATCGGCGACGCGTACTTGGTACCGGACAGCCCCGTGTTGCCCGAGAAGAAGGCCCAGGCCTCCTGCATCGCGCCGCCTACCTGCGAATTGTTCGAGTTGTCGGCCTGCCGGTCGATCGACTTCAGGTAGGTAAGGAATGCGGGGATCCCCTTCTCGTCCATCAGCGGCAACTTGTACGGCGCCGCGCCCGGATAGCGCATCTTGCCGCCTGCGTTGTTGCCGGTGCCGAACATCATCAACCCGATGTTGATGTTGCCGAAGAGCGTGGGCGACGTCGTGATCGAGTTGATCGCGTTATAGAGCGCGCACTGCAGCGCGCCTACGTCCTTGCCGGCGTTGTTGCTGCTGACCACACCGTCCGTGGAGCAGGTGAAGCTGGCGGAGGCATCCCACGTCGACGCATTGTCGAGAATGATCAGCACGTTCGGCTTGCCCGCCTGGGGCTGCAGCCCGGTGTAGAGGTCGATATCCTCCGCCAGGCTCGGAGACGCCGCCGTGGCCAGGCTCAGGGCAAGGGCCAGACAAAGAGAAGAGATGCGCATGAGTGCGGAGCCCGGAAGAAGACAGCTAGCTGGAAAACGGTTTGGCGATCGGTCAGGCAATCGGCCGGGCCATGGTCACGACGGACATGCGGTGCCATACGGCACCCGCACGGCAATCCCCTGATGCAGGGTGGTGCGGCTGGCGGTCACGGCGGTATCGCTGACCGTCGCGGCCACGTCCCACTGGGTCCCGTTACAGAGCGAATTGCCGCCCCCGCCGCCGCTCCCGGTCACGATGCCGGTGTTGTTGTTGCCATTGCCCACGAAACAGGACACATCGTCGGCATTGTTCTCGTCGAGTTCGATATTCTTGACCGGCTTGCTGGTCTCGCAGACCGGTGCGGCGACCTGCACGGTGTAGTCGGCCTTGCCGTCGCCCGTCACGTCGACGGGCACGGTCCTGGCCACCGGCGCCGCCGTGAAGTCCTGGCTGATGACCTGTTCGATCCCTTGCTGCGCGGCGTGGCGCGCCTCCACGCCGTACTGCTGGTTCGCCGCCACCTTGGTATTGACCACGCTGGAGCCCACCAGCGAGATGGTCAGCATCAGGAACACGACCAGGAACACCAGCGTGATCAGCAGCGTGACGCCGTTCTGGCGATGTCGGATCGGACTCATTGGGACTCCCGGGAACCGGCAATGTTGGCAACGCGGGCCAGTTCCGCATAGACGTGGCGCTTGTATCCATCCCGGAACGGGCCGCTTGCCTGGGCCCGACCCAGATCGTAGGTGCGCTGGTCGGTCCAGCCACTGGTCACCACGGCGGTGCGGGCCAGCAACTGGACCCGCACGGCGGTCACGTTGCGCCAGTTCGTCAGCGGCACGGACCAGTCGTAGGCGGGCGCACCGGTGCAATCCGCCGAGTGGTCGGCACCGGGGTCGGCGACGTAGCAGTCCGGCGCGCCGTTACCATCGAGGTCGACCCCGTACGACAGATGCATGTCCTCGATGCCGTTGGCCACGGACTGCACGCGGAAGGCGCCATTGAACAGTTCCGCCATCTTCAGCGTTGGCTTGCCGTCGCCTGCGCCGGTGCACAGGTCGCATCCGGCCAGGTAGAAGATGCGGACCACCGCCGCACGCAGTTCGGATGGCACCGCGCTGTCGCAGGCCTTGGTGCGCAGCTTGAACGCCGGCGCGCTGGCGTCGAATACCAGCGATGCCGTGTCGTCGGCACAGTAGGAAGCCTGCAGGTATGGCGTCCCGACCACCGCGGCCGACACCGGCGTGGTGCTGACGCGCCGCACGGCCAGGATCTCCGATCCGGCCAGCAGGTTGGGCAGGCATGGCGCCACGGCGCCCGGCGCGAAGCCCTGCACGGCAAGCGGCACGGTGGCGGGCGACGCCGAGAAGCCGAGCGACGCCGGGTCCGTCGCGCACAGGTCGGGGGCCGACACCAGCGCGCCGGCCGCCACGTTGGCGGGGCCGAAGAAGCCGGCCAGTTCCACCTCGCGGCTCATGATGTCCAGCGCGTATCGGCCGTTCTCGATCTGCTCGGCGCTGTTTGAAAACGCATTGCGCGCACGGCTGGTATGGAAGTACAGCGTCGCCAGCGCCGTGATCAGCAGCAGGCCAAGCGTCATCGACACCATCAGTTCCACCAGCGACAGGCCTCGCTGGCGGCGCATCGGCGCGATGTGTCGCACGGGAACGTGCCGCGTCATGACAGCACCCCGATCCGCACCTGCACGCTGACCGCACGCCGGTTCGCGTCATTGCCGAACTGGTTCTGCCCGCACGGCAACGCCGGCGCCCCCGTTTTGGCCAGGCCTTGCCAGGCTACCGTGACGCGGTACGTCTGCGTGGCGGGATCGATCGCCTCGATACAGCCCAGCGCCCCGATCATCGCGCCCACCTTGTTGCCCCCATCGGTCTCCGCACTGCCCTGCAGGGCCGCGCCCCATGTCGCCAGGTCTGAGGCGGCCACTGCGCGTTGCGCGTTGGTTCCCACCGTGCACGCGGCTGGCGGCACCGTCGTGCTGCCCGCCACGGTGGCGTTTGGCCCGCTTGCGTAGCAGCCGATGACCTGCCGGTTGGCGTTGAGCCGCGCCACCATGTCCTGGAGCAGCGTCAACGCCTGCCCACGCTGGTACGACTCCATTTCCGTCTGGCCCGAGCGCGCAATCATCCCGGCTGTGCCGAGCAACGCCACCAGCACGATCACCACCGAGACCAGCACCTCGATCAGCGTCGACCCGCGCTGCGAGGCTCGCGGGCCGCTGCCGGAACGCCGCCACCGGCGAGTACGGACAGACGTGTTCATGAGCAGGCTCCGCTGACAGTGGCCACACGGCCGGTGCCGTTGATCTGGATACAGACGACGTTCGACGTGCCGGTGCCCCCCATCGAGACCTGGAACGTCTGGCTGCCGTTGCCGGGCCGGCCATCGTTGCCGACCCACAGCGAGTTCCCGCCCGCCGTGCTGACGGTGATATCCGTATAGGGGCCATAGGCACGCAGGCGCTCGGTGCCGGCCGTGACGACCCAGCCGGCCGACCACGTGCCATTGGCCGACAGCGTCGTGATGCCATTGCGCTTGACGGCCTCGCTGCGCATCAGCGTGACCGCCGACGCCAGGTCGCTGGCCGCATTGCGCAGGCGCTGGCCGGCAATGAATTGCTGGAACGAAGGCGCCGCCATGGTGGACAGGATGGTCAGCACCAGTAGCGTCACGATCAGTTCGACCAGGGTAAAGCCCCTGGCCTGCCCATTCGTCCCGGCCACACGGCGCGAGCGGCTTGCTGATCCCAGATTGACCGGCATGCTTATCTCCAGCAGCCGGCCTGTCCGGCAGCGCCGGTGGCGCTCTTGTCGCCGGCCTGCGTCAGGGCCAGCGTGCCGCAGCTGGTATCGCGCGACGCCTGGCTGCCGATTGGCGCGGCCGTGATCGTATAGGCCGGCGGCGTCGCGGTGGCGGTCACGGTGATCTGGTAGTACGCCGACACGCTGGCCGGCGTGGCCGGGGCGTTCAGCGCCGCCAGGCTGGCGGCATAGGCGCGGTTGTCGACCATGAACCGCTCCTGCAGGCTCGCCAGTTCCAGCATGTAGGACTCGGCGGCCGCGCGGTTGCCGCGGACGACATAACTGGTATACGAGGGAAATACGAATGCGGCGATGATGCCGATGATGGCGACCGTGATCATCAGTTCGACCAGCGTGAAGCCGGACGACGGCGCCCGGGCGCGCGAAGTGGCGCCCCTGCCCGACCCGATAATCCCGACGATCCCGATAATCCCGTCTGGCGCAGGCGCAAATATGCGTCCGCGACCCGGCTGCCTTGTGGGGCTATGCTTGCCCATTTTTTTTGCTCCCGTTCTTTCCGGCTGACCCTAGCCGCGAGGAACCTTTGCCGGCGAGTGTAGAGGGAGCGCTCCAAATGAGTCAACGCTTTCTGAGTATCGATCAGGTACAGCGTTGCCGATTTGCAAACGGACGAAAATTACGGGATCCAGCGGGCGCCTGTGCACGCGGATTAATGCATGGTTAATGTTTGGCCAGTAGCGTCATTCGGCCAATGACTTTCCGTTCCGGCACATTAGGCTGCTTCCTTTCCCCTCTAGGAAGCAGCCTGTTTTTTTGGCGACGATCAGGCGGGCCCCGACTGCACGGGCTGCACCGCGGGCCGGTCCCCGTCGCCCTCGATCCGCAACCTGGGCAGGAACTGCGGATACTCGCGCTGCATGAAGTCGATCAGTGCCTCACGCACGGCGCAGCGCAGATCCCATGCAAGCCCTGAGGACGCCGCGGTGCACAGCACCCGCAACTGCATCGTCTTGTCGGTGGTGTCGCTGACCACGAGATTAAAGAATCTGCCATCCCACTCGGGACGCGCATGGACGATGCGGGTCAGTGCCTCGCGCAACGGCGCCAGCGGCATGCCGTAGTCCACGTGAAAAAAGACCGACCCCATGATCTGGGCGCTGTTGCGGGTCCAGTTCTGGAATGGCTTTTCGATGAAATACTGCAGCGGAATAATCAGGCGGCGTTCGTCCCAGATCTGCAGCACCACATAGGTGCTGGTGATTTCTTCCACGCGGCCCCATTCGCCCTCGACGATCAGCACGTCGTCAAGCCGCAGCGGCTGCGTCAGGGCCAGCTGCAGCCCGGCGATCATGTTGCTGAACACGGGCTTGGCCGCAAAACCGGCAATCAGGCCGACCACGCCGGCCGATGCCAGCAGGCTCGCGCCCACCTGCCGCGCGCCCGGAAACGTCATCAGCAGCATGGCCGCGCCCATCACGATGACCAGCGTCATGGCGATCCGCGAGATCACGCGCGTCTGGGTGTGGATGCGGCGCGCGCCCATGTTGTCGGCCACATTGACCGGGTGCTGGTCCAGCACACCCTGCGCGAACCCGGCGATGATGCGCACCAGCAGCCAGGTCATCGACACGATCATCAGCAGGCCGTTCAGATGCCGGACGCTGTTGATCCAGGCCAGGTCGTCGGGCGCGGCCTGCCAGGTGGTCTGCAGCAGGAACAGCGGCACCACCACCTTGGCGGGCACGCGGGCCTTCACCACCATCGCATGCAGCACCGGGGTATGGCGGGTCATCCGCAACAGCAGCAGGCCGCCCAGCCGGTGGGCGAGCAGCCCGAGCAGAATGGCGGCAACTGCACCCATCGCCGTGCCAAACCACGGATGACTCGCCACGATTGCCATGTTCATCTGTCGCGCCCCCTGCGCTGTTGCATCACGGATATGCAGATAGCGACGCCTGCGGCGCCCGAAAGTTTCCCCAAAGGCGGTTTTCAGGATCAGACAAAGACCGACACGGCGAGATGGCGCACCGGGCATAGGCGTATCGGGCATCTGGCGCCTAGACTCGTATCTGGTACGACGTGGAGTATCGCTTGCGTACCGCACACCCAGACGCACCGGCCGGCATCCCAACCGATGGGCAGGCCGTCGGTGCCTTCCACGATCGGATATGGAGTCAATAATATGAAGTATCCCGTCATCGTCGTACTGGCCGTGGCCACGCTTGCAGGCTGCGCCAACATGCCCGCCCCCTACACCCCGCCGCCAACGCCCACCACGCGAGCCGTTGGCGAAAGCAAGCTGGCGCCGAAGGCGGCCGCGCAATGCATCGGGCAGAAATGGGCGGATGCCACCAACCAGCAGGTTTGGATGCAATACATGCTGGCCAATGACCAGGCATTCGATGTCTACGTGCCAGGTCAGCAACCGCCAGCCGGGTCCGCAGCCGTCGTGCGCAAATCCACCAACGGGCCAGGCTCGTGGCTGGGCTTCCGCGGCGACGACAGCAACGCTGCGGGCGCGCTCAGCCAGTGCCAGTAACAGCGCGACCGATGCGGATGGCGCAAGGCGCCTGAGGGCCGGACGGCTGGCGTACGCGAGGCGCGCCCGACCGGCGCGCCGCGCGTGCCTGTCGGGCGGTGCTCATGCCCCGGATCGCCTTGCAGCCGGTGCCGCGCTGCGGCCGCGCGTCGCGAGCCAGCACAGGATGGACCCCGCGCAGACCATTGCCGCGCCTTTCCAGAACGACAAGGAAAGCGGCGCGTGCAGCAGCACGGCCGCCAGCGCGGCCGAGATCACCGGGATAAAGTACGACGCGCCCGCCAGCACGGTGACGTTGCCGTGCAGGATGCCGACATTCCAGGCGGCATAGCCGAACCCCATCGCACAGGCCGCGAGCACCAGGTTCGTAACGCCCCTGAGACCGAACACCATGGTTTCGCCATCGGTGATCAGGTATTTGCCCCATAGCGCCAGCGCCGTCAGCATGAAGAACAGCGTCACAGCGTTTTTGCCTTGCGCGATACGGCTGGTCACGGTGCAATACGCGGCCCAGATCAGGGCCCCGGCGAACGCCAGGCCATAGCTGAGCGGGTTGTCCCGCACGTTGCCGGCCATGCCGGCCAGATCCAGCCCCTGGTCGCCGCCCAGCACCGACGCAATCCCCAGGACGGCCACCAGGAATCCCGGCACCACCAGCCAGTTGGCCCGCTGGCCATTGAAGGCGATGGCGGCCAGCATCGTGAAGCTCGGCCACAGGTAGTTGACCATGCCTACCTCGATGGCCTGCCTGCCGGTGTTGGCGTATCCGATGGACAGTGACAGGCAGAGTTCGTAGGCCACGAACAGCAGGCTGCCCCAGATCAGGTAGGCGCGCGGCAGTACCCGCGTGCGAGGCGGGCCCACGGTGAGCCAGAGCAGTGCGGCAGCAACCGTATAGATCAGCGCGGCGCCGCCCGTGGCCCCGAAACTTTCACTGACACTCCGGATCAGTCCGACGATCGAACTCCACAAAAGGACCGCGACGAGCCCGATCAGCGTTGCCTGCCTCTTACTGCGCGTGACTGCCATTTACGTGTGCACTGGGATGGATGCGGAAGGAGCGGCATTCTACCCGCTGGCGCCACTGAAACCCCGGCGCGTGGCGCCCGGCCGGTAGAATGCCGGCCATCGACAGACAACCTGCCCCGGATGTACCGCCTCGAATCCATCCAGATGATGCTGGTCACCGCCCTGGCCGCCCTTGTGACAACGGCATGCTCACGCGAAGCGCAGACGCCGCCGGCCCCGCCTTCGCAGCGCGACGCCCGCAGCGAGCTTGCCGTGTCCGCCGGGCTGGTGCCCCAGATGGACGAGGCCGTGCTGCGCAATACGGTCGACTTCTGTGTCGAGCATGCGCCCCAGGCGCGCAAGGCCGTCGAAGCGGCGTGGACACTCTGGCTGGACCGCAACGCGGCGCGGCTGGCCGTGGCCCGCGTCTATCGCCAGCGCCTCGAAGACGCGGCCGCCAATGGCCCCAGCGAAAGCGAGCGGCAGGCCAACCAGAGCCTGCTGGACCAGCACGCCACGCTGATCGGCAGCTTTACCAACCAGCAGCTCGACGTGATGCGCGTGGCCCTCGAGCATGAGCAGCCCGGAACGGTCGAGCAACTGTGCATGGAGCAATTCGCCAAGGTCAACGCCGGCGAATGGGACATCGGCCAGCGCGACCCCGAGATCGCCGCGCTGCTGGATGCGGGGCCGCCAAAGCCGGCCGTCCCGGCATCGGCTCCAGCATCACCCGACACTGGCCAGCGTTGATTCGCCCGGGCGTTCGCCTTATCGGACGCATCCGACCCAGCCATGCCACGGAAACGCCCCTTCACATCGTCGATTCTTTAGTTTCAACGTCTTCCAATTGATTGAAGACAAATTGACGGCCTTCTGGCTCTTGCAAACTTGCGCACATGAATTCGACCTCCCCTTCGTCCCCATCCTCACCACGCGCTTCCCGCACCGGAACGCTCCCGCCCCAACCACCCCAACCGCCCGAATCTGTCGATACCGCCGGCCGGCAGCCGCCGAAGGCCCGGCCGCAACGCCTGGCATGGCTGACCGGCCTGCTCAGCGCCACGCTGCTGGTGCTCAACACGCTGGCCTGCTTTGTACCGATCGTGCCGCTGGCACTGCTCAAGCTGGCCGTGCCGACGCAGGCGGTGCGCCGCCGCGTGGACCCCTGGCTGAACGGCATCGCAACGGGCTGGGTATCCCGGAACACCCGCTGGATCGCGCGTCTGCAACCACAGATCTGGGACGTCCAGGGCAATACGGATCTGCGCCTGGACGACTGGTATCTGGTCAACTGCAACCACCAGTCGTGGGTGGATATCTTTGTGCTCCAGCGGGTGCTGAACAAGCGCATTCCGCTGCTGAAGTTCTTCCTGAAGCAGCAGTTGCTCTACGTGCCGGTGATTGGCCTGGCCTGGTGGGCGCTGGACTTCCCGTTCATGAAGCGGTACAGCAAGGCACAGTTGCGCCGCAATCCGGCGCTGGGCCGCAAGGACCAGGACACCGCGCGGCGCGCCTGCGAGAAATTCAGGCTGGTGCCCACCAGCGTGATGGTATTTGCCGAGGGCACGCGGTTTTCGCCAGCGCGGCGGCAGGCGCAATCGTCGCCGTATCGCCACCTCCTCAAGCCCCGCGCCGGCGCGCTGGCCACCACGCTGAATGCCATGGGCACCCAGTTCCGCTCGATGATCGACGCGACGATCATCTACCCGGACGGCGTGCCCAGCTTCTGGCACCTTGCCTCGGGCCGTGCCGGCCGGATCGTCGTCCGCATTCGGCAAATTCCGATTCCCGATGCCTTTTGCGGCGCCGACTACGCGACCGACAAGGCTTTCCGGTCGGCGTTTCACCACTGGCTTGCCGATCAGTGGCAAGCCAAGGACCGCGAAATCGATGCATTCATGGCGGCGCAGCGGCCCTGACCGGGCGGCCGCGACTGAGACAAGTCGCACCCGAATTTCAGAAGATTCCGATGTTCGAATGAGAATTGTCTTCTTACACTGCAGTCGCCCGTGCAATGCGGGCGACCCAATGGAGTTCAGGGTTGACCCCTCCCCTGCTCTCTTCACTTCAGATGCCACGCGGTTCCCCGCCGCGTGGCATTTTTTTGTGCCTGGCCGATGACAGGAGGTGCGCCAGCGCGGCAACAGATGTCCGGTGCCGGTGACCATCGCGGCAAACCGCCTGGCCATCCGCCAGACCTGTCGCTTGGGTCATCGCCGATCCTTTGGCTTGAAATGTTCTGGCCTGCCCCCACACCAGAACATGTCACCGGCGAACAGCATCAACCGTGTTTTTTTTGTTGTAATGCGCCCTAATCGGCCCTTTTTGCGACAAAAAGCGGGCCGCCGGTTATTGCACCGCACAACATCGTCAAGTATGATGCGCGGTTCCCCATTTTGCGCACACTGGATTCTGCGGGAGGCATTCGGCCTCGACGTTCCGTGCGCCACTCCACGATTTCGTTCGCGCCCGCAGGCTTGACCGACGGTCATGTCCGCGACGATCGTCGGCCACCAGTCCAGGAGAATGTATTGGCAAATCCGGTTCGTGACGATTCCGCATCCCGCATGACGACGGCTATTTCGAAGACCGCCCGCCGCAAGCCGGCCGGCAAGGCCCCGGCCACCGCCGCCCCGCTGGACCACGCCCAGGCCGCGCGCCTGGACGAGGAGCGCCAGCGCCAGATGCGCGCCCTGATCGCGCTTGGCCGGGAGCGGGGCTACCTCACCCACGCGGACATCAACGATCACCTTCCCGACAACGTGACGCAGACGGCTGCGATGGAAACCATCGTCAGCACGTTCAACGACATGGGGGTGTCCGTCTACGAACAGGCGCCGGACGCCGAGACGCTGCTGCTGAGCGATGCCGCCCCGGCTGCGACATCGGACGACCAGGCGTACGAGGAAGCCGAAGCTGCCCTGTCCACCGTGGACTCCGAATTCGGCCGCACCACCGATCCCGTGCGCCTGTACATGCGTGAAATGGGCGCCAGCGAGCTGCTGACCCGCGCCGGCGAGATCGAGATCGCCAAGCGCATCGAAAGCGGCCTGCAGGAAATGATCCAGGCCGTTGCGGCGTGCCCGTCCATCGTTGCCGCGCTGCTGGCCGACGTGGACCGCATCGTCGCCGGCGAACTGCGCATCGACGAACTGGTTGACGGCATCAACGACGGCGCCGAAGACGTCGACATGGCCAGTGCGGCCGATGACGCCTCCGACGACGCCGATGCCGACGACGACAGCGCATCCGACGACGAATCGGACGATGACGAGGACGATTCAGACACCCCGAACCCGGAAAAGGCGAACGCTGCCCGGCTGGAGCAACTGACGGCCGACAGCCTGGCGATTTTCGCGCGCGTGCGGACCCTGTACGCGCAACTGCCCGGCACCCCGGTAACGGGCAAGGCCCGCTCGGCGGCCGTCGCGCAGGTGCTTGCCGAGATCCAGCGCGAACTGGCGCCGATCCGCTTCGGCGCCAAGATGATCGACCGCCTGTGCGCCAGCATGCGCGAACAGGTTGACGCCGTGCGCGCGATCGAGCGCAGCATCCTGGAGATCGCCGTCGAGCGTTGCAGCATGCCGCGCGAGGCCTTCGTGGCGTCGTTCCCGGGCCGCGAGACCGATCTCGGCTGGACCAGCCAGATGGCGGCCACGTCGCCGCAGTTCGGCCCGGCGCTGGAGCGTCACCTGCCGGCCATCCAGGCCTGCCAGCGCAAGCTGGTCGATATCGAGACCGCTGTCTCGGTGCCGCTGCAGCAGCTCAAGCAGATCTACCGCCAGATGAGCGCCGCCGAGCAGAAGATGCGGCAGGCCAAGCGCGAACTGACCGAGGCCAACCTGCGCCTGGTGATTTCCATCGCCAAGAAGTACGTGAACCGCGGCATGCAGTTCCTGGACCTGATCCAGGAAGGCAACATCGGCCTGATGAAGGCCGTGGACAAGTTCGAATACCGGCGCGGCTGGAAGTTTTCGACGTATGCCACGTGGTGGGTGCGGCAGGCCGTCACGCGCGCGCTGGCCGATCAGGCACGCACCATCCGGGTGCCGGTTCACATGATCGAGACGATCAACAAGCTGAACCGCATTTCACGCGAAATCCTGCAGCAGACCGGCCAGGAGGCCCATCCCGCGGTGCTGGCGGAACGCATGGAAATGACCGAGGAAAAGGTACGCGGCATCCTGCGGATTGCGCGGCAACCCGTTTCGCTGGAAACCCCGGTGGGCGACGACGCCGACGCCACGCTCGGCGACATGATCGAGGACGTGTCGGCAAGCTCGCCGGCCGAAGCGGCGATTCAAGCCAACCTGCGGGCGGCAATCGACGAGGCGCTCGACGCGCTGACGCCGCGCGAGGCAAAGGTCCTGCGCATGCGATTCGGCCTCGACATGGTGTCCGATCACACGCTGGAAGAGGTCGGCAAGCAGTTCGACGTGACCCGCGAGCGGATCCGGCAGATCGAGACCAAGGCGATGCGCAAGCTGCAGCATCCCAGCCGCGCCGACAAGCTGAAGCTGTTCCTGGAGCGTTAAGCAGGAACCCGGCAGCAAAAGTGATACGGCGCCCCGTTTTCAAGGCGGGGCGCCGCAGATCACGCAGTCAATGCGTGAGGATTTACAGCGGCTTGATCGCGCCTGCCTGCTTGCCCTTGGGGCCTTGCTTCACTTCGAAGCTGACCTTCTGGCCTTCTTGCAGCGACTTGAAGCCGTTGCCCTGAATTTCGGAGAAGTGCGCGAACAGGTCTTCACCGCCGTCATCCGGCGAGATGAAACCAAAACCCTTCGCATCGTTAAACCACTTCACGGTACCAGTTGCCATTTTCTGAATATTCCAACTAAAACGAGATAAAGACGACGCCGCCAGTATGGCGGGCGCGCAGTTATCTTGTATCACACCCCGGGCGTTCGCGACAATCAGGATTGTTCTGACCCCGCCAATTAGGCATTGTCAGGCATCGCACCGACATCGCGGCCCCTCGCGCGGATCACCTGCCCCACTCCCAGCCGCTTCAGACTGTGCGCCAGGCGCCTAATGCTACGCAAGGCGTGCCCGGACGGCACCGTGCGGGCTGGCGACTGGGCTAGAATGCCAGCCTTTCGGCCCCAGCCGCTCCCCCTGCCCAGCTTTTCCGCGTCATGCCTCAGCCCCATACCGACACCACGGTTTCCGATGCCGACCTCGAACCCGACCAGATTCACGAGCCCCGGCTCTGGCGCGACAAGGGCTGGACCGCACGCGTCATCAAGAACGAGGACGGCGACGGCTGGGCCGTCGAAATGATCCGCGACGGCAGCGCCGAACCCGCCCTGGTCGGCCCGTGGACCATGGGCCGAAACAAGGTCGATCCCAAGCCGCTCGATGCCACCGCGCACCAGACCCTGGTGAAGACCGCCTCCGAGGTGATCCGCCGCCACGAGCAGCAGTTGCACGCGCAACTTAACAAGCAAATTACGATTGAAGTCGACGATCAGGTCATCAGCGTCAAGCTGGCCATCACGCCGGACGAGTTCGAGCCATTCGGCACGCTGACGGCCACCAGCGCGTTCGGTGACGTACTCGCCACCGCCAATGTACGGCCCGATTTCCGCCTGACGCGCGAGAGCGCCGGGCGCTGGGCAGCCGACGGGTTCGGCAAGATCCGCTGACCCATTTCAGCCTTCCCGGTGACGCCGGGGCGGCATTTTCCGACGACAACCGGCCTCGGCCGGTATCCACGCTATAATCCCGCGTCGTTTGACTGAGCTAGAGCAATGGGTTTCGAACAACTGGCAGGACTGAGGGCAAAACTGGCCGAGCAGGCAAAGAAAGAGGCGCGCGAGAAGGCTCCGCGCCAGCCTGCGCCTGCCGCCAAGCCGAACAAGCCGTCGCGGCCGAACAAGCCGGGCGCCAAACCGGGTGCAAAACCGGCCGCAAAGCCGTCTGGCCAGGCGGCGCAACAGGCCAGGCCGGCGACGCCTGTCGATCCGGTGGTCCGCAATATCGGCAAGCTGCAAAAGAAATTCCCGCTGGCGTTCCCGAAGAACCCCGCGCCCAAGGTGCCGCTCAAGATCGGTGTCTTCGACGATCTGCTGACGCACGCCACCGAACTGGGCCTGTCCGAAGCCGAACTGCGCGAGGCGATCCGCACCTGGTGCCGTGGCGCCCGCTACTGGACTTGCCTGACGCAGGGCGCGCCGCGTCTGGATCTGGCTGGCCAGCCGGCCGGCGAAGTGACCGAGGCCGATGCGGCACGCGGCCGCCAGTTGCGCTCCGCCCGCCCGAAGCAGAAGCCGGCCCAGCCGAAGGCGGCGGCGCAGCAAGCTGCCCAGCCGGCCGCCTCCCAGGCCGAAGCGCAGGCCGCCCCGCAGCCGGAAGCCGCCGCGGCAGACACGCTTGACGTCACGCCCGCCGCACCCGCCGCACCCGAAACCCCTTCCCAGCCGGAATAACGCGCCAAGGGATACCCCAGCAGCCCGTCGCACGCCCCCGCGTACGAACGGGCTGTTTTCCTGGACGAATCGCCATCCCACGGAGTTTTCGCCGCCGCATACTGCCGCAGTCATGCAGCCGGAGATCCCTACCATGAGCGAATTTCGTCCACAGCCCGCACCCGCGTGGGCCGTCCAGCAGTGGTTCAACACTGACCGTCCCCTGTCCATCGAAGCCTTGCGCGGCAAGGTCATCGTGCTGGAAGCGTTCCAGATGCTGTGCCCGGGCTGCGTGTCGCACGGCTTGCCGCAGGCGCTGCGGGTCCATCAGACGTTTCAGTCGTCCGAAGTGGCCGTGGTCGGCCTGCACACCGTATTCGAGCACCACGACGCCATGACGCCCACGGCGCTGCGCGCGTTCCTGCACGAGTACCGGATTCCGTTCCCGGTTGGGGTGGACATGCCCGACGGCCACGGCGGCGTGCCGCTGACGATGCAGGCCTACGCCATGCGCGGCACGCCGACGCTAATCCTGATCGACGCGGATGGCCTGCTGCGCCGGCAGTATTTCGGCTCGGTCAGCGATCTCACGCTGGGCGCCGACATTGCCGAACTGATTCTCGAAGCGCGCGCGGACTCCCGCGCAGACAAGGGGCAGCCTTCCGCCCTGCCGGCCGGCAATCCAGCCAGCACGGCAGCCGGCGACTGCGCATCGGGCGCCTGTCCCGTCGACACCCCATAACCTACCCAAGACATGGCAGACACCGGGCCCGGCCCTCACGTTGACGATACCGAGCGCGCCGCGCTGTACCGCATCCTGGCGCTGCGGCGCGACTGCCGGCACTTCACGCCCGGGCCCCGTCTGCCCGATGACCAGCTGGAACGCCTGCTGCGCGCCGCCCACCAAGCGCCCTCGGTGGGCATGATGCAGCCGTGGCGCTTCATGCGCTTGAGCACGCCGGCCTGGCGCTCGCGCCTGGCGCCGCTGGTGGAAGCCGAACGGCAGGCCACGGCCCAGGCACTGGGCGAACGCGGTGCCGAATTCCTGCGGCTCAAGGTCGAGGGCATGCGCGACTGCGCCGAATTGCTGGCGGTGATACTGGCACCCGACGACGGCACGGTATTCGGCCGCCGCAGCATGCCCACCGAAATGGCGTGGGCGTCCGCCGCCTGTGCGGTGCAGAACCTCTGGCTGGCCGCACGGGCCGAGAATCTCGGCCTGGGCTGGGTATCGATGTTCGACCCCGCTGCCCTGGCGCGCGAGCTGGGTCTGCCCCCCGGCGCAAAGCCATTCGGGCTGCTCTGCCTGGGGCCGGTGCCGGCGTTCTACGCGGCGCCGATGCTCGAACAGGAGGGCTGGCGCAAACGCGCCCCGCTGCAGGACATCCTCTGGGAGCCTCCGGCGCCGCCTGGCCCGCCGACGGCCTAGTCGTCCATACCGGCATATCGTTCTACCAGGGCTTCCCATACGGATTTGCTATACCATCGCCGCAGCATCCATCCAAAGACCCTGGCATGAAGTTCAAGGAAATCCACGCGTTCCAGGCAGTAATGCGGTCCGGCTCGATGACCGCGGCCGCCACCGAGCTCTATACGTCGCAGCCAAACGTGAGCCGGCTCATCGCCCAGCTCGAATACTCCACCGGCCTGACGCTGTTCACGCGCACGGCGGGCCGCCTGCATCCGACCGAAGAAGGGCTGGCCTTCGTGCGCGAGGTCGAACGCGCCTTCGTCGGCCTTGACGCGCTGAAGGACGCCGCGCGCAATATCCGCCAGTTCGGCAAGGGCCGCCTGCGCATTGCCACCGTGCCGTCGCTGGCGATGACCGTGCTGCCGCTCGTGCTGCAGCGGTTTCATGCCGAGTACCCCGACGTCAACGTGGCCATGGAAACGGGCAGCACCCAACTGGTGGCCGACCAGGTCGGCAGCCGCTACTGCGATCTGGGGCTGGTCTCGTTCCTGCCGCCCGCCGCCGTGACCGAAGCCCGGCCCGTGGCCGAACTGTCGGGCTGTTGCGTGCTGCCGCCCGGACACCGGCTTGCCGCGCTCGATGCCATCACGCCCGCCGACCTGGCCGGCGAATCGTTCATCTCGATGAGCCATGGCGACGGCCTGCGCGCCGCCGTGGATGCCGCGTTCGCCAGCGACGACCGGCGCGTGATGCACTTCGAGACTCCCTACGGTGCCACCATCTGCAAAATGGTCGGCCTGGGTCTCGGGGTCGGCATCGTCAATCCGCTGGTGGCCCGCATGCACGCCGCGGAAGTCGTCATCCGGCCATTCCGGCCGCAGATCCCGTTTGTCAGCTACCTGCTGCTGGCCCGCAACCGGCCGGCCAATTTGCTGGTGGACCGGTTCACCGAACGGATGATCGAGGTGATCGCCACCGAAACGGCATCCCTGCCGGCCACCCTATCAGGTTTTGGTATGACCGCCTGACAGACTCGTATTTGCGTCCGGGGTGCTGGCTCCGCAATACTCGTCCGGACAGACATCCCGGCCAGATCGTCCCAGATGGCCGGTGGTGTCACGATTCTTGCGAGTAGCCGACATGCATTCCAGCAGGGCCCAAGGCCCGCACATTCCCCACGGGAGGCGCCGCTGATGGTGGCCTCCAGCCCCCGATATCACGTATTCGACGTCGCCGTGGTGGGCGGCGGCCTGGTCGGCTCCGCCGTGGCCTACGGCTTGCGCAACCGCGTCGGCACCATTGCCGTGCTGGACGAAGGCGATATCGCCCTGCGCGCCTCGCGCGGCAATTTCGGCCTGGTCTGGCTGCAGAGCAAGGGCTACGGCATGGGTGCCTACAGCCGCTGGACGCTGCATTCCACGCGCCTGTGGCCGCAACTGGCGGCCGACCTGCTCAAGGAAACCGGCATCGACGTCGCGCTGGAACAGAAAGGCGGCCTCACGCCGCTGATGGGCGACTACGAGGTGGAAGCCCGCCTGGCGTGGGTCAATACGCTGATGTCTCAGCCCGGCGTCGAGCCGTACGAGTGGAAGCTGCTCGATCACCACCAGGCGGCGTCGCTGGTGCCCGGCCTTGGCCCGGACGTGACCGGCGCGATCTGGACGCCGCACGACGGCATCGTCAATCCGCTCAAGCTGCTGCGCGCGTTCCATACCGCGTTCAGCACCAGTGGGGTCGAATACCTGCCGCACCATGGCGTCACCGATATCGCGCAGCAGCCCGGCGGCGATTTCGTGCTGACCACGCCGAACGGCGAGGTGCGGGCGCGCAAGATCGTGCTGGCCGGCGGCCTGCGCAACGGCGACCTGGGCGCCATGGTGGGCATCGACCTGCCGATGGCGCCGCAGCGCGGCCAGATCCTGGTGCTGGAGCGCACGCGCCGCCTGCTGGACACCCCGCTGGTCACGCTGCGCCAGAACGACGAAGGCAGCTGGCTGGTCGGCGATTCGCAGGAAGATGCCGGCTATGCCGACCATGTGACCACGCTGCCCGTGCTGGCCACGCTGGCCGACCGCGCCGTGCGGACGCTGCCGGCGCTGCGCGACGTTCGCGCCGTGCGCGCCTGGTCAGCCCTGCGCGTGCGCGCCAAGGACGGCTTTCCGGTCTACGAGCAATCGGCCACGCATCCCGGCGCGTTCATTGTCACCTGCCATAGCGGCGTGACGCTGGCCGCCACGCACGCCATGCACCTGGCTCCGATGATCGCCGCCGGGGCGCTGGCGCCGGAGCTGGACACCTTTTCGACCCGGAGATTCCATGTTCAAACGAATTGACGCGGCCGTGCTGCAAGGGACGGCGCGCAGCGTGCGGGTCACCGTGGACGGCACCCCGCTCGAATGCCGGGAAGGCGACAGCGTCGCCGCCGCACTGTTTGCGGCCGGCGTGCTGGCCTGCCGCGACACCGCCGTATCGGGCGCCGCGCGCGGGCCTTACTGCATGATGGGCGTGTGCTACGACTGCCTGGTACGCATCGACGGCCGGCCCAACCAGCAGGCCTGCATGACGCGCGTGCAGGACGGCATGAAGGTGGAGCGCCAGCTTGGCGCACGCGAGGTGGCAGCATGACGGCCGATATCACGACGTGCGACCTGCTGGTGATCGGCGCCGGCCCGGCCGGGCTGGCCGCCGCCACCCAGGCCGCCGCGCTGGGCCTGTCGACGGTGCTGATCGACGAGCAACCCGCACCGGGCGGCCAGATCTATCGCGCCATCGGCAGCACGCCGGTGCAGAACCGCGCCATCCTTGGCCAGGACTACTGGCACGGCCTGCGCCTGCTGGAGCCGTTTGCCCGCAGCGGCGCGCGCCATATTCCGGCCGCCACCGTGTGGTCGATCCATGCACGCGAAGGCCAGCCTGACGCAGCGGAAACAGGCGAGTCCGCCGGCTACGAGGTGGCCTACTCGGTAGCCCATGCCGGCCGGGACCCGCAGGCCGCGCTGCTGCACTGCCGCCATCTCATCCTGGCCACCGGCGCGCAGGAGCGGCCGTTCCCGATTCCCGGCTGGACCCTGCCGGGCGTGATCACGGCCGGCGCCGCGCAGATCCTGCTGAAGACATCGGGCGTGGTGCCCGAGGGGCGGACCGTGCTGGCAGGCGGCGGCCCGCTGCTCTATCTGCTGGCCTGGCAGTACCTGAATGCCGGCGTGAAGCTGGCAGCCATTCTGGAAACCACGGCCAGCGGCCAATGGCGCCAGGCGCTACCGCATGCCTGGGGCTTCCTGCGCTCGCCCTACCTGGGCAAGGGCCTGAAGCTGCTGCGCGCCGTGCGCAAGGCGGTGCCCATCGTCAGCGGCGTGACCGCGCTGGAGGCCGTGGCGGGGCCCGGCGGCCAGGTCGCCGAACTGCGCTACGAGGCCGGCGGCCAGCGCCGCACCATCGCCATCGACCAGTTGCTGCTGCACCAGGGCGTGGTGCCGAACACCAACCTGTCGCGCGCCGTGGGCGCCGAGCATGTGTGGAACGACCGCCAGGATTGCTGGGAGCCGCAGGTCGATGAGTGGGGCGCCACGTCGGTGCCGCACGTCAGCATTGCCGGCGACGGCGCAGGCATTGCGGGTGCCGTCGCCGCCGAGCATCGGGGCCGTATCGCCGCCGCGCATGCGGCCGCTGCGCTGGGCCGCATCAGCACCGCCACGCGCGACCGCACGGCGGCCCAGCCGCGCGCCGAACTGGCACGCGCCACACGTGGCCGCGAGTTCTTCGAGGTGCTGTACCGCCCGCTGCCGCAGTTCCGCCGCCCGGTGGGCGACACCATCGTGTGCCGCTGCGAGGAAGCCACGGCCGAACAGGTACGCCATGCCGCGCGCATCGGTTGCCAGGGGCCGAACCAGCTGAAGGCGTTCCTGCGCTGCGGCATGGGGCCGTGCCAGGGCCGCTTCTGCGGGCTGACCGTGACCGAACTGATCGCCGACGAGCAGCAGCGGCATCCGCGCGATGTGGGTTACTACCGCCTGCGGTTTCCCACCAAGCCCGTGACGCTTGGCGAAATTGCGACGTTGCCGCAGACCCAGGCCTCGCGCGAAGCCGTGGTGCGATTCAAGAAATAAGCCGCGACATGGCGAACGCGTGGCCGGATTGCCAGGCCGGCCGGCCACGCCAGCAGCAAACGCCTGCACAAAATGAGCGGGAGCCGGGATACACCGCGCCCCACCAGTTGGACCAGCACAGCGAGTTCATCCTGAGAGCACTTATCCACCCATCTTTTAGAGAATCAACCATGTTGTTTTCCAAGATCGCCCCCGCTCTCGCGCTCGCAGTGGCAGCTGCCTCGGCCGCCATCCCTGCCGTGGCCCAGGAACTGCCCCCAGGCCCGCTCCGCATGCTGGTCGGATTCGCGCCCGGCGGCGGCAACGACGTCATCGCGCGCACCGTCGCCACGCAATTCCAGCTGAACACCAGGACGACGATCGTGGTGGAGAACAAGCCCGGCGGCGGCAGCACGCTGGCCACCGCCGAGATGGCGCGCGCCAAGCCTGATGGCTCGGTGCTGCTGCTGGGCTCGGTCGGCGGCCAGGCCATCGCGCCGTCGATCTACAGCAAGCTGCCCTACGACCCGGTCAAGGGCGTACAGCCGGTGTCGCTGGTGGCCAAGTCCGCCAACGCGCTGGTGGTCAACAACGACCTGCCGGTCAAGAACGTGCAGGAACTGCTGGCCTACGCCAAGGCCCACCCCGGCAAGCTCAACGTGACGTCGCCCGGCAATGGCACGATCTCGCACCTGTCGGCGGAGCTGTTCAAGAGCATGGCGGGCGTGTCCATCACGCACATTCCGTATCGCGGCGATGCCCCCGCCATGCAGGACGTGATGGCCGGCCAGGCCCAGATGACGTTTGCCAGCCTGCCGTCGGCCAAGGCCGGCGCCGATTCCGGCAAGGTCCGCATCCTGGCCGTGACCAGCGCCAAGCGCGTGGAAACGATGCCGAACGTGCCCACCATCGCCGAATCGGGCGTGCCCGGCTATGAGGTGGTGTCGTGGTATGGCGTTTTTACGACGGGCGGCACGCCGATGCCGACCGTCAACCGCCTGGCCCAGGAAATTGCCGCCGTGGTGGCGCAGCCGTCGATCCGCGAATCGATCGCCAAGCAGGGCATGGAGCCCAGCGCGCTGGGCCCGGTGGAATTCGCGCAACTGGTGAACCGCGACACCCAGAAGTGGGACAAGGTCGTGAAGAGCGTCGGCATCAAGCTGGACTGAGCGCCGCCGACCCGCGTACCGAATGGCGGAGCATCGCAGACAGGGAAGATAGAATTCGCGGCTGGGTCACCCTTCGGGCAACACCGCACAGGACATGGCACACACAAGCCGCGCGCTGCAATGGTCCGCGCTCATGGCCGGTACGCTCGTATTGAGCTATCTGCTGCAACCCGTGATATCGACTGCCAGCGTGCTGGTTGCCGCGATGGCGTGCGCCATGGTCGCCGGGTTCATGGACATCCGGCTGCGCATCCGCCCCGCGTTGACGGCGTTCGCGCAGGCCATGACGGGAACGGCCATTGCCAGCACGCTGCATCTGGCGGAACTGCTCGAAGCGGCCTCCGACGGGCTGGTGGTGCTGGGCGTGGCCCTGACCATCGGCAGCGCCGCGGCCGTGGGCTGGCTGCTGGTCCGCTATTCGCCGTTGCCTGGCACCACGGGCGCCTGGGGCAGCCTACCCGGCGCGGCGTCGATCATGGGCGCACTGGCCACCGAGAACGGCGGCGACGGCATCCTGGTGTCGCTGATGCAGTACCTGCGCGTGGTGCTGGTGGTCGTCACCGGGCCGCTGGTGGCCCATGCCATCGTCGATGCACAGATGGCGACGGCCTCGGCATCGGCATCGGCGACTGCCGTGCAGGCATTCCGCCATGTCTCGCCGGTCGGCACGCCGGTCGCCATCGGGATTGCGATGGTGGGCTGCTGGATTGGCGTGCGCTTTCGCATCCTGGCCGGGGCGTTCCTGGTGCCGCTGGCGCTGGGCGCCGTGTGGGTGACGGTGGTGCCGGCTCCGGTGGTGGTGCCCACCCCGCTGCTCGGCTGCGGCTTCGCGGTGCTGGGCTGGACCATCGGCCTGCAGTTCCGGCGCGACCTGCTGCGGCCGCTGGTGGCGTCGCTGCCAACCATGCTGGCTGCCATCGTGGCCATGATTGCGCTGTGCGCCGCCTCGGCCTGGCTGATCTCGGCCAGCCACAAGGTCAGCTTCCTGACGGCCTACCTGGCCATGTCGCCGGGCGGCGTGGAATCGATCGTGGCCATCGCGCTCGGCACCAACGCGGACATGAACTTCGTGGTGGCCACCCAGACGCTGCGGCTGTTCTCGGTCGTGCTGATCGGGCCGTGGCTGGCCAGGCGGATCGGCAGGTCGGTTGGCGGGTCGATGGGCTGACGCCGTCAGCCGGCCAGATATGCCGCGGCGCCCACCCCCGCCACCCGCCCGCTGGCAAAGCAGGCCGTCAGCAGGTATCCGCCGGTCGGCGCTTCCCAGTCGAGCATCTCGCCCGCACAAAACACGCCCGGCATCGCGTTGAGCATCAGGTGGGCGTCCATCGCCTCGAACCGGACACCGCCCGCCGTGCTGATGACTTCGTCGATGGGCCGTGCGCGCGCCAGCCGCAACGGTAGCGCCTTGATGGCCGCGGCCAGCGCCACGGGGTCGTGCATCGCTTCCCGGGTCAGCGCCTCGCGCAGCAGCCGCGCCTTGACGCCAGTAATGCCCAGCCGGCTCTGCAGATGACTGGACACCGAGCGCGATCCGCGCGGCCGTGCGACTTCGGCGGCAACGTCCTCGGCCGACCGCCCCGGCGCCAGGTCCAGCGTGATGGTGGCGCTTCCCTGGGCGTCGATCAAGTCGCGGATCGGCGCGGACAGCGCGTAGACCAGGCTGCCCTCGATGCCGGTTTCGCTGATCACGAACTCGCCTTGCCGATACAGTACCGTGCCGTCGCGCGCGGTCACGCCGATGGCCACCGGCTTGACGGGCTCGCCGGCGTGCTGGGCGCGGAACACCTCGCTCCATTCGACGTCGAAGCCGCAGTTGGCGGGCCGCAGCGGCGCCACATCGACACCCCGGGCTGCCAGCATCGGCAGCCACGCGCCATCGGACCCAAGTCGCGCCCAACTGCCCCCGCCCAGCGCCAGCACCACGGCGCGGGCCGCCACTTCCACGTCGACCTGCTCGTCGCCCTGGCGGGTAGCGAAACGCAGCACGTGCCAGCCATCGACGGGCTGGCCGAAACCGACCCAGCGATGCCGCACATGTAGCCGCATGCCGGCTTCGCGCAGGCGATGGAGCCACGCGCGCAGCAGCGGGGCGGCCTTCATGTCGGTGGGAAATACCCGGCCGGAACTGCCCACGAAGGTGTCGATGCCCAGCGCATGCACCCAGGCGCGCAGCTGGGTGGCATCGAACGCGTCGAGCAACGGCCCGATGCGGTCGGCGCGCACGCCGTAACGGCCCAGGAAGGCATCGGCCGGCTCCGAATGCGTGATGTTCATGCCGCCCTTGCCCGCCATGAGGAACTTGCGCCCGACCGACGGCATGGCGTCGTAGACATCGACCGGCAAACCCTGGGCGGCCAGCATCTCGGCTGCCATCAGGCCGGCCGGGCCACCGCCCACGACAAGGGCACCGGCAAGGCGGACGGGTTCGGCGGAAGTGACAGCGGACATGGAATCGATGCGGTGGCGAGGGCGGAAAGCCGGCGAATTATAAGCGTAGCGATGCGGGCATGCCGGGCGCCCCGGTGACGGCGCCGTTGCCGGCAGCGTTTTCCAGCCCATGCCCGGCGACGTGGCCGCCGGCCTGCCTTAGAATCGCTTTCCATCGACATCCGCGCCGGGTGGCCCCATGTTTGCGGCAGGCTTTCCGCAGGTGTCCTTTTCCCCAGATTCGCAGGAGTTCGCCATGCAAGACCCACATAAATCGCCGCCGACCGTTGCCGAGGGCTGGCAGGCGCCGCCGCCGGACCGTACGAGCGTGACCGATGACGCGCATGTCGACGACATCATCCCCCTGCCCCCGCCCGAGCACCTGATCCGCTTCTTCCCGATCCGGGGCACGCCGGTGGAATCGCTGGTCACCCAGACGCGCCAGCGCATCTCGCGCATCCTGCACGGCCAGGACGACCGGCTGCTGGTCATCATGGGCCCCTGCTCGATCCACGACCCGCAGGCGGCCCTGGACTACGCGCGGCGGCTGATGGCCCAGCGCGAGCACTATGCCGACTCGCTGGAAATCGTGATGCGGGTGTATTTCGAGAAACCCCGCACCACGGTGGGCTGGAAGGGCCTGATCAACGACCCGTACCTGGACGAGAGCTATCGCATCGACGAAGGGCTGCGCATTGCGCGCAGCCTGCTGCTGGACATCAACCGGCTGGGCCTGCCGGCCGCCGGAGAATTCCTGGACGTGATTTCGCCCCAATATATCGGCGACCTGATCTGCTGGGGCGCGATTGGCGCCCGCACCACCGAGAGCCAGGTACATCGGGAACTGGCCTCGGGCATTTCCGCGCCAATCGGCTTCAAGAACGGCACCGACGGCAACATCAAGATCGCCATCGACGCCATCCAGGCCGCATCGCGTCCGCATCACTTCCTGGGGGTGCACAAGAACGGCCAGGTCGCCACGGTCCATACCAAGGGCAACCCGGACTGCCACGTCATCCTGCGCGGCGGCAAGGTGCCCAACTACGATGCCGATGCGGTGGCCACCGCGTGCCGCGAACTGGAAGCGGCCGGGCTGCGCAATACGCTGATGGTCGATTGCAGCCACGCCAACAGCAGCAAGCAGCACCAGAAGCAGATCGACGTGGCGGCCGACCTGGCGCGGCAGATCAGCGCCGGCAGCGGCTCGATCTTCGGCGTCATGGTGGAAAGCCATCTGCTGCCGGGCGCGCAGAAATTTACCCCGGGCGAACACGAGCCGTGCAACCTGACCTACGGCCAAAGCATCACGGATGCGTGCATCGGCTGGGACGATTCGGTCGCGGTGCTCGAAACGCTGAGCCAGGCAGTCAAGGCGCGCCGCGGGGTGGCCAAGCCGCAAGCGGCAAGCTGATCGGCGGCGTTGCGGGATGGCGCCGGCTTGAGGCCGGGTAGAATCCGGCCCCATGTCGAGTGTCATCCATTACCTTCGCGGCGGGGCTGCGGCCATCGCCGCCGGCGTGGCCTGCGCGGCCCACGCCAGCGATATCGCTTGCGAGGCGCCGGCCACGCGCGCCAGCCAGATCATCTGCGAGACCGCACTGTTCTCGATGGGCTACCAGCGCATCTATGCCGACCAGCAGCGGCTACTCAAGGCCGGCGTGATCTCGCAGGCGGACATCGACGCCTTCCGGCGTCAGCGCGACGCATGCGACACGGCCAGTTGCCTGGATGCGGTGTTTTCCGCGTGGCGGCAGCACCTGACGGACATCGGCGCACCGCGCTCCCGCCAGGGCCGGTAAGCCAGCGCGTCGGGGGCCGTTGCGCCGCCGCGCCGCATTTCACCCCCCGGCCTGCAGCCCTCGATCCACCATCTCCAGTAACCGCTGCCCGATTACCGCGGCCTGCTCCTTCGCCCGGCTGCGCAGGGGGCCGTCGATCAGCAGGACGGCCAGGCCATGGACTGCCGACCACGCGATGTATTCGGCGCCGGGCCGGCGGTCCGGTGCCAGCAGGCCCGCTTCCACCCAGCGATCCAGCGCGGCGCCCAGCAGCTCGAACGGATTCAGTCCGCTGTTGCCGGCCTTGGCCGGGTCGGTATCGTCTTCCACATCGTCCGGCACCGAAAACGCGGTGCGGAACAGGCCGGTCTCCGCCAGCGCGAACTGCAGATATCCCATGCCGACCGCCCGCAGACTGCCCCGCGCGCGCTCGGCCGGCGACGCATCGGCAGGAATCGCCGCCATCTCGGCCTCCATGGCCATCGCCAGGTTCGACAGGGCCCACGCGCGCACCGCCTGCAGCAAATCCTGCCGGCTGGCGAAATGGCGATACGCGGCGTTGGGCACCACGCCCGCGCGCCGCGTGGCTTCGCGCAGCACGATGGCGTCCGGCCCGCCATCGCGGGCCAGGTCGATACCGGCCTCCAGCAGCGCCCGGCGCAGGTCGCCGTGCCGATAGGTCGTGCGCGTAGGCGGCGTTGCAGCAACGGCACGGTTCATGTCATCCCCCATGTGGACGGCGTCCACCCCATTTCGTTTCATAGTAGACAGTGTACACAAATCCTGCCAGTGCCTGACACGTCATCCGGAGCGAATATGGACAGCACGGCACGTTGGAATCGT
This sequence comes from Cupriavidus sp. 94F1, assembly GCF_057798875.1. NCBI lineage: Bacteria > Pseudomonadati > Pseudomonadota > Betaproteobacteria > Burkholderiales > Burkholderiaceae > Cupriavidus > Cupriavidus sp. 94F1. The sequence goes on from NZ_JBYOJT010000007.1 coordinate 166,777, forward strand.
CAGAGGATCGGCGCGAACAGCTTGGCCACATGCATGGCCACGCGCAGGATCGCAGGCGAGCCCAGGAAGTCGCTTGGGCCAATCTGGCGCGCCTGGGCAAAATCGGCTTCGAGCATGCGCGCCACGTCCGCGGCGAATTCGGGGTGGGCGGTCATCACCATCAACTCGAAATTCAGGCGGAAAGACCGGTTGTCCAGGTTGGCGGTGCCCACGGCGGCCGCCTCGTCGTCGATCAGGATCACCTTCTGGTGCAGGAAGCCAGGCTGGTAGCGATAGATCTTCACGCCCGCGCGAATCGCCTGGTACGCGTAGATGGTGGATGCCCCGTAAACCACCTTGTGATCGGGCCGCGACGGGATCAGGATGCGCACATCCACGCCACGCAGCACGGCCAGCCGCAGCATTGCAAACACGGCTTCGTCGGGCACGAAGTATGGCGATGTCATCCACAGCCGGCGCGTGGCCGACTGGATGGCCTCCACAAAGAACAGCGAACAGGTTTCCTGCGCGTCGGCCGGCCCCGACGGCACGACCTGACACACCATGTCGCCCACGTGGCCCGACGGCGGCGTCATCAGGTACGGCACTTCCCGCGCAGCCCAGTACCAGTCCTCGGCAAAGGCCATCTGCAGGTCCAGCACCGCCGCGCCCCGGATGGCGATATGCGTATCGCGCCACGGCGCCAGCGGCGGCCGGCGGCCCAGGTACTCGTTGCCGACGTTGTGCCCGCCCACGAAGGCCTGCGCGCCATCGACGACCACAAGCTTGCGATGATTGCGAAAATTGAGCTGGAAGCGATTGACAAAGCCGGGATGTGTGGAAAACGGTCGCGCCTCCACGCCGGCCTCCTGCAGCACGCGCACGTAGCCACGCCCCAGCGCATGGCAACCGATGCTGTCGTACAGGAAATAGACCCGGACGCCGGCACGCGCCCGGTCGCAGAGGCGCTTTTGCAGCGCGCGTCCGAGTTCGTCGTCATGCACGATGAAGAACTGCACCAGCACCTGCTCGGTGGCCGCGTCGATGGCGGCAAAAATGGCGTCGAAGGTGGCATCGCCGTTGATGAGCAGCCGCACATCGTTATTCATCAGGCATGGCACACCGGTCAGGCTGGGCAGCGCGCGCATGCAGGCCTGCTCGGGCTGCAGCACCACGCTGGCGGCCAGGGCCTCCCGATCCTTGGCCGTCATGCCGTGCCGGATCTCGCGCAGGCGGTCGTTGTTGAACCGGCGCGCATTGACATAACCGGCGAAACGGCTGCGCCCGAAGATCAGGTACGGGATGATCGTGAAGTACGGCATCATCACCAGCGAGCCCGCCCACGCGATGGCGCCCGGCGCCGTGCGCACGGTCATCACGGCATGCAGCGCCGCAAGGACGCCGACGATATGGAACGCGAGGACAACGGCGGCAATGACGCTGGGACTGAGCATAGGCACTGGCACCACGAACGGCCCGGATTCGATGAGCCGTATTCTGGCATAGCGGATCACTTTGGCGCAGCCGATATCGCGGGCGGTGGGTCGCGCGGCCCAGCTCAGCCCCCGCGCCAGCCCGATGCCTTCGCCCCGTTTGCTCAATTTTTAATCACACCGATCCGTTACCCGCTCCGCCGCACTCCACCGCCCGTCCCCGCTCCGGTTATCCACAAAATCTGTGGATAACGATGGCTGTTTGCAACAAGCCGTCGGCATGCACGCTGATCCCCTCCATTTAAAGAAACGCCGATTGTTGGACCTTTGCCGGGCCGATACGCTGCATCGTGTTTGCCCGATTCAATGCGTTTCGCCCGTCCGATAGTGTCGTATGAATGCCCAATCCAATATTGCGCTGCTCGCCAGCCGCAACTCGCCTCTCCATCCCATGCAGGAGCTGCTCTCCATCGCGGGATTCCAATGCAACGTCTTCCAGGCAGGCCGCGACCTGATCCACGGCCTGGGTCATGACAGCTACGACATGCTGCTGATCGACCGCGACCTGCCCGATATCTCCGCCATCGACGTCATCCGTGCCGTGCGCGCGGTGCGCAATCGCGACGTGCCCATCGTGATGTTCTCGGGCGACAGCGACGACGACGACATGGTGGAAGCCCTGGACGCGGGCGCCGATGATTACATCGTGCGGCCGCTCAATGCCCGCGTGCTGCTGGCCCGCATCGCCGCGTTGCGCCGGCGCATGGCCGGCACCCGGCTCAATGCCAGCATGCCGCTGCGTGCCGGCCCCTATGAGCTCAACAACCCCGGGCGCTTCGCCACGCTCCATGGACAGCGGATTCCGATGACCCCAAAGGAATTCGACCTGGCCATGCTGATGTTCGCCAATGCCGGCCGCATCCTGGCGACGCAGCGCATCGAAAACACCATCTGGGGACACACGCTGCCGCATTCGTCGCGCGCGCTTGCCGGCCTGGTCTCGCGCATGCGCCGCACGCTGGACCTTCGGGCCGAGAACGGCGTGACGATCACGGTGGTATACGCACAGGGGTATCGCCTCGACATCCTGGACAGCGCCGCGCGGGCCGAACTGACGGCACACCGCCGGCTCGGACTGGTTGGCAACGGCGCGCTCGCCGACTACTAGCGCGCTAGCGGTCCAGTTCTCCGCGGGCGGCCAGGTCGGCAATGTCGATACATGCCACGCCCTGCGCCACCGCCTTAGCCCTGCGCTTGGCCACGGCCGCTGCCGCACCCACGTGCTGGCTGCCAAGCCGCCACGCGGCCATTGCATCGGCACCCACGCGCACAGCGCCGACAGCCATCGTCACCGGGGGAAAGAACATGGGCCGCCCGTGGCGATCTTCCGACTGAATGCCGCCGGCCGCGCGGTCAGACGCGGCATACATGGCCAGTGCGCCATCGTTGAAGCGGGCCATCGCGCCGTGGATGCGCGGCTCCCAGTCGTCGCCCTGGAACAGCACCAGATAGTCGTCGCCGCCGATATGGCCCAGGAAATCGCGGGCCGGATCGCAGGCCTGCGCCAGGATGGCGGCCGCCCCCTTGAGCAGTTCGTCGCCCTTCCAGTAGCCGTAGTGGTCGTTGAAGGACTTGAAATGGTTCAGGTCGGCATAGCAGGCGTGAAACGGACTGCGCGCCTCGATCAGGCGATCGATATGCTGGTTCAGCAGGATGTTGCCGGGCAGGAAGGTCAGCGGGTTGGCATAGCGTGCGGCTTCCATCCGGACATCGGAAATTGCGCGCAGGAGGTCGGCGCCCGTGCCCAGGCCCACATAGCGGCCTTCGTCCGTGATGACGAAACCATCGGCCAGCGCCCGTGACGGCTCGCCGGCCACATGCTGGGCCATTTCCTCGAGCGTGGCGCGCCGGTCGAAGCAGACCGGCTGCGGATTGGCCAGCGTGACGCACGCCTTGCGGCCGTACAACTCGCGATGGAACGGCGTGGCGTAGCGATCGATCAGCGTCTGGCGGCTGATCAGGCCAATCGGCCTCAGGTCATCGTCGACCACGGCCATCGCATGCAGGTCCCCTTGCTCATGAAAGCGCGTCAGCACATCGTTGTTCGATGTCTCGGCGTTGACGGCCGGCAGCGGGCGCACCAGACTGCCTGCGGTCATGCCCGACCAGCCCGTGCGCAACGTTTGCGGAAACACCGCGATTTGCCGCGACGACAGCAAAGCACGGGCCTCTGACGTGATCTCGGCCGGTGGCTGCGCGGCGGGACGCCCCAGGAAGTAGCCCTGCCCCGCAGACACGCCCAGATCCCTGACCAGTGCCAGTTCCTCGGCCGTCTCGATGCCTTCGGCGATGACCCGGCCGCCCAGCGCATGCATCAGGCTCAGGACCGCACGCAGGACCTCCAGCCGGCGAGAACTGGCGTGGATGCCTCGCACCAGCGATTTGTCGATCTTGATGAACTGCGGCGTCAGTTCCGCCAGCCGGTCCAGGTTGGCGTGGCCCGTGCCAAAGTCGTCGAGCGCGTACTGCACGCCCAGTTCCGCCAGCACGGCCACGGCGTTGGCAAAGCTGGCGGCATCACCCACCGCGGTCTGCTCCGTAACCTCGATGACCACGCGCGACGGTGCAATCCGCGCCCCGTTGCCTTGCGCACCATCCAGGCCCAGCAGCGCCGCCATGGCACGGCCGCGATGGCCGAGCAGATGGCGCAGCGTCAGCGGGCTGAAGTTCAGGAATAGCTTGCCGGACAGGTCCAGCGCCGCCCACGACGCCAGCGCGGTACGCGCCGCCGTCATCTCGAGCGCGATCGTGGTGCCGGTTTCCTGGGCCATGCGGAACAGCGCATCGGCAGCGGCATGCATCGAACCGGCGGGGCCGCGAATCAGTGCTTCGTAGCCAAGGATCTCGCCGCTGGCCAGCGTCACGATAGGCTGAAACACCGCATGGAGGGGTGGCGGTCGCACGGCCTCGCGGGCCGGAGCCAGATCGGAGGCAACGGGAAACATGAAACAAGTTCAGACGGATGGCAGGCCACCTGGTTGTTGACAGCCGGCCAGAGAGAGTTTGAGCACGGCGTTGCAATACAGGCACGTATGCAGCGCGCGCCATTGCATGACAGTCATATGTCACCCGTATGACAAACGCGCCGCCTGTCGTTTGTCACGCAGCCGTCACATGCTTGCCCGACGATCACGCCGCACCGCAACAAGACCCGGCCCCGCGACGCGTCGCTGACGATGTCTCGCCAAGAGGCCGGGCTGCTGCAGCGCAAGGGTCATGGTATGGCGGGGCGTCGCCCCGAAGGAGTTCGTAGTGTTGCAAGCCATCAAGCTGGGATTGCAGGGACGGCGCGGCCGATCCGCATGGCAAGGACTGGCGGGGTTGCCGCTGGTCGTGCGGCTGTCCGCAGCATTTGTCCTGATCTACGCGTTCGGCGCGATTGTCGGGCTCACCGGCATCGTCAACCTGATCGACCTCAAGCGCGATACCGACAGGCTGTACCAGCGCGACATGCGCGGCGCCATCGCCGCCGAACGCGCGCAGGCATCGCTGGCCATGCTGGGCCGCGCACAGCTTGCGTTGACACTGGCCACCAGTTCCGCCGAACGCGACACCGCGGCGAATGACATCGCCCAGGCATCGAAACAGCTCGACGCGGCGGTCGACGACGTTCGCGTGGCCGCACCGGCGCAGGCCCGCGCCTTGCTCGCCGAGCGTGCCGCGGCCGGCGAACTGGTGACGAAATACGTCGAACTGATCCGCAAGCAGCCGCTCGATTCGCTGCAATTCGACGCATCGGTTTCGATTGACGGCCACTTTCTAGGAGAACAGCTACGAAAACTTGGCGCCCTGATGGAGTCCACGCGTACGACGCTGGCACAGCAGGCCGCCGATACCGTTGCCGGCGTGGCATCGGCCCAGGTGACCGCGCAAACGTGGATGAGCGTGCTGCTCGTGGCCAGCCTCGGCGCGGCCGGACTGCTGGCATGGATTGCCGCGCGCAGCCTGACGCGTGAACTGGGCGGCGAGCCGCGCGACGCGGCGGCCATCGCCACGCGCATTGCCGGCGGCGACCTCACCGCCCGCATTGCCTTGCGCGAGCGTGATGGCGGCAGCCTCCTGTTCAACCTGGCGGGCATGCGCGACCAGCTGGCAGGCGTGCTGGCGCGCATCCAGCATTGCGCGCACGAGATTTCGGCCGCCAGCGACGGCATTGCGCGCGGCAACCAGGCGTTGGCGACCCGCACCGGCCTGCAGACCGCCGCGCTGGGCGAGGCCACTGCGAATGTGGCCCGGCTTACCGCGCTGGTTCAGCAGGCCCACGCGCAGGCGCAGGAATCGAGCGAAATGGCCAGCCGGGCGCGCGAAGCCACGGGCACGGGCATGGCTGCCGTGCGCGACATGAGTGGCGCGATGGCCAACGTGCACGCACAGTCGCGCAATATCTCGGAGATTGTCTCCGTCATCGAGAGCATCGCCTTCCAGACCAATATCCTCGCGCTCAACGCCGCCGTGGAAGCCGCCCGGGCCGGCGAGGCGGGCCGCGGCTTTGCCGTGGTGGCGCAGGAAGTCCGGGCCCTTGCCCAGCGCAGCGCCACGGCCGCCCGCGAGATTGGCGGCATTATTGGCGACGCCGCCAACGAGATTGCCCGGGGCGCCAGCCTGAGCGGCCGCGTGGAATCTGCCATGTCAGGCATCGACGCCGCAGTGCAGCACAGCCACACCCTGGCCGCGGAACTGCGCATGCTGGCCGACGAACAGGCCAGCGGCATTCGCACGGTAGGCGATGCATTGTCCCGCCTTGAGCAGACCAGCGCCGACAACGCCAAGCTCGTCGACGAGGTCAGCGACCAGGCGTCGCGGCTTGACCATCAGGCGGCCGCACTGGAGACCGACGTCGCGCGCTTCCAGTTCTGACTGGCTACCGCACCGCCGCACGTTCGACGCCGCCACCTGAAGCGGCCCCCCGACGCACTGGCCCCACTTCAGCTTCGTTCCGCCCCGCCGTAATTCAAGAAGATCCGATTCGACGGCAAGCATTGCGCCGCTAGCATGGCGATAGCCCCGTCGCCCTCCGGCGGCGGGTCGAGACAGGGATCATCGCCGAGGCGGACAAAGAGCGGAGAACACACATGCTACGCAAGGCAGTGGATGACGATGCAGCGTTCCAGGAGGATTTCGAGGCGGCGGGACGCGACTGGGCCCCCAGGCTCAGGCCGTGCGGCACCTGCCATGCCTGCGAGAAGCCGGTCGGCCAGGCCGAGCTGTTCTGCAGCATCACCTGCCAGTACGCCTTCGAGCATTTCGAAATGCGTTTATTGCGCAAGGAATAGAACCGGAAGCCAAACCGGCACGACGCCCGCTGCCAGAAATTTCTGCCTACACCGGACGGCATTCCCGTTGCAGTGTGCTGTGTGTCAAAGCCACGAACATTTCCTTTCAAATTCCTGTCAACCACCCTCGCCTACCACCCGTTGAGGCGTGCATTACGGCGATATCCGCAAGGCGGAGCAGGCCGGAAAACGAGGCCTGGCGCGGCAGGTGTGTCCGCGAGAAACACTTCGACCTACGCAGTAACCGGCATTAACGAGTCACGCGTAAAAGTTACACAACTGTTGCACTTACGCACACTTTGTGTCGCCTTTCCCACGCGAAAGCCGGATACGCTTGATTCATCCCATCACTGATTGACCGCGAGAAATCATGACTGAACGCCTGATCATGCTGGACGTACCCGGCGTCCTGTATTCGGACCGCTCCGCAGCCCGCCTGGGCGGCACGCCTAACACGGGGACCCTGCGTGACGTCAGGTTTTTCGACCCCATCGCGCTGGGCTTCCTGCGCCGCCTTTTCGGTATCGCTGGCGCGCGCGTGGTGGTGTCCGACGCATGGCGCCGTGGCACCCCGGCGGCCATCTTCCAGCAGCTTGATCTGCAGGTGGAAGGCATGACGCCCCGCGTGGCAGGTGGCCATGGCGCCGAAATCGACGCCTGGTTCAGCCAACGCCCGGCCCCGGGCGCCTGGGTCATCCTGTCGAGCGCGCCGGCATCGTCGTTCACCGAGGCTCAACGCGCCCGCCTGGTACAGGTGAATCCGGCCGAAGGTCTGACGGTCGACAACTTCCGTCAGGCGCTGGACATCCTCGGTGTGGCCTGCCCGTCCACCGTGACGCCCGATTCGCGCGTGGAGCCCGGTCTGAAAGCCAAGCTGCGTCACCTGCAACGCCTGGCACGCGACGAACCCGAGCGTTTCATGCCGGCGCCGGCCGCGGCGGAAGCCCGCGAACAGGCGATGGCCGTGGCTGTGGCCAGCCTGACGGGCAAGCATCTGGAACCTGCCGTCATTCACGCCTGATCCGCGCCGGGTCTCAGGAACCGCCGCAAGCATCACGCCGTGATGCAACAACAAGAAGGCCGCCAGCGTTGGCGGCCTTTTTCATGCGCGGGCGACGCGCAGATCAGCGGGCGGTCAGCTTGACCGCCGGGAAATCCACGGGCACGGCAAATGCCACGTTGATGTAGTTGGTGAACAGATTCAGCGCGACATGGGCGACGATCTCGACGATTTCCCCGTCGTTGAAGCCCACTTCGCGCAGCCCGGCCACGTCGGCACCGGATACCTGACCGCGTGCCTCGACGAGTTTCAGCGCAAACGCCAGCGCCGCCGCGGTCTTCGGGTCATCCGATTGGCCGGCCTGGGCGGCCGCCATCTCTTCGGCCGACGCGCCAGCTTTGCGGCCCAGCGCCGTATGCGCGGCCAGGCAATAGTCGCAGCGATTGCGGTCGGCCACGGCCACGGCAATCTGCTCGCCCAGCTTGGCCGGAATCACGCCAGCGCCGAGCGCGCCAAACGCGGCCCACATCGACTGCAGGGCGGCCGGCGAATTGGACACGGCGCGGAACATCTGGGGTACACCGCCAAAAGCGGCCTGGATCTGGGCCAGCGCGGCCTGGCTGCCCGCGGGCGCGGCCTTGGGTTCCGGTACGGAAATACGTGCGGTCATGATGGAATCTCCTGTCGAAGTGATCTGGAAAGTGATCGAAATCAGGACGTCGCCGTCCATGGGTTCCACTATGGTGGCGCAAGGCGTACGATGGGATACCAACCGTCCCAAAAACGTATCAATTCATCCCGCCGTGTCCACCACCGCTGCACCGCTTACCGTCGATCGCCTGTCCGCGCTGCTTGAGCGGTTCCGCATCCAGGCGCACCTGTTCCATACCGGCCCGCTATGCGGTGTGTCACGTTTCGACGAGTCCCATCGCGGCTTTCTGCACGTCATGCGCGAAGGCAGCATGACGGTGACCCATCAGAGCCGGGGGCTGCCCCGGCGGCTCGAAGTTCACGAGCCCTCGCTGCTGTTTTATCCGCGTCCCGCGATCCACACCTTTCACAATCCACCGGCCGAAGGGTCACAGTTCTCGTGTGCCACGCTGGAATTTGCCGGCGGTGCCCGCAATCCGCTGGCACGTGCCCTGCCGCCGCTGATCGTGCTGCCGCTGGCTGACGTGCCAGGGCTGGCCCCAGCACTGTCGCTGCTGTTCGCGGAAACCGAACGCGTGCGATGCGGCCAGCGATTACTGGCCGATCGGCTATTCGAAGTGGTGGTGATCCAGCTCTTGCGCTGGATGCTCGATCATCCCCGGCAGGTCGGGGTCCAGCCCGGGCTGATCACGGGGCTGTCCGATCCGCGCCTGGCGCGGGTGCTGGTCGCCATGCACGAGGCCCCGGGCGCCAGCTGGAATCTGGAAAAGATGGCGGCCTGCGCGGGCATGTCGCGCAGCGCCTTCGCAGCAGCCTTTCGCGACATCGTCGGCCAGACCCCGGCCGACTATCTGACGGACTGGCGCATCAGCCTGGCCCAGACCCGGCTGCGCGACGGCGCGCCACTCAAGCTGCTGGCCGACGAACTCGGCTATGCCAATCCGTCGGCCCTGTCACGCGTCTTCCTGGCCAGGGTGGGCCAGTCTCCGCGCGACTGGCTGCGCGCGGAGAGTCACGGCATGGCGGAGGCCGCGACTCAGTAGTCGACCGTCATCGACACCTTGAACGTACGCGGATTGCCGATGTACAGCGTGCTGGCCGATGTCGACACGCCAGCCCAGTAAGCCTTGTTCGCCACGTTCTCCACGGCGGCGCGCAGCGTGTAGCGCATTTGCGAGGCCTTGAAGGTGTAACGCGCGCCCAGGTCGAAGCGGTTCCAGGACGGCAGCGCGATCGTGTTCGTGTTGTTCGCGTACTGGCGGCCGGTCTGGATATAGCGGCCCGACACGGTGGCCCCCGCCAGGAACGGCAGGTCGTACTCGCCGCTCAGCGTCATCGTGTAGTTCGGAACGCCCACGCCCTTCTTGCCTTCCGTCAGCGGGTTGCCGGTGTCCTGGTACTGCGAATCGATATACGACACGCCGCCCAGCAGGCGCACGCCGCGCACGGGTTCGCCAAACACGCTCAATTCCACGCCGCGATTGCGCAGGTCCTGCAGGCCGAACACGTTGCCCTGCATGGTGGTGCCCTGCGGCTGTTCGATCTGGAAGAACGCCAGTGTCGTGCCGAACGCGCCCGCGTCGTACTTCACGCCCGCCTCGTGCTGCTTCGACTTGACCGGCGCGAAGACCTCGCCGCGGTTGACGGCGGTATTGCCCGCCGTCGGACCCTGCGCCAGGCCTTCGATGTAGTTGTAGTAGACCGATACGTTCTGGAGCGGCTTGACCACCAGACCGAACATCGGCGACGTGGCAGAATCGCTATAGGTCGACGTCTGGGCACCGGTCGCCGTGGCGTAGCCACGCACGTTGATCACCTGCTGGCGCACGCCGGCGGTCAGCAGCACGCGGTCATTCAGGAAGCCCAGCGTATCGGACACCGACACGCCATTGAGGTTGGTCCGCTGCGTCACGTACGGATCGGACATATTGCCGGTGGCCGGGGCGGCCGGATAGGGAACAACCGGCGCGTTGTAGAGATTGGTCGCAAACGCGCCCGAGAATTCGAACGCCGTGGCCCGCTTCTGCTCCAGCCCCGACCAGCTCAGGTTGACCGTATGCTTGACGGGCCCGGTCACGAAGCGGCCGCGCACGCCGACTTCGCCGGAGAACGTGTCCTGCTCGAACGGCACGGTCAGGCGCGTTGCCGTGCCCACGCCGTTGTTGCCGACGCTCGCGCCGCTATAGCTGCCGAATTCGTTGGTATGGTGTCCGCCGAAGGCGGCATAGGCCGTCCAGTCCTTCGTGATGTCGTACTCGGCGCGGATCGTGCCGTAGATATCTTCGAGCGAAGAATTGGTCCACGGCTGCGCGAAGTTCGTGCTGGCCGACGGCACCGGCGGCAGCGCCGTGCCAGTCAGGTTGACCGTGCTGCGGCCCTGGTAGATGCGCTGCTTCTGATAGCCGAAATCGGCGTTCACGCGCAGGTTGTCGCCCTGGTAGTCCAGGCCCAGCGTGAACAGGCGCTGCTGGCGGCTTTCGTTGTCGATGGCCGTGCCGCCACCGCGCGCCATGGCGTTCACGCGCACCCCGAATTCCTTCTTTTCGCCGAAACGGCGGCCCACGTCGATGTGGCCGCCGGCCTGCCCGTCGCTGGTGTAGTCAAGCGTGCCCTGCGTGATCGGCGCGGCCGTGGCGTACTTCGGCACCAGGTTGATCGCGCCGCCCACGGCGGTGCCGGCGGCCGACACGCCGGTCAGGAAAGCGTTGGCGCCACGGAACACTTCCACACGCTCCAGCCCCTCGGTCGATGCCAGCTGGCGCGGCGCAATGCCGTACAGCCCGTTGTAGCCAAGGTCATCCGAACCCAGCGTGAAGCCGCGCACGACGAAGGTTTCCGAAAAATTGCCGAAGCCCGAGCTGACGCGGACGGCCGGATCGTCGGCCAGCACCTGGCCCACCGTGTGTGCCTGCTGGTTCTGGATCTGCCCGGCCGTGTACGACGTGACGCTGAACGGCACATCCATGAAATCCTGGTTGCCCAGGATGCCGATGCGGCCGCCGCGTGCCACCTGGCCGCCGGCGTACGGCGCGGGCAACTGGTCTGGCGACGACTCGCCCTTGACCGTCACCGTCGGCAGCGTCTGCTGCGTGGGCGGCGGCGCTGCTTCCTGCGCGGACGCCAGGGACGGCTGCGCGGCAGCCAGCGAGGCGGCCAGGATACTGAGGCGGGCACTACGGGACGAACTAGAAGAGCGGGCGGCGCGTGCGGCATGTGCAACGGCGCGAGGTACGGCAAAAGACAAGATGACACTCCCAAAAATAAAACGATGACGCCTGCACCGCGTTCCCGACGCGGCGGACAGGCATGACCCGTGTCCGTGAATGGCGGCATCGCTCTGTCGGCGATGCTCGTTGGAAATCGTTGTGATGCGTCGGCGCCTTATGACGGCATGAGCCATGGCGATGCCATGGTCGCCGCCATGCCCACCGCGATGGACGCGCGCGCCAGCCGCGGCGTGGCATGCGGCGCCCAGGCAAACGCACCGACCACGGCCAGCGCGCCAAGCGTCAGCAGTCCGGCCCAGTAGACGACACCGAAGGCCCAGCCTTCGGCCAGCACGCACGCGGCCAGGGCCAGCACCAGCGCGAGCCATCCCTGCCAGCGCAGCCGCATGGCCAGGGCCGGTGCCGGCGTGCTGCCGCGCCCGAACATGTCCGCGTGATGGCGATCCATGGCCTGCGCCAGCCACATGAAGCCGCCGATCGCGAAGCCCAGGCCTGCGACGCAGGCCGGCCCGACCGGCATCCATGCCACGCTCATTGTGACACCTCCCGCGACATCTCGCCCACGCCAGCTACCGCGCGCGGGGCAGCCGCCTTGCGCGGGGCGGCGCCTCGCTTGCCAAGCCCCCAGGCCGCCGCACCCAGGGCGATGCCCAGCGCCATCGCAGTCAGATCGAAGCCGGCGACCATGCCGGGCCCGTGGAACAGCGTCACGCCAAGATGGGTCGATGTGGTGAGCGCGTTCAGCACGGGCACGCCGGCAAACAGCGTCGCGGCCACCCACAGCTGCACGCGCCACATGGCGCGCGTGGGGCGCCATTGCGCCAGCAGCGCCGCCACGGCCCAGGCGCCGAAGAATGTCTGGATTTCGGCGGCCTGGCGTTGCGCCAGATCGACGGGAAGCAAACGATTGGCCCAGAAGTACGCGCCGATCGCGATCGGCAGGCCCGCAATCACGCCGAGGTTCAGCGCCTCGACCAGCCGCAGGCCGAACGGCGTGCGGCCCGTGGCGGCAATCCGTTTGGCATGGCCCTGGCGCGTCTTGACCGCCCATAGCAACGCGCCGGTGGCCACCATCAGGCAGCCAGCGAGGCCGGACGCGAAGAACAGCGCGCGCAGCAGCGGCGGCGCGAAGTGCGCCACGTGCAGACCGATCATGGCCGAACGCGTGGTGGCCGCCGGCGCCATGTCATCGCCCAGCGTTGCCTTCCGTTCACCGGTGGCACCCGTGAAGACCACGGTGGGCGTCGTCGTGCCGAACTGCCGGCCTTGCTCGCGTGCCACGGCTACCGTGGCGTTGGCCTTGTTGGGCGCCTCCACGGTGACGCGGCGCGGCGCGGCACCCTGCCAGTGCGCCGTGGCCTGCGCGAGCATCGGCCCGATCGGCGCCAGCGGCGCGGTTTCGGTGGCTGGCTTCGCGCGGGGCGCGCGGGCGGCCAGCTCGGCGTTGAAGGCCTGCTCGTCGCCCTTGTACACGGCCTGGATGCCCCAGGGCATGTACATGAACAAAAGCGTCACCAGGCCCGTGTAGGTGATCATCAGATGGAACGGCAGCGCCAGCACGGCCACCGCGTTGTGGGCGTCAAGCCAGGAACGCTGTCCCTTGCGGGCGCGGAACGTGAAGAAGTCCGCAAAGATGCGCCGGTGCGTGATCACGCCGCTGATGATGGCCACGAGCATGAACATGGTGCAGAAGCCGATAATCCAGCGGGCCCAGATCGCGGGCATGTAGTGCAGGTCGAAATGGAGCCGGTACAGGAATTCGCCGCCGCGCGTCTGGCGGGCGCCGGGGATTGGTTCGCCGGATACGGCGTCGAGCGTACGCGTTTCCAGCCGCGCGCGATTGGGCTTGCCAGCGTCCTCGGGCTTGGCCGGACGCAGCCAGAACATCGAGATGGCCGGATTGCGGTCGTCCGGCAGGGTGATGAACCAGCGTTCCGCGTCCGGTGCCTCGCGCTGCAGGAAGGCAACGGCGCGCCCGACGGCATCGGCGGCCGGCACGTTCCGGTTCAGCGAAGCGTGGAACTCCGGCTTCATCCAGACGGTGATCTCGTCCTTGACATAGCTGGCGGTGCCGCCGCAGAACACCAGGAACAGCACCCAGCACACCAGCAGGCCCGACCACGTATGCAGCCACGCCATCGACTGCCGCAGGCCCTGGCCTTTCTTGAGTTCGGCCATCACGCGCTCCGCAAAGCGAGCCAGCCCGCCGCCAGCACGGCGGCGGGCACGGCCAGGCCGATCCAGGCACGCCGGGCCGTATCGGCGGCAAACACCCAGATCACCGCCAGCGCAAACCACAGGAACGACAGCAGCGTGGACGTGATGACCGCCTCGACGCGCGCCATGCCCGCCCAGTTGGCAAGCACCAGCGCCAGGCATCCCGTCGCCAGGGCTGCAACGGCGTAGCCGCCCAGGATGGCGGCCACTGCGCGCGAGGCAATCGCCATGCGATAGCCCATCGGAACGCCCTGCTTCATGTTTGTACTAGCCCGGAAAAAATGGAACGCACATGATAAGCGTTCTCATCTCCATTGTCTTTGGGGACGTATGACAAGTTCCATGACTGGCACAAGACATTGGCATACATGTCGCAAACACGACAAATCCGGGGCACGAGCGGCGAGCGTGGCGCTCCGATATTCGCACAGAGATTCGCGTATGATTCCGCTATGCAGAACCACTATTCCACGGTGCGGTTGCACTCGTTGAAAAACGATGGGACGATGGCCCACATCGAATACCGGCGATCCCAAGGGTCAACGCCGGAGCCTTACCCGGAGACATCATGCGCAGTACCGCTGCACCCGCGACCCATTCCGCGTCCGCACCCGCTCAGCCGCCATCCGCCGCACCCCCCACCGATTCGCCGCCCCCGTTCGAACCCGCGTTCGCCCGCCTGCACCAGACCATGGCTCCGTGGGTGGCCAGCACGCCCGAGCGGATCGCGATCATGGACGCGCACCGGGCCTTGCGCTACGCCGAACTCGACGTGGCGGTTCGTGAAACGGCGACGACGCTGTCCGAACTCGGTGTGCGCGGCGGCGACCGCGTGGTGCTGGTGACCGAAAACAGCGTGGGCTGCGCGGTGCTGCTGCTGGCGCTGAGCGCCATCGACGCCTGGTCGGTGCCGGTCAATGCGCGGCTGTCGCAGCGCGAGATCGCCAATATCGTCGAGCACGCCGGCGCGCGCGTGACGCTGTATCTCGACAACGATTTTCCCGAGGCGCGCGAGCACGGCCTGGCGCGTGGCGCGCAGTGGGCCGAATGGCCGCACGTGGGCAAGCTGCTGGTCAGCGTCATCGACGACGGCGTCGAGCCCGAACCCGTCGAAGCCGACCCGCGCCAGCAGGTGGCGGCGATGATCTACACGACAGGCACCACCGGCGCGTCGAAAGCCGTGATGCTGACGCACGCCAACCTGATGTTCATCGGCCATTCCAACCGGATGCAGTCACGCGTGAAGCCTGGCGACCGCATCTACGGCGTGCTGCCGATCTCGCACGTGTACGGCCTGTCGGTGCTGCTGGTGGGCCCGGTATCGAACGGTGCGACAGTGTTCTACGAACCGCGTTTCCGGCCCGACAAGCTGGTGCGTACGCTGATCGACGATCAACTGACGGTGCTGCACGGTGTGCCGGCCATGTACGCCAAGATCATCGAATGGGCCCGCGCCAACAACCAGTCGCTGCGCACGCCGTCGCTGCGCATTGCCCAGTCGGGCGGCGCACCGCTCACGGCAACGCTGAAGGCCGCCTTTGAAGACGCCTTCGGTATCGTGCTGAACAATGGCTACGGCATGACCGAGACATCTCCCACGGTCTGCCAGACCCGGGTGGAACAGCCACGCAATGACTGCTCCGTGGGCCCGGCCGTGCCCGACGTGGAAATCCGCCTGGGCAACCCGCTGCCCGACGGCAGTGGCGAACTGCTGGTGCGCGGGCCCAATGTGATGAAGGGCTACTACCGCAGGCCCGACCTGACCGCGCAGACCATCGACAGCGATGGCTGGCTGCATACCGGCGACCTCGCGCGCATCGATGCCGACGGCGCCGTGTCGATCGTCGGCCGCTCGAAGGAAATCATCATCCATTCGGGCTTCAACGTGTATCCGGAGGAAGTGGAGCAGTCGCTCAATGCCTTCCCCGCCGTGCTGCAGTCGGCCGTGGTGGGCCGCGCCGTCGAAGGCAACGAGGAAGTGATTGCGTTTGTCGAGGTACGCAGTGGCATGGCGCTGGACGAAGCCGCCTTGCGGGCCTTCCTGCGCGAGCGCCTGTCGCCCTACAAGATTCCCGCCGAAATCCGCACGGTGCAGCAACTGCCTGCCGCACCGTCGGGCAAGATCCTCAAGGCCCGCCTGCGCGAGCAGCTGGCGGCCGGCAACGTGTGAGCAGCCTCATGGAAGACACCCTGACCGAACGGCCGGACGCCGCCGACCTTGGCGACCGCGACGACGCCATCGACATGCCGTCCGACACCACCCCGGCACGCAAGGACAACCGCAAGGAAGACCGCCACTTCGTGACGGCGCTGGCGCGCGGGCTCGACGTGCTGGCGTGCTTTCGCGGGTTCGACGCGGAACTCGGCAATGCCGAACTGGCACAACGCTGCGGCCTGCCGAAATCGACGATCTCGCGGCTGACCCACACGCTGACCGAACTCGGCTACCTGCAGGCACTGTCCGACCCCGTTCGTTACCGCCTGGGCAGTTCCGCGCTGGCGCTGGCGCCGGCCGGTCAGCAAGGCGCCGACGTGCTGTCGGTGGCCAAGCCCTTCATGCGCGAACTGGCCGAACTGTCGCAAGGCGTGGCGTCGCTGATCGTGCGCGACCGCGGCCGCATGCTGATCTATGAAAACTGCCAGTCCGAAAGCTACCTGACGCTACGGGTGCCGGTCGGCAGCCGCGTTTCGGGCCTGACCACTGCGGCGGGCCGCGCGTACCTGCTGGCCCTGCCGCCGGCCGAGCAGCGCCAGGCGCTGAGCGCATTCCGCGCCGACGACAAGGTCAGCGCCGCGCAGGCCGAAGGCATCCTGTCGAACTGCCGCGACGAACAGCGCCGGCTGGGCTGCACGACGTCGTTCGGGGAATGGCTGCCCGACATCAACTCGATTGCGCTGGCGTTCCGGCCGGGGTCGTCGCTGCCGCCGATGACGTTGAGCTGCAGCGGCCCCAACGCGCTGGTGCCGCCCGCCCACCTGCTGGAAAAAGTCCGGCCGCTGCTGCAGCAGCACATCCGGGGCATCGAGGCGGCACTGGGCGTGAGCGCCTGAGCCGGCAGCCTGCCGGACACGCCGCCTCGCGCTCAGCGCGGCGGCGTGTCGGCCCCATCGTCGTCGCCGTCGCGGTATTCCGGGGGCAGCTTCTTGGTCAGCCTGCCGTCGAAGCGGGCATGCAGGCTGTTCTCGAACTTGCCGCCCAGCCGCAGCAGCAGCATGCCCAGCGCGAGCGCCATCACCACGATCGCGTAATAGCCGGCGCCCGACGCCGCACCCAGGATGGCCGCCAGCCAGATGCCCGCCGCCGTGGTCAGCCCCTGCGGACGGTCATGCACGCCGTGCCGCGCAATCACGCCCACCCCCAGGAAGCCCACCCCGGTCAGCAAGCCCTGCAGCACGCGCGACATGGCATCGGCAGGGTGTCCGTTGAGCGTCACCACGCACACGGCCGTGGCCGCCCCCAGCGCCACCAGTCCCAGCGTGCGCATGCCGGCCGCCTTGCCGTGCAGATTGCGGTCCAGGCCGATGATGGCTCCCGCGGCAAGCCCGCCAAGCAGCCGCCAGAAGAGTTCCAGAGAGAATTGGTCCATGTCGGCAAGCTTAGCGCGTGAAGCGTCGACATGACAGCCGGGATTGCCGTACGATGCGGATTCCCTGCCTTCGCCCCACGGAACCGATTCCATGCCCCATCTGATTGTCGAAATCACCGAAAACACGCGCCTGACCTGCTCCTTCGAGGAACTTCTGGACGAAGCGAATGCCGCGCTGCTGTCGAGCGGCCAGTTCCAGGAACCCGATATCAAGTCGCGTTGCGTCACGCTGTCCACGTTCCGCCAGGGCACGGAGCCGGCCGACCGCGCCTTCGTCCATGCCACGCTGCAGATCCTGGACGGCCGCGACCAGGGCGTGCGCAAGCAGCTTGGCGAACTGGTGGTGAATGCGATTTCGGAAATGGTGCGCCCCGGCGCGCCAGGACAGACCGTGCAAGTCACGGTGAACGTCGTGGAAATGGAGCGCGCCACGTTTTCCAAGCAGATCATTGCCGGCTGAATGGCCGGCTGGATCGGGACGGCGCGATCTCGGCAGCGCCAATCCTGACCTAAGCTGGAACCTCCGGCTGGCCACGCCGGCCGCCAGTTACCGGGAGACATCGCCATGGACACCCCCTTCCACCCGTTCTCCGACCTCTTCGCACAGCTTGGCCTGCCGTCGGACGAGGCCAGCATCCGCGCCTTTATCGCCAGGCATTCGCCGGTTCCGCAGGATGTCGATCTCTGGGACGCCCCCTTCTGGACACCGGCACAGGCCGCGCTGCTGCGCGACGAGATCATCGAGGATGCCGACTGGGCCGAGGCCGTCGATCAGCTGAACCTGGCCCTGCGCGCGCCGGCCTGATCCGCGCCGCGCGTCGCTGCTGGCGCGTAGCACCTTGGGCCGATGGACGCGGGCGCGGGATCGGCGCTACCATCGGCTGATCCACCCTCCAGGGTGGTTGCGACCCGCCACCCGCCGCCCTGCGGCGGGCGTGCCAGTCCGCCACGGAGATATCCATGCTGCTGCGCCGTCATGCAAACCGACTCGCATTGTTCGCCGCGTCGTTCGCCATCCTGTTCGCCGGTCTGACGCCCGTTTTCCATGGGCATGCCCAGACACCGCAGCCGTCCCCGGGCGACGCCGCCATCAACGACGCCATTTCCGATGCGGTCCGTCAGGGCTCGATCCGCTTCCAGCCCACACCGTCGCATGCGCCCACGCTCGAAGAGCAATGCGACCAGCTTGCCTTGCAGATCGGCGAAACCCCGCGCCGCAGCTACCGGCCCTCGAACGCGCCGGTAGAAAACAGCCAGGGCAATGAAATCTCGACGGTCGAGCGCGACCGCACCCGGCGGCAACTGCAGAAGGTTTATCAGGAAAAATGCATGCAGTAGCGGACCATCGCGCCGCGACGGCCGGGACGGCGGCCCTGCCGTGATCGGATAACGGGGGTCACGGCATAAGGCGCCGTATTCAGCACTTCCGCTCAGGTCACCGGCGCCGGGTTGAACAGTGCCAGCGAATTGTGCAGGCCATGGTGCTCGGCCCAGGTCTTCTTGCGGCCGCTGGCCACGTCGATCATCAGGCGGAACAGTTCCCAGCCCACATCCTCGATAGTGGCTTCGCCCGTGGCGATGCGGCCGGCGTTGACATCCATCAGGTCGTGCCAGCGTCGCGCCAGGTCGCTGCGGGTGGCCACCTTGATGACCGGCACCTCGGCCAGGCCGTAAGGCGTACCCCGGCCCGTGGTGAACACGTGCAGATTCATGCCGGCCGCCAGTTGCAGCGTGCCGCAGATAAAGTCGCTGGCCGGCGTGGCGGCGTAGATCAGGCCCTTGGTGCGGACCTTGTCCCCGGGCGACACCACGCCCGAGATCGGCGCGCTGCCCGATTTCACGATCGACCCCATGGCCTTTTCGACGATGTTCGACAGGCCGCCCTTCTTGTTGCCCGGCGTGGTGTTCGCGCTGCGGTCTACACGGCCGCGGTCCAGGTATTTGTCATACCAGTCCATCTCGCGAATCATCGCCTCGGCCACTTCGGGCGTGGCGGCGCGCGAGGTCAGCTGGTCGATGCCGTCGCGCACTTCGGTCACTTCGGAGAACATCACCGTGGCGCCGGCACGCACCAGCAGGTCGGTGGCAAAACCGACGGCCGGGTTGGCGGTGACGCCCGAGAACGCATCGCTGCCGCCGCACTGCACGCCTACCACCAGCTCGGAAACAGGCACCGTCTCGCGCTTGCGCGCATTGAGCGCCTCGAGGTGCGGAATGGCCATCTGCACGATCGAATCGATCATCGAGCCGAAGCCCACATGCTTGTCGTCCTGCAGGCAGACCACGCCCACCTGCACTTCGCCGGCGCCGGTCTGGATCGGGATCGTGCCTGGCGGCATCAGGCGCTCGGGTTGCAGCTTCTCGCAGCCCAGGCTCACCATCATGGCGGTTCCGCCAAAATTCGGGTTCAGCGCGATATTGCGCAGCGTGCGGATCGGCACCACGGCATCGGGCGCATCGATGGCCACGCCGCAACCGTAGGTGTGCTCCAGCCCGATCACGTCGTCCACGTTCGGATACTTCGGCAGCAGTTCGGCCTTGATGCGCTTGACCGCGTGGTCGACCACGCCAGCCACGCACTGCACGGTCTGGGTAATGGCGAGGATGTTGCGGGTGCCCACCGAGCCGTCTGGATTGCGGAAGCCTTCGAACGTGTAGCCTTCCAGCGGCGGCAGCGGCTCGGGCAGGCGCGTGCCGATCGGCAGGTCGGTCAGCCCCGGAGCCACGGGCATCTCGATCACGCGTTCGTTGACCCAGCTGCCGCGCGGCAGGTCCTGCAGCGCATAGCCGATGGTCACGTTGTAGCGCGTGACCGCGTCGCCCTTTTTCAGGTCCGCCAGCGCCACCTTGTGGCCCTGCGGCACGCGTTCCACCAGAGTCAGGCCGCACGGGAACACCGTGCCGGCAGGCAGGCCGCCGTCATTGGCGACGATGGCCACGTTGTCATTGGCGTGGATGCGGATGTACAGCGGCGGACGTTGCTCCGCGGCCTGGGCGTTCTGTACCGACAGGTCCGACATGGTGGGGATTCCTTCTCTATTGGGGGTGCTTCAGTTCGACGCGGCGAATGTCCTTGACGATCACCAGGTAGCTCAGCACGGTCACCAGGGCGTTGATGCCCACGAAGACCAGCGCGCCGTTGAACGAGCCCGTGGCGCTCAGGATATAGCCGATCACAATCGGCGTCACGATGCCCGCGATATTGCCAAACGTGTTGAAAATGCTGCCGGCCAGGCCGATCACTTCCTTGGGCGCCGTATCGGCCACCACGGCCCAGCCCAGCGCGCCAATACCCTTGCCGAAGAACGCCAGCGCCATGATGCCCACGACCAGCCATTCGGCATCGACGTAGTTGCACGCGATCATCGACACCGACAGCAGCATGCCGGCCACGATGGGTACCTTGCGGGCCAGCGTCAGCGAATGGCCACGGCGCAGCAGCGTGTCGGAGATCACGCCGCCCAGCACGCCGCCCAGGAAACCGCAGATGGCCGGCAGCGAGGCCACGAAACCGGCCTTCAGGATCGACATGCCGCGCGCCTGCACCAGGTACACCGGGAACCACGTCAGGAAGAAGTACGTCAGCACGTTGATGCAGTACTGGCCCAGGTAGACGCCGGCCAGCATGCGGTTGGTCAGCAGCTGCCTGGCGTAGAACCAGCCGGCCGGATTGGCCACGGGGCCGCCGTTTCTGGCGTCTTCGCCTTCGCCCATGTGGATCAGGCCGCCGCCCTGCGCGATATGGTCGAGCTCGGCCTGGTTCACGCCGGTGTGCGTGGCCGGGCTGCGCATGACCTTGAGCCACACCAGCGCCAGCAGCATGCCCATGATGCCCATCCACAGGTACACATGGTGCCAGCCCCAGCTATGGACGATCCACGCCATCAGCGGCGTGAACACCACGGCCGCAAAATACTGCGCGGCATTGAAGATGGCCGACGCGGTACCGCGCTCGGCGGTCGGGAACCAGCTGGCCACCACCTTGGCGTTGGCCGGGAAAGCCGGCGACTCCGCCAGCCCCACGGCAAAGCGCAGCGCGAAAAGAATGCTGATGGCCTGGCCGATCGTAGCGAAAACGCCAATCCAGCCTTGCAGCAGCGTGAAGAACGACCACAGGAAAATGCTGAAGGCATAGATGCGGCGCGCGCCGAAACGGTCGAGCAGCCAGCCGCCCGGGATCTGCGCCATCACGTAGGCCCAGCTGAAGGCCGAGAAGATATAGCCCATCTGCACCGCCGAGAAGCCGAACTCCTCGCGCATGGCGGGCCCGGTGATGGACAGCGTGGCACGATCGGCGTAATTGATCGTGGTCACGATAAAGATCAGGGCAAGGATCCAGTAGCGGACGTTGGTGCGGCGGGCGCCGGCTGCGGCGGCCGCGCTGGAAGCGGGTGTTGCGTTCATCGGGGTCTCCTCACAGCCGGTGGACCTCGATGCGGGAATGCGTCTGGACCGGCGTGTGATATGTCGTCGTACGACCAGAATTATAGAGACGCGGTTCCGTCCGCCACAGTGCGCGTTTACCCTGCCTTGGTGCAATGGTCTGTATTTCGGCGCGTGGGCCGATATCGCTGCCTTTCAATTGGCTTGCGGCTTTGCGGCGGATTCTGTCCGGTTTGCCAGCCCACCCTGCCCGGCTGCAGCAACGCGTGGGCACCCGTCTTCGCCACCTTTTTCACCGGGGTTTTCCCTTGGTTTGCGCCGTCCCACTTGCACGGTCAAGTTGTTAGTTGTACGATGACTTATCTCGAATTTAACAACGATGGATCGGGCACCCACCGGCCTTGATTCACACTTCACCCACCATTCGCCATGTGGCGATCAGGAAGAGCGACATGACTACACCGCAAGAACTGAAGCAGATTATTTCCGAAGGCCTGCTCTCGTTCCCCGTTACCGATTTCGACGCACAGGGCAACTTCCGCGCCGACACCTATACCGAGCGCCTGGAATGGCTGGCGCCGTACGGTGCCTCGGCCCTGTTCGCCGCGGGCGGCACCGGTGAGTTCTTCTCGCTGACGCAGCAGGACTACTCGAATGTGATCCGCACCGCCGTGGAAACGTGCCGTGGCAAGGTGCCCATCCTGGCTGGCGCTGGCGGCCCGACCCGCGTGGCCATCGAGTACGCCAGGGAAGCCGAGCGCCTGGGCGCCCACGGCATCCTGCTGATGCCGCACTACCTGACCGAAGCCAGCGAAGACGGCATCGCCAACCATATCGAAGAGGTTTGCAAGGCGACCCGGTGCGGCGTGATCGTCTACAACCGCGCCAATTCGCGCATCGGCGCCGACCTGCTGGCCAAGGTGGTGGACAAGTGCCCGAACCTGATCGGTTTCAAGGACGGCGTGGGTGACATCGAAGCCATGGTTCGCGTGCGCCGCAAGCTGGGCGACCGCCTGGCCTACCTGGGTGGCCTGCCCACCGCCGAAGTCTATGCCGCTGCCTACAAGGCGCTGGGCGTGCCGGTGTACTCGTCGGCCGTGTTCAACTTCATCCCGAAGACCGCGATGGACTTCTACCGTGCCGTGGCCGCCGACGACCACGCCACGATCGGCCGCCTGATCGACGACTTCTTCCTGCCGTACCTGGACATCCGAAACCGCAAGCATGGCTACGCCGTGTCGATCGTGAAGGCCGGCGCCAGGCTGGTTGGCCACGACGCCGGCCCGGTGCGCGCGCCGCTGACCGACCTGACCGAGGAAGAAGTGGCCAAGCTGGACGCCCTGATCAAGAAGCTGGGTCCGCAATAAGCCATACCGTATCGAGTTGAAGCATTGCGAGCCGACACAAGTCGGCTCTTTTTTTTTGAGCCGCCGCCGGTGCCAGCGGTGGACGCCGGCAGGCCACTGGCAACCCACCGGTACGCCAATCGTCCGCGATCCCGGCATCCGGATTCACCCTGATTCCGCACCCATTGCGAGCAAATCGCGCGATCATTGCGCCATTGACCGATGACGGAGCCCGATATGGCAGCGCAGTCAGACGACAAGGCAACCGAGCCGCTGGTGCTGCATGACAGCCGCGATGGCGTGGTGACACTGCGGCTGAACCGGCCGCTGCAGTTCAATGCGCTCTCGGAAGCCATGCTGGCCGCGCTGCACGGCGCCCTCCACGGCATCGCCAGCGATGACAGCGTGCGTTGCGTGATTCTGGCAGCCCAGGGCAAGGCATTCTGCGCGGGCCACGATCTGCGGGAAATGCGCGGCCAGCCCGCGCTTTCGTACTACCAGGGCCTGTTCGCCCGGTGCAGCGTCGTGATGCAGGCCATCCAGGCGCTGCCGGTGCCTGTCATTGCGCGCGTCCATGGCATTGCCACCGCCGCCGGCTGCCAGCTGGTCGCCAGTTGCGACCTGGCGGTCGCGTCCATGCAGGCGCAGTTTGCCGTGTCCGGCATCAACGTCGGGCTCTTTTGCTCCACGCCGTCGGTGGCGCTGTCGCGCAACGTGGCAACGAAACGGGCCTTCGACCTGCTGGTGACCGGGCGCTTCATCGACGCCCAGACAGCGGCCGATTGGGGCCTGATCAACGAAGCCGTGGCCGACGATGATCTCGATGCCGCCGTCGCACGCAAGGTCGCCCAGATCTGCGCAAAAAGCCCGACGGCCATCCGCTATGGCAAGGCCATGTTCTACAGGCAGCAGTCGATGCAGCTGGCCGACGCCTACGCCTTCGCTGGCGACGTGATGGCCCGCAACATGATGGAAGAGGATGCGGGCGAAGGGATCGACGCGTTCCTGCAGAAGCGCGATCCGCGCTGGACCCAGCGGTAGCACCGGATGCATCGCCCCGCGCGGACGATGCACCGTCGCCAGCCCATCCACGCACCACAACCGCCCCGCCATGCGCCAGGAAGGTGAAAAACAGCCGGATTTCGTCCGTTTTGCGCTGGCCCAAAACCTGCGATGGTGATGATTGAAGAGTAGAAGCGTTCAACCGCCCGTTTCCTGACGCCCCTATTGGCGCAGGCGGGCGGCAGGAAATTGCTCTTGATGTCCGCGCCGCTGCGGAACTCGAGAGCCAGAGACTTCCTGCATCCCAGGTATTCCAGGTATCCCGCTTTCCCGGTCGGCCGGACCCGTTCAACTTTTCCTGAACCCGGAACGACATGACCAGGACAACCACCCTCCCCCTGCACGAACTGGCGCGCGAGTCGCGCATGGGCGCCCACGGCACCGAGACCGATGCGCGGGACATCCGCCGCATCGACCTGTCGGATTTTGACCAACGCAAAGCCGAGATTGCCGACCAGCTCTGGCAGGCTGCCGTCGAAATTGGCTTCTTCCAGCTGGAAAACCACGGCATCGACCTGACAGCCGTGCGCGAAGCGTTTGCCATGACCGAACAGTTCTTCGCGCTGCCTGAGGCGATCAAGGGCCAGTATCCGCTGCAGAAGGCCAACAACGCCGGCTGGGAAACCCGCGCCCAGGTGCGCCCGTCCACCGGCACCCCCGATCAGAAGGAGTCGTACCAGATCACGCGCCCGCATATGGCCGCGCTGTGGCCCACCGACACCGAGCTGCCCGGTTTCCAGGCCACCATGCTTGCGTTCGAACGGCAATGCTGGGACGTCGGCATGAAGGTGCTGTCCTGCTTTGCCGACAAGCTGGGATTTGACGCGGATTTCTTCAGGCGCGCGCACGACCCCGTAGCGCCCGACTATCAGAGCACGCTGCGCCTGCTCCACTACTACGCGATTCCGCCTGAGGCGCAGGACAAACTCGACCTGTGGCGCGCCGGCGCGCACACCGATTTCGACTGCCTGACGCTGCTGTTCCAGCGCCAGGGACAAGGCGGTTTGCAGGTTTGCCCCGGCAAGGAGATGGAAGCCCAGGCATGGACGCCGATTCCACCGGACGAGGACGTGATCACCTGCAACATCGGCGACATGCTGATGCGCTGGAGCGACGACCGCCTGCCGTCGAACTTTCACCGCGTACGCAACCCGCTGCCGGGCGAATACATGGGCCCGCGCTACAGCCTGGCGTTCTTTTGCCAGGCCAACCGCAATGCCGTGATCGAGGGGCCGGCGAAGCAGTATCCGGCGATCACCGCCGGCGATTTCCTGCGCCAGCGCGTGGCGGCTAACTTCAAGGCGTACTGACGCCCGGGCGCCGGCCGGGCGCCCATAAACCAAAAGACCCCGTGCTCTTGCGAGACACGGGGTCTTTAGCCGTCCGGCGCCTGCACGGGGCAGGCAGCGGGCGGGCGACTACCAAAGTGGGTCGGCGATCAGGCCGCAGCGTCCTTCAGCTTCTTCAGCGGACGGACCTTGACCTTGACGCTGGCCGGCTTGGCCGGGAACCAACGCTCTTCACCCGTGAACGGGTCCTTGCCGAAACGCTTCTTCTTGGCCGGCACTTGCTGCGCGGTCACCTTCAGCAGGCCCGGCAGCGTGAATTCGCCAGCGCCCTTCTTGTTCAGCGCGCTGACGATGGTGTTTTCGAGGTGAGCCAGCACCGTCTTCACAGCCTTGGCTTCGAGCTGGGTTTGTGCCACCAGGTGAGCGACCAGGCTCGACTTGTTGAAGGTGTCCTTCAGCGGCTTCACGGTCGGAGCAGCAGCGGGAGCAGCCTTCTTGGCCGGTGCGGCCTTCTTTGCGGCAGCCTTCACGGGTGCCTTGGTTGCTGCGGCCTTCTTGGCAGCAGGCTTGGTTGCAGTCTTCGCGGTCGGTTTCGCTTTGGTCGCCATATCGATATACGAGAGTTGAAGATTGATGTCCCGGCCATTTGCCATCCATCGCAGCGTAGCACCTGTCATCGCTTGCGAATCGTGCTGGCCGGCACGCACTGAATCATAGCGGAAACAGCCAGAAGTAAAGGGGTTTTCTCACATGCGACAGGTCAAACCAAGGGAAAAACCCGGGTTTTGTCGCTGGTTTGCGTCAGCAGATGCGCTGCGGAGCGGTACGTCCCCCCACTTTCGCACGTGACAGACGCCGCGAACGCGCAAAAGTTTCCGCGAATCAGTGCGCGTGCGCGGCCACCGCATCGCGCGTTTCGCGCGCCAGCCCCATGGCAAAGGCGGCTTCGGCCACCAGAAACAGCGGGCCCACCAGCAGGCCGACGAGGTCGTCGACAAAGGCCGGCTTGCGACCCTCGAAGTAGTGGCCGACAAACTGGATGACCCACCCTGCCACGAACAGGCCGATCCCCGTGGTCAGCCACGCCACGGTGGAAAGCGCGGCAATCCAGGCCCCCGCCCACACGAATACCGCCAGGATCGCGGCCATCGCCACGCCAAAGCCGAACGACAGGCGCAGGTAGAACAGGCAGGCCAGCACATAGACGACGATGGCCGGCGTCAGGAACAGCACGCCGTCCCCCAGCGGCATGGCGGGGCGGCCCAGCAGCGCGGTAACGGCCAGCACGATCATCGGAATGCCGACGAAATGCGTGACGACGTTACGGCTGTCGCGGTGGTAGGCTGCGTAGCTGGACAGATGATCGATCAGGGTTTTCACGGGGCGTCTCCTCTCTTCTGGCTGTTTTCAGGCGCTGTCTGGTCTCTGGTCGTGCGCGGTCGCACCCGCAGGCCGCCGGCACCGCCAGACCACGTTGCGCGCCGGGTTTTGCTGTGGATTTATATTAGTGACGCACCGCGTGCTCCGGAAGAGGGTCAACCCGCCGTTCGAGCCGCCCTACTAATTCTTCCAGTCCCCTCGATATGCGCCACGAAGACGAGATCCCCGCCCTCACCATCGGCCAGCGCGATGCCTGGCTCGAACGGATCGGCATCGGCAACGAGGCCGATCTGTCGCCCACCCTGGACACGCTGAATATCCTGATCGGCGCCCACCTGCGGCATATCGCGTTCGAAAACCTGACCCCGCTGGTGGGCTGGCGCGTGAATATCGATCTGCCGGCGGTATTCGACAAGCTCGTCGCGCAGCGGCGCGGTGGCTACTGTTTCGAGCTCAATACGCTGTTTTGCGCGGGCCTCAAGGCGCTGGGATTCGCGGTGACGCCACTGGCCGCCCGCGTGCGCTGGAACGTGCCCGACGAGCGCCCCACGGGGCTGTCGCACATGCTGCTGCGCGTGGAAGTGGCGCACGAAAGCCATGTCGCCGATGTCGGCTTTGGCGGACCCACGCCGGACCGCGCGCTGGCGCTGTCACTGCCGGCGGCTGCCGCCTCACCGTACCGGCTGCTGCCCACGCCGCCCGCCGTGGCCGGCACGGGCTTCCATTCGTATGATCTGGCCGTACGTGATCCCGAGGCGAATGCTGACGATGCAGAGGCCTGGCGCGTGCTGTACCGCTTCGACTTGACCCCGCAGCCGCAAATCGACTACGTGGCGCGCAACTGGTACGTCTCGACGCATCCCGACAGCCACTTCACGCAGAAGTTGATCGCCGCCCGCACGGAAGCCGACGGCACGCGGCTGTCGCTCGGCAACGGCAGCCTGACCGCGCGCATGCCGGACGGCAGCGTGCAAAAGACCGACCTGCCGACGGCCGGCCACGTCATCGACGTCCTGGCCGGCCGCTTCGGCATCCGTATCGACGACGACCTGCGCGCCGCGCTGGCGGCACGGCTGCCGGCCGTGCTGGCAGCGCCCTGATATGCCGCGCTGCGGCACGGTCCATGCATCGCATGAATTGCCCGCAGAAAGTTTGCTGATATCGGCCCTGCCGCGCCAGTCGGGCTGTGGACTGGGAAACGACGCCTGCCCATAATGTCCCGGCCCATTCACGATTCAGGCGGCGGCCAAGACCGCTGCCCATCCCTATCAGGAGACACCATGTCATTGTTCGATCTGTCGGGCAAGGTTGCCATCATCACCGGGTCCTCGCGCGGTATCGGCCGGGCCATTGCCGAGCAAATGGCCATCCAGGGCGCCAAGGTCGTCATCTCGTCGCGCAAGGCCGAGGCCTGCCAGGAGGTGGCCGATGCCATCAATGCGCAACACGGCGCCGGCACCGCGCTGGCCGTGGCCGCCAACATCTCGTCCAAGGAAGCCCTGCAAAACCTGGTCGACGAAACCAACCGCACTTTCGGCAAGGTCGACATCCTGGTCTGCAACGCCGCGTCGAATCCCTACTACGGGCCGATGAGCGGTGTGTCGGACGACCAGTTCCGCAAGGTGCTGGACAACAACGTGATCTCGAACCACTGGCTGATCCAGATGGTGGCGCCGCAGATGATCGAACGCAAGGAAGGCTCGATCATCATCGTGTCGTCGATCGGCGGCCTGCGCGGATCGCCCACGATTGGCGTCTACAACGTCTCGAAGGCAGCCGACTTCCAGCTGGCGCGCAACCTGGCCGTGGAGTTCGGGCCGCACAACGTGCGCGTGAACTGCATCGCCCCGGGCCTGATCAAGACCGATTTCGCCAAGGCGCTGTGGGACGATCCCGTGCGCTACAAGCAGTCCACCGAGAATGCGCCGCTGCGCCGCATCGGCGAGCCGGTGGAAATCGCCGGCGCGGCCTGCTTCCTGGCATCGGCGGCCAGTACCTTCATGACCGGCCAGGCCTTGGTGGTGGACGGGGGCGTCACGATCTGATCTGTCTTGCGCGGGAGGCAACGCATGTCGCAACATCCGCAACATCCGCAGCAACCCTCGCCGGCCGGCCCACAGTGGCCGGTCATGTCGATTGCCGAGGCGCACGCCCGGCTGACCGCCTCCGGGGCGCCGTTCGAAACCGAGACGCGTGTGATCCGGGGCATCCCCACCACGGTCTGGAAGAATGCCCCGCCCACGCTGCGCGACCTGTTCCTGGTCGCCGCGGGCTGGGGCGAAAAGACGTTCGTCGTCTACGAGGACGAACGGGTCAGCTATCGCGCATTTGCGCTGGCCGCCACCGCGCTTGCCCACCAGCTGGTGGGCGACGGCGTGCGCAAGGGCGACCGCGTGGCCGTGGCCATGCGCAACCTGCCCGAGTGGCCCGTGGCGCTCTATGCCGGGCTGCTGGCGGGCGCCATCGTCACGCCGCTCAATGCCTGGTGGACCGGTCCCGAACTCGAATATGGCCTGTCGGATTCGGGCAGCCGGATCGCCATCGTCGATCACGAGCGCCTTGACCGCATCCTGGAGCACCTGCCGGACTGCCCCGCGCTGGAACGCATCTACGTGTCCCGTGCGCCGGCCGACGCCACGTTCGACGACCCGCGCATCGTGCCGCTGGCGTCGGTGATCGGCGAATCCGGCGCCTGGCCGTCGCTGCCGTCGCAATCGCTGCCGCTGGTGCCGCTCGACCCCGAAGACGACGCCACGATCTTCTATACGTCGGGCACCACGGGCAAACCCAAGGGCGCCGTCGGCACCCACCGCAACGCCTGCTCGGTGGCCGTCTGCGCCCAGTTCAGCCCGCTGCGCAACCTGCTGCGGCGCGGCGAGCCGGTGCCAGAGCCGAATCGCGATGCCCCGCAGAAGGCCGCGCTGCTGGCCGTGCCGTTCTTCCACGTCACCGGATGCATGTCGGTGCTGAACGGGGCGCTGGCCAGCGGCGGCAAGATCGTGCTGATGTATCGCTGGGACACGCTGCGCGCAATGGAACTGATCGAACGCGAGCGATGCACGTCGGCCGGCGGCGTACCCACGATCGCCTGGCAGATCATCGAACATCCGCGGCGCGACGAATTCGACCTGTCATCGCTCGAAAACATCCACTACGGCGGCGCGCCGGCATCGCCCGAACTGGTGCGCCGGATCCAGACGGCCTTTCCGAACGCCGCGCCCGGCATCGGCTGGGGCATGACGGAAACGTCCGCCACGTTCACCAGCCACAGCGCCGACGAGTACATTCACCGGCCGGACGCCAGCGGCCCTGCGCTGCCAATCGGCGAGATGAAGATCGACGATGGCTTCGGCAATGCGCTGCCGCCCGGCGAGATCGGCGAATTGATGGTGCGCGGCGCCAACGTCGTGCGTGGCTACTGGAACAAGCCTGAGGCCACGGCAAAGACCTTTGTCGATGGATGGCTGCACACCGGCGACGTGGCGCGGCTGGACGAGGAAGGCTTTCTCTACATCGTCGACCGCATGAAGGACATGCTGATCCGTGGCGGCGAGAACATCTACTGCATCGAGGTGGAAAGCGCGTTGTATGCCCATCCGGCCGTCATGGATGCGGCCGTGGTCGGCATTGCGCACCGGACGCTGGGCGAGGAACCGGGGGCCGTGGTCAGCCTGAAGCCGGGCGCCCGGGCCACCGAAGCGGAGCTGCAGGATTTCGTGCGCCAGCAGCTGGCCGCGTTCAAGGTGCCGGTGCGGATCATCGTCCGGGACGACATGCTGCCCCGCAATCCGAATGGCAAGATCCTGAAATCGAACCTGCGCAAGCTGTTCGAATAGGAAGGCCGGCGTCGCAAGGCCCTGCGACGCCGCGAGGCCGTCACTTCACAGGAATCGGCGTCCCGGCCGGCACCGGGACGGCCGTCACCGCGTTCTGCGGGCTGCCGCTGACGATGCGGTCCGAATAGGTCAGGTAGACCAGCGTATTGCGCTTGCGATCCACCGCGCGCACCACGTGCAGCGTCTTGAACAGGATCGACATGCGTTCCGAGAACACGTCTTCCTGCGCCTTGAGCGGGCCCTTGAACGCGATCGTCCCCACCTGCCGGCAGGCAATCGACGCCTCGGGCGGGTCCTCGGCCATGCCGAACGTGCCTTTGATGCCACCGGTGCGGGCACGCGACACGTAGCACGTCACGCCTTCCACCTGCGGATCGTCGTAGGCCTCGATCACAACCTTGTCCGACCCCGTCACCCGGAAATTGGTCGAAACGCTACCGATTTCCTCGGCATGGGCGGCAGCCAGCAGCGTGGCCAGGCCACATGCCAGCCCAGCCGCCAGCACAATACGCAATGGCCTCGGCGTCATTCGGCGGTCGCCCCCTTGATCTCGTCGTGGCGGCGCTCCATTTCCTGGCGCAGCGCACGGCGTTGCCGGGCGGCTTCGAAACGCTGGCGCTCCACCTCGTCGCGCGGCTGCAGCGGCGGCACTTCGGCCGGCGTGCCGTTGTCGTCCACGGCCACCATCGTGAAATAGCAGCTGTTGGTATGGCGAACCACCTTGCTGCGGATGTTCTCGGTCACCACCTTGATGCCGATTTCCATCGAGCTGCGGCCCGTGAAGTTCACCGCCGCCAGGAACGTCACCAGTTCGCCGACGTGAATCGGCTGGCGAAACACCACCTGGTCAACCGACAGCGTCACGACATACCGTCCGGCGTAGCGGCTCGCGCACGCGTAGGCCACCATATCCAGGTACTTGAGGATGGTGCCGCCGTGGACATTGCCGGAAAAATTGGCCATGTCCGGCGTCATCAGCACGGTCATGGACAGCTGGTGGGACAGATCATTCATCGCAGAAAATCCAGAAATCGAGCATGAGGCGCGGGCAGTGTAACCCGCTCGGCCGGGTCATGGCATATCGGATGTGCGCGATTTCCGCTGCGAAGCAGCAAAACAGTCTGAATACCCTGCGGGACAAATAAAAAAAGCGGCCCCGCAGGCCGCTTTCTGTACTTCCGTACTTCTGTACTTCTGTAACGCTCCGGACGCGATGCGCTTACTTCTTCTTGTTCACGGCGTCCTTGAAACCCTGGCCGGCCGAGAACTTCACCGTCTTGGCGGCCGGGATCTTGATCGTTTCGCCGGTGCGCGGATTGCGACCGGTACGTGCAGCACGCTTGCCCGAGCTGAAGCTGCCAAAACCTACCAGCGTAACCGAGTCACCCTTCGCAACTGCCTTCTTGATACTGTCCAGCGCAGCGTTCAGCGCGCGCTCGGCGGCGGCGTTGCTGAGTTCTGCTTCCGCGGCGATGGCCGATACCAGTTCACCTTTATTCATGGCTGATTTCCCTTGTTTGGTCGTCGTCACCGGACTTTTGCCAAGTGGCAAAAGTCCGATCGGCGCAGTCTAATCTGCCCTTTACGGCTTGAGCAATCCCCAGTGGCACCGATGCAACGAAAACTGCCGAAAATCGTTCTCCGACAAGACTTAGCGGGGTTTTTACCCCTCTGTTTTTCGAATCGGCACATCACATTTGAGGATCAAGACGTATCGGACGGCGCACTTTATGAAACCGGCAGATTATTGCCGATTATTCACCGTACGGCGCAATTTCCGCCTTCCGGTTTGCCGAGGTCGGATTGCCAGCCCACGGCGCGCATTTTCGGTGCAGCGCGGCGCCATGCACCAATCAGGGTCCGCTCGCGCGCTGACATGCGTCTTTTTGGCGCACGCATGCCCCATGATCGCTCCACCCTCGCCCTGCTCCGTGCCGCGTGGGGGGATGCACCGACAGCGCGCCCGGTGCGGCGCGCCCAGATTTGGCGCGGCATTCCCCGTTTTGCGCCAAAAACTGGAACGCTAATTGCTTATCCGTGCTCCCATTTTGAGCATGAGGTAACGATGGAGAACCTGAAGACAGGCACGGATGCCTTGTTCATCCTGCTGGGCGCGATCATGGTGCTGGCAATGCACGCGGGGTTCGCATTCCTGGAACTTGGCACGGTTCGCAAGAAGAATCAGGTCAATGCACTGGTAAAGATACTGGTCGATTTCGCGGTGTCGACGCTGGCCTACTTCTTCATCGGATACACCATCGCCTATGGGGTCCAGTTCTTTGCCGGCGCGGAGACACTGGCCGAGAAAAATGGCCACGAACTGGTGAAGTTCTTCTTCCTGGCGACGTTTGCCGCCGCCATTCCGGCGATTATCTCGGGCGGCATCGCGGAACGCTCGCGCTTCAATCCGCAACTGATGGCGACCTTCGTCCTGGTGGGCTTTGTCTATCCGTTCTTCGAAGGCATCGTCTGGAACAACCGCCTGGGCGTGCAGGACTGGCTGGCTTCGGTCACGGGCGCACCGTTCCACGACTTTGCCGGTTCGGTGGTCGTGCACGCGGTGGGCGGCTGGATCGCCCTGCCCGCCGTGCTGCTGCTCGGTGCCCGCCGCGGCCGTTATCAGAAGGATGGCCGCATCAGCGCGCATCCGCCGTCGAACATCCCCTTCCTGGCGCTGGGCGCCTGGGTGCTGGCGGTGGGCTGGTTCGGCTTCAACGTGATGAGCGCGCAGACCATCGACAAGATTAGCGGCCTGGTGGCCATCAATTCGCTGATGGCGATGGTCGGCGGCACGCTGGCGGCCTGGGCGGCGGGCCGCAACGACCCGGGCTTCTCGTACAACGGCCCGCTGGCCGGGCTGGTGGCGGTCTGCGCAGGCTCCGACATCATGCATCCGCTGGGCGCGCTGGTGACTGGCGCCGTGGCTGGCGTGCTGTTCGTCTATCTGTTTACGCTGGCCCAGAACAAATGGCATATCGACGATGTGCTGGGTGTCTGGCCGCTGCACGGCCTCTGCGGCGCCTGGGGCGGCATTGCAGCGGGCGTTTTCGGCAGCCGCCTGCTGGGCGGGATGGGCGGCGTGTCGCTGGTGTCGCAAGTGGCCGGCACGCTGATGGGGATCGTGGTCGCGCTGGTTGGCGGCACGGTGGTCTATGGCACGCTGAAAAAGCTGGTAGGCATCCGCCTGGACCCGGAAGAGGAGTTCAACGGCGCCGACCTGACGCTGCACCGCATCTCGGCCACGCCGGAGCGTGAAACCAACTGGTAAACCACGTATTTGCAGGGCATTGTGGAAAAAAGCGGCCGGGCATTAACCCGGCCGTTTTTACTTGGCGCGCAAAAAAGATTGACTTGAACTTTCGCGCGCGAGCGCCCAATAATGCCCTTGCGGTTTCCTCAAACGCCGACACAGGCGTGCCTTGTGATCCTGACATTATCGACAGCATGCTTTCGTTTTCGCTGTCCCTGTTTTTCCTGCCCGTAAATCACAGGAGTATGTTCATGGATACCACCTCGCTGCAAAGCATCCGCGACGTCATTTACAGCTACGCCACCATATTCGGCGTGAAAATCCTGGCCGCGCTGGCGTTCTGGGTGGTGGGCCGCTGGCTGATTCATTTCGTGGTGCGGCTCGTACAGAATTCGCTTGCCAGGCAAAGCGTCGACCCCACCCTGCTGCGCTATGTCGGATCGATCGTCACCGTCACGCTGAATGTCGTGCTGGTGATCGGCATCCTGGGATACTTCGGCATCCAGACCACCACGTTCGCGGCGCTGATCGCGGCGGCCGGCGTGGCCATCGGCATGGCGTGGTCCGGACTGATGTCCAATTTCGCTGCTGGCGCGTTCCTGGTGGTCCTGCGTCCGTTCAAGGTCGGCGACTTCGTGACCGTGGGCGGCGTGACCGGCACGGTGCGCGAAATTGGCCTGTTCGCCACGTCGCTCGATACCCCGGACAACGTCCTGACCGTGGTCGGCAACAACAAGATCTTCAGCGACACGATCCAGAATTTCACGGCCAACCCGTACCGGCGCGTGGAACTGAAGGCGCAACTGGCCGGCACCACCGACGCCGTGGCAGCCATCGCGCTGCTCAAGGAAAAACTGGCCGCCATCCCGAACGTACTGGCCGAACCGGCGGTCGATGTGGAGATCCTGGAATTCACGCTGGTGGGGCCGGTGCTGGCGGTACGCCCGTACTGCCACAACGACCACTACTGGCAGGTGTACTTCGACACCAATCGGACCATCCGCGACAGCTTCGGTGCGGCCGGTTTTGCGGCCCCGATGCCGGCGCAGATGGTGGTCATGCAGAACGCCCCGGCCGTGCCGTTGACCCAGCCGGCCAACCAGGCCGCCTGAGCAGTGAGCCCGGCGCGCCCGGGCCCATCTGCTTGACCGCTCACCCGGGCTGGCGCATGCCGGCCCGCCCGTACAGACGCAGCAGCACGGCGCCGCTGCCGCAGACCGCCATCACCACGGCCAGCGGCAGCGCCGTGCCGTCGTGCCAGACACTGACCGCGGCACCGGCCAGCGTGCCGAAACCGAACTGGAGCGTGCCCATCAGCGCAGACGCCGTGCCGGCCCGATGGCTTTGATGGGCCAGGGCCAGCGCCGAAGCGTTCGGCGTGATGCATCCCAGCCCGGCCAGGAACACGAAGAAACAGCACAGCAGCACCGGCAGCGACGCCACGCCCAGCAGCGTGGCCGCAGCCAGCGTCAGGCCCGCCACGCATGGCGCGATCAGCGCGACGCGCAGCACATCGTCCAGCGCGCGAGCGCGCACCAGCTTGGCGTTGACCTGCGACATCGCGATCAGGCCAAATGCGTTGGCCCCGAAAACAAAGCCGTAGTGGGAGGGATCGATGCCATGCAGTTCGATCAGCACGAACGGCGAGCCCGCGATATAGGCGAACATCCCCCCCTGCACGCATCCGGCGGACAGCGAGTACCCCAGGAATTCACGGTCGCGCAACAGCTCCCAGTAGCCGCGCAGCACCGTGCCGGGATGCAGCGTGCGGCGGCGCTGCGGATCCAGCGATTCTTCCATGCGCGTATGGATCAGCCACAGCAGCAGCACGGCCGCGCCGCAGTGAATCCAGAAGATCGCGCGCCACCCCGTGGCCGCCAGGACGGCCCCACCGATCAGCGGCGCCAGGATCGGCGCCAGCCCCATCACCAGCATCAGCGACGAAAAAGCCCGCGCGGATTCGCGTGCCTCGAGCCGGTCGCGAATCACCGCCCGCGAGACCACCAGCCCGGTGCAGCCGCCCAGCGCCTGCAGGAAGCGCCAGACCATCAGCGACTCCACGCTCGACGCCAGCGCACAGCCGGCGGCGGCCACGCCATAGATCGTCAGGCCCGCATAGAGCGGCGCCTTGCGCCCGAAACGGTCGCTGACCGGGCCGTAAAACGCCTGGCCGATGGCCAGCCCCACCAGGAACGTGCCCAGCGTCAGTTGCACCTTGCCGATGTCGGTATGAAGGTCGGCTGCCAGCGCGGGGAAGCTGGGCAGGTACATGTCAATGGAAAGCGGTGCGATGGCGGTGAGCGACGCGCAGATCAGCAGCCAGAGCGGAAAGCGCGCGTCGGTGCGCGCGCTTGCGGAGGACGTCATGAAAGGGATCCGGTAAGACAAGCCGCAATTGTTGCATAGCGGGCAAGCCCCTGGCGGCGCGCGCGTCAAGTCACCAGACGTACCGTGGAAAATCCGCCGCAAACCGGCTGCCCGTGCGGCATCACGGGTGGCGCTGCTTTCACGTGTGGCGGCGTGGAGGGTACAATGCGTGCCTGTCGGGACGGATGTCCCCAGACCACGCAGTCAGACGCATCGCGGGAGACGGATCACGGGACCCGTCCCCGGCAACGTTATCCTGCATGACCATACGACATACGCCGTTTATTGCTTCGCTGAGCCTGGTTGCACTCGCAGCCTTGCCGTCGTTGCCCGCATGGGCCGCGCCTGGCAAGCCGCCCGCCATGGCACCGGCTTCGTCGCCCGCGCCCGTGGCGATCGACGAAGCCGAGGCCCTGTCACGCATGCTCAAGGGCGCGGCCACCGGACAGAACACCGGCGCGGCCGGCGTTCCCGAACTGCTGCGCAACACCAATCGCCCGGACAGCGTGCTGGCACGCGCCTGCCGCCAGCTCAACGACATCCTGCCCATCGAGATCGACGGCGAGACGCGCCTGCGCCGCTGCCAGTCGATCCCCGGCAAGCACGTGCTCTTCCAGCTGGAACTGACCAACTTCCGCGGCCCGATGCTCGACCTGGCCAGCTTCGAGGTGAATTACGCCGCGCCGCTCCAGCGCAACATCTGCGCCAACCGCGACGTGGAAATCCTGACCAAGCTCGGCGTCAGCATGATGTTCCGCTACATGACGCGTAACGACCGCGGCGAACGCCGCGTGGGCGACGTCTATATCAACGCGCCGATCTGCGTGTCGGCGCTGCGCTGAAACGCGCCGCTGAAACGCTCCCGTTTGAAACGGGCAAAAAAAACGGCAGGCCCTGGCGCCTGCCGTTCTTTATGGTGCGGACCGACGGTCACGCCACCCTTGGCCGCAATGGCAGCACGTTGGGGGCGCGGCGCAGCAGCACCCGCGTTTCCTTCCAGGCGGCATCGGCCAGCGGCGACCCCCAGACCAGTTCGTGCAGCTTCGACAGGGCGAACGGGTCGCCCAGCAGCACATGTTTCTGTGCCGCCGACAGCGAACCGGGGCCATGGGTCAGCGCGTGCTGCACCAGCGACGCATGCTGCAGCCTGGCCGGCTCCGGCTGTACCGTACGCGGCGTGGCCGTGGCGCACATCAGCGCATTGGTCACCGGATCGACCACGGCATCGACGAAGCGCGGCGTTTCCTGGGCGTTTTCCACATGCTGCTGCGTTTCGACGATCTCGCGCGGCACATAGGTTTCCTCGGGGATCATGAACAGGCCCGCGCGACGCGCGGCACGGCCCAGCGATACGCGCGACAGCATCACCGACAGCGGAATCGACATCGCCAGCGAGCCCACGATCGGCAGCAGCCACCAGATGAAGCCCGGGCTCAGCCAGTACACGCCGGCGCCCCACACCAGGCCCAGCACCGTGTGCCAGCCGTGGCGGCGGAACGCTTCGCCCCAGGTGGTTTCGGCATCCTCGCGCGGGGGCGACTTCCACGAAATGCCCCAGCCGCTGTACGCGGCGATCACGAACTTGGTATGGAACAGCATGCGCGTCGGTGCCAGCAGCGCCGAGAGCGTCATCTCGATCAGCATGCTCAGGAACAGGCGCACCACGCCGCCGTACTGCTTTGCATCCTTGAGCAGCAGGATCACGCTGGCCAGCTTCGGCAGGAACAACAGTGTCGCCGTGGCCGAAAACAGCATCAGCGCCTTTTCCGGATGCCATTCGGGCCAGGTCGGGAACAGCTGGTATGGCTTGGTGAAATACTCGGGCGGCACCAGCGCATGCTTGGCCAGCGCGGCGGTGGACAGCAGCAGGAACAGCAGCCACAGCGGCGCCGACACATAGGCCATGATGCCGGTCAGGAACACGGCCCGGTGCACGGCATGAAAGCCCTGCTTCATCCACAGCCGGAAGTTCATCAGGTTGCCCTGGCACCAGCGGCGGTCGCGCTTGACCTCGTCCAGCAGGTTCGGCGGCAATTCCTCGAACGAACCGGGCAGGTCATAGGCAATCCACACGCCCCATCCCGCGCGCCGCATCATGGCGGCCTCGACAAAGTCGTGCGACAGGATTTCGCCGGACAGCGGCCCCTTGCCGGGCAGCGGCGCCAGGCCGCAATGCTCCATGAAGGGCTTGATCCGGATGATGGCGTTGTGGCCCCAGTAGTGCGATTCGCCAAGCTGCCAGTAGTGCAGCCCGGCCGTGAACAGCGGACCATAGACGCGCGTGGAGAACTGCTGCATGCGGGCATAGAGCGTGTCGCGGCCCACGGCCAGCGGCGCGGTCTGGATAATGCCGGCGCCCGGGTTGGCTTCCATCAGCCTGGCCAGCGTGGCAAGGCAGTCGCCGCTCATCACGCTGTCGGCGTCCAGCACGATCATGTAGCGGTACTTGCTGCCCCAACGGCGGCAGAAGTCGGCCACATTGCCGGTCTTGCGCTTTACGCGGTGACGGCGCCAGCGATAGAAGATGCGGCCAAAGCCGCCCACGGCACGGCACAGTTCGATCCAGGCGTCGTGCTCGGCGGTGCGCAGGTCGGGATTGCCACTGTCGGACAGCACGAAGAAATCGAAATGCTGCAGCTCGCCCGTGCGTTCCAGCGACTCGTAGGTTGCGCGCAAGCCCGCGAAGACGCGCGTCACGTCTTCATTGCAGATTGGCATGATGATCGCCGTCCGCGCGGACGGGTCGATCGGCGCGTCGCTGGCGGCACTGCGCGAGATCAGGTGCTTGTCACCGCCCTTGAACAGGACCAGGAAGCCCATCATCGCCGTCCAGAAACCGGCCGAGACCCACGAGAACAGGATCGCGAACAGCGTCAGGATGGCCACTTCGAGCGGATCGGCGCCGTGGTACGGCAGCACACGCGACATGAAGTACGTGGCCATGACGGTCTGGCCCACCACCAGCGCCAGCAGGAACCAGCGACGGTGCGAACCGGCCGGGTGCCACTTGCCTTCGGCGTCGGGGCCGTCGTGCAGCGTGTCCCAGGTCTCGGGCACGGGCGGGCGGCCCAGCATCTTGCGCCAGGCATTGCGGATGCCGCCCCAGACGATATGCGGCGGCCACTGGCGCGGCACCATCGAGGCGCGCTCGGGCTCCGGCCCCGTATGCACGCGCACGGTGCCATCGTCGTTGCGCTGCAGCAGCGGCTGGCCGTCCACCTGCGGGTTGCCATAGGCCATCGCGAAGCGACGGCCCACCGAAGCGTAGGTGGCCCCGCCCGGGGCGTTGCCGTGATTCAAATCGGGAGCTTCCTTGTCCTTCGGGTCGCGACCGGCCAGGCGCGTTTGCAGTTCAATCATGGCCGACGGCACTTCGATACCCTCGGCCGGCACGCTGGACATCAGCGATTTGGGGGTATCGGCCAGCAGCTCGCTACGCAGTTCGGGCGAAGCCGGCAGGCGGTCGACATAGCGCTCGCATGCTGCCGCCGCCTGGGCCGGGCGCTGCTTTAGCCGGGGGGTAAGATGTAGCTCCATGTTTCGGATTGGGTTGTATTGCCGTTGCGAAGGTAGCCGCGCAACTCAACCGGCTTGTTCTCGTCCTTGCGCCGCATGAACATCGTCATGCGCCAGCCACCAGTGGCCTCGTTGCGCTGGACTGTTGTCTTGAGCAGTTCGCCATTGGCGTCCGCCGATACCACGGGGTCCAGGCGCGCCTCTTCGGGCAGCCTCTTGAACGCCGGTCCCTCGAAATCCACCACCAGCGAGAAACTGGTGTCGTCGGCCTTGCGCGTCAGGCCCTGGCCGCGACGCGTCTGCGTGACCCAGGACATCGGCGGCAGGTTCTCGCCGTCCTTCTGCCACTTGAGCCGGTACTCGTAGTCGAAAGCCTGCTTCGGCTTGGGCGGGTTGTCCGGCACCCAGAACGCCACGATGTTGTCGTTGGTCTCGTCCGGCGTCGGGATCTGCACCAGCTCCACGCGACCCGACCCCCAGTTGCCCCGGGGCTCCACCCAGCCGCTCGGGCGGCGCTCGTACCAGGAACCGATTTCCTGGTAGTTGTCGAAGCTGCGGTCGCGCTGCATCAGGCCGTAGCCCTGCGGATTGTTCGCGGCGAACGACGTCACGAGCAGGCGTTTGGGATTGACCAGCGGACGCCAGATCCACTCGCCGGTGCCGAGCTGCACCGACAGTCCGTCGGAGTCATGCACCTCGGGGCGGAAATCGGTGGTGGCCGACGGCTGGTTTTCGCCGAACAGATACATGCTCGTCAGCGGCGCCAGGCCAAGCTTGGTCACGTGCTCGCGCAGAAACAGACGCGACTTGACCTCCATCACCGTCTCGTTGCCGGGCTTGATGACGAAGCGGTACGCACCGCTCATGCGGCGCGAATCCATCAGCGCGTAAATCGTCAGCTGCTTGTCGTTGGCCGACGGCCGTTCGATCCAGAATTCGGTGAAGCGCGGAAACTCCTCGCCGGAGTTCAACGCCGTATCCACGGCCAGGCCGCGCGCCGACAGACCGTACCATTGGTCCTTGCCCAACGCGCGGAAGTAGCTGGCCCCCAGGAACGACGCCAGTTCGTCCTTGCGCTTGCCCTGCTGGTTCAGCGGATACATCAGCCGAAAGCCGGCAAACCCGAGGCCCTTGAGCTTGGCGGGGTCCACCTTGTGCGAGCCATAGTTGAACGCCGCGGGATCGAAGCGGAATTCGCGCACGCTGTTGCTGACCAACTCGTTGATCCGCACGGGCTGGTCGAACACCATACCCTCGTGGAAGAACGATATCTCGAACGGCAGGCGCGCGCCGCGCCAGGCAAATCGCTCGGGCTTGTATTCGATCTCGCGATAGCGTTCGTAGGTCAGTTCCTTCAGCTCGCGCGGCAGTTCCTGCGCCTTGGGCGGCTTGTACGGCGAGGCCGAGAGCTGGCGCGCACGCGCGGCCACGGTTTCGAAATCGAAGGCGTGGGCGGTCAGCGCCAG
Source organism: Cupriavidus sp. 94F1 (assembly GCF_057798875.1). Lineage (NCBI taxonomy): Bacteria > Pseudomonadati > Pseudomonadota > Betaproteobacteria > Burkholderiales > Burkholderiaceae > Cupriavidus > Cupriavidus sp. 94F1. The sequence goes on from NZ_JBYOJT010000007.1 coordinate 208,099, forward strand.
CAAGGCCAGCATGCCGCCGCCAATCCAGCGCCCCATCCCTGACATCCGGCCGGATATGCGGCGCGCTGGCGCGGCGGTCGGGCGTTGGATCGGCAGGAACGACGTCGGATATGCGGACATGAAGGCCGTGGACAGGTTTGGCGGGGAAGCAGGCAGCCGGACGAAGCGGCCGCCCCGGAATACGTCAGGAAACTTCAACGATTGGCTACAGCAAAAGACGGACCAGCGTGCGGCGCACCAGGCGCGGCACCGATATCAAACATCGGTGCAGTCGCGCCCAACGCAACGTACGCATGTCGAGATTGTTGCAATGCGAGGCGAAACCTTAACAATTCGAGACTTAAAAGTCACGTTTCGTCACGGCAACGTTTGCAACAAAATGTCTCACCTGTCGGCTCGAAGGCGCCTCGCGCGCGGGCTACGAGGCTGATGTCAAGCATAGGTCATCCATCGGACGGCGCCACGATGGTGCCGCGAGGGTGAAAAAGGAGCTCACCCGATGCCGGGCCGGCGACTGAGCGGGTTGCCGCACGACCGCCGGCTGTGCATTCCGATGCACTGCGCTTACAATCGCCAACGTTATCCATCCGCTGTTTCAGCCAAAAGGAATCGTCATGCACGTTCGGCGCCTAACCCGTCCGGCCCTGGCCGCCAGCCTGGGCTGCGCCCTGCTCCTGGGCACCGCGCAACCCGCGTTCGCCTATTTCCAGACGTATCTGTCCGGCAGCATCATTGGCACGCTGACCAAGAAGGAAGCGGCCTCGCTGCAGCAGTCCGTTGGAAAGGCGCTCAATAGCACCGAGGACAACCAGGTGGTGGAATGGCACTACCCGGCCGAGAACCGCCGCCAGGCCGTCGATGGCACGATCAGCCCGATCGCCACCAAGACCGACCAGGGCCAGAAGTGCCGCCGGCTCAAATCCGACCTCAAGCGTGGCAGCGCCACCGAGGCCTGGTCGGGATGGTTCTGCCAGCAGTCGAACGGCACCTGGAAAGCGCGGCACGTCGAAGACTGAAGCCGCGACAAACCGCCGCTGTCCGCCCGCGCTCGGGCATCACTGCCTGAGCGGCCTGCTCAGTGGCAGAGGCGCGTCATCAGGTCGCCGGCCAGCGTGCCGGATACCGCTTGCTGCGGCATGCCTGCCTGAGGCCCGCGGATCGTATACAGCGAGTCGCCTCGGGCATAGCGTTTGGCATATAGCGTCTGCTCGATCACGGCATACATGGATGTGGCGCAGTTGAGCACCATGCGCTTGAGCGACGAGCGGATGTTGTCGCCGCTGGCGGTCTTGATCACGCCCGGCGGCGCGTTGTGCACCAGCGCGACGCCCACCTCCGATCCGCGCCGGCGAATCGACGTCTGGTCCAGATAGGAAATCACGCCATTGGCGCCCATCAGTGGCAGCCAGCGTTGCGGGTCGGGCGCGCCCGGATCGGGAGACACCACCTGCGTGCATCCTTCACGCGGCGCGCCACGGAAGATGTTGCCGCCATTGGGCCCCTGACACTGGTACAGGCCGCTGGCCGCGGCCGCCCGCGCAGACGGATTGGCGAGTGACGGCGCGCCGTTGGACTCGGCCTGCGCCGCCATGCTGAAACACGCGCCGGCGAGCAGGGCCGTGCGTGCGAACATGCGGAAAAACATCGGGAGGTACCCTCGTAAGGACGGGAAGAAGCCCACGATTTTCGCACAGCACGCGCCCCGGAAGACACCCCGCCGCGCAGGAAAGCGCATGAAACCGCGCCAAACCGCCATGGGCATACGGCGGTTTCACGCGATATTCGCGCCTGGCTTGCGCTGGATCAGTCCCGCCGTCCTTCAGCGTTGCCGCGTCAGCCCTGCTGCTCGCGCCACGCCACCAGGTCGGCGATGGTCAGCACCGGCAGCTGGTACTTGTGTGCGAAGGCCAGCGCCTCAGGACGGCGCGCCATCGTCCCATCGGGATTCATCAGCTCGCACAGCACCGCCGCGGGCGACAGGCCGGCCATGCGCGCCAGTTCCACCGAGCCTTCGGTATGGCCCCGGCGCTTGAGCACGCCGCCGTCCACGGCCACCAGCGGAAACACGTGCCCCGGGCTGACCACCGCATCGGTGCCGGCATCGTCGGCAATGGCGGCGCGGATCGTCGTGATGCGATCGGCCGCGCTGACGCCGGTGGTCACGCCTTCGCGCGCCTCGATCGACACCGTAAACGCAGTGCCGTACTGGCTGCGGTTGTTCTCGACCATCGGACGCAGACCCAGCTTGCGCACCTTGGCGGCGGTCAGGCACAGGCAGACGATGCCGCTGCATTCGCGGATCATCATCGCCATGTTGGCGTTGGTCAGGCGCTCGGCGGCCAGGATCAGATCGGCCTCGTTCTCGCGGTCGTCATCGTCGAGCAGCACGACGGGACGCCCCTCGCGCATGGCGTCCAGCGCCTGTGCGATGCGCTCGGCAAGCGGACGCGGGTCGGCTTCAGCCATGGCAATATCGCCAGATGGCAGGTCGGAAAGAGGGTCTTGATTGAGAGCCAGCATGGGTGAAACGCTCCGTGCAATGAAGTTCATGGGCGTTTCAGGGGAACGATCAGCGAACGTCCGCACAACGCTCCGCCCGCGCGGACGGACAGCGCCGTTCGCGCGTGGGCGTGCCATGCGGATTCCGCCCATCTTCTTTCATCCGGACTATGACCGTCGGCCCTGGCTTCTCACCAGGTCTGCTGACCCCGCACGGGAATGCGGGCGCTCGCGGGCTCGTGGCGCCGCTGTCTTTCGACAGTGGCCACATACCGCCGGTGGGGACTTGCACCCCGCCCTGAAGACGTAACGATGCCGCCGCAGCCTGCAAGCCACGACGGCCGGGCGATGTTAGCACGACTGTGCTTTTCTGGCTGAACTGCGATGTCGAAGGATCTCGGCGGCGATCCTGCCGGCTACGGACGGCCTGGCGCCGCCGCCAACGCTTCGAACAGGTCACGGGTCGCATCGTCGGCCGGATAGAAGCACTCGATTCTCAGCTCCTGCAGCGTAACGTCCTGCGGATTGCCCAGCGTGGTGAGCGTGGAAAACAGCGACGCGCGGAAGCGTCCCGCATGCACCACGACCGGCAGCACGGGCGGCAGCGGCCCGTCTGCCGGGTCGTCCTCCACCAGCAGCACGCCGCCCGGCCCCACCAGATCCGGATGCCATTCGGCAATGCGACGAAAGATCTCACGCGCGGTCTGGTCATGCGCCTGCACCTGCAGCTCCTGCCAGACGCGGCGCAGCAGGTAGCGGCCCACCTGGCGCGCGTTTTCCAGCACCGGCCACAGCCCGTTCGGGTCGAACACCGCCAGCATCAGGTTGACGCGTCCGCCGTCACCGTCCAGCGTGGCCGGCTGGCGGCTGCCCAGCAGCTGTTCGAGCATGCGCCGGTACGCCTGGTTGGCATCGACCAGATGCCAGAAGCGGTCCAGCACCACGGCCGGATACGGTTCCTGCTTGGCAAGGATCAGCGAGATGGCGTGCCGCACCATCTGCATCGCGGGCGCGCCCAGCGCGTTTTCGCTGTAGGCCGGCGCATAGCCGCTGGCCAATAGCAGCCGGTTGCGCTGGCGCAGCGGCACGCCGAGCCGGTCTGCCAGCGCCAGCACCATCTCGCGGCTGGGCCGGGCGCGGCCCGATTCGAGAAAACTGATATGGCGCTGGGATACCCCGGCCGCCAGCGACAGCGCCAGCTGGCTGTAGCCGCGCTTGCTGCGCCAGTAGCGCAGGAGTCCGGGAAAGTCGATGGCGGCTTCGGAGCCAGGCGTGAGCGTTTCCATGTGCCGCATTACAGCACATGGCCGGACGTTGCACGACTACCTGCCAGGTAATCGCCGCCATTCATCCGCCCTCACGCCATTCAGACATCGATCGAACCTCTTTCAGATTCGTCGCATTTCGATTCCGCCCCGTCCCGCCTAGCATGACCACTTTCCCTTTGCCTCCCGCTACCCCGATGCGGGCCGACCATGATCCGTTCCCTTGCCAACAAGTCCACGGCCGCGCTGTTCTGTGGCCATGCCGTACACACCCTGCCGCTCGCCATCCAGGCCGGCGCCATGCGCAAGCTGGCCATGCTGGATGCCGCCGTGTGCCCGCCTGACCTGGCCGCCGCGCCGGCCAACGAACTGGAGCCGATGCGCGGCCGCCGCCGCGGCCTGTGGCGCGTCCGTATCGAGGGGGATTGGCACCTCTGCTTCCGCTTCCTGAACGGCGAAGCCTGGGATGTCGAGGTGGCGCAGTGCCCGGCCGACGAGGAGGACGCATGAGCCTCAAGCGAGACGACCTGTCGCGCAGCGACTTCAGCAGCTACGTTACCGGCGACCCCGTGCCGCCTACCCCGCCCGGCGATATCCTGTTGCATGAGTTCATGGTGCCCAACGCGTTGTCGGCGGGCGCGCTGGCCGTGGCGCTGCGCGTGCCGGTGACCAGGATCGAGGGCATTCTCTGGCGCGAACGCGCCATTTCGCCTGAAACCGCGTTGCGGCTGGCCCGCTTTTTCGGTACGTCGGCCGAGTTCTGGGTGCGGCTGGAAGCGAACCATGCGCTACGCATGGCCCAGGCCTATGCCGGAGCGGCGATCGAACGGGACGTCCAGCCGATCACGGCATGATTCCTGCACACCCATTCGGGTGACGTCCGCGTCACTGCAGCGATGCGGCGTCACATGCGGATGGTATGCTCTGACTTTTCAATTCCCGCGCGCACAGGGCGCGCATCCTGATGGAAATAGCCATACTGCTGGCGCTGATATTGCTGAACGGCCTGTTCGCCATGTCCGAAATCGCGCTGGTGACAGCCCGCAAGGCCCGTTTGCAGCGCCAGATCGAAGCGGGCGACCGCGGTGCCATCGAGGCGGTCAAACTGGGCGAGGACCCGACCCGCTTCCTGTCCACGGTGCAGATCGGCATCACGTCGATCGGCGTGCTCAACGGCGTGGTCGGCGAATCGACACTGGCCGCCCCGCTCGCCATATGGCTGCAAGGCTTCGGTATCTCGTCCACCACGGCGGGCTACATGGCCACCGCCATCGTCGTCGCGGGCCTGACCTATTTCTCCATCGTGCTGGGCGAACTGGTGCCGAAGCGCCTGGGCCAGATGGCACCCGAAACAATCGCCCGCCTGGCCGCGCGCCCGATTTCGATCCTGGCCGTGGCGTCCACGCCGTTCGTCAAGCTGCTGTCCGGCTCCACGCAACTGGTGCTGCGCATGCTGGGCGTGAAGTCCGATCGCGGCCCGGCCGTGACCGAGGAAGAGATCCACGCGCTGCTGGTGGAGGGCTCCGAAGCGGGCGTGATCGAACGCCACGAGCACACGATGGTGCGTAACGTATTCCGGCTGGACGACCGCCAGCTGGCCTCGCTGATGGTGCCCCGGGGCGACGTGGTCTACCTCGACGTGGAGTCCTCCGAGGACGAAAACCTGCGCCGCATCGAGGAATCGGATCATTCGCGCTTTCCCGTGGTGCGCGGCGGCATGCATGACATCCTTGGCGTGGTAAGCGCGCGCCAGCTGCTGGCCCGACGCCTGCGCGGGGAAAAGGCCGACCTGACCGCCGTGCTGCAGGCCGCCGTGTTCGTGCCGGAAAGCGTGACCGGCATGGAACTGCTGGAGAACTTCCGGTCTTCGGGCGGCCAGATCGCGTTCGTGATCGACGAGTACGGCGAGGTTTTGGGCCTGGTCACGCTGCAGGACCTGATCGAGGCCATCACGGGCGAGTTCAAGACGGAAACGGCTGGCGAGGAATGGGCCATCCAGCGCGACGATGGCTCATGGTTGCTGGACGGCCTGATCCCGATCCCGGAACTCAAGGACCGCACGGGCCTGCGCGCCGTCCCTGAGGAAGACAAGGAGCGCTATCACACGCTGTCGGGCATGCTGCTGCTGTTGCTGGGCCGCTTGCCGCAAACGGCAGATACGGTCCAGTGGCACGACTGGAAGTTCGAGATCATCGACATGGACGGCAAACGCATCGACAAGGTGCTGGCCTCCAGGGTACCGCCGGAAGACGGCCCGGAGTCCGAGACCACCGGCTGAGACCGGCCGACAAAATGAAACAACAACGGGCGCACCATGCGCCCGTTGTTGTTTGCCCTTTTTCTTTGCCGTTTTTCCTCGGCGGGACGGCCATCACGGCCGACTTCGGGCTCCATTGCGCGGCCGCCCTTTATCGCCAATCCCCCTCGATGGTCAAGATAACAAAGGTAGCGACAATTGAGATCGTTGTTTGAAATCAAAACGTGTGCGCCGCACGCGCCACGCCAACATCGGCGTTCGCCGAAATTCTTCGTCACTGCCGTATGATCTCAGCTATGCGGCCCAACAACTAAGTAGTACCACTTAGATGACGGGCCGCGTCATCATAAAAATAATGAAAACGAGCGCGCTTGTCGGATGTGGAACGCGCGCCTTCACGCATGAACGGGAATGCAGTCCGATGTATCGCGGGCGGCCAATGCACAAATGAACTCGCTGCCAGCACGGGTAATAGATGGATCCTGACACCAAAGACACGCCGACGCCCGGCGTCGGTGCTAGCGGGTCACCTGCCGACCCACCCTCCAAGGCCATCCAGCCGGTGTCCTTTCTGGCCGCGCTGGAGGAACACCGCACGCACTTCGGCCCGGCCCACCTGCTGGCCGTGATGGTGATCCGGCTCGACCGCTTCGCCCACGCCTGTGAAAGCATCGGGCCGCAGCGCGCGCACGACCTCCGCGCCCAGGTGAAGTCCCGCGTCACCTCGGTGACCAGCATGCCGGTGGCCATGCAATGGCTGGGGCCGGCCGATCTTGGCGTGGCCTGCGTGTTGCCCGACAGCGCCGAAAGCGCCCATTCGCTGAGCGAGGCAGTGGCCTGCCAACTTGGCCGGCCCTTCCAGGTGGGCGGCTTCGAAGCGTATCTATCGTGCAGCATCGGCAGTGCCGTGGACGAGCCCGACACCGGCACCGAACGGCTGTTGCAGCAGGCCTTCGACGCCATGCTGCAGGTCAACCGTCGGGGTGGCGCCGGCATCGGCACGGCCAGCCGCCCCGCCACGCCGCGCATGGCGACGCTGCTGGCGGCATTGCCCAGCGCCATCGAACGTGGCGAACTGAGCCTGCAACTGCAGCCGCGTGCGTCGCTGGCCACCGCCGCGATCACCGCCTATACGGTGCGTCTGCGTTGGCAGCACCCGGTTCTGGGTCGCGTGGCGCCGCAAGACTTCCTGCCGGCCGCCGAAGCCCTGGGCCTGATGAATGTGATTGGCGGCTGGACGCTCCAGCAGCTGCTGCAGCTGTTGCGCGATACGGCAACGCTCGGGCCCTTGCAGTTCACGCTGCTGGCCACCAGCTCCCAGCTTCAGGCCGATGACACGATCTGCATGCTGCGTCGGGCCATCGACGCCCATCACGTCAGGCCTGGACAGATCTGCGTCGAGGTGCCGGTCGATATCGTGCCCCCCGCCGAGGCAACCGACAAGGCGCAGCGCCTGCGCGATGGCGGCGTGGTTATCGCGCTGGCGGACTTTACCGACTCGGCGGCCAGCCTGCGGGCGCTTTCACTGGTGCAGCCCGATATCGTGACGCTCGACGCGCGCCATCTCGGCCATGCCAGCCAGAAGCCCGACATGGCGGCAAGCCTGCGCCGTGCCTGCGAGTGGGCCAAGGCGCGCGGGGTGGCGGTCTGTGCCAAGGGCGTGGAAACCCAGGCGCAGCTCGATGTGATCCGCAGCTGGGGTTGCGACACCATGCAGGGCTTTTTGCTGGCGCAACCGTTTCCGGCACCGTGGCTCATGCAGACGCACGCCGCCGTCACCGAACGTGCCCGCCTGCTGCTCAAGCCCTGAGCCGCGAAGCCCCAGGTGCCGGTGTCGGTCTTTGTCTGTCAGACATCTTCGTAGCGCCAAATAGGCACACATCCTGCATCGGCGGGGATCGGGGCGACGATACACTGTGCCCACTTCTCACTATCCCCCGAAAGGAGCCTCTGATGAAAAAAGGATGGATCTGGTGCGTGCTGGTTGCCACGCTGCTCGCAGGCTGCAACACGATGTCCGGTCTGGGGCAGGATGTCCAGAAGGGTGGACAGAAGCTTGAGAATTCGGCCGAGAAATCGAAGTAATCTCCAATTTTCGTCATCGCCACCACCCCGCGATGCATGCAAGGGCGCCAGTGGCGCCCTTGTTGCTTTGCAGGGATCTCGCCCGCCATCGCGCCGGCTTTGTAATTCTTACCGCCAGCGCTGTCTCATCGCCTTGACTCAGGGCTTGCGTAGTTGCGCGGCCTCTTCGGCCAGCTTGCGAATGCGCGCCCAGTCCTTCGCTGCCACGGCGTCCTTCGGCACCACCCACGAACCACCCACGCACACCACGTTGGGCAGCGCCAGGTAGGTCGATGCCTTGGCCAGGTCGATGCCACCCGTCGGACAGAACTTCAGTTGCGACAACGGGCCATGCAGCGATTTCAGCATCGGCACGCCACCGGCAGCCTCCGCCGGGAAGAACTTCAGGAACGAAAACCCGCACTCCAGCGCAAACATCGCCTCGCTGGCCGTGGCCACGCCCGGCAGCAGCGCGATGCCGGCGCCCTGCGCGCCATCGGCCAGCTTCTGCGTAAGCCCCGGCGACACGGCGAACTGCGCGCCGACGTCACGCACCGCGCGCAATTGATCGATAGTGAGCACCGTGCCGGCACCCACCACAGCCTGCGGCAACGCCTTGGCCACCGCCTCCATGGCCTGCAGCGCCACCGGCGTGCGCAGCGTGATTTCCAGCATCGGCAGGCCGCCCTCGACCAGGGCTTCGCTGATGCGCAGCGCGTCGTCCACCGAGTGGTATTCGAGCACCGGAATCACCGGCACGTTGGTCAGGCGTTCGATCAGCGGAGAAGGTTGGATTTGCATGACAGTATTCATAATATTCATTGTCCTGAGCCGTCAGACCCGGTATGCCCGGGCCGGTTCAGGCGATGACGGAAACGCCCCGCTCCAGGCGGGCCAGCACCGTTTCGGCCGTGGGGATCGGCGCCACCGCGCCGTAGCCGGTGGTCGACAACGCCGCCGCCACGTTGGCATAGCGCGCGGCCTCGAATGGATCGGCGCCCGCGGCCAGTCGCGCCACGAAGCTGCCACCGAAGCAGTCGCCCGCGCCCGTGGCATCGAGCGGCCGGACCGGATACGGCGCCACCAGCGTGCGCGACTCGGGCGTGGCCACGTAGCTGCCCTCCTCGCCCAGCTTCAGCGCCACCACCTTTACACCGCAGGCGAGCAGGTGGTCGACGATCGCGTCGCGGTCATCCAGGCCCGTCAGCACGGTGATGTCGTCCCAGCTCGGCAGGCAGATATCGGTCATCGAGAACGCCTCGCGCATGATGCCGCGCGCCCGCGCCAGCGACCACAGGCGCAGCCGCAGGTTGGTGTCCAGCGACACCTGCACGCCCGCCTTGCGCGCATGCTCCATCGCCGCCAGGCCGGCGTCGCAGGCCGACGTGCTGATGGCCAGGCTGATACCCGACAGATGCAGATAGCGCGCCTGCGCAATGGCCGCCAACGGCAGCTGTTCATGGTGATACCGGCTGGCCGCCGACCCTTCGCGCAGGTAGTCGAAGCGATGGCCGTGATTGTCGTGGGAAACGAAATAGACCCCGGTGGGGGCCGCGGCATTGATGCTGACGTGCCGCGTGTCCACCCGCTCGTGCGTCCACAACGCCAGCAGCCGCTCGCCAAAGCTGTCGGCACCCACGGCGCTGATGTAGCCGGTGCTCGCGCCCTGGCGCGCGGCGGCAATCGCAAAGTTGGAGGTGTCGCCGCCAAAACCCTGCAGGTAGCGGGTCGGATCATCGGGCTGCTGGTTGAACTCGACCAGCGGTTCGCCGTAGGCAAGGATGTCGATACTCATGAACGCGTGCCTCTCTTTCAGAAGAACGTCTGCACGATGTCGATAACGCGCAACTGGCCATCCAGCACGGGGATGTGGCGCCACTTGTCGAACGTCAGGCAGGGATGCGAGATATCAAAGGCAATCATATCGCCGACACGAATGTCGTCGCCAGCGGCGATTTCCAGGTAGGCATGCTGGTCCATCATGCCGGTCACCTTCCATTCGGCCGGCGCCGCCACGGGCGCGGCGGCGCCGGGGCGATAGATCTGCGCCGGAATCGGCATGCCGGCGTCGAACGCGGCGTCGCGCTTGCCCATGCCGATGATCGCGCGCCGGGGCTCGGGAATCGACTGCACATAGGCCCACAGCTGCAGCGCCGGCAACAGGCCCTCGCGCATCTTTTGCGCCACCGGGTTGCTGGCCAGGATACGTTCCTGTGCCGCCCGGTAGACGCCCACGTCGTGGGTCAGGTAGCAACCGGGACGCAGCACGATGTCGATCGGCGCGCCAATATCGGTCCGGGCGAATTCTTCAGCCACCACGTCGTACCATGCCGAGCCCGCGCCCGACATCACCACGGGACTGCGGCCGAAGCGGCCGGCGGCGGCCAGTTCGCGCGTGACGGCCACGGTGCGCTGCAGGAACCGCCGGATATCGGCCTCCTGCTGCAGCACACCCTCATAGACCTCGACGCCGGCCAGCGACAGCGCGTCAGGCCAGCGCGACAGTGCCTGCAACACCTCGGCCTGCTGCGCGGCGTCGCGTACGCCGGTGCGGCCGCCTTCCACGCCCAGTTCCAGCAGCACCTGCAGCGTCTGCCCCCGGGCCTGGAAGTACGCGCCAAGCTGGTCGACCAGGGCCGCCGAATCCACCAGCGTGAAGAATTCGAAGCCAGGATCGCGTAGCAGATCGGCCACGATTTCCATATTGCGGAGACCGACCAGCTGGTTGGCCATCAGCACGCGCTTCACGCCGTGCGCGGCGGCGGCCGCGGTCTGTTGCGCCGTGGCGAGCGTGATGCCCCACGCGCCCTCGGCAAGCTGCCGCGCAAACAGCTTCGGCGCCATCGTCGTCTTGCCATGCGGCGCCAACTGCACACCATAGGCACCCATGAACTTCCTCATCCACTGAAGGTTGTGAACGAGCTTGTCTTCGTAGAGCACGGCGGCCGGCAGGCTCAGTTCCTCGCGCAGCAGATGCCAGCCCGGCTGACCCGCTTCGGCCGGTGTCAGCGGTGCGTCCAGACGGCCCAGTGCCTTGTTCAGCGGATCGATCATGCCGGTCTGGTACTTTATTTCACGCATGGCTGGCATCACCTTGTAAAAATTCAATTGACGTAATCATAGCCTTGAAACTACGATATTTCATCCTTGTTATAAAGTAACATGCTGTGTCGGCCCAGCGGCCTGCCAGCCCTCGCCATCCGCCATGACCGCACCGTTCGACATCCTGACCCGCATTGCCGAGCGTGGCCCGTCACTGCGGCTGGCCGAGCAAAAGGTGGCGCAAGTGATTCTGGAGGACCTTGCCGGCGCGGCGGCCACCAGCATCAACGAACTGGCGCGCAAGGCCGCCGTCAGTGAAGCCAGCGTGACGCGCTTTGCCAAGGCTATCGGCTGCCGCGACGTGCGCGACCTGAAGCTGCGCCTGGCCCAGGCCACGGCGGTTGGCACACGGTTTTTGCAGCCCGCCCCGGCGCTGGCCGACGACGCCTCGCCGGCCACCATGGCCGAGCGCATCCACACCGACGTGCTGACGACGCTGGAAGTCAATCGCAAGCTGATCGACCCCGAACGGATTGCCGAAGCCGCGCGGCTGTTGCTTGGTGCACGCATGGTCTACGCTTTCGGCATGGGTGGCGGCTCCACGTTCATGGCCGACGAGGCGCGCTATCGGCTGGCGCGGCTGGGCCAGCCCGTGGCGACGTATCAAGACGCGCTGCTGCAGAAGATGGTGGCGGCCACGTTGTCGCGGGACGACGTAGTACTGGCGTTTTCCGCCAGCGGCAACGTGCCCGAGATGCTCGCCAGTTGCGATATCGCGCGCGAGTACGGTGCCCGGCTGATCGCCGTGACGGCGCTGGGGTCGCCGCTGGCGGCGCGCGCCGACGTGCTGCTGCCCGTGCGGACGCTGGAGACCGACTTCATCTTCAAGCCATCGGCGTCGCGCTACGCGATGCTGATGGTGGTGGACGTGCTGGCAACCCAGTGCGCGATGCTGCAGCAAGACCAGAGCAAGGAAAAGCTGCGCCGCCTGAAATACGTGCTCGACGCCCATCGCGGCGTCAGCCATGACAGCGACGGCCCGGACAGCCGCCAGCCGCTGGGAGACTGACCATGCCACACCTGTTCGATACCCTGATTCGCTGCGTCATGCTGCTGGACGGCTCGGGCAGCGCGGCGCGCATGGCCGACATCGGCATCCGCGACGGGCGCATCGCCCGCATCGATGAAGCCGGCACCATCGATCCCGACACCGCCTCGCGTGTCGTGGAAGGCCACGGCCTGGCCCTGGCGCCGGGCTTCATCGACGTGCATACGCACGACGACACCAATGTCGTGCGCGATCCGGCGATGACGCCGAAGATCTCGCAGGGCGTGACCACGGTCATCGTCGGCAACTGCGGCATCAGCGCGGCGCCGGTGACGCTGGCCGGCGACCCGCCCGACCCGATGAACCTGCTGGGCCGCGCCGACGCGTTCCGCTATCCCGATTTCAAGACCTACGTCGATGCCGTCAACGCGGCGCGGCCATCGGTCAACGTGGCCGCCCTGGTGGGCCACACGGCGCTGCGCAGCAACCATATGGACCGCTTCGACCGCGCCGCCACGGCCGACGAGATCGCGGCCATGCGCGCGCAACTCGAAGACGCCCTGGCACACGGCGCGCTGGGTCTGTCCACCGGCCTGGCCTATGCCAACGCATTCAGTGCCCCAACGGACGAAGTCCTGTCGCTGGCCGAACCGCTGGCCGATGCCGGCGCGCTATACGCCACGCACCTGCGCAGCGAATTCGCCGAAATCCTCGATGCCATGGACGAGGCGTACCGCATCGGCCGCCATGCGCGCGTGCCGGTGGTGATCTCGCACCTGAAATGCGCAGGGGTGCCGAACTGGGGCCGCAGCGGCGAGGTGCTGCAGTCGCTGGAAGCCGCGCAGCGTTGGCAGCCGGTGGGCTGCGACTGCTATCCGTACACGGCCAGTTCCTCCACGCTGGACCTCAAGCAGGTGACCAGCGATTTCGACATCCAGGTGACGTGGTCCGAGCCGCACCCCGACATGGGTGGCCGCCTGCTGGCCGATATCGCCACCGAATGGCAGGTGGACATGATGGAGGCCGCGCGCCGTCTGCAGCCGGCCGGCGCCGTCTACCACTGCATGGAAGACGCCGATGTGGACCGCATCCTCAGCCATCCGGCCACGGTGGTCGGTTCCGACGGCCTGCCCAACGATCCGCTGCCCCATCCGCGCCTGTGGGGCGCGTTCCCGCGCGTGCTGGGCCATTACGCGCGCGACCGCGAACTGTTTCCGCTGGCCGTGGCCGTCAACAAGATGACCGGCCTGTCCGCCGAACGCTTCGGCCTGCAGGATCGCGGCTTCGTGCGCGAAGGCTACTGGGCCGACCTGGTGCTGTTCTATGCGGCGACCATCCGCGACGCCGCCAGCTTCACCGACCCGATGCAGCCGGCCGAAGGCATTGCGGCGGTCTGGGTCAACGGCGAGCTGACCTGGCAGCACCGTGCGGCCACCGGCGTGCGCGCCGGCCGCTTCCTGCCGCGCCACACGCGGCCGCAGCCCTGAATCCCCGAACAACCGCATCAACCGCATCAACCGCATCAATCCCATACCAGGCACAACAGGAGTTCCCATGGATATCAAACGATTCGGCGTCGAAGGCGGCACGGGCCAGGGCGGCTCGCACATGCCCTTCGCGCGCGCGGTGCAGGCCGACGGCTGGCTGTACGTGTCCGGCCAGGTGCCGATGGTCGATGGCGAGGTGGTCGAAGGCAATATCGTCACGCAGACCCACCAGGCCATCAAGAACGTGCTGGCCATCCTGGCCGAGGCCGGCTACGGCCCCGAGCACGTGGTGCGCTGCGGCGTCTGGCTGGACGATGCGCGCGACTTCCCGTCGTTCAACAAGATCTTCAAGGAATACTTCGGCGCCAATCCGCCCGCGCGCGCCTGCGTGCAGTCGAGCATGGTGGTGGACTGCAAGGTCGAAGTGGACTGCATCGCCTACAAGAAACCCGCGGCCTAAAGCCGCACCCCCCGCCTGCCGGCATCGGTGAGCCAACCGATGGCCGGCCGGCTTCATCAACCCGCCGCCAGATACCGGACACCCCGGACACGCGCGGCATTTTCATAGCGGAAGCGGACCGTCCGGCCGGGCGGCAACCGCCACAAGGAGACGAGACATGGGTGCCGTTACCGGAACCACGCTCTTGATTTACGCGCTGATCGCCGTGATCGCGCTGGTGATTCTGATCGCCAAGTTCAAACTGAACCCGTTCATCACGCTGGTGGTGGTATCGGTGGCCCTGGGCTTTGCCGTGGGCATGCCGATGGGTGACATCGTCAAGTCGTTCGAAGCCGGCGTGGGCGGCACGCTCGGCCATATCGCGCTGGTGATCGGGCTTGGCACCATGCTGGGCAAGATGATGGCCGAATCGGGCGGCGCCGAGCGCATCGCCCTGACGCTCATCAACTTCTTCGGCGAGAAGAACGTGCACTGGGCCATGGTGGTCATCGCCTTCATCGTCGGCCTGCCGGTGTTCTTCGAAGTAGGCTTCGTGCTGCTGATTCCGATCGCGTTCAACGTGGCCAAGCGCACGAACACGTCGATGATCCTGGTCGGCATTCCGATGGTCTGCGGCCTGTCCGTGGTGCATGGCCTGATCCCGCCGCACCCGGCCGCGCTGCTGGCCGTGCAGGCCTACGGCGCCGACATGGGCCACACCATCCTGTACGCGCTGATCGTCGGTGTGCCCACCGCCATCATCGCCGGCCCGCTGTTCGCCAAGCTGATCGACAAGCACGTGAAGCTGCCCGAAGTGAACCCGCTGGCCGAGCAACTGACCGAGGAAGCGGCCACGGCCAAGGGCAACCTGCCCGGCTTCGGCATCACGGTGCTGACCATCCTGCTGCCGGTGTTCCTGATGCTGATCGGCAGCTGGGCCGACTTGATCGCCACGCCGAAGACGTTTGCCAACGACGTCCTGAAGCTGATCGGCAACTCGGTGATGGCCCTGCTGATCGCCACGCTGTTCAGCTTCTATACGTTCGGCAAGGCGCGCGGCTTCACGCGTGAAATGATCCTGAAGTTCACCAACGAGTGCGTGGCCCCCACGGCCATCATCACGCTGGTGGTGGGCGCCGGCGGCGGCTTTGGCCGCGTGCTGCGCGATTCGGGCATCTCGACGGCCATCGTCGACGTGGCCACGCACGCCAATGTGTCGGTGCTGGTGCTGGGCTGGCTCGTCGCCGTGATGATCCGTATCGCCACGGGCTCCGCCACGGTGGCCATGACCACGGCAGCCGGCATCGTGGCCCCGATCGCGGCCAGCGTGCCGGGCACCCGCCCCGAACTGCTGGTGCTGACCACGGGCGCCGGCTCGCTGATCCTGTCGCACGTGAACGACGGCGGCTTCTGGCTGGTCAAGGAATACTTCAACATGACCGTGGCCCAGACCTTCAAGACCTGGTCGGTGGCCGAAACGATCATCTCGGTGGTGGCCCTGCTGTTCACGCTGGCGCTGGCAACGGTGGTGTAAGGTGGTTGCCGGCCATCGAACAGGTGTGGCTTTCACCACGCCTGTCGTGGCCGGCTGACCGTACCACCCGAGACAGTCAGACTGCGAAAGTTTCAACCCTACTCGTCGTACGAAATCAGCTTCCACGACACGTTCCAGTACACAGCCCGCTCCCCCAGCAGGTCGTCCAGCCATGACAGCCGGCGAGGCTTGGGCATCTCGAATTCCGGCAGGACGTCACCCTTGCGGAAATGCCGAGTTGCCCCGGCAAATACAGTTGCAGCCTCCGGCACGCACCAGATACCGCTTTCCGGACAAGGCTGACCGGTTTTGGCGCGGGTCCCCAACGGCAGTTTCGGTGGCGGCGGCAGCGGCAAACCAGTGGCTGGATCGAGATTCTTTGCCCGGCTCAGACGATTGACCAGTTCCTCGGAAGGCTTCTCCGGCGGTACTGCTGCGTCATGCTCCCGTACCCACTGGAATGTGCCGTCCCACGGCGGCAGCTTGGCCGGCGGCAACGGGACGATCTGGTCGATGTCGGGGATTTTGGGGTTGAGGTGTTCGAAGTTTCGTAGGAATTTTCCGATCTGCTTGTATCGAAGGGAACGCTCCGGATCTGCT